>NZ_JARKMU010000014.1:0-174163 GCF_037625995.1 Aminobacter sp. Piv2-1
GCAGGGCGGCACCGTCACCGCCCCGATCAGGAAGGGCGAGCTCATCACCACCGCCAACGCCGCCGTCGCGCCCGGCTCGAAGATCGCCGAGCTCAGGGCACGACAGGACAGGCTGGTCTATGGAGCGGAGGCTTGATCGTGGCCCAGGCTAAGACCAAGAACCTGCCGGCGGGCGCCAACCTGCCCTTCATCTACCGGGAATACAGCGCCGACAGGCTGAAAGAGGCGCTGCACAAGATGTATCTCATCCGCCAGTTCGAAGAGGGCGCGGAAGAGTCCTACATGCGCGGCCTGATCCACGGCACCATGCACCTGTCCATCGGCCAGGAAGCGAGCGCCATGGGCATCTGCATGCCGCTGACCAACGACGACCAGATCACCTCGACCCATCGCGGTCATGGCCACTGCATCGCCAAGGGCGCGGAAGTGTCGAAGATGTTTGCCGAGTTCTTCGGCAAGACCACGGGCTATTGCCGCGGCCGCGGCGGCTCGATGCACATCGCCGACGTGACGACGGGCAATCTCGGCGCCAACGGCATCGTAGGCGGCGGCATCCCGATCGCCGTGGGTGCGGCGCTGACGGCCAAGCGCCTGAAGTCGGACCGCGTGGTCATCTCCTTCTTCGGCGACGGCGCCAACAACGAAGGTGCCTTCCACGAGGCGCTCAACATGGCCTCGCTGTGGAAGCTGCCGGTTATCTTCGTCTGCGAGAACAACGGCTACGGCATGTCGACCTCGATGGCCCGCTCAACGGCGGTGCCCAATGTCGCCGACCGTGCCGCCGCCTATTCGATGCCGGGCGTGATCGTCGACGGCAACGTGCTGTCCGAAGTCGCAGAAGCCAGCCACGAAGCGGTGCGCCGCGCCAGGGCAGGGGAAGGGCCGACGCTGATCGAGTCCAAGACCTACCGCTATCGCGGCCACTCCAAGAGCGACCGCAACCGCTACCGGACCAAGGAAGAGATCGAGGACTGGATGACCAACCGCGATCCCATCGTCCGCTTCGAAAACGAGTTGATGGAGTTCGGCATCATCGACATGACCGGAATCAGGACCATCCGCGAGGCAGTGCGCAACGAAATCGCCGACGGCATCGAGTTCGCCAAGGCAAGCCCGGCACCCGAGATCCGCAACCTCGAGCGCTACGTCTATACGGAGACCGCGTAAATGGATCAGGCCGTGCGCGAGCTGAGCTATGCCCAGGCGATCCAGGAAGCCATGGCGATTGCCATGGAGACCGACGAGCGCGTGTTCCTGATGGGCGAGGACATCGGCGTTTATGGCGGTGCCTTCCAGGTGACGGGCGACCTCGTCGAGCGCTTTGGCGCCGACCGCGTTATCGATACGCCGATCTCGGAACTCGGGGGCGCCGGCGTCGCCGTGGGCGCTGCGGTGACAGGCTTGCGTCCTATCTTCGAGTTCCAGTTTTCCGACTTTGCCACGCTCGCCATGGAGCAGATCGTCAACCAGGCCGCCAAGATGCGCTACATGCTCGGCGGCGCGGTGTCGGTGCCCGTGGTCATGCGCTTTCCCGCAGGCTCCGGCACGGGCGCTGCCGCCCAGCACAGCCAGAGCCTGGAGGCATGGCTCGGCCACGTGCCGGGCCTCAAGGTCATCCAGCCGGCGACACCGCACGACGCCAAGGGCATGCTGCTCGCTGCCGTCGCCGATCCGGACCCGGTGATGATCTTCGAGCACAAGCTGCTCTACAAAACCAAGGGCCCGGTGCCCGAGGGCTATTACACCGTGCCGATCGGCAAGGCCGAGATCCGCCGCGAGGGCCGCGACCTCACCATCGTCGCCACCTCGATCATGGTGCACAAGGCGCTCGAGGCGGCCCGGACGCTGGAGGCCGAAGGCATCGACGTCGAAGTCGTCGACCTGCGCACCGTAAGACCCATGGATAAGGAAACCGTCATCGAAAGCGTCAAGAAGACGTCGCGGCTGCTCTGCGTCTATGAGGGCGTGAAGACGCTCGGCGTCGGCGCCGAGGTCAGTGCCATGATCGCCGAGAGCGAGGCCTTCGACTTCCTCGACGCGCCGATCGTCCGCCTCGGCGGCGCCGAGACGCCGGTGCCCTACAATCCGGAACTGGAAAAGGCGACCGTGCCGCAGGTGCCCGACATACTGGCCGCTGCGCGCAGTCTCGCCGCTGGGAGCCGCTAGGCCATGCCGGTCGAAGTCATCCTGCCCAAGGTCGACATGGACATGGCGACCGGGCGCATCTCGCGCTGGTTCGTCGACGAGGGTGCCGTGGTCAAGAAGGGCGACCTTTTGTTCGAGATCGAAACCGACAAGGCGGCGATGGAAATCGACGCACCGGCCACCGGCACCATCCGCGATATCACCGGCAAGGAAGGCATCGACATCCCGGTCGGCGAAGCCGTCGCCTGGATTTATGCCGAAGGCGAGGCAACAAAGCCGGCTAAGGACGTTGCTGCCGAGCCCGCGCAGGCAATCGCACCCGTCGCGGCAGCACCGGCCACGGCCGTGCCCGAAATCGTGATGGCAAAAGCAGCGCCCGGCATGCCATCCACCAACATGCCATCCAACGGCACGCGCGCCACGCCGTTGGCCCGCCGCCTCGCGGCGGAGGCAGGGCTGACGCTCGACGCCATCTCGGGATCCGGGCCCAAGGGCCGTGTCATGCGCAAGGACGTCGAGGCGGCAATTCCGGCGCAAGTTGAAGCACCCGCCCTGGCGAAGCCAGCCCCCGTAGTTTCCAGGTCGCCGGCATCCTCCCAGCCGCGACCGGCGCCCCAGCGGGCCGGTGAGACGGCACCGCTGAACTTCGCATGGCTGCGACAGGGCGAAGGCCGTCCGATCGTGCTGATCCACGGCTTCGGCGCCGACCTCAACAGCTGGCGGCCGATGCTGGCGGCAGGTCCCGTCGGCGCGCTGCTGCTGGCGCTCGACCTGCCCGGACATGGCGGCTCACCGCGCCGGGCGCCCGCCGACCTCGACGCCATCGCCGCCGATGTCGAGGCAACCCTTGCTGCGCTTGATGTCGGACCGGTGCTGCTGGTCGGCCATTCCTTCGGTGGTGCCGTGGCGACAACCGTCGCCGCGCGCGGTCATGCCGACGTGCGCGCGCTGGCGCTGATCGCGCCGGCCGGCCTCGGCCCCGAGATCAACGGCGCCTTCCTGCAGGGCTTCGTGCGGGCCAGGAGCGAATCCAGCCTGATGCCGTGGCTAAAGCAGCTGGTCGCCGACGAGCAGGTGCTGTCGAAGCCTTTCGTCAATGCCACGCTGGCGCAGGCGGCGGACAGCGAACTGCGTACCGCGCAGGCCGAGATCGCCGACCGCTTCTTCGCTGACGGCACCCAGACCTTCGACATCAGGGGGCTGATCGCCGCCTTGCGCATTCCTGTCCGCATGATCGTCGGCGCCAACGACCGGATCATCCCGGCGAGCCAGTCGCTGGGGCTTCCCGGCGAGGTGGCATTGCACGTCTTTGCGGCCACCGGCCACATGCCGCAGGTCGAGCGCCGCGAACAGGTGCTGAAGATCCTGCTGGAGATGGCGCGGGCGTAAGCGCCGCCGGGCCAGCCCGTCATATTGCCCCTCACTCTTACCCTCTCCCCGCAGGCGGGGAGAGGGTGCCGCAGGCAGGTGAGGGGCGGCGCGACCGTCGCCCAACTGCCCCTCACATCGGACCGTCTCAGATAAGCCCGCGCCCACGCAGCTCTGCCGCGACCTCGTCCCAGCTGCCGCAGACGGCCGCAGCGCCAGAAGCCAGAAGCTCCGGGCCGTGGCCGTCGTGGGTATGGCCGCCGCCGACATAGCCGATCGCGGTCATGCCTGCCGAGACGGCGCCCTGCACGCCGTAGCGCGAATCCTCGATCACCAGGCAGCGCGACGGCGCAAAGCCCATCTTCTCGGCTGCGAAGAGGAAGATGTCGGGTGCGGGCTTGCCGTTCTTCACCATCGACGAGCTGAAGATCGCCGCACCGAAATGTTCGGCCAGGCCGGTGACGGCAAGGCTGTGGTTGATGCGCTCCATCGACGAGGAGGACGCCACGCAGCGGGCAGCCTTCAATTCTGCAAGGAAGGCAGGCAGGCCGCGGGTCGATTCCAGCCGTTCGGTGAACAGCGCCCTGGTCTCGCCCCAGATGTCGTCGGTGGCATGCTCGGGTAGGAGGTGTCCGGTGAGTTCGTGGATCTTCCGGATGATGTCGGCCTGCTTCATGCCGACGCCGTGGGCGACGACCTCCGCCTTGATCGGCAAACCGTTCTTGGCATAGGCGCGCTCATAGGCGAGTGCGGCCAGGGGTTCGCTGTCGACCAGCACGCCGTCGCAGTCGAAAATCACCAGGCTGTCGTTGGGCAAGCTCGTCTCCTGAAATCCTTGGGTCGCCGATGCGACGGCATGGCCTGGTCGGATGGGCCCGCCAGCCGCTGCATTCGTTTCGGTATGCGATCAGCCCCGGCCGATGGCCTGCGGCTTGGGTGGAGAGGAAAGCGCGCGCTGCATGGCGCTGCGCTCTTCCGGCAGGTCGGGCGCCAGCCAGTTGGGCTCGGCGCCGAGGAAGCGGTCGAGATAGGCGACCGCGTAGCTCGGCACCTCGGCGGTGTTCTCCTTGTAGGACCACCAGGTCCTGAGATCGTCGGCGCAGGCGTCGAGCTTCGGCGCGCTGCCGAATTCCTGCTCGAAGACGGCTGCGATCGCGCAGACGCAATAGTTGGTGTAGACGAACCCTTCGGGCCAGAACCGGACGATTTCAGGCGTCTCTTCGGCGAGGGCCGCCGCCGTATCGCCCGCACGCACCGGCGACCGTCTGATCAGTTCCTTGAGCGCCAGCCCCGCGGCAAAGACGATGAAGTCGGCCCGGTCCAGCCGCGCATAGGATTTCTGCGCGTTCACGATCTCGACCCAGTCGAGGAAGATGCGGGTGAGCTTCTTCTCGTCGATCTCGAAGCGGATGCCGTAGCGCGCGCTCACGGCACGGGCGCTGTTGCGGAAGGTTGCGCGGAACCAGCGCAGCTGCCTCAGCCGGTGGCCGAGGTCGGGAACGAGAGCCATTTCGTTCTTGAAGAAAAGATCCATCGTCGCTGCGCTCCTGACCGAGGGAAGATAGCACCGCCGGGCGACATACCAAAACGCCCGCGGTGAACTGCCTCCCGCTTCCGGGTCGTTTCAACTTATACATATTGACATTTATAAAGACAAATGTTCTTTGATCGATATGTGAGCGGCCGGGCTTCCGGCCGCGCTCTGGAGGCTTCGGGAGGAAGGGCCCTATGGCGATCTGGCAATGGGGATTGCTGCTTTTGGCGCTCGTCTGGGCGCTGCAGTCGCTCGGCGTCTGGCTGCAGATGCGGCACTATTCCGACGTCTTCAAGGGCATCACCGAGAAATACCAGGACGGCTATGTCGGTGCCGGCAATTGCCGCGGCCGTTTCGGCAAGGGCACGATCGCGCTGGCGGTGGTCACGCCCGATCTGGTGGTCCGGCGACTGCTGACGATGACCGGCCGCTCGGTCTTCGCCAAGTTCCGCCGGCACGAAAATCTCGAGGGCATGACCCTCGATCAGCTCCGGTCCAATCCCGCGGTCCTGGGAGAGGGGGAAGCCGGTGTGGCGGAAGCCGTGAAGAAGGCGGTCGAGCAGATCGACCGTGCACGGCTCGAGCCGAAGGGGCCCGGCCTGTCGGGCCTCGAGCCAGTGCGTACTTAGGGAGGCAGCCTTCGGGGCGGAAGCCTCGTCGGGGCGAGGATATCAAGGAGGAGAAATGTCAGTCCTGACTATGTTGGCGCAGCATGCCGACATGGCCGTGCAGAACCTGCATGTGGCGGGTTCAATGGCCACGGATGCTGCAATTCACGGCAAGCTGGCCGTCAAGGGAGCGGCGAACGATCTCGTCGTGCTCGCCCAGGCGAGCAGCGACATCACCGTCGAGCAGTTCAAGGAAAAGCTCAACACCGTCGCGCAGGAGGAGCAGCTCGGCTGGCTCACCAGCATCGGCAAGTATTTCATCGGCATTTTCCAGAAGGGCGGCGAGGTTTTCGCCGGCTTCGTTACAGGCATCATCCCCACGCTCGTCGTGCTGATGACCGCCTTCTATGCGCTGACCGAACTCGTCGGCGAGGAGAGGGTCCACGGCATCGCCCGCGGCGCCGGCCGCATCGCGCTGACGCGCTATACGCTTCTGCCGCTTCTGTCGGTCTTTTTCCTCACCAACCCGATGGCCTACACCTTCGGCTCGTTCCTGGAAGAAAAGCACAAGCCCGCCTTCTACGACGCGGCCGTGTCCTACGTGCATCCGCCGCTCGGCCTGTTCCCGCACATCAACCCCGGCGAATATTTCGTCTGGGGCGGCATCCTGGTGGCGTTGCTCGAGCTCGAGAAGAAGGGCGTGGTGCCGGGCGGCTACCACATCCAGGTTGCCATCTGGTACGCCATCGTCGGCCTCGTCGTCATCCTGCTCAAGGGCATGCTGACCGAGCGCATCACCGCCATCATGGCGCGCCGCCAGGGCGTCGAGCTGTAAGGCGGGGAGGAAGACATGGCCAATTCCTACAAGGCAGTCAAAATCTCCCGCGGCAAGAGCGGCTGGGGCGGCCCCCTGGTCGTGCAGCCGACCTCGCAGCGCAACAAGGTGGTTTCGGTCACCGGCGGCGGCATCCATCCGGTCGCGGCGCGCATCGCCGAGATGACCGGCGCCGAAGCGGTCGACGGCTTCAAGTCGCCGCCGGTCGAAGGCGAAATGGCGGTCGTGGTCGTCGATTGCGGCGGCACTGCGCGCTGCGGCGTCTACCCGCGCAAGCGCATTCCAACCGTCAACCTCACTCCTGTGGGGCAGGCGGGTCCGCTCGCCCAGTTCATCACCGAGGACATCTACGTGTCAGGCGTCAGGGAGGACAACATCGCCATGGCCGACGGTTCCGAGGCAGTGACGTCGGCCGGCGTCTCGGCGCATAATTCCAGCCCGGCGTCCTTCGCGACCGCCGCCGCCAAGGTGCCGCCCGCGGCTTCCGGCGAGGGCGGTTTCATCGGCCTCGTCGCCGGCATCGGCCGCATCATGGGCCGCGTCGTCGGCATCTTCTTCAATGCCGGCCGCCGCACCATCGACCAGGTCGTCCGCAACGTCCTGCCGTTCATGGCGTTCGTGACGATGCTGATCGGCCTGATCCTCTACACCGGCATCGGCGACGTGCTCGCCCAGCCGATGGGACCGCTGGCCAACAACATCATCGGCCTGCTGATCATCTCGGCCATCTGCGGCCTGCCGTTCCTGTCGCCCATCCTCGGGCCGGGCGCGGTCATCGCCCAGGTCATCGGCGTGGCGATCATCGGCCCGCAGATCGCCAACGGCACGATCGCGCCTGCCATGGCCTTGCCGGCACTCTTCGCCTACAACACCCAGGTCGGCTGCGATTTCGTGCCGGTCGGCCTGGCGCTGGGCGAAGCCAAGCCCAAGACCATCGAGATCGGCGTTCCGGCGGTCTTGATCAGCCGTCAGATCATGGGCCCGGTGTCGGTGCTCATCGCCTGGCTGGTCAGCGTCGTCGTCTTCTGAGACCGTCCGGGCGGCGGGCTCTTGCTCGCCGCCCGGCATGCTTCGTCGCCGGTCATTTGCCGGCGAAATACATCGGCCCAAGGCAGGCGCTGCCTGGGGCACAGAGAAAAGGCTTCGACATGTCGGTTCATCTCAAGACGCAGATCACGGCAATCGGACCGGAAGTGGCAGAGCTGGCCGAAGGCGGCGTGCTGATCCTGTTCGCCGACGGCGCCCCGCCGGAACTGGCCGAGGTGTCGGTGCTGCACAAGACCGAGGTCGGGCCCAGCGACGCCGCCCCCGCCGTGGGCGTTGCCATCGTCATCGGCGACCTCTCGGGCACCATCACCGCGATGGGCGACAGCGCCTGGAACAAGGTGCGCGAGATCGGCCACGTGGTCATCAATTTCAACGGCGCCGTTGCCGCCGAGCGGCCGGGCGAGATCTGCGCCTCGGCAATCGACGGCGAGTTGCTCGTCGCCGCGCTCAAGACGGGTGCCGCGATCACCATCGGCCGCTGATTGCCGCGCCCGACGCGGCTATACTGAACTCGAACAAGAGACCGGACCATGGAACGCTCGACGATCGTCAGAGTGCATGAAGGGCTGCATGCCCGGCCCGCCACCCGCTTCGTCAAGCTCGCCAAGAGCTTCGAGAGCGACGTCGAGATCATCAAGGACGGCAAGTCGGCCAGCGCCAAGAGCGCGGTCAAGCTGATGCTTCTCGCCGTCAAGGAAAACGACGAGGTGACGATCCGCACCAGGGGTGCCGACGAGATCGAGGCGGTCGAGGCGCTGATCGGCTATCTCGAAAATCCGATTTCCGGCCTCGCCGAAGAGCAGGCGCCAGCCGAGCCGGATGCCGCGGCCGCCGCGGGCGTGACGCTCAAGGTCGAGCCGTCCAGGCCGGCAGCGTTGGAGGAGGAGATCGCCGGCGCGCTGAAGGGCGTCGCCGCCTCCGAAGGCTATGCGGTGGGCGCTGCCTTCGCCCACTTCCCGCCCGAGATCAAGCCGGAGCGCCGCACGCTGTCGGCGGGCGAGATGGAAGCCGAACTCGTGCGTTTCAGCGAAGCCGTCGAGGCCGTCCAGGCCCGCATGAACGTTTCGCTCGCCTCCGAGAGCCTGTCGGCCAACGACCGCGGCATCATCGCAGCCCTGCGCGACATCGCCGCCGACGACGAACTGCGCGACGAGGTCACGACCGCCATCAACAGCGGCAGCGACGCTGTGACCGCCGTCATCGGCGCCGCCACCCGTATCGCGGCGCAGTTCGGGCAAGTGGACGATCCCTATCTCAACGCCCGCGCCGACGACGTGCAGTCGGTCGGCCGCCAGATTTGCCTAGCGCTGCTCGGCCAGGCCGACGTCAGCCTCGACGACATTCCCGAGGGCGCCATCCTCATCGCCGAAGACATCGGCGCATGGGACCTGGCACGCGCGCCGCTCAAGCGCATCGGCGGCATCGTCTGCGGCCATGGCGGCGCAACCTCGCACATCGCCATCATCGCCCGAGCCCATGGCATTCCCGCCGTGCTCGGCCTGGGCGCGCAGGTGCATGAGTTGCTTCAGGCGCGAGAGATTGCGCTCGACGGGCATCGCGGCCACGTCGTGGCCAACCCCGAGGGTGCGGTGCTCGAACGCTTCCGCGTCCGCATCGACGAGGCGGCACGCGAACGCGAGGCGCTGAAGGCGTTCCGCGACACCACCCCCCGCCGCGCCGACGGCACGGTCATCGAGGTGGCCGCCAATATCGGCTCGCTGGAGGAAATCGACGCCGCCCGCGAAGCGGGCGCCATGGGCGTCGGCCTGTTCCGCACCGAGCTTCTGTTCATGCGCCACATGCACCTGCCGTCGGAGGACATGCAGGCCGAGACCTACGCGGCGCTGGCCAAGGCCTTCGCGCCCTATCCGGTCATCGTGCGCACGCTCGACATCGGTGGCGACAAGCCGATCTCTGGCATCGAGTTCCCCGACGAGGAGAACCCGTTCCTCGGCTGGCGCGGCATCCGCATGTGCCTCGACCGCCCCGGCATCTTCAAGCCGCAGCTCAGGGCGCTCTTGCGCGCGGCCGTCCACGGCAACGTCAAGGTGATGCTGCCGATGGTTTCCGACATCGGCGAGGTGCGTGATGCGCGCGCCCTGATCGAGACCTGCAAGGCCGAACTCGCGGCCGAAAAGATTGCCTTCGGCGAGTTCCAGCTCGGCGTCATGATCGAGACCCCGGCGGCCGTGCTGATCGCGCCGGCGTTGGCCAGGGAAGTCGCCTTCTTCTCCATCGGCACCAACGACCTCACCCAATACATCATGGCGGCCGACCGGCTGAACCCGACCGTCGCCAGGCTCAACGACGTCACCAATGTCGCGGTCATGTCGGCGATCGAGATGACGGCGCGGGCAGGGGTGGCGGCCGGCATCATGGTCGGCATGTGCGGCGAGGCGGCCGGTCGGCCGGACCTCATCCCCGTGTTTCTCCGCATGGGCCTGACCGAGCTGTCGATGAGCCCGGTCTCGATCCAACGGGCGAAGAAGACGATCGCCGAACTCGCTTAGTCACGCATTTCGAGCTCTTGTGCCCGGCCCGCCGGGGCAAGTTTTGCTGCCCGCGTGCCGGCGCTCCCCACACCGCTTGGCCAAAACGGCCGGCGGCAGCAGGCCCCCGGCCGTCCTGGCGCAGGGTCGCGGATAGACATGACGAATGTCTCGACCGGATCCGCTCGTTGCCGAGCCACGACTGCTCGCAGTCGAGATCGCACGACGAGCACATCCATGAGGCGGCCGGCGATGCAGCGGCGCTGCCGGCCAAGCGCCCCCCCACCTCGTCGACATAAAAGCTCCGTCGGCATTCGACCTGGCGATGGATCATGTCGGCCGCCTGGGCCACAACCTGGCCATCATCGAGCGCGACGAAGGGAAGGCGGTCGGTCGCGCGCGGCGAGGCAGGTTGCCACGGCGCCGCGCATCCCCGGCGACGTTGCCGATAAGGGATGCGTCGCGAGGCATCAGCCATCGTATGAAGATCTCTGACATCGACGTTTCTTCACTTTCCGTTTGCATTCTTGTCACAAAACTTTGACGTTTACGTAAATCCCGAAGTATCTAACCGATTGAAAAAATTGAGCAGGAAATAATCGGTTGAATATTTTCGATCGCAGGTCTATTGCGAGCTGCTCATTTTGGCCGCATCCCGGCGGCCTCATCGCCCAAACCTGTTTCACCCCGCCGTCACGGCGTCGTCAAAGGCAAAGGGAAATTCCTTCATGGCACGTAACAAGATAGCCCTCATCGGCTCGGGCATGATTGGCGGCACGCTCGCCCATATGGTCGGCCTCAAGGACCTCGGCGACGTGGTTCTGTTCGACATCGCCGAGGGCATTCCGCAGGGCAAGGGCCTGGATATCGCCCAGTCCTCGACGGTCGACGGCTTCGACTCGCGCTACACCGGCGTCAACGACTATGCCGGGATCGAGGGCGCCGACGTCTGCATCGTCACCGCCGGCGTGCCGCGCAAGCCCGGCATGAGCCGCGACGACCTGCTCGGCATCAACCTCAAGGTCATGGAACAGGTCGGCGCCGGCATCAAGAAATACGCGCCGAAGGCCTTCGTCATCTGCATCACCAACCCGCTCGACGCTATGGTGTGGGCGCTGCAGAAGTTCTCGGGCCTGCCCAAGAGCCACGTCGTCGGCATGGCCGGCGTGCTCGATTCGGCCCGCTTCCGCTATTTCCTGTCCGAGGAGTTCAAGGTCTCGGTCGAGGACGTCTCGGCCATGACGCTCGGCGGCCACGGCGACGACATGGTGCCGCTGGTGCGCTACTCGACCGTCGCCGGCATCCCGCTGCCGGACCTCGTCAAGATGGGCTGGACCAGCCAGGAGAAGCTCGACGCCATCGTCGAGCGCACCCGCAAGGGCGGCGGCGAGATCGTCGGCCTGCTCAAGACCGGCTCGGCCTACTATGCGCCGGCCTCGTCGGCGATTGCCATGGCCGAATCCTACCTCAAGGACAAGAAGCGCGTCCTGCCCTGCGCCACGCACCTGTCGGGCCAGTATGGCATCAAGGACATGTATGTCGGCGTGCCGGTGGTGATCGGCGCCGGTGGCGTCGAGCGCGTCATCGAGCTCGATTTCAACAAGGCCGAGCAGAAGATGTTCGAGAAGTCGGTCGAGGCCGTGAAGGGCCTCTGCGACGCCTGCGTGGCGATCGCGCCGAACCTCGGCAAGAAGTAAGGGGGTTTCGATGAACATCCACGAATATCAGGGCAAGCAGCTGCTCAAGGGCTATGGTGCGCCAGTCGCCGACGGCGTGCCGGTCTTCAAGGTCGAGGAAGCCGAGGCCGCGGCGAAGAGCCTGCCCGGTCCGCTCTACGTCGTGAAGAGCCAGATCCACGCCGGCGGCCGCGGCAAGGGCAAGTTCAAGGAACTGCCCGCCGACGCCAAGGGCGGCGTACGTCTGGCCAAGTCGATTGAAGAGGTCGTTGCCTTCTCCAGGGAGATGCTCGGCAATACGCTGGTGACCAAGCAGACCGGCCCGGCCGGCAAGCAGGTCAACCGCCTCTACATCGAGGACGGCGCCGACATCGACCGTGAGCTCTATCTGTCGATCCTGGTCGACCGTTCGGTCGGCCGCATCGCCTTCGTCGTCTCGACCGAAGGCGGCATGGACATCGAGGCCGTAGCCCATGACACGCCCGAGAAGATCATCACGGTTGCGATCGACCCGGAAGCCGGCGTGACGGCTGCCGACGTCGCCAAGCTCAACGAGGCGCTGAAGCTCTCGGGCGAGGCTGCCAAGGACGGCGAGACGCTGTTCCCGATCCTCTACAAGGCGTTCGTCGAGAAGGACATGAGCCTGCTCGAGGTCAACCCGCTGATCGTCATGACCAACGGCCGCCTGCGCGTTCTCGACGCCAAGATCTCGTTCGACAACAACGCGCTGTTCCGCCATGCCGACGTGACCGAGCTGCGCGACACGACCGAGGAAGACGCCAAGGAAATCGAGGCGTCGAAGTATGACCTCGCCTATGTCGCGCTCGACGGCAACATCGGCTGCATGGTCAACGGCGCGGGCCTCGCGATGGCGACGATGGACATCATCAAGCTCTACGGCGCAGAGCCTGCCAACTTCCTCGACGTCGGCGGCGGCGCTTCGAAGGAGAAGGTGACCGCGGCGTTCAAGATCATCACCGCGGACCCCGCGGTCGAAGGCATCCTGATCAACATCTTCGGTGGCATCATGAAGTGCGATGTCATCGCCGAAGGCGTTATCGCGGCGGTCAAGGAAGTGGGCCTCAAGGTCCCGCTGGTCGTGCGCCTCGAAGGCACCAATGCCGAACTCGGCAAGAAGATCATCAACGAGAGCGGGCTGAACGTCACCTCGGCCGACGACCTCGACGACGCGGCGAAGAAGATCGTCGCTGCGGTGAAGGGGAACTAATCCATGTCCATTCTCATCGACAAGAACACCAAGATCCTGGTGCAGGGCCTGACCGGCAAGACCGGCACGTTCCACACCGAACAGGCGCTGGCCTATCACGGCACCAAGATGGTCGGCGGCATCCACCCCAAGAAGGGCGGCGACAACTGGACCGGCGCCAAGGGCGAGACCCTGCCGATCTTCGCGTCCGTTGCCGAAGGCAAGGAAAAGACCGGCGCCAACGCGTCCGTGGTCTATGTCCCGCCGGCAGGTGCCGCCGAGGCCATCATCGAGGCGATCGAAGCCGAGATCCCGCTGATCGTCTGCATCACCGAGGGCATCCCGGTCACCGACATGATCAAGGTCAAGGCACGCCTCGACCGCTCGTCGTCGCGCCTGATCGGCCCGAACTGCCCGGGCATCGTGACGCCCGACCAGTGCAAGATCGGCATCATGCCGGGCAACATCTTCCGCAAGGGTTCGGTCGGCGTTGTCTCGCGCTCGGGAACGCTTACCTATGAAGCGGTGTTCCAGACCACCAATGCCGGCCTCGGCCAGACGACGGCCGTCGGCATCGGCGGCGACCCGGTCAAGGGCACGGAATTCATCGACATGCTCGAGATGTTCCTGGCCGACGAAGAGACCAAGTCGATCATCATGATCGGCGAAATCGGCGGCTCGGCCGAAGAGGACGCAGCGCAGTTCCTCATCGACGAGGCCAAGCGCGGCCGCAAGAAGCCGATGGCCGGCTTCATCGCCGGACGTACCGCACCGGAAGGCCGCACCATGGGCCACGCGGGCGCGGTGATCTCGGGCGGCAAGGGCGGCGCCGAGGACAAGATCGCGGCCATGGAGGCAGCGGGCATCCGCGTGTCGCCGTCGCCGGCACGTCTCGGCACCACGCTGGTCGAGGCGATCAAGGGCTAACGCAATAGGGGAGTAGGGCAACAGGGCAGCAGGTGATCGCACCTTTCGCCCTACTGCCTTCCTCCCCTACTCCCTTTCAAAAAGGAGACGGAGCCAGAGGCTCCGCAGGACAAAGATGGCACGATCAGATCAGGCCAACGACCAATTTTCCCTCACCTCGTTCCTCTATGGCGGCAACGCCGACTATATCGAGGCGCTGCACGCCGCCTATCTCGACGACCCTGAATCGGTCGACGCTGAATGGCGCGATTTCTTCGGCGCCCTGAAGGACGACGCCGGCGACATCCGCAAGAACGCCAAGGGCGCATCCTGGTCGCGGCCGAGCTGGCCGCTGCAGGCCAATGGCGAACTGGTCTCGGCGCTCGACGGTAACTGGGGCCTGGTCGAGAAGGTCGTCGAGAAGAAGGTCAGGGACAAGGCCGCCGCCGAGGGCGTCAAGCCGTCGCCGATCGACGTGCTCCAGGCAACGCGCGATTCCGTGCGCGCCATCATGATGATCCGCGCCTACCGCATGCGCGGCCACCTGCACGCCAATCTCGACCCGCTCGGCATCGCCAAGCCGCTCGAGGACTACAACGAGCTGTCGCCCGAGGCCTACGGCTTCACCGCGGCCGACTACGACCGCCCGATCTTCATCGACCATGTGCTCGGCCTCGAATACGCGACCATCCGCGACATGCTCGAGATCCTGAAGCGCACCTATTGCTCGACGCTCGGCGTCGAATTCATGCATATCTCCGATCCCGAAGAGAAGGCGTGGATCCAGGCCCGCATCGAGGGTCCGGACAAGGCCATCGCGTTCACCGCCGAGGGCAAGAAGGCGATCCTGTCCAAGCTGATCGAGGCCGAGGGCTTCGAGCAGTTCATCGACGTCAAGTACAAGGGCACCAAGCGCTTCGGCCTCGACGGCGGCGAGTCGCTGATCCCGGCGCTCGAGCAGATCATCAAGCGCGGCGGCGCGCTCGGCCTCAACGAAGTCGTGCTCGGCATGGCCCACCGCGGCCGCCTCAACGTCTTGACCAACGTCATGGCCAAGCCGCACCGCGCCGTGTTCCACGAGTTCAAGGGCGGCTCCTACGCGCCCGACGACGTCGAAGGCTCGGGCGACGTGAAGTATCATCTCGGCGCCTCGTCGGACCGCGAGTTCGACGGCAACAAGGTGCACCTGTCGCTGACCGCCAACCCCTCGCATCTCGAAATCGTCGATCCGGTGGTGATGGGCAAGGCCCGCGCCAAGCAGGACCAGCTGTTCGGCCGCGCCCGCGGCGAGATCGTGCCGCAGGAAGAGCGCGCCAAGGTCATGCCGCTTCTGCTGCACGGCGATGCGGCGTTTGCCGGCCAGGGCGTGATCGCCGAAATCCTCGGACTGTCGGGCCTGCGCGGCCACCGCGTCGCCGGCACGCTGCACGTCATCATCAACAACCAGATCGGCTTCACCACCAATCCGCGCTTCTCGCGCTCGTCGCCCTATCCGTCGGATGTGGCGAAGATGATCGAGGCGCCGATCTTCCACGTCAACGGCGACGATCCGGAAGCCGTCGTGTTCGCGGCCAAGGTTGCGACCGAATTCCGAATGAAGTTCCACAAGCCCGTCGTGGTGGACATGTTCTGCTACCGCCGCTTCGGCCACAACGAAGGCGACGAGCCGGGCTTCACCCAGCCGATCATGTACCGTTCGATCCGCACCCATAAGACGGTGGTGCAGGTCTATGCGGACAAGCTGATCAGCGAGGGCCTGCTGAACCAGTCCGAGGTCGACCAGATGCGTGCCGACTGGCGCGCCAACCTCGAGACCGAGTTCGAGGCCGGCCAGGCCTACAAGCCGAACAAGGCCGATTGGCTCGACGGTCAGTGGTCGGGCCTGCGTGCCGCCGACAACCAGGACGAGCTGCGCCGCGGCAAGACCGCCGTGCCGGTGAAGACGCTGAAGGAGATCGGCAAGAAGCTGACCGAGGTGCCGAAGGACTTCGAGGTCCACCGCACCATCGCGCGCTTCCTCGAGAACCGCCGCCAGGCGATCGAATCGGGCGAAGGCCTCGACTGGGCGACGGCGGAATCGCTGGCGTTCGGCTCGATCCTGCTCGACGGCAATCCGATCCGCCTGTCGGGCCAGGATTCCGAGCGTGGCACCTTCTCGCAGCGCCACACCGTGCTCTACGATCAGCGCGACGAGAACCGCTACATCCCGCTCAACAACCTGTCGGCGGCACAGGCCGGCTACGAGGTCATCAACTCGATGCTCTCGGAAGAAGCCGTGCTCGGCTTCGAATATGGCTACTCGCTCGCCGAGCCCAAGGCGCTGACCTTGTGGGAAGCCCAGTTCGGCGACTTCGCCAACGGCGCCCAGGTGGTGTTCGACCAGTTCATCTCGTCGGGCGAGCGCAAGTGGCTGCGCATGTCGGGCCTCGTCTGCCTGTTGCCGCACGGCTATGAGGGCCAGGGGCCCGAGCACTCCTCGGCGCGCCTCGAACGCTTCCTCCAGCTTTGCGCCGAAGACAACATGCAGGTGGCCAACGTCACGACGCCGGCCAACTATTTCCACATCCTGCGCCGGCAGCTGAAGCGCGACTTCCGCAAGCCGCTGATCCTGATGACGCCGAAGTCGCTGCTGCGCCACAAGCGGGCGGTGTCTTCGCTGTCGGAGATTTCGGGCGAGAGCTCGTTCCACCGCCTGCTGTGGGACGATGCCCAGTATCTCGGCAACGAGCCGATCAAGCTGGTCAAGGATTCGAAGATCCGTCGCGTCGTGCTCTGCACGGGCAAGGTCTATTACGACCTCTACGAGGAGCGCGAGAAGCGCGGCATCGACGACATCTACCTGCTGCGCGTCGAGCAGCTCTACCCGTTCCCGGCCAAAGCGCTGATCACCGAGCTCAGCCGCTTCCGCAACGCGGAGATGGTGTGGTGCCAGGAAGAGCCCAAGAACATGGGTGCGTGGTCGTTCATCGACCCGTATCTCGAATGGGTGCTCGCCCATATCGACGCCAAGCACCAGCGCGTGCGCTACACCGGCCGTCCGGCCGCCGCCTCCCCGGCGACAGGCCTGATGTCCAAGCACCTGGCGCAGCTGCAGGCATTCCTCGACGACGCCCTCGGCGAATAACTTCAAGAAAACGGACAGGCAAAAAATGGCTACCGAAATCCGTGTCCCCACCCTCGGCGAATCCGTATCTGAGGCGACCATCGGCAAGTGGTTCAAGAAGGTCGGCGACGTGATCGCCGCCGACGAGCCGCTGGTCGAACTCGAGACCGACAAGGTCACCATCGAAGTGCCGGCCCCGGCTGCCGGCGTGCTGGCCGAGCAGACCGTCAAGGAAGGCGAGACCGTCGGCGTCGCAGCCCTGCTCGGTACCATTGCCGCCGGCAATGGCGCGCCCGCGACGAAGCCCGAGGCCGTTGCCCAGGCTTCGGCACCGACCGCCGCCTCGACCGTCAAGGAGGCAGTCGCCCAGACCGCTTCCGTCGCCGGTGCCCCGCCCATCGAGGAGCGCAAGATGCCGCCGGCCCCGGCTGCGGCCAAGCTGCTCGCCGAGGCCAACATCGCGGTCGACCAGGTCGCCGGCTCCGGCAAGCGCGGCCAGGTTCTCAAGGGCGACGTGCTCGACGCCATCGCCAAGGGCATTACCGCCCCCGCCTCGACGCCGGCCGCTCCGGCACCGGTTGCCGCGCGCGCGCCGTCGAGCGCCGAGGACGCCCCGCGCGAAGAGCGCGTGCGCATGACCAAGCTGCGCCAGACGATCGCCCGCCGCCTCAAGGAGGCGCAATCGACGGCCGCCATGCTGACCACCTTCAATGAGGTGGACATGAGCGCGGTGATGGCGCTGCGCTCGAAGTACAAGGACGTGTTCGAGAAGAAGCACGGCGTGAAGCTCGGCTTCATGGGCTTCTTCACCAAGGCGGTGACGCATGCGCTGAAGGAGATCCCGGCGGTCAACGCCGAGATCGACGGCACCGACATCATCTACAAGAACTTTGCCCATGTCGGCGTCGCCGTCGGCACGGACAAGGGACTGGTGGTTCCTGTCGTGCGCGATGCCGACCAGATGTCGATCGCCGAGATCGAGAAGGAAATCGGCCGCCTCGGCCTCGCCGCGCGCGATGGCAAGCTGTCGGTCGCCGACATGCAGGGCGGCACCTTCACGATCTCCAACGGCGGCGTCTACGGCTCGCTGATGTCGACCCCGATCCTGAACGCACCGCAGTCGGGCATCCTCGGCATGCACAAGATCCAGGACCGTCCGGTCGTGGTCGGCGGCCAGATCGTCATCCGTCCGATGATGTATCTCGCGCTCAGCTACGATCACCGCATCGTCGACGGCAAGGAAGCCGTGACCTTCCTGGTCCGCGTCAAGGACAGCCTGGAAGATCCGGAGCGTCTGGTTCTCGACCTCTGAGGCACAAGCGTGTAGAGCGGGCTTGAAAAAAAGCCCGCTCTGGTTGCGCTCGCCGAAAGGACCGGCTCATGGCCTTCGAACCGGACATTCCCCCGATCCAGGTGCATCTCTGCGTCAAGGGCGGCAAGGAAGCGATCGCCTTCTACGAGAAGGCGTTCGACGCCGTCGAGACCTTCGAGCAGATGGCCGAGGACGGCGTGCGCGTGCTGCATGCCAACCTCGCCATGTTCGGCAGCGAGGTGATGCTGCACGACGAGTTTCCGGAGTTCGGTACCGACGTACTGTCGCCGCTGACCAGGGGCGGCGCCGGCATGACCGTCAACATCAACCTGAAGCTGCCTGGTGAGATCGACGCCGCCGTCGAGCGCGCGGTTGCCGCCGGAGCGAGGGTCGCGATGCAGCCGGACGACATGTTCTGGGGCGCTCGTTACGCCAAGATCCAGGATCCGTTCGGGCATGTCTGGGCATTCAACGCGCCGTTGGGCGCGCAGGCCGGGAGCGACGACGCATGATGCAATACGCCTTCGAATTCGCTGGCCTGCTGGCGGTGTTTTCGGTGCTGATGGTGGTGCCGGGCGCCGACTTCGTCATGGTCGTGCGCCAGAGCGTGGTGCATGGCCGCCGCGCCGCCATCATCACCAGCTTCGGCATCGGTACGTCGCTGCTGTTCCACGTCAGCTACACCATCCTCGGCATCGGGCTGATCGTGTCGAAGTCGCTCTTGCTGTTTTCCATGCTGAAGTGGGCGGGTGCGGCCTATCTTCTCTATCTCGGCATCAAGGCGCTGCGCGCCGGCCCGATGGAACTGGGCGCGGTCGACGTGCGGGACGGAGCCGACGCCCCGAAGACCATTTCGGCCATGCGCTGCTTCCTGATGGGGTTCGTGACCAACGCGCTCAATCCCAAGGCGGTGCTGTTCTTCCTGCCCCTGTTCACGGCAATGGTCAGCCACGAGACGCCGGCTGTGGTGAAGGGCGTCTACGGCCTGCTGATGGCCGTGGTGCTGATCGCCTGGTTCGTCGGCGTGTCGATGTTCCTTACCATGGCGTCGGTGCGCGATCGCTTCGTTGCCTGGGGCCGCTGGTTCAACAAGGCGACCGGCATGATCTTCATCGGGCTTGGCGTGAAGCTCGCAACGGTGCAGGCCGGCTGATGCGATTGGCGGCTCTGATCCCGGCTGTTGCGATGCTGTCGGCGATGCCGGCCATTGCCGCATGCCCGATCGAGCTCTCGGTCTATGGCGACCGCGACAAGGCGGCGTCGATCGACTTCCGCCCGACGCTGGAATCGGCCGCCGTCACCAACAGCTTCAAGATGGTGCTGGACAATTCCATCGTGCTCGACGGCGTCGTGATGTGGTCGGCCGAGGTCGGGCGGCCCAACGGCATGCTGATGTACCAGTGCCCCGAAGGCGACGTGACCGGCGAGGAGCTGGACGCCTGCACGGTGTGGCAGGGCGTGATCTACAGCGTCGACGAACAGGGCAGGGTTTCGCTGCTGCCACGCGAGAAAACCGGGTCGGCGGCGCCCAGGCAGCTGATCTTCCCGGATCTCGGCCATTCCCTGCGCATGTCGGCCGCCTACGGGCCGGCTGGCTTTTCGAAAGTGCCATGGGACGTGTTCGAGCTGCAGGGGTGCCAGGAATGAGCGCTCGGGGCAAAGTCCTGCTGGTGACCGGCGGCAGCCGCGGCATAGGTGCCGCCATCTGCCGGCTGGCCGTCGCGGCAGGGTACCGCGTGGCGCTCAACTACGCCGCCAACGAGGCGGCGGCGAACGTGTTGGTCGCGGAGCTTGAAGCTGCCGGCGGCGAGGCCATTGCGATCAAGGGCGACGTCGGCAGCGAGGCAGACGTGCTCGCCATGTTCGCCGAGGTCGACCGGACCTTCGGCAGGCTCGACGCCTTCGTCAACAATGCTGGCGTGGTCGACATGAAGGCGCGCGTCGACGAGATGAGTGCCGCCCGGCTGGAGCGCATGATGCGCATAAACGTCATCGGTTCGATCCTGTGCGCCCGCGAGGCGGTCAAGCGCATGTCGTCCCTGCACGGTGGCGCGGGCGGCGCGATCGTCAACATCTCCTCGGCGGCCGCAACGCTCGGCTCGCCGGGCGAATATGTCGACTATGCCGCCTCCAAGGGGGCGATCGACACCTTCACCATCGGCCTGGCGCGCGAGGTCGCGACCGAGGGCGTCAGGGTGAACGCGGTGCGTCCCGGCATCATCGACACCGAAATCCACGCGTCGGGCGGACAGCCCGACCGCATCGCAGCCATTCGCGGCGCAGTTCCGATGAAGCGCGAAGGCAAGGCGGAAGAAGTTGCCCAGGCAGTGATTTGGCTTTTGTCGGACGCGGCCTCATATACGACGGGCTCGATTTTGAACGTGAGCGGCGGCCGCTGACCGCCCCCAAGAGAAGGACAAGAACATGGCATATGATGTCGTCGTCATCGGATCCGGCCCCGGCGGCTATGTGTGCGCCATCAAGGCGGCACAGCTCGGCCTGAAGACGGCCGTGATCGAGAAGCGCGACACGTTCGGCGGCACCTGCCTGAACATCGGCTGCATCCCCTCCAAGGCGCTGCTGCATGCCTCGGAAATGCTGGCCGAGGCGCAGCACTCGTTCGACGCGCTCGGCGTCGAGGTCGGCACGCCGAAGCTCAACCTCGGCAAGATGATGGCGCACAAGGACGCCACCGTCGCAGCCAACGTCACCGGCGTGTCGTTCCTGTTCAAGAAGAACAAGATCGACAGCTTCAAGGGCACCGGCAAGGTGCTGGGCGCCGGCAAGGTTGCCGTGGTCGGCGACGACGGCAAGACCCAGGAGATCGAGACCAGGAACATCGTCATCGCCACGGGCTCCGACGTTGCCGGCATTCCGGGCGTTGATGTCGCCTTCGACGAGAAGGTGATCGTCTCGTCCACCGGCGCGCTGGAGCTGGAGAAGGTTCCCGGCCACCTGGTCGTCGTCGGCGGCGGCGTCATCGGCCTCGAGCTCGGCTCGGTGTGGGCGCGCCTCGGCGCCAAGGTGACGGTGGTCGAGTATCTCGACACCATCCTGGGCGGCATGGACGGCGACGTCGCCAAGCAATTCCAGCGCATGCTCGCCAAGCAGGGCTTCGAGTTCAAGCTCGGCTCCAAGGTGACCGGTGCCGCCAAAGCCAAGAAGGGCGCGACCGTGACCTTCGAGCCGGTCAAGGGCGGCGCTCCCGAGACCATCGAGGCCGACGTCGTGCTGGTCGCCACCGGCCGCAAGCCCTACACCGACGGACTCGGCCTCAAGGAGGCCGGCGTCGAGATGGACGAGCGTGGCCGGGTCAAGACCGACGGCCACCTGCGCACCAACGTCGCCGGCATCTACGCCATTGGCGACGTGGTCGCCGGCCCGATGCTGGCGCACAAGGCCGAGGACGAGGGCGTGGCGGTTGCCGAGATCATCGCCGGCCAGGCCGGCCATGTGAACTACGACGTCATTCCCGGCGTGGTCTACACCAGCCCGGAAGTGGCGTCCGTCGGCAAGACCGAGGAAGAGCTCAAGAAGGCCGGCACAGCCTACAAGGTGGGCAAATTCCCGTTCACGGCCAACGGCAGGGCGCGCGCCATGCTGCACACCGACGGCTTCGTCAAGGTTCTGGCCGACAAGGACAGCGACAGGGTCCTGGGCGTGCACATCGTCGGCTTTGGCGCCGGCGAGATGATCCACGAGGCTGCGGTGCTGATGGAGTTCGGCGGCTCGTCCGAGGATCTCGGCCGCACCTGCCATGCCCATCCGACCATGTCGGAAGCGGTGAAGGAGGCGGCACTCGCCACCTTCTTCAAGCCGATCCACATGTAGGCGCCGGGTAGAGTTCCCGACACGAAACGGCCCGCTCGGTGAGCGGGCCGTTTTGCTTTTGTGCCGGCTGTCAGCCGCCCGAAGGTGCAGGAGCCGTGGTGCCGCCGCCGGAAGGCGCGGGCTCGGCCGGGGCCGGCGCGGTGGTCGAAGGCGCCGGGGCCGGTTCGGGGGCAGGAGCAGGCGTGCTTGCCGCGGGCGGCTCCGCCGGTGCAGGTGCTTCACCTGTCTTCGGACCGAATATGTAATAGGCCACAGCCGCGAGCAGCACGACGATGATGGCTATCAGCCATGTGCTGCCCATGTTGGACTGGCGTGCAGGTGGGCGGCCTGGATCTGGATTGTTCACCATTAAGAGTCTCCCTCAGCTATGCTCCGCAATCATTGCGTGAACACCGCAATCAACGCGCGAATTGGCTTTCGGTTTCACAATGGCGTGAAATTTTGGAAACGAACGCAGCCGCGGCGGCGTTTCGCCACGCCGCAAAAGCCTCCAAGGCGGGCTACGTTCGGCCCGTTCTGCCATCGGGGATCCGTGACATGCCTCAGTTGCCGAGCCTTCCCAGCACCGACGAACTGCTTCCCGGCGCGAGTTTCTCCGACCGCTTCGCCATTGTGGTGACCGGACAGGCCCTTGACGCGGCGACCTCCGCCAGGCGGGCCTTCGGCAACCGTCGGGCCTGGGATCGGCGGGCTGATGGCGCTGCGCAACCTGATTGTCCGGCCATTCGGCCTGAAGACCCGGCCGGCCGAGGTCCTGCCGCGGCTGCAGCGGGTGGGGATGTTTCCCGTTTTCAGCCAGTCGACGTCTCGGGTCGTGCTCGGGCTCGACGATCGGCATCTCGACTTCCGGCTGCTGGTCGAGGTCGAGGATCTCGGCGAGGGACGGCAGGAGGTCAGCGCATCGACGCTGGTCAGGCCGCACAACCGGTTCGGGCGCGCCTATCTCGCGGTCGTCATGCCGTTCCACCGGGTCATCGTGCCGGCGATGCTGGCGCAGGTCGCCAATGCCGGCGCTCAAGCAATTCCAGGAAAAGTGTGATGCGGTTTTCCGTCCGGAATTGCGTCAAAACAAGGTGATAGAGCGTTTTCGCAATTCGAGGAAAAGCGGAATCGCTCTAGCGGTCGGCGACGCTGACGGTGAAGCCCGCCTTGCGGAACAGTTCGACCAGCCCGTCCGGGCCGGGCAGGTGCAGCGCGCCGACCGCCATGAAGGCGCCGCCCTCGCCGAGGATCGGCGCGCCGCGCTCGACCATGGTCTTGTTGCGCGCCACCACCATCGCCTGCTCGAAAGCGCCGTAGCCCTCCGCTTCTGAGGTGCTGCCGGAGGGCAGCGCGTTGCGGAACAGCGGCCAGAACTTGCCGGTTTCGCCGCGCTGGTAGAGCACCACCATGGTTTCGATGACGTCGTCCATGCGGTCGCCGAGCTTGAGCGTCTCGACCAGCCCCTGGATGTGGAACTGCATCGGCAGCGAGGCCATGGCGCGGAGCTGGTCCGCGGCGCTCTCGAGGCCCTTGACCTCCTTGCCGGCGGCCTTGGCCTGCTGCGCCAGCAAGATGTCGAGGACCGGCGCGCCTCCCGCCTTGCGGGTGAGCTCGCAGGCCGGCAATGCCACCATCGATGACAGCATCCACGGCTTCATCTTGGCCACGCTTGCCGGGGGGATGCCGCGCGCCTCGAGCGCGGCGTTGACGATCTTGGCGTCCTCGGCCGATAGCAGCGAGCGCAGCGTCGTACTGTCGGTGAACATCATCAGGTCGGGCTGCTGCATCAGGCCGGCGAGCATCGCCTTCTGGTCCAGCACGTCGGTGGTCTCCATGACAAAGGTCTTCGACGCGTCGAACGCTTTTTGCGCGGCCGGCTCCAGCGTGGTGACGCGCGGGTCGGTGACGTGCATGGTGCCGTAGAGCCAGGACGGCTCGCGGCCGGGCTTCTCCAGCTTCCAGAGCAGGCCCTCGCCGTTGACGGTCTTCTTCGCCTCGGCCTCGATCTTTTCGAGCAGCGCCGGGTCGCTCTTGGCGAGGTCGGCCAGCATGTCCGTGCCGGTGCAGACCGGCGCCTGGGCGCGGGCCTGGGTGGCAAGCAGGAAGGCAACCGCGAAGAACAGGATGAAGAACAGCACGTTGAACGCTGCAAGCAGCTTCAGCGAGGTGAGCGACGCACGGTCGGCGAAGGCGACGAAACGTTTCATGCCGAAGCTGTAGCGGCCAAAAGCGGCAAAACGGTTAATGGCGCAGTGACAATTGTGCGTCTCGCCGCCGCTGCTGCCCGTCTTGCCTCAGGCGCGTGGGTGGGCGGCCTCGTAGACCTCGAGCAGGCGGGAGGTGTCGACGCCGGTATAGACCTGGGTGGTTGAGAGGCTGGCGTGGCCGAGCAGTTCCTGGATCGTCCTCAGGTCGCCGCCGCGGCCGAGCAGATGCGTGGCGAAGGAGTGGCGCAGCGCATGCGGGGTCGCGGTGTCGGGCAGGTTGAGGGCCGAGCGCAGCTTGCGCATCTCGCGCTGGATGATCGCCGGGTCGAGCGGGCCTCCGCGGGCGCCGCGGAACAGCGCGCCGTCGGCGCCGAGATGGTAGGGACAGAGCTTCCGGTATTCGGCGACCGCCTGGAGGGCGACCGGCAGCACCGGAACCAGTCGCGTCTTGCCCCCCTTGCCGGTGATGCGCAGCACCGTGTCGGCGGGCGAGGCGAGTTCGGCGCCAGCGAGGCCCAGCGCTTCGGATATGCGCAGGCCCGACCCGTAGAGCAGGGTGAGCAGGGCGGCGTTGCGGGCGGCGATCCACGGCTCCTCGGCGAGCTGCTCGCCGACCGAGACGACACGCTTGGCGTCGGCCGCCGTCAAAGGTTTGGGCAGGGATTTCGGCTGCTTCGGCGCACGCAGCGCCGCGGAGCCGGCGGCATTGACCAGGCCCTCGCGTTCGAGGAAGCGCAGCAGCGAGCGCACGCCGGCCAACCCGCGGCCGAGGGTGCGGGCGCCGGCGCCGTTGGCGCGGCGCGAGGCGAGGAAACCGCGCAGGTCGGCCGGGCGCAGGTCGCGGATGTCGGCGATGCCGGGCGGGCCGCCATTGTGGCCGGTCAGGAACTGCAGGAACTGGCGGGTGTCGCGCTCGTAGGCCTCGACCGTCAGTGCCGACAGGCGCCGCTCGCCGGCGAGCGCCTTCAGCCAGCGCTCGCGCGCGCCCTGCAGGTCGGGTTTTGCGGCGATGAGGAATTCCTGCATTGGCAGCGGGGGTCCGATTGAATAAGTCAGTGTGGACCAGACGAAGTTAGCAAGCGGTGAAGCGGCGATGGCCAAACTCAACAATCCGGTGCAGATGGCCGTGATCGGCGCCGCCCACGGCATCAAGGGCGAACTCAGGGTGAAGACCTTCACCGGCGATCCGCTGGCGCTGGCCGACTACGGGCTGCTCTACACCAAGGACGGCCGCAGCCTGGAGATCATCGACATCCGCCCCGCCAACAACATGGTGGTGGTGCGCTTCAAGGGCGTCAACGACCGCAACGCGGCCGAGGCGCTGACCAATGTCGAACTGTTCGTCGAGCGTTCGGCGCTGCCCGACGACGCCGACGACGGCGAGTTCTACCACACCGACCTGATGGGGCTGGAGGTGCGCGACGAGACCGGCGCCACGGTCGGCAAGGTGATCGCCGTGCAGAATTTCGGCGGCGGCGACATCCTCGACATCCACTACCAGGGTCGAAAGGGCGTGCTGATCCCGTTCACCGAAGCGGCCGTGCCGGTGGTCGACATCGCCGGCGGCTTCGTCGGCATCGACACCGTTGCCGCAGGGCTGGTTGACAGCGAAGACGACGAGTTCGGTCCGCCGCCCGAGGGCGGCGAGTTCGAAACGCGCAGGCGCGCGCGGGGACCGAAGGACGCCGGGGGCAACCGCTGATGTTCCGCGCGACCGTACTCACGCTCTATCCGGAAATGTTTCCGGGGGGGCTGGGGATGTCACTGGCGGGGCGCGCGATGGAGCGCGGCGACTGGGCACTGGAGGCGGTGCAGATCCGCGACTTCGCCACCGACAGGCACCGCACGGTGGACGACACGCCGGCCGGTGGCGGCGCAGGCATGGTGATGCGCGCCGACATCATTGCCAAGGCGATCGACCATGCCTCGCCCGCGGGCGACCCGCGCCCGCGCATCCTGATGAGCCCGCGCGGCAAGCCATTGACGCAGGATCGCGTGCGCGAACTGGCTGCCGGGCCGGGCGCCGTCATCCTGTGCGGCCGCTTCGAGGGTGTCGACCAGCGGGTGATCGACGCCCGCGAGCTTGAAGAGATTTCGATCGGCGATTTCATCCTGTCCGGCGGCGAGCCAGCGGCTCTCGTGCTGCTCGACGCGATCGTGCGGCTGCTGCCGGGCGTGATGGGCAACGAGTCGTCAGGCGAAGAGGAGAGTTTCGAGGGCGGGCTTTTGGAACACCCCCACTACACCCGGCCGCAGGAATTCGAGGGGCGGCCGATCCCCGAGGTGCTCACCTCCGGCAATCACGGCAAGATCGCCAAATGGCGCCGGGCCGAGGCGGAGAAGCTGACCAAGGAACGGCGCCCGGATCTGTGGGCGGAACACGAGGCCGAACGGTAGGGCGCAAGCCGAATTTCCCAACATGGGAAGATCGTGGCTTCCGCCGTCCTCAGCCTTTGGTGAAATAATAGCCTGCCAAAAACAGCCCGACCGCGACCACGAAGCTGCGGACCACGCCCTGCGGCACGCGCCGCGCCGTCCAGACGCCGGCATAGCCACCGAGCGCCACGCCCGGTACCATGATCGCTGCTTCCACCCAGGCCACCACCCCGCCTGAGGCGAAGATGACGATGGCGACCGCGGCGATGACGATGGACAGCATGTTCTTCAGCGCATTCAGCCGATGGTAGTCGCCGCCTTCGGTGAGGCCGAGGGTGGCGAGCATCATCACGCCCATGCCGGCGCCGAAGAAGCCGCCATAGATCGAGGTGAAGAACTGGACGATGCGGCCGGCGCGCGAGGACGGCGCGCCTTCCGGTCGCTGGGCAAGCTTTTTCGGCCGGAGCCAGGGGCCGGCGGCGAAGAGTGCTGTGGCGGCCAGCAGCAGCCACGGCACCAGCGCGCCGAAGGAGACATTGTCGAGCGACAGCAGGATCAGCGCGCCGGCCAGCGCGCCGATGGCCGAGATGAAGGCGAAGGCGAGGGCGCCGCGCCACATGCGCCGGATGTCGGCGAGATAGGCGTAGGTCGATGTGACGTAGCCGGGAAACTGGGCGATCGACGAGGTGGCGTTGGCGGCGATCGGCGGCAGGCCAGTCATGGTCAACGCGCCGAAGGTGAGGAAGGTGCCGCCGCCGGCGATGGCATTGACGACGCCCGAAAGGAAGCCGGAGAGGAAGAGTATGGCGACGGAAAGAAACGACAAGGCTGGCCTGCTGGGTGCGTTGCGGTCCAACCGTCTCTAGAGCAATTCCAGGAAAAGTGCGAAGCGGTTTTCCGTCCGGAATTGCGTCAAAACCAAAGGGGCAGAGCGCTTCCGCGATTCAAAGCAGAAACGTTCCAGGCAGCGCCGGCTCGCAAGGCAAGGGATGCTGCCTCGCCGGTTCTTGCCGCCGTCATCCAGGCAGAAAAAAGCCGCCGGAGCTTGCGCCCCGGCGGCCTTGATTCACGTGTAACGCTGCGGCTGCCTCAGGCGGCGAGGTCGCGCAGGACGTACTGCAGGATGCCGCCGTTCTTGAAGTAGTCGAGTTCGTCGAGCGTATCGATGCGGCAGAGGATCGGCACATCCTTCGTCGAGCCGTCGGCGAAGGTGACCTTGGCAACCATCTTCTGGCGCGGCTTGATCGTCTCGAGACCGTCGATCGTCACCGTCTCGTCACCCTTGAGGCCGAGCGTCTTCCAGGTCGTGCCCTCTTCGAAGGTGAAGGGGATCACGCCCATGCCGACCAGGTTGGAGCGGTGGATGCGCTCGAACGACTGGGCGATGACCGCGCGCACGCCCAAGAGGTTGGTGCCCTTGGCAGCCCAGTCGCGCGACGAGCCGTTGCCGTACTCGACGCCGGCGAAGATCACCAGCGGCACCCCTTCGCTGCGGTACTGCATGGCCGCGTCGTAGATCGGCATCTCTTCCTTCGACGGATAGTGGAAGGTGTAGCCACCCTCGCGGCCGTTCTCGCCCAGCATGTGGTTGCGGATGCGGATGTTGGCGAAGGTACCGCGCATCATCACCTCATGGTTGCCGCGGCGCGTACCGTACTGGTTGAAGTCGGCGACGCCGACGCCATTGTCCATCAGGTACTTGCCGGCGGGCGAGGCCGCCTTGATCGAACCGGCCGGAGAGATGTGGTCGGTCGTGATCTTGTCGCCGAACAGGCCGAGCACGCGCGCACCCTCGATCTTGCCGATCTGGCCCGGCTTCGAGCCCATGCCGACGAAGTAAGGCGGGTTCTGCACATAGGTCGAGTCGTCGTCCCAGGTGTAGGTCTGGCCTTCCGGCGCCTTGACGTTCTGCCAGTTCTCGTCGCCCTTGAAGACGTCGGCATACTTGCGGGCAAACAGCTCGCGGGTGACGTTCTTGGCGATGAACTCCTCGATTTCGGCGCTGGTCGGCCAGATGTCCTTGAGGAACACCGGCTTGCCGTCGCGATCCTCGCCCAGCGGCTCGGTCGTCAGGTCCTTGGTGACCGTGCCGGCGAGCGCATAGGCAACCACCAGCGGCGGCGAGGCCAGGTAGTTGGCCTGCACGTCGGGCGACACGCGGCCTTCGAAGTTGCGGTTACCCGAGAGCACGGCCGCACCGATCAGGCCCTTGTCGTTGATGGTCTTCGAGATCGGCGCCGGCAGCGGGCCGGAATTGCCGATGCAGGTCGTGCAGCCGAAGCCGACGAGGTTGAAGCCGATCTGGTCGAGCTCCTTCTGCAGGCCGGCCTTCTCGAGGTACTCGGCAACCACCTGCGAGCCGGGAGCCAGCGAGGTCTTGACCCAGGGCTTCTGCTTGAGGCCGACGCGGTTGGCGTTGCGGGCGAGCAGGCCCGCGCCGATCAGCACGCTCGGGTTCGAGGTGTTGGTGCAGGAGGTGATGGCGGCAATCACCACGTCGCCATGGCCAAGGTCGAAGTTCTCGCCCTCGACGGCATAGCGCTTGGCGGTGTCGACGGTCTTCTTGTACTCGGCCTCAAGCGCGGTCGCGAAGCCCGAGGCGATGCCATCGAGCGGAATGCGGCCTTCGGGGCGCTTCGGACCGGCCATCGAGGGAACGACGGTTGCCATGTCGAGTTCGAGCAGGTCGGTGAAGACCGGGTCGGCCGACGAGGCGTCGCGCCACATGCCCTGCGCCTTGGAGTACTCCTCGACGAGCGCGATGCGGTTTTCGGCGCGGCCCGACATGTTGAGGTAGCGGATGGTCTCGGAATCGACCGGGAAGAAGCCGCAGGTCGCGCCATACTCCGGCGCCATGTTGCCGATGGTGGCGCGGTCGGCCAGCGTCATGTTGGAGAGGCCGGGGCCGAAGAACTCGACGAACTTGCCGACGACGCCCTTCTTGCGCAGCATCTGGGTGACGGTCAGCACCAGGTCGGTGGCGGTGACGCCTTCCTTGAGCTTGCCGGTGAGGCGGAAGCCGATGACCTCGGGCAGCAGCATGGAAACCGGCTGGCCGAGCATCGCGGCCTCGGCCTCGATGCCACCCACGCCCCAGCCGAGCACGCCCAGGCCGTTGATCATGGTGGTGTGCGAGTCGGTGCCGACGCAGGTGTCCGGGTAGGCCGTCGTCACGCCATCCTCGGTGTTCGTCCAGACGGTCTGGGCGAGGTATTCGAGGTTGACCTGGTGGCAGATGCCGGTGCCGGGCGGCACGACGCGGAAGTTGCGGAACGCCTGCTGGCCCCACTTCAGGAACTTGTAGCGCTCTTCGTTGCGCTCGTATTCGAGCTCGACGTTGCGGGCGAAGGCCATCGGGGTGCCGAATTCGTCAACGATGACCGAGTGGTCGATGACGAGGTCGACGGGAACCAGCGGGTTGATCTTCTCGGGGTCGCCGCCGAGGGTCTTGATGCCGTCACGCATGGCGGCGAGGTCGACCACGGCCGGAACGCCGGTGAAGTCCTGCATCAGCACGCGGGCCGGGCGGTAGGCGATCTCGACGCCGGCGGTGCCCTTGTCGGTCAGCCAGCCGGCCACGGCCTGGATCGATTCCTTGGTGACCGAGCGGCCGTCTTCGTTGCGCAGCAGGTTCTCCAGCAGCACCTTCATCGAATAGGGAAGCTGCGAGACGCCGGTCAGGCCGTTCTTCTCGGCCTCGACGAGGCTGTAGTAAACATACTCGGCCCCACCCGCGGTCAGGGTGCGGCGGCAATTGAAACTGTCGAGTGATTTGGACACGTGCGATCCATCCTTGTCTGTTCAGCCTACACGGGAACGGACTCCGATGGCATGCAATCACGCGCAAAGGTGCGGGTACGGCCATTTCCGCTGTCCGCTCCCAAGCAACCCGAGCCGTTCAAGGCGGCGCGTGCGCTGGTTCGGCGCATATTCTGTTTCCATGCCGACCGCTGGCATGGTCGAGTGGCATATAGAGAATTTCCTGGAATAGTTCTAGACGGAGAATCGCCTAATTTGCTGCGACGCAAGACGACGGCAAACCGGCTTCGGCGACGGGGGAAACATGCGGCTGATCGCCGATGATCTGAGCGGGGAACGGGGCGGCGAGACAGTCTTCGCCGGCGTCGATTTCGCGCTCGGAAACGGCGAGGCGCTCACCGTCACCGGGCCCAACGGCTCGGGCAAGTCGACGCTGCTGCGGATAGTCGCCGGTCTTTTGCCGCACGCCCATGGGCGAATCGCCGTCGAGGGCGGCGGCGAGGAATTTCCGACGGTTGCGTCCGCCTGCCACTATCTCGGCCACCAGAACGCAATGAAGGCGGCGCTGACGGTCTCCGAGAACCTGGAGTTCTGGCAAAGCTTTGCCGGCAACGGCAAGCTCGGCATCGGCGAGGCGTTGGACGACGTCGGCCTCGACGGCCTCGGCCATTTGCCCTTCGGCTATCTCTCGACTGGCCAGAAGCGCCGTGCCGCGATCGCTAAGCTGCTCGTCAGCCACCGCCCGGTCTGGCTGCTCGACGAGCCGACCGCGGGCCTCGACAAGGCTTCCGAAGCCCAGTTCGCCGCCCTGATGCGGGAGCATTGCGCGTCTGGAGGCATCGTCGTCGCCGCGACCCACCTGCCGCTGGGATTGGAGGGGGCGAAGACGCTGGAGATGGGGCAGGTGCATGGCTAGCCCTTCAATCGCCCGACGTCAGCGCTCCTTCACGCCCCCCTCTGGCCTGCCGGCCATCTCCCCCACAAGGGGGGAGATCACGCCGTCATCGCGACCTTCGTCAATCTTCGGCATCGCAGGATGGGTGAGGCGGCCGGAGCTGCCAATCTCCCCCCTTGTGGGGGAGATGTCCGGCAGGACAGAGGGGGGTGCGAAGGAACGTAGACCCTTCATCTGTTGCGGATGCAATGAAGGGCCTCACCCATGCTAGCCCTTTATCTTCGCGACCTGCGTATGGGCATCCGCGCCGGCGGCGGGGCGCTGACCGGCGTGCTGTTCTTTCTCGCCGTCATCGTCACCATCCCCTTCGGCGTCGGGCCGGACCTCAATCTGCTCGCTCGCATCGGCCCGGCGATCCTGTGGATAGGGGCGCTGCTCGCCAGCCTGCTCGGCCTCGACCGGCTGTTCCAGGCCGACCGCGAGGACGGCTCGCTCGACCTTTTGGTGCTCAACGCCGACAAGCACGTGCTGGCGCTGACCGTCTTCGTAAAATGCCTGGCCCACTGGACGGCGAGCGTGCTGCCGCTCGTCGTCGCCGCCCCGATGCTCGGCCTGTTCATGAACATGGAACCCACCGGCATCGGCGCCGCGGCTCTCACCCTGCTCGTCGGCACGCCGGCGATCGTCTTCGTCGGCGCCGCCGGTGCGGCGGTCACCGTCGCGTTGCCGCGCGGCGGGCTGCTGATCTCGGTGCTGATCCTGCCGCTGGTCATTCCGGTGCTGATCTTCGGCGTCACCGCCGCCTACGGTGCGGTCAACGACCCTGACCCGTTCATGCCGCCCTTCGTGATCCTCTGTGCGCTGACCCTGTTCCTCGCCGTCATCGGCCCGCTGGCCGCCGCCGTGGCGCTGCGTTCGGGCACCGACTGACCAACTGTCCGGCGATCACGATCGCTTCATCGTGGCCGGGTGCGGCGCGGCGTCCAATTGCATGCGCGCGCGCTCATGGCTAATTGAAGCCATGGTCGAAAAGATCGACATCTTTGAACCTTGCGAGCGGACTGCCGCCCGATGAGCGCACACGCCCTCTACGTCACGGCCGCTTACGGCGCTTCGGCGCTGGCCATAGCCGGCCTGGTCCTGTGGATCCTCTTCGACCAGCGCGCCCGCAAGCGCGAATTGGCGGAACTCGAAGCCGCCGGCCATCGCCGCCGCTCGGACCGCAGCGGAGCCCGCCCATGAGCATCGAAACCGAAAATCCGCCACGCCCGCGCAAGCTGTTCATCCTGCTGCCGCTGCTGCTCTTCCTGGCGCTGGCGGGTGTGTTCCTGGCCCAGCTCCTGTCCGGCCGCAACCTTGCGGTGGTGCCGTCGACGCTGATCGGCCAGGCGGCGCCGAAGACAGAGCTGCCGCCGCTCGAGGGCGTGTCGCTGCCCGGCCTCAACTCGGCGGACTTCATCGGCAAGGTGACGCTGGTCAATGTGTGGGCGTCATGGTGCGCGCCCTGCCGCGAGGAGCATCCGGTGATCGTCGAGCTGTCCAAGGACCAGCGCGTGACGGTGGCGGGGTTCAACTACAAGGACAAGCCCGAGAACGCCCGCCGCTTCCTCGGCGAGCTCGGCAATCCCTTCGATGTCCTGGGCGTGGACCCGAAGGGGCGCTCGGCGATCGACTGGGGCGTCTACGGAATTCCCGAGACCTTCCTGGTCGGCAAGGACGGCAAGGTCGCGTTCAAGCATGTCGGCCCGATGACGCCGGAATCGGTGCGGGCGACCCTCATGCCGGAAATCGAGAAGGCGCTGGCTGCGCAGTAGCCGGGGAGCCTCATGGCTCCTCGGATGGATGGCTCGGCGCATGTCGTCATGCGCTGGCGTAAATTTGCCCGGGGGCGCCAGTACGGACGCGCCGCTCTAGTTGTTTTTCTTAGCCGCATTTCTGCGACGCCAGACGATTCCGTCTGACTGCAAGATGCTCAGCCGTAAACCTGCTTGAAGGCCTGGTACAGCATCTCGCTGCGGTCGGCGCGCATGTCGGCCAGGTCGCGGCCCGAGAAGCTGTCGATCTCGGCGACGAGGCGCTTGTACTGCTTGCGCTTGGCGGCGCTCTGGCGCGCACGGCTCAGAAGGCTGTCGAAGAACATGGTTACGTTCCTTTCATCCACCGCATATTGCGGCGCGATATGACCTCCCTGATCAATCTCAGGATGACATAGGAACTGCTGCACTGCAAAATAAGATGCTGCAACGCAGCAATGCGTCTCGCGCATGGCGCGTTAACGAGGGATTAGGATTTCGGGCAGCTCGGCCTATTTGCCGGGCTGCTCCTCGAGCGAATGGCGCATGATCAGCGGCATCTGGCTGAAGGTGAAAAGCAGCGTGATCGGCATGATGCCCCACACCTTGAAGGCCACCCAGGTGTCGGTCGAGAACGACCGCCAGACCACCTCGTTGACCACGGCGAGGAACAGGAAGAACAGCCCCCAGCGGAAGGTGAGCTTGCGCCAGCCCTCTGCGTCGAGCTTGAAGGCGGAATCGAAGACGTAGCCGAGCAGCGACTTGCCGAACAGCAGTCCGCCGAGCAGGATGACCCCGAACAGCGTGTTGACGATGGTCGGCTTCATCTTGATGAAGACGTCGTCCTGCAGATAGAGCGTCAGCGCGCCGAACACGAAGACCACCGCGCCCGACAGCAGCGGCATGATCGGCAGCGACCGGGTCAGCATCCACGAGGCTGCCAGCGCGATCGCCGTCGCCGCCATGAACAGGCCGGTGGCGATGAAGATCGGCCCGCCGAGATCGGCCAGCGCGGGGAAGCGGGTCGCGAGCCATTCGCCGCGCGCATTGGCGAAGAAGAACACCACCAGCGGCCCGAGTTCCAGCACCAGCTTGAGCAGCGGGCTGACCTCCTGCTTCTTGCGCTGTGGATCGGAGGGGTCGCGTTCGAGGATGGGTGCGTTCATGGCTTCCTGGCTTCCGATCGTTTCCGGCTGGCGGAAACGCATCAGGCGACTCCCGCGATCGCCTTGGCGAAGTCGCTCGCCGAAAATGGTTCGAGATCGTCGACCTGCTCGCCGACGCCGATGAAATAGACCGGCAATCTATGTTTGGCTGCGATTGCGACCAAAATACCGCCGCGCGCGGTGCCGTCGAGTTTTGTCATCACCAGGCCGTTCACGCCCGCGACATTGCGGAAGATCTCGACCTGGTTGAGCGCGTTCTGGCCGGTGGTGGCGTCGACCGTCTGCAGCACGGTGTGCGGCGCCTCGGGGTCGAGCTTGCCGAGCACGCGCACGATCTTCTCGAGTTCGGCCATCAGCTCGGCCTTGTTCTGCAGGCGCCCGGCGGTGTCGATGATCAGCACGTCCGAACCCGCTTCCTTGGCCTTCTCGAAGGCGTCGTAGGCGAGGCCCGCGGCATCCGCCCCGAGCTTGGTGGCGATGACGGGCGATTTCGTCCGCTCGCCCCAGATCTTCAGCTGCTCGATGGCCGCGGCACGGAAGGTGTCGCCGGCGGCGAGCATCACCGACAGCCCGCCCTCGGTCAGCTTGGCGGCGAGCTTGCCGATCGTGGTGGTCTTGCCGGTGCCGTTGACGCCGACGACCAGGATGACATGCGGCTTGTGCGAGAGATCGAGTTCCAGCGGCAGCGCCACCGGCTTCAGCACCTTCTCGACCTCGACCGCCATGATCGAGCGGACCTCGTGGTCGGACACGTCCTTTCCGTAGCGGCTCGACGCCAGCGCATCGGTGACGCGCAGCGCCGTCTCGACGCCGAGATCGGCGCGGATCAGCACGTCCTCGAGGTCCTGCAGCGTGTCTTCGTCGAGCTTCCGCTTGGTGAAGATGCCGGCGATGTTGCCCGACAGCTCCTTCGACGAACGCGACAGGCCCTGGCGCAGGCGCTGGAACCACGACAGGCGCGGCGCCGGCGCGGCCGCTTCGACGACCTCGGCCTTCTGCTCGACCTTCTTCTGGACGGTGACCTTGCCGGTGGAGGTTTTTGGCGTTGCAGGCGCGACCTCTTCTCCCCCCTTGAGTGGGAGATGGTCCGACGGACCAGAAGGGGTTTTCTCCGCTACTGCCGGCTCTTCCGGCGCGGCAAGCGTTTGAGCCGCATCCTTCGATTCGGCGACTCCACCCGGCCGCTGCGCGGCCGCCCTTCCCTCGAGGGGGAGGGAAATCGCGGGCTCTTCGGACTCTGGCACGGGCGCGTGCATCGTCGGCGCGGTTGCCGGGAGTTCCGGCTGCGCCGGGATCTCCTGGGGGAATTCCGGCGTGGACGGTTCTGCCGGCGGAACGGGGACCTCGACCGGTGCCGGTTCCGGCTCCACCGGGCTGGGCACTGGCGCCGGTTGCTCGGTGGGCTTTTCAGGCTCGGTCGCAGGAACTTCCGGCTCGGGTGCGGGCTCGGGCTCTTCCGGCGGAGCCGGCTGCGGCGCAGGCTCCGAAGGCACCGGCTGCTCGGCGGGCTTGGGTTCGGGAACCGATGGCGGCGCGGGCGGGGTTTCGGGCGCGGGTTCCGGCTTCGGTTCCTGGGCGAGCGCGACCTCTTCTCCCCCCTTGAGGGGGAGATGGTCCGAAGGACCAAAGGGGGGCGTCTCCGAGGCTTCGGCGACCCCACCCCGATCGACTTCGTCGATCGACCCTCCCCTCAAGGGGGAGGGAGTTTCGGCGACTGGCGCCTCTTCCGCCGGCTTCAGTGCCTCCAGCGCGTCGAAATTCAGCGGCGGCAGGACCTCGGTCTCGGCCGGCTGCTCGACGGTCTCCTTCTTGCCGAAGGAGAAGACTTTCTTGATGAACCCGAATGCCATGCGGTCGCTTTCGTCAGGCCGCGCGTGCGGCGGCCGGTGCCGCTGTCAGCCGCTCGCCGTTGTGCCCGGCGATGTCGACCTCGACGATTTCGCCCGCAGCACCCTGGTCGAGCGCAACAAGCGTAAACCCTTCCGTCCGCCCAAGCCCCTCGCGCTCGACCAACACCTTCTGGCGCGAGCCCTTGAGCGCTTCGAGATGGCCCCTGTAGGCGACATCGCCGGCGGTGCGCAGGCGCGCGGCGCGCTGCTTGACGATCTCGCGGCGAACCTGTGGCATGCGCGCGGCGGGCGTGCCCTCGCGCGGGCTGAACGGGAAGACGTGGAGATGGGTCAGCCCGCACTCCTCGACGACGCGGATCGAGTTCTCGAACATCGCGTCGGTCTCGGTCGGGAATCCGGCGATGATGTCGGCGCCGAAGACGATGTCGGGGCGCAGATTGCGCACATCGGCGCAGAATTTTATCGACTGGTCGCGCAGGTGGCGGCGCTTCATGCGCTTGAGGATCATGTCGTCGCCCGACTGCAGCGACAGATGCAGATGCGGCATCAGCCGTGTCTCGCTGGCGACGGCCTCGAGCAGATCCTCGTCGGCTTCGATGGAATCGATCGACGACAGCCGCAGGCGGCGCAAGTCGGGCACCTGGCGCAGGATCGTCTTGACCAGCTTGCCCAGGCGCGGCGCGCCCGGCAGGTCGGCGCCATAGCTGGTCATGTCGACGCCCGACAGCACCACCTCGGCATAGCCGTTGCCGGCGAGGCGCTTGATCTGCTCGACCACCGCACCCATCGGCACCGAACGCGAATTGCCGCGGCCATAAGGAATGATGCAGAAGGTGCAACGATGGTCGCAGCCGTTCTGCACCTGCACGAAGGCGCGCGCGCGGCCCTCGATGGCATCGACCATGTGGCCGGCCGTCTCGCGCACGGAAAAGATGTCGTTGACGCGGGCCTTTTCGAAGTCGTTGACGCCGAAGTCCGGCAGCGCCCGGTAGTTGTGCGCCTTGAGCTTCTCTTCGTTGCCGAGCACGAGGTCGACCTCGGCCATATCAGTGAAGGCGGCCGGATCGGTCTGCGCGGCACAGCCGGTGACGATGATGCGCGCGTCCGGGTTCTCCCGCCGTGCCTTGCGGATCGACTGCTTGGCTTGGCGCACCGCTTCACTGGTCACCGCGCAGGTGTTGAAGATGACCGCGCCGCCCTTGAGCTCCTCGAGCCCGGCAGCCTTGGCCTCGCGCTTCATCACCTCGGATTCGTAGGTGTTGAGGCGGCAGCCGAAGGTAACGACATCCACCGCCATCAGGCGACGTCCTGCTGGTCGCGGCGCCAGGCGCCGGTGGCCGGGTCGAAGCTGCCGGAGAATTCCCACTCGGCCGGGCCGGTCATGACCACGTGGTCGTCGGCGCGCCAGTCGATCTTGAGCGTCCCGCCGCTCGGCACGGTGACCGTGACAATGCGCCCGGTGCGGCCGGTGCGCGCGGCAGAAACGGCAGCCGCACAGGTAGCCGAGCCGCAGGCCAGCGTCAGGCCGGCGCCGCGTTCCCAGGTGCGCAGGTTCAGCGTCTCGCGCGAGGTTACCTGGGCGATCGAGATGTTGGCGCGCTCGGGGAAGATCGGGTGGTTTTCGAGCAGCGGTCCAAAGCGCCCGAGATCGTAGCTCCAGACGTCGTTGTCGACCCAGAAGATGGCGTGCGGGTTGCCCATCGAGGCGACCGAGGGCGAGTGCAGCACCGGCGCGTCGATCGGCCCGATCTGCAGCTCGATGGCGCGCGTGTCGCGGAATTCCTCGGCCAGCGGAATGTCCTGCCAGCCGAAGCGCGGGATGCCCATGTCGACCGAGATCGTGCCGTCGTCGTGCTCCTCGGCGTTGAGGATGCCGGCCACGGTCTCGAAGGTGAACAGCTTCTGGCCGGTCTCGGCGGCGAGCGCCTGCACGACGCAGCGCATGCCGTTGCCGCAGGCCTGCGCCATGGTGCCGTCCGAATTGATGATCTCGATATAGTTCGCGGTGCCCGGCGTGCGCGGGTCGTGAATCGCCATGATCTGGTCGAACTTGGTCGCCGGATCGGCGGCCAGCGCGATCGCCGCGGCAGGCGTGACGCGGTCCGCACGGCCGCGCATGTCGGCGACGATGATGTCGTTGCCGAGCCCGTTCATCTTGGCGAAAGGGGCCTCATTGGCCATGGCGGAAAAATTCTCGCGGCTGTTTGGCGCTATATGGCGGAAAGCTCGCGGAATTACCAGTGTCGCGCCAATTTGCGTGACCCGCCGAGCAACGCGACAATTGCCAGCGCCTAACGCCTGAGCAGTCCTGCAAGCACCTCGATCGGTGTTGAGACAAGACGCTAAATAGCTGTTCATCGCCTCGATTGTGCTGCAATCATCGAAAGCGGCGCAATTCATGCGGGGGTAACATGCGCATTGTGGCTTCGATTGCTGTTTCGCTACAGCTTATTTCGTCCGCCTTGTCCGAAGAACAGAGTTTCAGTCGCGCGCCAAGTTGCAAATATGGGGCCGAGATCGAGAAAGCCGCCGACTTTCTTCTGACTGACCCGGCCACAAAATCACGCTTCCGCCGAAACCTGTATGCCACCGATGCAGCCTATATGAAGCTGCACTATGGCGAGACAAGCTATGCTGTCGGTTCCGAGCTGTTGAGCAGCCTGATGCAGGCAGATCAACCTCCCGCGAGGCTCGATGAGCTTCGCTTTGCCTATGCCAACAACGCGGATCGGCGGAAGCTATACGACAGCCTTCCAGCCGATCCGGGTGCACGCAAAGCGATTGCAATGCTTGGCCCATCCGGATGGCGCGCAGCGATCATCGACGGCGACGAAGACTGGCTGCTTGCAAATCTTGCTGAATGGCGAGCCGCAGACCCATTTGGATTCGACGCTGAAATCGATCCACTCGCATCCGCGCTGCTGGATTTGGACGATGAAGTGAAGCTCCGGATTTCGCAGAAGGCGGAAAAACTGGGCATTTCCAGCCTTGCGGTCGACCTGCTGACCACCCTCTACGACCTCCAGCCACTTATCTCTATCCTCGATCGCACAAAGGAAATGGATTCGCAGCGATCCAGAATAGTTCGATCAGCAAGATGGAACAGCCTGTCAAAACCGCTATTTGAAATCGAAAAGCAGCCAAAGGAAATAAAAGACGCAAAATTTGAGCTTTGGCTCCAAAGGATCTTCGATGCGATCGATGTGGCGCCGGAGGCATTCATACTTTACCCGCTGATGCAGTATACGGGCGACATGAGGCTAGGCACGGTTGTGGCGGAGAGCATGCTCGCCGGCATTGCCGGAGGCTCGCTGGATCCGGTCGCCGACCCCGACAAATCCATAGCCATCATGATCGCACTGCTCGACCAGATCTACGGTCGAGATGAGCGGGTCCAACTATTACAACGCGTCACGTCAACCGGCCCCGGCCGACCCGGCCAGTCGGCGTTGGAAATGGTCGACCGCGCATTGGCTCGCTACGCCATGCGGCCACTGTTTAGCGACCCTCGGCAATCGACTGCACCTTCGCGCCCGCCCGCCCTGTCACAAGCGTTCCCTTGGGACCAGTGGTCACAGATCGCCTTGGCTCTGAGACAGGGCAAGCCGATCAAGCCCGAGATGAAGCTTGTCGCCGCCGATCTGCTTGCCGCTTCCGGGCTTATCGGAGCTGCGATAGCCACACTCGGCTCCGACGGTAGCATGAAGGCGCGGCAGCAAACCTACGAGTTGATGCTGTCGCTGGATCGCCGTTGCGCACAATGGTTCAGCCACCCACTGCCGTTATCGGACCCTCTTTATCGGTTTGACAATTGACGGATCGTTGGCGCTTTCTTGCTGCGACAAATTTGCAACAATTTCATACGCAAACCCTATTTTAACCATATCGGGTTGAAATTCTGCCAACTTCGCCGCTTTAGAGGCGAGCTATCGACCACGCGGGGGCGCCCCCAAGAACCGCCCCGATGGAGGGACTGCAATGGCACTATCGAACCCTGGCCTGCTGGCCGCATCGCTGATCACGCTGATGACTGTGGCCGGCTGCACCAGTTCGCGCCTTTCCTCGATGGATTCCCAGCCGGCACCGCTGCCGCCGGCTCCTGCCGGCACCGTGACCAGCGGCCAGCTGCCGCCGCCCGCGGCACCCGGCACGGCGAGCGCCTCGCAGTTTCCGGCGGCACCGCAGACCCAGGTCGCGGCCCTGCCGGCGGATGGCGGCGCAGTGGCGGCCAACGCACCCGATCTCACTGCCGCCAGCGTCGCTGGCGTGTGGAGCGCCTCGGTCTCCGGCCAGAGCTGCAAGGTGGCCACCCCGCAGACCAAGTTCGGCCAGGGCTTCCGCGCCGGTCCGCTGCGCTGCCCGGCTCCGGTCGACGGCGTCAGGTCGTGGAACGTCTCGGGCAAGCAGCTGACGCTCTACGACGATGCCGGCTCGCCGCTGGCACGGCTCTATGCGTCAGGTGAGGGCCGCTTCGACGGCCAGACCTCCAACGGCCTGCCGATCTCGCTCAACCGCTGACGCGGCGTCTCCTCCCGCGGTTGGAATGAACCATGCACGTGCGTGACGGCCTGCAGACCCACGTGACCGTCAGGCAGCGCTACGACCATCTTGTCGAGCTGGGCACGGTGCGGCCGGATTCGGCCCAGCTCGCGATCGTCGCCGCCCTCGACCGGCTGATCGACGAGATTTCCGACAAGCGGCTGGCGCGCAAGTCGAGTGCGCTGGGCTGGCTGTTCGCCAGGGGCAAGCCGCAGCGCGAGCCGATCAAGGGGCTCTATGTCCATGGCGGCGTCGGCCGCGGCAAGACCATGCTGATGGACATGTTCTTCGAGCTCGTCCCGGTCAAGCACAAGCGCCGCGTCCACTTCAACGACTTCATGGCCGACGTCCACGACCGCATCCAGAAGCAGCGGGCGGCACGCAAGAACGGCAAGTCGCGCGACGACGACCCGATCCCGCCGGTGGCCGCACAGCTCGCCGAGGAGGCCTGGGTGCTGTGCTTCGACGAGTTCTCGGTCACCGACATCGCCGACGCGATGATCCTGTCCAGGCTGTTCTCGGCGCTATTTGCGCGGGGCGTGGTTCTCGTCGCCACCTCGAACGTGGCGCCTCGCGATCTCTATCGCGACGGCCTCAACCGCCAGCTGTTCCTGCCCTTCATCGGCCTGCTCGAGGCCAACTCCAGGGTCCTCAATCTCGACGCCGACACCGACTACCGGCTGGAGAAGCTCGACCGTGTCCCGGTCTACCTCACCCCGCTCGGCGAGGCGGCGGACCGCGACATGGACAAGGCCTGGGCCAAGATCACTCATGGTGTTGCTGCCGAGCCTGCGACGGTCGCCGTCAAGGGCCGCAAGGTGGCGGTGCCCGCTGCCGTCGGCCATGCCGCGCGCTTCTCCTTCGCCGACCTCTGCGACAAGCCGCTGGCAGCCCGAGACTATCTGGCGATTACGGCGCACTACAAGACGATCTTCGTCGACCATGTGCCGGTGATGGCCGAGGCCAACCGCAACGAGGCCAAGCGCTTTATCCTTTTGGTCGACACGCTCTACGACCAGCACATCAGGCTGGTGATCAGCGCCGCGGCATCACCCGACAAGCTCTATGTCGGCAAGCGCGGCCACGAGGCCTTCGAATTCGACCGCACCTCGTCGCGGCTTATCGAGATGCAGGGCGCCGAGTGGCTCGAGGGTTGGGCCGAAAGGCATGCCGCCGCGGACAGTGCGGTCGCAGCGGCGGTCTGACTGCCAGCAGGACTGCCACGCTGATGCGGGGGCGAGCGCCTTGGCGCGAACTTCTCGTCTCTCGGCCGTCAGGCCCTTGCGACGCCGGCGATGTGCCGAGGCGCGCTGCCCGGCCTTGCGTAGCGTGCCGTGGCGGACAGCAGCACCCCGAGCATCAGGCCGTTCAGCAGGTGCCACATGAAATGCGTGCCGATCGGCAGGCTGTCGCAGAGCAACGGGTCGGCGACCCGGCAGGCAACCGAGCCGGCGAAGATCGCCGCCGCGGCGATATTGTACCAGCCGGCAGGGTTGCCGCGGGCAATCACCATGCCGCCGAAGACGATCAGGGCAAGGAACGGCGGCAGGTATCCGGTGGTGCCGTTGGAGGCCGCCCGCAGCCAGTCGGGCTGCATGAAGGTGGCGAAGCCGACCACGACGTAGAAGGCGAGGAAGATGCTGAGCGCCCTGGGCCACGGCAGGGCGGCGAACCGCCGGAGATTGAACAGCGTGTAGGCGAGCGTGAAGCCGGCGATCGGCAAGATGTCGGCCCATTTGGTGCCTTCGGTGGCGAAGGTGTGGAACAGCGTCGAGCCTATCCCGATCGCCACCACCCACCAGCACAGCAACTCGGCGAAAGCACCGGCCTCGTGGCGCCGTACCTCGTAGATGCCCCACAGGCCGGCGGCGAAGAAGGCGAGGTTGCTTGTTGCATTGAACGGCTCTGCCCACAGCCCCGGCTCAAGACGCTCGCAATAGAGATCGACGTTTCGACCGAGATATTCCAGCATTGTACCCGCCTCGTCCCGCCACGATCGAATATTAGCTTCAGTTTCATGACAAACGTAGAGGATTCGGTCTGAACGTGGCAAATGCGTCCGTAAAGCGAGGGAGGCTTGCAGTGCTAGAAGTTTCACCTCAACGTGACTTCACGTTGAATGGCGCTTCTGCCACATAATGGCCGCAACCATAAAAAGCCGGTAACGCCGGCCGAGGAAGTTGGATCGGAATGGAGTTTCGCGCATCTCGTTGGCTGGCGGGTCTGGTGCTGGCCGTGGGCGCCATTGCCGGCTCGGCGACAGCCGAGGCGAAGGAGCGTCCCCTTGGCGTGATCGAGCTCTTCACCAGCCAGGGCTGCAGTGCCTGTCCGCCCGCCGACGAGCTTTTCGCCGAATTCGCCGGCAGGGACGATATCGTCGCGCTGGCCTACCACGTCACCTACTGGGACTATCTCGGCTGGCAGGACAATCTCGCCAGCAAGGAAAACACCGACCGGCAGTACGGCTACATGCGTGCCTTCGGCGCGCGCGCCGTCTACACGCCCCAGGCCGTCGTCAACGGCCGCACCCACATGAGCGGCGCCAAGCGCGACGACATCACCCAGGCGCTCGACAATCTCGAGAAGACCGGCCAGGGCCTCAACGTCGACATCCACGTCAGCGAGAGCGCCGACACCATCTCCATCGACGTCGGCCAGGTCGAGGGGCCGCAGCGCATCAATGCCCATCTGGTGCTGGTCTATTTCGGCCCGCCGCAACTGGTCGATCTGCAGCGGGGCGAAAACCAAGGGCGCCGCATCACCTACTGGAACGCGGTCTCCGACGTGAACACCGCCGGCATGTGGCACGGGGAGGAACAACGCTTCGACCTGCCGCGCAGCGAGGTCGAGAAGAAGGGCGGGGCCGCGGTGCTCCTGCAGGCCGTGGGCAAGGACGGGCTGCCGGGCCCGATCCTCGGGGCGGCAGTCATCCGCAAGGCGCCTGGTCCGGTGCGCTGAGCGCAAGAAGCAAAAAGGCCGACGTCGGCTTTCGCCTGGCGCCGGCCTAGATTTGGGATCGTCGCACCGCCGGCTCATCCCTAGGGAGAACCGAGGTTGGTTCGATCCGACTCTGGCCCGTGGGCGGGGGGCTTGGGGTTTACGAGCCGGTGCCGGACCGAACCGTCTCAGGCAACACGGGTAAAGTCGTCGGACATTGGGGCGTCAGCGCGGATAAAAAAAGGCAGGAATGTGGCGAGACATCACCAATTCCAACAGTTTGTTTCGTAATCGTTACCAAGGCTGTAATCTTTCGTGAACCCTTCGCCGAATGGTTTGATTCGGCTTCCCGGGTTGCAATTCGAGCGCGAATGCGCGACCCTCGGAGGGGTCGGAATCTGCAAAGGGAATCATTGATGACCGATCGCAGTGCCGGGGCGGAGGACGGCGAGACATCCGCAGTCCTGATCCCGCTCCACGAGGCCCGCCGGGAGCGCCAGGATCTGCCGGTGGCCTTCGAAAGGCGGGAACTGGACCAGATCCTCCGGCTCTATGGACGCATGGTCGCCGCCAATGAGTGGCGCGACTACGCGATCGACCACATGAGCGATCGCGCCATCTTCTCGGTGTTCCGCCGCACCAGCGAAACGCCGCTCTACCAGATCGTCAAGGACCCCAAGCTGGCGCGCAAGCAGGGCGCGTTCAGCGTCGTCGCCGCTGGCGGCCTCATCCTGAAGCGCGGCCATGAGCTCGCCCGGGTGCTGGGTGTCTTCGACAAGCGCCTGAAGTTGGTCGAGGCCTGAACCAGCCGCCATCGCGACGTGAGGGGCCGCGAGGCCGATCAGCCGTCCATGCGGATGCGCCAGGCGCGGTAGATCAGGGCCGCCGCATAGGCGAGCATCAGCAGCATGGCCACGCGCATCAGCGTTCCGGCGCTCGTCAGCGGCACGAATATCAGTGCGAGGCCGAAGGCGGCGTAGATCGCGCCGCCGACGAATGTTGGCCAGAGGCGCGTCTGCCGCTCGCTGCCCAGCATGCTCGAGGCCATCTCGATCAAGCCGACCAGAAGCGCCAGCAACCCCACCAGCCAGGCCAGGAAAGCCGGGGTGAAGACCGTGGTCAGCACCCCGCTACCAATGACGAGGACACCGGCAGCGATCGACAGCAGGTTGCGGGCGAGTGTGAACCAGTGGCCTGCGTCTTTCGGAGCCGCATAGTCGACCGTGGCAAGCCCCAACACCCCGTCGACCAGCAGCAGCCCGCCTCCGACCAGCACCAGCAGCTGCACCGCCTGCGCGGGGTAAACAAACGCGACCAGCGCCGCCGCGGCGATGAGGATGCCGCGCAGGGCCGTCAGCACCGCTTCGAACCGTTGCGATCTTTCTGCGGCCATCTCTTGCCTCCATTGCCGCGGCCATTGTGGGGACATCGGGCAGGGCTTGGCAATGGCCCCCCGAACCGGGGATGCCCCGCGGGGCGCGCCAGCCGCTGGAATCCTGTACGATTCGTAAATTAGCGATTTCTTTGAATTTTCGGACGAACACTCCTCGCCGGGGCAGTCGGAATTGTGCTGGCATTGGGGGCTGGGGCGATGTTCAAGGTCATTTCCTGTCTTGCTTACGAGCACGACTATTCCTTCGTGATGGTCGCGGCCATCGTCTGCATCGCCGGCGCGGCGATGACCATGCGGCTCTTCGAACGCGCCGCCCGGCTTTCGCCCGAAGCCCGCAACGCCTGGATCGTGCTGTCCGGCATCGCCTGCGGTTCGGCGATCTGGACCACCCATTTCGTCGCCATGCTCGGCTTCCGCCTGCCCTTCGAGGCGGCCTTCGACCCGGTCCTGACCATTGCGTCGCTGCTCATCGCCATCGTCTTCACGGCGGCGGGGCTGCACCTGTCGCTCAGCCCGCCCAAGGGCTTGCCGGTCGAGATCGGCGGCGTCGTCATCGGCATCGGTATCGTTGCCATGCATTTCACCGGCATGCGCGGTTACGATTTCGCCGGCCGCATCGAATGGGATGCGACGCTGGTGAGCGCCTCGATCCTGTTCGCCGTCGCCTTCGGCGCGCTCACCATGCACCTGGCGGCCAGGCAGCCGGTCCGCCATTCCAAGCTCTTGTCGGTGATCAGCCTCGTCCTCGCCATCTGCACCATGCATTTCACCGCCATGGGTGCGGCGACACTGGTTCCCGACCCCTCGGTCGTGGTGCCGGCCAAGCTGTTTTCGAGCGAGTTCCTGGCCGTGCTCGTGCTCGCCACCATGGCCATCATCGCCGGGCTGACGCTTTCGGTCATGGATGCCAAGTCGCAGCGCGAGCTGGTCGACAGCTTCCGCCATGCCGCCCAGCACGACCCGCTGACGGGCCTACCCAACCGTGCCTTCCTGTCCGACAACCTGCCGGCCATGCTGTTGCGCAGCGATGCGGCCGGCCGGAAGGCTGCGGTCATCGTCGTCGATCTCGACCGCTTCAAGGAGATCAACGACGTCCATGGCCACAGTGTCGGCGACCAGTTGCTGCGCACGCTCTCGGCCAGGCTCAAGGGGCTGATCGGCTCGGGCGAGCTGGTCGCCCGCGTCGGCGGCGACGAGTTCGTCGCGGTCAAGCAGGACGTGTCCTCGTCGCGCGAGATCGACGATTTCGTCCGCCGCCTCATCGACGGCGTCCTAGACCCGGTCCAGAGCAAGGCCAAGACCCTGTCGGTCGGCGCCAGCGTCGGCATCAGCGTCTACCCCGACCACGCGGCCTGCGCCGACGATCTGATCGGGGCCGCCGACCTTGCCATGTACCGGGCCAAGCGCGCCGTCTCCGACAAGGTCTGCTACTACGACAGGTCGATGGACGAGGGTCGGCGCGAGCGCAGCGCGCTCGCCATCGAGCTGCGCCATGCGCTGGAGCGCGACGAATTTGAGCTCTACTACCAGCCCCAGCACGACGTCCGCACCGGCGAGGTCGGCGCCTACGAGGCACTGCTGCGCTGGCATCACCGCGAGCGCGGCATCGTCCCGCCCGAGGAATTCATCCCGATCGCCGAGGAGAACGGGCTGATCATACCGATCGGCGAGTGGGTGCTGCGCACCGCCTGCGCCGAGGTCGCCGGCTGGCGCAAGCCCTACAGGATCTGCATCAACATCGCCGCAGCGCAACTCACCCAGGCGGACCTGCCCAAGGTCGTGCACGAGACGCTGCTTGCCACCGGGCTGCCGGCGTCGCGGCTCGAGCTGGAGGTCACCGAGGCCAGCATCATCGAGGACCGCGACCGCGCGCTTCATATTGTCCGCCAGCTCAAGGCGATTGGCGTCACCATTGCCATGGACGACTTCGGGGTCGGCTATTCGTCGCTGTCGACGCTGCAGATATTCCCCTTCGACAAGGTCAAGATCGACCGCTCCTTCGTCGACGACGTGGCCAGCAACGACGCCTCCGCAGCGATCGTGCGCGCCACGATCCTGCTGGCCAACCAGTTGAAGATCCCTGTCCTCGCCGAGGGCGTGGAAAGGCAGGAGAACTTCGAGTTCCTGCGCGCCGAAGGCTGCGCCGAGATGCAGGGCTTCCTGTTCGGCAGGCCGCAGCCGCTGTCCGAGATCGCCGGTCTCGTCGGTCGCCCCGACATCCATCCGGCGGAGCCGTCCAGGGCAGGCGCCGGCCCGCGGCTCGAGGGCGCGGCGCTCGAAACGCGGCAGAGCGCCGCCTGACGTCTAGCCCCTTCGGGCGTGCGGCCGTGGCGTGTAGCCGTCGGCCTCGATGACCGGCAGATGCGTCCAGCCGTTGTCGCCGGGCATGCGCATCCAGGCACCCGCGGCGAGCACGCCGCCGTCGACATGGATGGTCGTGCCGGAGACCCAGCCGGAGAGCGTATCCGAAGCCAGGAAAAGGGCCGCGCCCGCCGAGTCCGCGCCTTCGCCGAAGCGGCCGATCGGGAACCAGCGTTTGAGATGGTCGAGATTCTCCGGCGGCACCCTGGGCGTCGCCACGATCTGCGCCGAGTTGGTGGTCTCCGGCGCGATGGCGTTGACGCGTATGCCGTACTGGCCGAGTTCGACGGCGAGGCTCTGGGTGAAGCCGGTGACAGCCGCCTTGAACGCCGAATAGACGACGGTCATCGGGATGCCGCGGAAGGCCTCGATGGTCGACACGTTGACGATGCTGCCCCCGGCGCCGCCCGCCCGCATCAGCGGTATGGCAGCCTTGCTCATGTGGAACATGTGCAGCAGGTTGATGCCGTAGAGCGCGTCCCACTCCGCCTCGCTCGACTGCTCGAACGGCGTCTTGAAGCCGAGATAGTCGCCGACATTGTTGACCAGCACGTCGAGCCGGCCGAAGCGCACCGCGACCGCCTCGACGACGCGGGCGACGTCGGCCGCCTTGCGCACGTCCGCCTCGACGATGAGATGAGCGTCCCCCAGGGCCGCGCGTACCGAAGCCGCGCGAGCCGGATCGATCTCGGCCACCGCGACCTTCATGCCGGCTCGGGCGTAGAGCTCGGCCGTCGCGCGGCCGATGCCGGCGCCGCCGCCGGTGACGATGGCCACCTTGCCGGCCAGGCCGAGTATCGGGAGTTCTTCCGCGCTGGTCATCTTGTCCTCCGCAACCGGCAAATCGGGGTCAGGCCTCAGGCCGGGGTTTCCTGCACTTCGTAGGTATGCGTCGCCACCACCGCCAGCTCGCGCCGCGCCAGCTTCCAGCCGTCGCCAGTTCGGGCAAAGCGGTCCAGGTAGCGGATGGTCATCTCGTAGCAGAGATAGCGGCCGGCGGGATCGCGGAAGTAGTGGCGGGCGATGCAATACGTCTCGCCTTCCGCACCGCCCTCGATCGGCTCGATCATCTGGTTGAGCACGGCGTGGAAGGTCTTGAGATAGCGCTCCCTGAGCATCGCCGGGATGCCGCGGATCTGCTCCGGCCCTTCAAAGGTTCCGCGCGGCGCGACGATCATGCCATCTGCGGTGAACTGGGCCGCGAGCAATGCGCCGTCGCCGCTGTCGACCGCGTGCGCATAGCGTTCCGACACCCTCCGGAGTGCTGCTTCCAGGAGCAGCGCGCGCTGGTCGTCGGCCATGATTGCCTCTCCAAACGGTCGTTGCGCTATGCGCCGGACACCTGGGCGAAGACCTCGCGCAGCGCCCGCTGCACGTCGTTGCGGCGATAGCCGAGCAGCCTGGTCTCCTCGGGATCCGGCTCGTAGGCGAGCACGTTGCCGCGTCCCGGCACGATGAAGAAGTCGGGCAGCAGCGGATGTTCCTCGTTGCGCTCCTCGACCCGGTGCGGATTGCCGACCGCATCGAACAGCGCCTGGAAATACTGCTGGAAGGTCAGGTTCTCGTCGCCGACCAGATAGGCCTTGCCGCTCTCGGCGCGCTGGAACGCGCCCCAGATCGCCTCGGCCAGCGACTGCACCGACATGTAGTTGGTGCCGCCGGGCGGGGCGAAGACCGGCAGCTGTGTCTCGCCGCGCGCATAGGCCATCAGCGTCTCGTAGCGCTTGGTGGGCAGGCCCTTCACATAGCCGACGATCGACGGCGGGTTGAGCGTCGAGACGTTGAAGTCGTCGGTCGCCAGCGAGCGCACGCCTTCGTCCGCCAGGCTGCGGCTGCGCACATAGGCGTTGGTCTCGACCAGGTTGGGCATGACCTGGTGGTAGTAGCTGCCGATATGGACGACGCGGCGCACGCCGGCCTTGCGCGCCAGCTCGACGAATGCCGGCACGCCCTCGATCTGCATCTTGGCCCAGAATTCGTTCTCGTCGGTGCCCTTGGGCAGGTGGCGGATGTCGTTGCCGGCGGCAAACAGGATACCGTCGAAGGGCGCGAGATCGGCGGCGGAAAAGTCGCCCCTCGTGTAGTCGCCATAGATGGTCGGATAGGCGGCCATCGGTGTCGAATCGGGCGCCGGCTTGCGCGCGGCCAGCACCACTTCGTTGCCGAGCCCCTTGAGATAGCCGGCCGTGTGGCCGCCGATCATGCCCGTTCCGCCAATGATGAGGATTTTCATGCGCACGCTCCCGGGCACCTAGCAAAGAATGCCCGGACGATAGGCGGCGATGCCGATGCGGCATCGTCCGTATCGACTACCAGCCGGTGGCCGGACGAATGGCGACCTTGCCGTCCAGCGTCGTCCGCTGGCTCTCGGAGATGGCGATGTCGATGGCGACGTTCCAGGTGCCGGCAGCCGGCAGGTCGAGATCGTCGACGCGCCATGTGCCGTCGCCGGGCTTGTAGGCGTCGGCATTGATCTCGGCGGAACCCGACCGGCTCAGCCTCAGTGTCACGCCGCGCGCATCGAGCGGGTCGAAATCGACCGACATGACGACGATCGAGGCGCTCGCCTTGCCGGCATGGCCCGGCGCGATGGCTAGATCGGCCATGGCCTCGGCCGTTCCAATGTGGATCGTGGCGGGTTCGGCTGCTTCGATCGCCAGTACGCGCGGCGGCGGCGTGAAGCGGAAGCCGGCGACGACGCCTAGGATCGCGACCATCAGCAGCGTTTCCACCGCGATGCTGCGCACCAGCCAGCGCCGGGCGCCTGCCTGTTCGGCCAGCGCCGGCCTGGTCAGCTGCCAGCGGTTGATGCCTGCGAGCAGGAGCAGAAGCACCGCCAGCCCGAGCTTTCCCAGCAGCAGCCGGCCATAGTCCGAGTGCCAGAGCGCCAACGGTGTTTCGACCTGGACGGCTGCCAGCACCAGCCCGGCGACAAGGAGCGCAGCCAGTACATAGGGGATGGCCATCGCGAAGCGGCGCAACGCGGTCTCCGCGTCCTCGCCGCCCTCGCGCCAGGCAAGGCCGAGCGGCAGCAGTGCGCCGGCCCAGAAGGCGATGCCGGTGCCATGGACGAACACCATCGGCTGCGTCAGCCATTGCGGGGCGGCGGCGCTGGCATGGCCGCTTGCCGCCAGCGCCGCGCCTGTGCCGGCCAGGGCGCTGAGCGAGAGCCAGCGTGCCGGCCTGCCTCCGACAGCCAGGGACAGCAGCGCAGCGCCCAGCGCCAGGAAAGCGAGGGCAGCGGTGAAGCCGTAGCTGGTCGCCGCCGCGGCCCGCCAGGCCATCGCGCTGCCGAACAGGCTGAGCGGCGCGCCCATCGCATCGAGCCCCTGGAGCCCGAAGGTGACGGGGGCAGCAGCAAGCCCGAGCACGACGAACGCGCCTGCCGCTCCCCCGCCGGGTCGCCTTTCGGGCAGCAGCCATGCCAGCGCGAATGCCCCGCCGACGCCGAGGAACAGGCCGAGATAGAGCGCGAGCCTGGCGCTCCAGATGGCTAGGCGCAGCGCGTCGTCGGTAGGATCGGGCGCAGCGGGCGGCTCGGCACTGGGGCTGCCCAGAGAAAAAGTCAGAACGCCGCCGATGGGATGCCCGTCGGAGGAAACGGTGCGCCAGGAAAGCAGGTAGGTGCCGGGGGCGTTCTGTCCGGGCCATTCGACCGTCAGATCGGCTCCGGTAGCCTTGGCCGTCAACCGCGACGAACTGCCGTCAGGCGCCACGAGGTCGGTGACGAGCGGGGTCACCTTCTCGCTGAAGCCGAGCACGATCCCGACGGGCGCCGTCTGAAGCACGGCGCCTTCGGCCGGCGTGGAGCGCAGCAGCGAGGAATGTGCATCAGCCGTCGCCGTCGCGCCGAGGAAGGCCGCGACGGCGAAGACGAGGCGGCAGATCAGCAACGGCAGGCGCGCGCCAACCCCGGCAAAGCCGGCCCCGGGATGGGAAGGACGGCGCGCGCTCACCATGTCAATGGCCCGAGTGGTCCTGGCTCTGGCCGCCCATCTTGTCGACCGCGAACTCGACCGTCACCGCTCCGGCCTTCTCGAAGGTCAACGTGCCGGAGAACTTTTCACCCTCCTTCACCGGCGCCTTCAGGCCGATGAACATGATGTGGTAGGAGCCCGACTTGAAGGCGACTTCGCCGCCGGCGGGGATTTCGACACCGTCGGTGATCTGGCGCATCTTCATGATGCCGTCGGCGCCGACGCTCATCTGGTGGATCTCGGCCTTTTCGGAGATGTCGGACTGGATCGAGACCAGGCGGTCGGCCTCGCCGCCCTTGTTCTTGATCACGAGGTAGCCGCCGGCGACCCGCGCTCCGGGTGGCGTTGCGCGAGACCAGGGGTGGTCGATTTCAAGCTGGCCGCCCTTGAATTCGTGGGCGAAAAGCCCGTGAGCCGTGGCAAAAAGCATTGTCAGCGCAAGCACGACGACGCCGAGGCGCTGTTCGATGCTGCCGAAAAGCGGGCGCGCGATGGCGCGAGCGGAAATGTTCATCTGGAACTCCGATAGGGTAGGCGCCGGCACTGGCGGCGCAAGAAGCTGTGTCGAAAAGGTCGGGTCGCCGCGGCGTCTCGGTCGCGGCTGCGGGCGTCAGACCGCCGGCGGCGGCGCGCGCGGACTGCCGGGGTCGTGATCCTGCGCCGTCGACGGGTCGAGACGTGCAGGCACGAAGGCCACCGCCGCCCGGCGTGACCGCCCGACCGGAAGGGTTGCGCCGTCCGGCGGCGAAGCCATCGGCGTTGCGAACATGTTGCAGCCGAGCGAACAGCATTCGGGCAGGCTCGGGTGGCCGCTCTTTGCCGGTGCCGTGTGATCGGTGCTCGAGGTGATGCAGAGCGGATTGCCGAACATGTCGAGCGGCGGGGAGCCCTGGCCGAGGGCGAGCGCACCTGCCGTGGTCTGCAGCATGAGGATCAGCGCCACGGCGAGCGCGGCCCCGATACTCCATCTCTTGCGGGCAAATGCGATCAACAGGTGCAAACCTTCAGCTTCGGTGGAGAGTTAGCATTTTCGCCATCGGCGGAAAATCGCCGCGGGCTGCGACATTTTCGGGAGTGCGGCCCATGCTCACGAATGGAAGCAGTTCTCGGGTATGCTTGACCCATCGTCTCGGACATCTCACCTTCGGCGCCGAATTGGGCCTGCATCGGCCCAAGAGCCCTGCAGCGAGGCAAAAAATGAACGGCGAGACCGACCTCCAGCTTCTGCTGGCTTCCATGGCGCCGCAGCTTGCACCCGATCTCTATGTCTTCGCCACCGTGCCGCACGGGGCACCGGTGCCTGCCGGCGTGGATGTGGTGATGAGCTTTCGCGAAGCCGAGGGGATGACGCTCATCTTGCGCGAGGAGGATGCGCGGAATGCCGGCGTCGAGGCTGCCTTCGCATGCCGCATGGTGACCCTCGACATTCATTCATCGCTGGAGGCGGTCGGCTTCCTCGCTGCGATCACCGCGCGCCTCGCTGGCGCCGGCATGGGGGTCAACCCGGTCTCGGCCTTCTATCATGACCATCTTTTCGTGCCTGCCGACCGGGCGGACGAGGCGATGGCCTTGCTGAAGCAACTGGCAGCAGAGGCCGCCCGGGCTCACGAATAGAAGTAGTTCTCGGCGGCGAGCATCGGCGGCGGCGTCTCGCCCAGCGCCTCGAACACGGAGATCTCGCAGACGCGGCAGAGCCCGTCGAGCGCCAGGTCGTTGGCCTCCATGCCGAACGGGTCCTCCAGCTCCTCCGAAAGCGCGTCGAGGCCGAAGAAGGTATAGGCGATGAGCGCTGTGAACAGCGGTGTCGCCCAGCCGGCGGACCCCGCCAGCCCGAAGGGCAGCAGCAGGCAGAAGATGTAGGCCGTGCGCTGCAAGAGCAGCGTGTAGGCGAAGGGCAGCGGCGTGCCCATGATGCGCTCGCAGCCGGCCTGGAGTGCGGCGATGGCCGACAGCCTTTCGTCGAGGATGCGGTAGTCCATCGCTTCCAGCGCCTTGGCCCGCTTCAGCGCGCCGATCTTCTGCCCCATGCGCCGCATCACGGCGTCCGGCCGGTTGGTGGCCGCCTGGATTTCATCCACCGCGTCGCCGATGAAAGGCCGTGCCGCCTCGCGCGTGTCGACCCGGCGCAGTTCGCCGCGCAGGAAATGGCAGAACGCCAGCGCGTCCATCAGCAGCGGCCGCAGTTCGGCGCGGTCGGAAATCATCGCCGTGGCCGCGCGTGAAAAGTTGCGGATCTCGAAGACGAGCTGGCCCCATAGCTTGCGCGCCTCCCACCAGCGGTCGTAGGCGGCGTTGTTGCGGAAACCGAGGTAGATGGACAGCGCCACGCCGAGCAGGGCGAATGGCGCCACGCCGGCATTGCCGAATTCGAGACCGAGCAGCCTGACGGCCATCACCACCAGGGCGCCGTAGGCGGCAAAGCCGATGATCTGCGGCAGGATGCGCGGTACCACCGAACCGCGCATGACGAAGAACAGCTTGAGCAGGTTCGTGCGCGGGCGGACGATCATGTGGCGTGGAAACCTCGGTGGCCGGGCCGTCATTGTGCGCTGAGAAGCGCGGTCAAGTCACGCCGAATCGCGCCGCGATAGGTCGTTTCATCGAATTGTTTCAGAGGCTTGCAACAGGCGCGCCAGGATGAGCGGCATCTGCGATGCCGGCGCGCTTCCCCATCCCCACAGGGAAGAAGGAAAAGCAGGTAGGATCGGCGATGGCGAGCAGCCCGCGACCCGTGGGATGCCGGTTGTCCGGCTGCGCGGCAGACAGCCAGCCGCCGAAGCGGCCGGCCATTTTCGGCTGCCGTCAGGCCGCCTTCTGCTTCGGCTGGATCAGGCCGCGCGCGACCAGGAGCTCGGCGATCTGCACGGCATTGAGGGCCGCGCCCTTGCGCAGGTTGTCGGATACGATCCACATGGCGAGGCCGTTCTCGACCGTGCCGTCCTCGCGGATGCGCGAGATGTAGGTCGCGTCCTCGCCGGCCGTTTCGACCGGGGTGGCGTAGCCGCCGTCCTCACGCTTGTCGATGACCAGGCAGCCCGGTGCCTCGCGCAGGATGTCGCGCGCCTCGTCGGCGGTGATCGGTTCCTCGAACTCGATGTTGACGGCCTCGGAGTGGCCGATGAACACCGGCACGCGCACCGCGGTCGCCGTCAGCTTGATCTTGGGGTCGAGCATCTTCTTTGTCTCGGCCACCATCTTCCACTCTTCCTTGGTGTAGCCGTCCTCCATGAAGACGTCGATGTGCGGAATGACGTTGAAGGCGATGCGCTTGGTGAACTTCTTGGCTTCCACCGGATCGGCGACGAAGACGGCGCGCGTCTGGGTGAACAGCTCGTCCATGCCTTCCTTGCCGGCGCCCGAAACCGACTGGTAGGTCGAGACGACGACGCGCTTGATCTTCGCCTTGTCGTGCAGCGGCTTCAGCGCCACCACCATCTGGGCGGTCGAGCAGTTCGGATTGGCGATGATGTTCTTCTTGGTGAAGCCGGCGATGGCGTCCGGGTTCACTTCCGGCACGATCAGCGGCACTTCGGCGTCGTAGCGCCAGGCCGAGGAGTTGTCGATGACGACGCAGCCCTGCTTGCCGATCTTGGGCGACCATTCCTTGGAGATGTTGCCGCCGGCCGACATCAGGCAGATGTCGGTGTCGGAGAAGTCGTAGGTGTCGAGCGCCTTCACCTTCAGCGTCTTGTCGCCATAGGACACTTCGGTGCCCTGGCTGCGGCGCGAGGCGAGCGGAACCACCTCACTGGCGGGGAAGCCGCGTTCCTCGAGGATATTGAGCATTTCGCGGCCCACATTGCCCGTGGCGCCGACGATCGCAACCTTGAAACCCATCAGATCACTCCTGTCCCTCTCCGCTCGTTTCCTGGAGAAAACCCGCTGGCCAGCGCGGGCTTCATCCCCCGGGCCGGACCCGGGAGAGGGTGAGCAGGCCAAGGGAAATCACACCGTTTTGGTGGTGGTGGTTTTGGCCATGGTTTTGGTCGAAAGCAGGGAAACGGCTCCGCGCCCGGCACGATTTCTGTCGTGGCCGGGGAAATCAAATGCGAAAAGCGCCATCAAGAGGCCGCGCATCGGAGGGGTTCCCTGTTCGCCGCCGCTTTTATCCGGTTTCGGCAAAGAGTCAATCGCGGCAGGGCCGGTTCAGTCCTTGGACTTGCGAGGATCGCCGACAATGCCCATCCTGCGCAAATCACTTGCTGGATGGGGGCATCGATGCGAGGAGAAGTTCTGCACTACGATCAGGCCGAGGGCTTCGGATTCATCACCGGGGTCGACGGCAACCGCTATGCCTTCGCCCGCGAGGACATGCGCCAGGCAGCCACGATGGGCAAGGGCACCCAGGTGGAGTTCACGCCGTCCGGCGGGCAGGCCCGCGATGTCTTCGCCATCCATGCGCCAATTGAGCGCCCGACAGCCCCCGTCCCCCAAGCGGGGCGGTCGGTGCCGCAGTTCGGCCGCAGCGGCGCGACGGAGAGCATGTCGCCGCAAACGGGCTACGCACCCGCGCCAACCCCGAGCTACGCATCTGACAGCGGTGCATCGACCGGGCTGTGGTCCCATTTCCGGCAGGCGATCACGACCAACTACGTCAATTTCCGCGGCCGGGCGCGTCGGAAGGAGTATTGGGGCTACGTTCTGTTCTGGCTGATCGCCGTAACGGCGCTTGCCATCGCAGGCTTGGCCGTCGATGCCGCGACGGGCAATCTCGACGCGGGCATGGGCGAGCCCGTCATCGGATTCGCGCTTCCCGGCCTGTTCGTCGTGGCAACGCTCCTGCCCGGCCTCGCAGTCACGATACGCCGGATCCACGACCTCGGCCTTTCGGGCTGGTTCTATCTGCTGATCCTGCTGCCCTATGTGGGCGGCCTTATCATCTTCGTCTTCACCCTGATCCCGTCGCAGAAGCACGAGAACAGATGGGGGCCGGTGCCTGCGGGGGTAAGAATCCCCACGCCTTACGTTCCGACCGCCTGAAAACTTCCGTCCGGCCAAAGCAAAAGCGGCGCCCCAAGCAGCGCCGCCTTTTGTTGTTCAGCCAGGCTTCAGGCGAAGAACTTGGCCACGATGGCGTCGCCCATTTGGGTCGTGCCGACCTCGGTCTTGCCTTCCGACATGATGTCCTTGGTGCGCAGGCCGTCGTCGAGCACGGCGGCGATCGCTGCCTCGAGGCGGTCGGCCTCGGCCACCATGTTGAACGAATAGCGCAGGCACATGGCGAAGGACGCGATCATGGCGATCGGGTTGGCGATGCCCTTTCCGGCGATGTCGGGGGCCGAGCCGTGCACCGGCTCGTAGAGTGCCTTGCGCTTGCCGGTCTTGGCGTCGGGCGCGCCCAGCGAAGCCGAGGGCAGCATGCCGAGCGAGCCGGTCAGCATGGCGGCCACGTCCGACAGCATGTCGCCGAACAGATTGTCGGTGACGATGACGTCGAACTGCTTGGGCCAGCGCACCAGCTGCATGCCGCCGGCGTCGGCCAGCATGTGGTCGAGCTTAACGTCCGAATACTTGGCCTTGTGGCTGGCGGTCACCACCTCGTTCCACAGCACGCCCGACTTCATGACGTTGCGCTTTTCCATCGACGTCACGTGGTTCTTGCGGGTACGGGCCAGCTCGAAGGCGACGCCCGAGATGCGCTCGATCTCGAAGGTGTCGTAGACCTGCGTGTCGATGCCGCGCTTCTGGCCGTTGCCGAGGTCGATGATCTGCTTGGGCTCGCCGAAATAGACGCCGCCGGTGAGCTCGCGCACGATCAGGATGTCGAGGCCCTCGACCACTTCCTGCTTGAGCGACGACGAGGCGGCCAGCGCCGGGTAGCAGATCGCCGGACGCAGGTTGGCGAACAGCTCCATGTCCTTGCGCAGGCGCAAAAGGCCGGCCTCGGGACGCACCTCATAGGGGACCGCGTCCCACTTCGGGCCGCCGACCGCACCGAACAACACCGCGTCCGCGGCCATCGCCTTGGCCATGTCGGCGTCGGAGATCGCCTGGCCATGGGCGTCGTAGGCCGAGCCGCCGACGAAGCCTTCCTCAGTGGCAAAGCCGCTGCCGAGCTTCTCGTTCATGGCCGCGATCAGCTTGCGGACCTCGGCCATGGCCTCGGGGCCGATGCCGTCGCCGGGCAGGAGAAGAAGATTGCGCGTCGCCATGGGAAACCTTTCCGAAAGATGCGTGAACCGCGGCCTTGCTAGCCTTGGCGGGGCGCCGGTGCAAGCGGGAAAGGGCGTGCGAGAAGGCGCAAATGGCCCCACCATCGCATGTTGAGTTGGATTCGTGTCCCAACAGGCCTGAGGCAGCCTACCCGATCTCCAGCAGCAGGGCGCGGTGGTCGGAGACCTCCGGTTCGGCCACTACCTCGAAATTACGCACGTCGACATTGGCGCTGACCAGCATGTAGTCGGCGAAGCGCGGCATCTTGCGGTAGAAAGACGTCCGCGTGTCGGTGAAGCCATGGGACGTGACCAGCTCCGTCAGCCCGATGTCGCGCAGCGCTGTGAGCATGCGGCCGTCAGGCAGCACGTTGAAGTCGCCGCAGACGACCAGGCCGTCTCCATGACGGCGTATCCTGCCGATCATCTCGATCAGCTTTTTGGTCTGGATGTCGCGTGCCGGCGTGTCGCCCTTGCCGTCGAGTTCGCGCAGGCCGTGGAGATGGACGACCACGGTCGTCCGCCCCGAGGCATAGTCGTGCAGTCGCACGGCATGGGCGTTGCGCGAGCGCGGATGTTCGCCGAAGCCGTCGGCCGAAAAGCCGCCGTGGATGAAATCCTGCGCCTGCCCGACGATCGAAATTGAGCGCCTGACGAAGGTGCCCAGCCCCCATTCGGACGGAATCGCCCGGTCGCCGTCATGAAGCGGGCCGCGCGCGGCGGGACAGAAGAAGGCCTGGTGACCGGGCAGGGCGCCCGCCACCTCGGCGAACAGGTTGGCACGCTGCGCAAGTTCGCCGCCGCCATCGCGATAGATCAGGCACGGCGTTGTCGCCTCAAGCGTGTTGGTCACCTCCTGCAGGCAGAGCACGTCGGGGTTCTCCGCCCTGACATAGTCGACCAGCTGCTCGCCGAGCCTGCCGCCCCAGCCGTTCAGCGATAGGATGCGCAAGCAGCTCTCCCCGCGGTCACCTGCGCTTCAGCGCGGTCACCTCGATCTCGATCTTCATCTCGGCCTTGTTGAGCTGGCAGACGATCATTGTCGCCGCCGGGCGGATGTCTGAAAAAGTCTCGCCGAGGATCGGGAATACCAGGTCCACATGGGCTTGGTCGGTGATGTAGTAGTGTGCCCGCACCACGTCGGCCATGACGAAGCCGCCCTCTTCGAGCGCCTTGGCGATGGTCGCCAGGCAGTTGCGCGTCTGCGCCTCCACGCTCTCGGGCATCGTCATGGTGGCGTAGTCGTAGCCGGTGGTGCCCGAGACGAAGCACCAGTCGCCCTGCACGACGGCGCGCGAATAGCCGGCCGTCTTCTCGAAGGGCGAACCGGTGGAGATCAGCTTGCGCATGGCGTCCGCCTCACTGCGAGACCAGGGCCTTGGTCATGGCGTCCTTCACGTCCGCCGGCCATTCGGCCAGTGCCGGCCAGGCTCTGGGCTCCGGCGTGTCGCCCGCCTGGGCGAAATAGAGCTTCTTGCCGGCGGCATCGACGCCGATGAAGGCGTCGGCGCTGCCGCAGGCGTGCGGCACGCAGCCGCTGGCGAAGAGCACGCCCGAAGCCGTCTTCTCCGGCTCGCCCGCCACCGACAGGCCGAGCGCCACCTGTTCGAGCTGGTCGCCCAGCAGCGCTGCCGCCGCCGCATAGAGCTCGGCATTGGCGAAGAAGTCGCTCGGATACGTGATCTTGTCGGGCGCAATGTCGGCCCAGGTGGTGCCGGGCTGCGGCGTGAAGCTCAGCTCACCCGCGACCTTGAGGCCGTCCTGCGGTGACCAGCTGCGCACCGGTGCCTTCGATCCCGGTCTGAGATAGGGTACGAAATAGAGCGCATCGCTGGTGGCGGCCGCCGGCGGGGTGCCGCATTCGTCGGCGCCGACGGTGGTCGACTGGATGCCCGCCTCCGTTTTCCAGGCAAGCACCGTCGCGGGGCCGCAGGCATTGCCGCCGTCGCCGACGTCGAAGATGGCGACCTTGGTTCCGTTGAGGTCCACTGTACGCTCGTAATAGGCGACGTAGTTGCGGGCGAGTTCCTTGCCGTCATAGGCGAGGACCTTGTCGAGCTCCTCGGTCTCGTTGATGGTGAAGGTGCCGCCCTCGAAGGGGATCTCCACCGGCTCGTCCGACTGGGCCAGTGCCTGTACCGACAGGCTGCCCGCCAGCGCGATCGAGGCAAGGAGGGTGGACGGCTTCATGCAACGCTCCCGAAATCCAATGTGATGTCCGGAGCGGCCCTTGTCGCGCTCCGAATCCCGGAGCGCGACAATGCCATGGCGCCGTTGCGGTGTCAGCCGTTCCGCATTGCGCCAAATCGACGTTTGTGGCTTGCCAGCATCACGGAATCGCGAGCGTCACTCGCCCCCCGAAACGAAGAAAGCCCCGTTCGGATGGAGCGGGGCTTCCAGGCATTTTCCAAAGCGAGCGGGCGATCAGGCCCAGGGGCGGCTTTCGCCGACCTTCTTCTCGTAGCTGTCGATCGAGCCTGCCTTCTCCATGGTCAGGCCGATGTCGTCGAGGCCGTTGAGCAGGCAGTGGCGACGGAAGTCGTCGAGGTCGAACTTGACCACGCCGCCGTCGGGGCCGCGGATTTCCTTGGCTTCGAGGTCGACCGAGACGGTGGCGTTGGCGCCGCGCTCGGCATCGTCCATCAGCTTGTCCAGATCTTCCTGGCTGACGGTGATCGGCAGGATGCCGTTCTTGAAGCAGTTGTTGTAGAAGATGTCGGCGAACGACGTGGAGATCACGCAGCGGATGCCGAAGTCGAGCAGCGCCCAGGGCGCATGTTCACGCGACGAGCCGCAGCCGAAATTGTCGCCGGCGACGAGGATCTCGGCCTTGCGGTAGGCCGGCCTGTTGAGCACGAAGTCGGGATTCTCCGAACCGTCCTCGTTGTAGCGCATCTCGGCGAAGAGCCCTGTGCCAAGCCCGGTGCGCTTGATCGTCTTGAGATAATCCTTGGGGATGATCATGTCGGTGTCGACGTTGACGATCGGCAGGGGGGCGGCGACGCCCGTCAGCTTGGTGAATTTTTCCATGGCTTTTGCCCGTCTGGCTGTTGCGGGGATTTTGGCTTGCCCCGCTTTACACAAGCTTGGCTGGGAATCAAAGCGTTTCGACGTTGCGGAAAGCCGCGCGGCACCCGGCGATGCCGCGCGATGACAGATGCGGACTACTTCGCCGGCGTCACGCCATAGACGCGGGCGATGTCGTCGAGCAGCAGATTGGCCGCGATCGCGCCACCGGCCGTGTTCCACACCGCGTCGTCCACGGCCACCGCCTTGCCGGCCTTGACCACCGGCAGGTTCTGCCACAGCGGCTCGGCCAACCATTCCTCCGACTGCTTGCTCGCCTTGCCGTTGCCGGTCTCGTAGACGAAGTAGAACAGCCGGTCGCCGTCGAAATCGGGGATGCGCTCCTTGGTGACGTCGTCGGCGAAGCCCGGCTTGTCCTGCACCGCCGGGCGGGCGATGCCGATCTGGTCGAAGATCATGCCGGGGAAGGTGTCCTTGAAGTAGATGCGGGTCAGGCCCGGCATGAAGCGGATCAGCGACACCTTTTCGGCCTTCTTGTCACCCAGCGCCTCCGCCAGCTTGGCGGCCTTGTCGTCGAAGGCCTTCAGCCCGGCCTCGCCCTCGGCCTTCTTGCCCAGCGCGTCGGCGTAGAGCGCGTAATTCAGCTTCCAGTCGCCGCGCAGGCGCTCGGACATCACGGTCGGGGCGATCGCCGAAAGCTGGTCGTAAATCTTTTCCTGGCGCGTCTTGTTGCCGAGGATCAGGTCCGGCTGCAGGCCGGCGATAAGCTCCAGGTTGACGGCCGATTCCTCGCCCACCACCTCGACGCCGTCCATCTTGTCGGCGATGTGCTTGTACCAGGGCGAACCGGTCCACGAGCGCACAGCGCCCACAGGCTTGAAGCCCAGCGCCAGCACGGCCTCGGTGCCTTCGTTGGTCAGGACGACGATGCGCTGCGGGTTCTCGGGCACGTCGGTCACGCCCATGGCGTGTTTGACCTCGTGGGCTGAGGCGGCACTCAGGCCGAAGGCGGCCAGGGCCAGGCCGAGCGCGGCTTTGACGAAGAGCTTCATGGGTGGGGCTCCAAACTTGACTAGGTAGAGAAGGTTTGGCAAAGGGTCAGAACAAACCCTGACTGTCAAGCTCATATTAAGGCCCGCGCGTGCCCCTCGCTTCGTCGACCACGAGCCTCCGAGCGCATTGGCGCATCGGGTACAGGTCGCTCTTCGCCGGCCTCGCGCTCCTCTTGCTCGTGCTGGTGTATCTCAGCCTGGCGCTCGGCTACCGGCTCTACTCGCCCCCGGAAATCTGGGCGGCGCTGACTGCGTTCGATGGCAGCGAGAGCCATGTCGTCATTCACGACCTCAGGCTGCCTCGGGCGCTGATGGCGCCGATGGTGGGGGCAGCGCTCGGCATATCAGGCGTGCTCGTCCAGACCCTGTCGCGCAACCGCATCGCCTCGCCCGATACGCTCGGCCTCAATGCCGGCGCCGCCTTTGCCGTCGTCGTTGCCAGTGGCATCTTCGGTGTCGTTTCGCTGCCCAGCCTGTCGCTGATCGCCGCAAGCGGCGCGCTGGCCACCAGCTTCATCGTCTTCGGCCTTGCCGCGGCTGCAGGCGGCATCTCGCCGCTCCGGATCGTGCTCGTCGGCGTCACCTTCGCCGGCCTGTTCGACAGCTTCCTCAATGTCGTCCTGACCGTGAACGAGACGATGCTCGACCAGTTGCTGTTTTGGCTCGCCGGCTCCTTCGCCGACCGCAAGCTCGGGCTCGCGCTCAACGGCCTGCCCTTCGTGCTTCTAGGCGCCGGCATCGCCATCGCGCTGGCGCGGCCGCTCGACATTCTCCAGACCGACGATTCGACCGCGCGCGGCCTCGGCGTGCCGCTCGGCGTCGTCAGGGGGCTCGCCTTCCTGGCGGTGGCGTTGCTCAGCGGCGCTGCGGTCGCCATGGCCGGCCCGGTCATGTTCGTCGGCCTGGTCGTGCCCCATGCGGCGCGCGCGCTTGTCGGTCTCGGCCATCGCCTGCAGATCCTGGCCGCAGCCCTTGTCGGCGCGCTCTACACCACGCTCGCCGACATCGTTGCCCGCTTCGTCATCTATCCGCGCGAAGCGCCAGTGGGGGCCGTCACGGCCATCGTCGGCGGTCTCCTGCTTCTCGTCCTGCTCAGGAGGCGCGCCGCATGAGCCTCGCCCTTCCGCGCAATACGGCGCTTGCCGGTATCAGCCGCCGTGCCTGGCTGGCCGTGGCGATCATCGCCGTTGCTGCCATCCTTGTCGCGCTCTGCGGCATCGGCTTCGGCTCGACCTGGATCGACCCGCGCCGCATCGTCGAAATCCTGCTCGGCGAAGGCTCGCGCGGCGAACGCGTCGTGGTCCTGCAGCTGCGCGCCCCGCGTGTCGCCATCGCCATTCTTGCCGGCGGCGCGATGGCGGTGTCGGGCTACCTTTTGCAGAAGGTGACGCGCAACGAACTGGCCTCGCCCGGTGTGCTCGGCGTCATCGGCGGCGCCGGCCTCGGCGTGGTCATCTTCCTCGCACTGCTCTCCAACGAGAGCAACGCGCTGGTCACCTCCATCGTCTGGCAGCCTGTGGCGGCCATGGTCGGTGCCAGCGTCGCCATAACGGCCGTCTTCCTGCTGTCGGGCCAGCAGGCCTCGTCGGCGGTGCGCCTGCTGCTGTTCGGCATTGCCGTGGGTGCGGTCTGCAAGGCCGGAACGCTGATCCTGATGATCGTCGGGCCGATCTATCGCACCACCCAGGCAAGCCGCTGGCTCGCGGGTGCGGTCAACGAGATCAACTGGGGCGAGGTCCAGGTCGTCGCTATAGGCCTCGCCATCGCCATGATCGGAGTCTTTGCCGTGGCACGCCGCCTGCCGCCCACCGATCTCGACGAGGTCTCGGCGCGCGGCATCGGCCTCAACCTGCCGCACTTTCGCATCCTCGTCTTCGCGCTCGCTTCGGCGCTGACGGCACTCGCGGTTGCTTTTGCCGGCGGCGTCGGCTTCATCGGCCTGATGGCGCCGCATCTGGCGCGGTTGATCGTCGGCCGGCCGGTTCTGCCTGGCATCGTCGCCAGTTTCCTTCTCGGCGCCATCATGCTGGTCGGCGCCGACCTCATCGTGCGTGTGCTGTTTGCTCCGACGGAGGTGCCGGCCGGCACCGTCACGGCGGTCATCGGCACGCCCTATTTCCTCTACCTCGTGCTGCGCAGGGGACGCACCAATGGATAAAGCCGTCTCCGTCGCTGCCCTCACCGTCGCCTATGGCGCGGCTACAGCGCTTTCCGCCATCGACCTGGGGATTCCAAGGGGCAAGGTGACAGTGCTCGCCGGCCCCAACGGTTGCGGCAAGTCCACGCTGCTGCGAGCCATCCGCCGGCTGCACCAGCCGAAATCGGGCGAAGTGCGGCTCGGCGACCTGCCGATCTCGGGCCTCAAGGAAAAGGAGCTTGCCCGCCATATCGGGCTTCTGGCGCAGAACCCGTCCGCACCCGACGACATGACGGTCGAGGAGCTGGTCCGGCTCGGACGCTACCCGCACCAGACCATGCTGCAGCCCTGGAGTGCTGCCGATGCCGAGGCCATCCAGGCGGCGATGTTCGGCACCGGCGTCTCGCACCTCTCCGACCGCCGCCTCGGCTCGCTGTCGGGCGGTCAGTTGCAGCGCGTCTGGATCGCCATGGTGCTGGCGCAGGAGACCGATATCATCTGTCTCGACGAGCCGGTCAACCATCTCGACATGGCCTATCAGATCGATTGCCTCGACTTGGTCAGGCGCCTCAATCGCGAGCATAGCCGCACCGTCGTCCTCGTCCTGCACGACCTCAACCTCGCCGCCCGCTATGCCGACCGCCTGGTGTTCCTCAAGGGCGGAGCGGTCGTCGCCGAGGGGATGCCGGTGGAGTTGATGAGCGAGGCGCTGATCGAGGACGTGTTCGGCATTTCCTGCCGTGTCATTACCGATCCGGTGCACGAGCGGCCACTGTGCATCCCGATCCGCAATTCCTCGCCGCGCTTCCGCGCCGAAACAGCTGCCTGACCCTGCAACGCAAAACGGCCGCGGATCGGGTCGATCCACGGCCGGGTTGAGCAGGAAGCGGTTGCGTCAGGCGCGTGCGAGCGCCATCACGCCGGTTTCGGTGCCGGTCAGGCGGCGCGAGCGGCCGTCGGCGCCCACCACCATCTGGATGCGCCGTCGTTCCGACGAGAACAGCTTCGAGGTCGACACGTCCACCGGAGGGTTGAAAGCCACCGTCACGCGCCAGAGGTCCGGCTTGATCGTCTCTTCGAGGCCGATGACGCGGCCCCTGGCCGGGTTGCCGTTGAACGTGCCGGCGACAGTCTCGCCGACGCTGAAGGGCACGACAGCCTTGGACTCGTCTGCTTTGGTCGCCATCGGACGCGCGGCAAGCGTGTTCCAGTCGCGGGCGCCGTTCTGCCTGGCGACCAGCTCGAGTGCCTTGGCGTGGCTGATGTCGAAACCCTCGGCAGCAAGCGCGTCGCGCAGCCTGCGGGCATTGGTCTTGTAGTCGGTCGGGGTCTGACCGTTAGTCATGGTTTCGCTCCTTCGCGATTGGCGAACGGCGTCTTTCGAAATCGGGAGCCCGCATTGCCGCTTCGGCCGTCGCATCGACAGGGAAACGAAATTTTCGAGGGAAGCTTCACCGTGCCTTGCGGCCGCGGGCGGCAGGGGCTTCCCGCCCTTGACCGCGCTCAGATAGGGAGAAGCCGACGCAACGTCAATGGCCGCACCTTCGTCGCCATTGCATCGGCTGCAACAAGCACTACCTTGAGCCTGGACCGATGTTGCAGAAGAAACAAAGCGTTTTCGTGATTGAGGAAAGCGGAAGCGCTCGAACGATGCGGGAGAATTGGATGCCGGTTCTTGCGAAGAGGACCCTGCTTGCCGCCGCCGTTCTGCTCGGCGGCATGGCGCAGGCGTTCGGGGGCGGCCTGGTGGGCCAGCCCGACCGGGACACGCTGATCCGCGAAGGCCGCTTCGACGAACTGCAGATCCTCCAGAATCGCGAACGGCGCATCGAATTCCAGCAACAGCAGCAGAGGCTGCGCGAGGTGGACCGTCAGACGGCCAACCAGCCGACCCCGAGGCCCGACGTGCCGGTGATCCGGCCAGGCTGCCGGATCGATGTCTTCGGCAGCAATTTCCTCCGCACCTGCCGCTGATTTTTTGCCTCGGCAAGGCGCGGGGCCGCGGTGGGGCGGCGCGCCCTACTCGGCCGCCATACGCTCCGCCAGCACGCCATCGAGCCGGTCGTAGCCGGCTGCCACGCCATCGGCCATGCCGACCTGGATGGCGCCGTCGCGGGCCTTTTCCGAGCTGTAGAGAACCGTCATTGCCGAGGTGGTGCGGCCGCCCCTTTCGGTCAGCACCAGCGTCACATGGGCCTCGCCGTCGGTCCAGTCCATGTCGAAGAGCTCGGTGCTGGCGAGCCTCTCGGGCCTGACGATCTCGCGATAGGTGCCGGTCATGCCCATGTCGCGGCCGTCGACATGCTGCCAGACGAAACGGTAGTTGCCGCCGACGCGCAGGTCGACGTCGCAGACCGAAAAACTCCAGCCATCCGGTCCGGTCAACCAGCGCTTCAGCAACGCCGGGATCGTCCAGCAGTCGAAGACCAGGTCGCGTGGCGCGTCGAAGACGCGTGTCATGGCGATCTCGCGCGGGCTCGGCGTGGTCACTTCCAGTCGGTGCGTCATCGTCCTCTCCTCGTATTGCTGTTCGGGGGGTCAGGCCTTGCCCTTGTGCGCCTGCAGTTCGGCAAGCAGGGTATCGAGCCGCCTGTAGTTGCCTTCCCAGACCTTGCGGTATTCCTCCATCCAGCCCACGGCCTCGGCCAGCGCTGCGCCCTCTATGCGGCATGGTCGGCGCTGGGCGTCGCGGCCGCGCGAGATCAGCCCGGCGCGCTCCAGCACCTTGAGATGCTTGGAGATCGCCGGCTGGCTCATGTCGAAAGGCTCGGCCAGCTCCATCACCGTCGCCTCGCCCTCGATCAACCGGGCGAGGATCGCCCGTCGCGTCGGGTCGGCAAGTGCCGCAAAGGTGGCGTCGAGGCGTTCGGACGGCGTCATCGCGTGAAACTTCGATGTTGATAACAATTTGGTTATATAAAAGATAGGCTGCGTTGTCCAGACGGTCGCCGGCTTTCTCCGGGGCGCAGACGTAGCCAAGGCCCTCCCCGTTACAGGGGAGGGCCGGCAGCGGGCAGAGCCTTTGGCCGACGCGCTATGCCGCCTTGCGGGCGTGCCGCGCTTTGAGGTTCTGGTTCAGGCGGAAGAAGTTCTTCGGATCGTATTTCTGCTTGACCTCGATCAGCCGGGCATAGTTGACGCCATAGGCGGCCTCCACCCTGTCGGCTTCGTCCGACGGCATGAAGTTGATATAGGCGGTGCCGATCGCCTGCGGCTTGGTCGCCTCGTAGATGCCGCGCGCCCAGGCGATGCAGGCGTCGTCCATCGCCGCCTCGCGCCAGCGCGCATGCACGTTCATGACATAGTGCGAGCTGCGCTGCGGGAAGGCCGTCGCCTCGGTGGCGACCTGCCCGGCGACGCCGCCGACATGGCCGATGAACACCTCGCATTCCGGTCCGGGCAGGTTTCGGATCGCCTGGTCGAGCGCATCGATGGTGTCGTCGGCCAGTTCGATGAAGTCATGGCTCTTCCAGTAGTTGCGGGCGCCGGGCGCGAGCAGCGGGTCGAAGGCTGCCTGCCACCCGACGAACGGGTTCGGGCCGACCACGTCGACGATCGGCTTGCCGATGCCGCGCAGGCGGGCCGTCGCCTGCTCGCCCGCCGCCATTTCGCCGCACCAGCACATGGCCAGCACCAGCACCTCCTTGCCGTGCCAGTCGGCCGGCAGGAACGGCAGCGGCGGCGCGCGGCGCGCAACCGTCCAGCAGGTCAGCTCGTCGGGGGCGTCCTCGAGCGCGGCCCGGTAGCCTTCGAGCACCGCCTTGGCGTCGTCGAACGGGTGCACGACGAGGCCCGAAAGCACCTGCGGCCCGAGCTTGTGCAGCTTGAACTCGAAGGCGGTCACCACGCCGAAATTGCCGCCGCCGCCGCGGATGGCCCAGAACAGGTCCGGGTGCTCGGCAGTGCTCGCCCGCACCAGCTCGCCGTCGGCCGTCACCACGTCGGCGGAAAGCAGGTTGTCGATGGTGAGCCCGAGCTTGCGCGCCGTCCAGCCGAAGCCGCCGCCGAGCGTCAGGCCGGCGATGCCGGTGGTCGAGTTGATGCCGGTCGGCACCACCAGCCCGAAGGCCTGCGTCTCCTTGTCGACATCGGCCAGGATCGCGCCCGGCTCCACCCAGGCCCTGCGGGCCACCCGGTCGACACGCACCGATTTCATCCTGGTGAGGTCGATCATCAGCCCGCCGTCGCACACGGCGTTGCCGGCGATGTTGTGGCCGCCGCCGCGCACGGCGACGAGCAGATTGTTCTCACGCGCGAAATTGATGGCGGCGATGACGTCGCCCGCGCCGGCGCAGCGCACGATCAGGCCGGGCCGGCGGTCGATCATGGCGTTCCAGATGGCGCGTGCCTCGTCGTAGCCGGGATCGCCGGCATTGAGCACGTCGCCGCGCAGGCCGGCGGCGAAGGCATCGAGCACAGGCGCGCTGAGCATCGCCATGCCTCCGTCCAGCGTGGTCAGGCTGAGGTCGTTCATGGGGCTTTCCTCCGTTGCGAGAAATGCCTCCTCGTCCGCATGGCGGCGGATTGTGCGCCTCGCTCGCCGCCGCGACAAGCCAAACGGCCGCGATGCGGCCGAAATTGATGAGCCGGGGCCTTTGACGGCACGCCGCCGGGCCTGTTTTATTGCCTGAATGCCTACACCACCGCCCGGCGGTAGAGGTGCCAGGTCGCGTGCCCGAGCACCGGCAGCACCACCAGGAGCCCGAGAAACAGGGGCGCGCAGGCGGCGAGCACCGCCACCGTCACGACGAGGCCCCAGCCGAGCATCACCAGCGGGCTCGCCAGCACCGTGCGGATCGAAGTCAGCATGGCAGTGACGAAGTCGACCTCGCGGTCGAGCAGCATGGGGATCGAGATCACGGTGATCGAAAACAGCACTAGCGCAAGGGCTGCGCCCTCGATGTGACCGACCGCCAGGAACACCCAGCCCTCGTTGGTGGTCAGCACCACGTCGGCGAAGCGGTTGAGCGTGGCATAGGACATGCGGCCGAGGATCAGCGCCATCAGCAGCCTGATCTGGTACATCCACACCCAGAACACGAACAGCATCGTGAAGGCCATCCACGACACCTCGCGCCGACGCTGGGCCCAGATGACCTGCCACACCTCCCGGACCGTCGGCATCCGTCCCGCCTCCAGCCGGCGGCTCACCTCGTAGAGGCCGACCGCGGCGAAGGGGCCGACCAGCGGAAAGCCGATGGCGAAGGGATAGATCAGCCACGGCTCGTGCAGCACCAGGAGCGAGGTGGTGATCGCCAGGCCGATCACCACGAACACGGCGGCGATGGCGAGGCCGATCGCCGGCCGCCGCGCAAAGTCCGCGGCACCCTCGGCCAGGCTGTCGCGGATGTCGGCCATCGTCAGCGCCCGCACCTCGGGCAACGCTCCCGGCCGCCTGGCATTGCCGCTGCCCATGTCGACCATCGCTTCCTCCCTCGCTCGGTCCGCCACCATCCCAGCTTGCATCCCAGGGGGCGGACGGCCTTGATCGAGATCAAGGGCGGGCGAAACCATGCCACCCCACCTGCGGTTACTCCTCCGGCAGGCCGGCGCGCCGCCAGCCCTCGACGAAGGTGTCGAACAGGCGCGGAATGTGCCGCAGCGGGTGGCTTTTCTTCATCACCGCGATCGACACGCCGGGATTCACTACCCTGAGCGTCGCGATGGCGCGGCGGGCGGTTTCGATGTCGCCGGCGAAGGCGGAGAAGGACGCAAGCTGGCGGTAGGCCCAGGTCACCTGAGGGTTCTTGTCTATCATCTCCTGCGTGAGCCTGACGGCCTGGGCGAAATCGCCCTCGAGTCCGCTCGCCGCCGCCAGCCCCATGGTGAAGTTGTGTTCCAGCGGATCGAACGGGCTCAGGGCCATGGCGCGCTCGAAGTCGCGCCTGGCCGCCTGCGGCTGGTCACGGTAGATCGCGACCCATCCGGATCGGGCCCAGGCCCAGGCGCTGTTCGGGTCGAGCGCCAGCGCCCTTTCGATATAGGCGCCGGCGCGGCTCTGGTCGGTGGTGCACATGCTGAGCGCCGCGCCGATCGCCGTCAGCGCCATCGGGTCGTTGCTCGCCAGCCGGGCGGCCGTCTCGGCGTCCGCCAGCGCCAGCTCCCTCTCCCTGTCGGGGTCGGACGACCACAGATAGGCGAGGTTCTGGGCGTGACCCCAGGCGCGCAGCGCATAGGCGCGGCCATAGCCCGGGTCCGCCGCGATCGCCTGTTCGAGCAGCACGATCCCAAGCCGGTTGCCGTCGCTCGTCGCGCTCCAGATGTTGGGATAGGCCCGCAGCATCAGCTCATAGGCCCTGAGGCTCTCCGGCGGCTTGCGTCTGGCAGCTTCGATCTCGGCCTTGAGCAGGGCCGGGTGCATGGCGCCGGCAACCTGTCCGGCGATCTCGTCCTGCAGGGCGAAAATGTCGGATGCGGCGCGGTCGTAGCGTTCGGACCAGATCTGGGCGCGCGTTTGCGTGTCCTCCAGCTTGACTGCGACCCGCACCCTGTCCATCGACCGGCGCACCGAGCCTTCGACGGCATACTGGACGCCGAGTTCGCGCCCGATCTCGGCGAGGTCGACGAAGCGGCCGCGATAGGCATAGGCCGACTGGCGGGCGATGACGAAGAAGTCGCTGACGCGGGAAAGCGTGGCGGTGATCTCCTCGACCACGCCTTCGACGAGAAACTCGTCCTCAGGGCCGCTCAGGTTCTCGAACGGCAGCACGACGACCGAGGGTTGATCGGTGCCGCGCGACGGCGGCTGACGGTCCGTCGCCGGCATGGCCGGAACCTCGGGCGGGCGGGCAACCTCGCGCTCCGCCTCGAGCAGCGCGCTGGTGGCGGCCTCCGGCTCGGCTTCGAGTTCGCGCCGCAGCGCCTCCTGGCACAGCTTGTATTGCCTGAGCGCGGCGTTCGGCTGGCCGCGCTGCAGGCATAGCCGGATGATGGCACGGTGCGCCTCCTCGGCGGTCGGATCTGCCGCGAGCAGCCTTTCCGCCAGCCGCTCGCAGGCTGCCGCTTCTTGCGAACCGGGTTGCGGCGCAGCCTGGCTCAGCCGCTCCGCCACCTGCAGGGCGATGCGCCGATAGGTGCGCTGGTGCGGCGCGAACCAGTCCAGCCCTTCGTGGATCGCGTCCGCGGCAAGCAGGTCGCCCCGGTAGAGCTCGGCGGCAGTCGCAAGACCGCCGTCGTCTCCTTGCGCCGTCTGCTCGAAAACCCAGATATCGGCTGTGCCTGGCTCCGCCTTCAGCGTGACGGTGTCGAGGTCGCTTTCGATCTCGACCCTGGCGGCGTTTCCGGCCGGAAAGCTGCGCCTGATGTCGACAAGCGCCTGGCGCAGGCTGTTACGCGCCTGCGCCTCGCCTCGCCCCGGCCAGAACGCCTCGCACAGTGCCTCGCGCCGCACCGCCCTGCCGCCCGCCAATACGAGGGCGGCGAAAATCTGCGCCGTCTTGCGCGTGGCGAAGCGGACGGGCCGGTTTCCCGGAGAAACCACTTCGAGGCCACCGAACAACCGAATGCGCATCAGCGTGCTCCAGCACTGGCGACGTCATGCGACAATAGCACTGCGGAGGCCTGATTTAACGCCGATTTAGCGCGGTCACGCAGTCCTTTGCACGCGCCGTTCACGCCGCGCGAACGCTGGCATCACAGCCGGATGGCAAAGTCTCCCTATCAACTTCGCTATGGGAGGCCACGATGGCTTACTCGGCATATTCCGGCCACAAGCTGCCGGCATCCGGTTTCACCGCACGCTTCGTCGAAGCCGCAGCCACGCGTTTCGCCGCGATCGAAGACTGGTATCGGCTCGTCCGCAGCCGCAAGGTGATCGAGGCGCTCAGCCCCGAACAGCTCAAGGACATCGGCTATCCGTCGGTCGAGGCGAAACCCTCGATGGAGGTCGAGCGCGGACTGATGGATAAGCTCATGACCATGCGCTAGACGCGTGGAGCGGCGGTCGCCCGCGACGCCTCGCAGGCGACCGCCGCTTCTGAAAAGCAATATTCGGGCCGTCCGACTCGCGAACGCTCAAATTCGTCGAATTCGCCTATCTTATGGTTAACCACCTTTTAGGGCCTTTGTGGACGCCTCTGCGGCATCGGCCTACGCTTCCATCGTTGCGAGTACCGATGGAGGCGAATATGGCAAAGCGGCCCTTTACTGTTTGATTTCATCCGCGGTCTCGCCTCTCTGCCGGTCGAAGCCGGCGGCGATATGGGCGGCGGGAGCGAAAGCTGATCCGGCATTCGTGCCGGGTACGACTGAGCCGTCCGGGTCCGAGCCCGCGACGGCTCTTTCATTTTCCCCGGTCGCTTGCAGCTTTCGGCCGCCGGCGGGGCTCGCGGGCGGGGGATGAATTCCCGCGCATTGCCGAGATAACTTATTGTTATCGCTCGCACTTCGAAAAAACTTCGAGCCGATTTCTCCACGCCTTCGGCAGCCGGCTTAAGATCAGCTCATCTCCCTCGCGGGAAGCCTGGTGCGCGCACCGGGTATCAGGTGGGGGAGACGGTGTCCTGGCCGGTGGCGCTAACGGTGGCGTCGCTGGGTGTTGAGCCCCCAGGCCAGGGCCCCGCCAGCCGTCGCGCGAAAATGCGTTTCCACGGCACGAGGGTGGGGCAAGAGCACCGGCGGACGCATGGCGGCGTGCCGCATACATAGTATCAGGAAGGCGCGCCCCATGCGCCGGCTTCCCACATGACCAAATCCCGGCTGGTGCGCCAGGCCGGGCGGCTCGTCTATGGGCTCGGCGCATCCCTCAGGCACGAAGGCACATCCGCTTGAAACGACCGCAAGCACGTCGATGGCGTACCGAACGGGCAGGGAGGAGAGATCAGCGTTGAGCCATGGCCGATTGCCCACTCCGCTCCCCGTCGACCCTCATCCTCGATCAGTTCACCCTTCGACACCCTCGGGATGAGGGGCAGAAAGCTAGATCACGTTCAGCTCGCGGAACGCCCGGCCCTCGGCGATGCGCTGGTAGCCGAAGGCGGAGCAGTCGATGCTGCGGTAGCCGCCATGGACGATGAGCTCGGCCAATGCCCTGCCGACGGCCGGCGCCTGCTGCAGGCCGTGGCCGGAGAAGCCGTTGGCGAAGATGAAGTTTTCGACCTCTGGATGCGGGCCGATGACGGCGTTCTGGTCGAGCGCGTTGTAGTCGTAGTGGCCGACCCAGGCGCGTGTCGGCTTGATCGCCTCGAAGGCCGGCACGCGGGTGGCGAGCACGGGCCAGATCACCTCTTCGAACAGCGGCCAGTCGGGGTTGAAGTCTTGCGGATCAGCCGCCTGCTCGCCGTCCTCGCTCTCGGCCCCGCCGGTAATGTAGACCGAGCCCTCAGGCCGGACATAGACGCCGCTCGGGTCGACCATCAGCGGCATGTCGTCGAAGCGGTCGCGCGCCTCGAACACGAAGACGTTGCGCTTGCGCGGCTCGACCGGCAGCACCAGGCCTGCCATGGCCGAGACCTTGCCGGCGTTGGGGCCGGCGGCGTTGATGATGGTGCCGGCTTCGAGCCTTTCGCCGTTCGTCAGCGTCACGGCCACGACGCGATTGCCCTGCCGCTCGATGCCGGCGACCTCGGCGGTGATCAGGTCAACGTTCTTGGTCTTCAGCGCCTTGCGGAACAGGCCGAGCATGGCATGCGCGTCGAACCAGCCTTCGCCCGTCCGGCCATAGGCGCCGGCGGAAATGCCTTCGGTCGAGATCCACGAGAAGCGCTTCGAGAGCTGTCCGGCGTCCTCGAGCACGATGTCGGCGCCCTCGGCCATCTGCGCCTCGTGGTTGGCCTTGAGGATCGGCAGGCCGTTCTCGCCGGCCAGGATCAGGTAGCCGCCCTCGCGGAAGCCGATGTCGGCGTCCGCGCCGAACTCGTCCTTCAGCCGCCGGAACAGGCCGAGCGTGAACTGCGACAGGCGGATGTTCTCGGGGATCGAGAACTGCTGGCGGATCGAGGCGCAGGACAGCGTGGTCGCGGCCGTGGCGAATTGCGGATCGCGTTCGACCAGCGCGATCGAGCCGGTAAAGCCCTCGTCGCGGAGGTAGTAGGCGATCGAGCTGCCGACGATCGCGCCGCCGATGATGACCACGTCGTAGCGTGCCATGAAATGATTCCGTCTGTTCGGATGGAGGAGAAAAGCAGTTACGCCACCGCCCGGCAAGCACTTGCAAGGGCCAGCATTGCCGGGCAAGAAGACCAGATGTCACATTCTCCGTCCCGCCCCCGCCGTTCGGCGCTGTTCGTGCCCGCCACCAACGAGAAGGCGATCGCCAAGTTGCCGCAGCTTGCCTGCGACGCCGTCATCTTCGACCTGGAGGACGCCGTGCTGCCCGAGCACAAGGCTGTGGCGCGCGACAGGCTGGCGGGCTTCTTCGCCGAAAGGCCGGCGGGCAACCGCGAATTCCTCGTCCGCATCAATTCGCTGGCGAGCCCCTGGGGCGTGGAGGATCTCACCGCGGCGAGCGGATGGGCTATCGACGGCGTGCTCCTGCCCAAGATCGCGACGCCGCGCGACATCATCGAGGCGGGCGACGTGCTCGACGACAACGACGCGCCCGACGGCGTCCGGCTCTGGGCGATGATCGAGACGCCGCGCGCGCTGGTCAACATCGCCGCCATCGCCGAGCTCGGCCGCGATCCCGCCGCGCGGCTGGCCTGCCTGGTCGCCGGGCTCAACGACCTCGCCAAGGACACCGGCGTGATGCTCACGCCCGACCGCCGCTACCTGCAGGCCTGGCTGATGCAGATGGTGCTCGCGGCGCGGGCCGGCGGCGTCGACATGCTCGACAGCGTCTCCAACGATTTCCGCGACCTCGATGCCTTTTCGAGCGAATGCCGGGAGGCGGCCGCGATGGGCTTTTCGGGCAAGACGGTGATCCATCCCGCCCAGATCGGCCCCGCCAACGAGGCGTTCTCGCCCTCGCCCGAGGCGCTTGCCGAGGCGCGCGCCGTGGTCGATGCCTTCGCGCTTCCGGAAAATGCCGGGCGCAGTGTAATCTCGCTCGAAGGCAAGATGGTCGAGCGGCTGCATCTCGCCCAGTCCGAAAGGCTGCTCGCCCGGGCGGCGATGATCGAGAAGCTGAAGAACTGACAGCTCGACGCGGAGACAAGCATGAAACTCTACCGCTTCCTGACCGGCCCCGACGACGCCACCTTCTGCCACAAGGTGACGGCGGCGCTGGACAAGGGCTGGCACCTGTTCGGCTCGCCCACCTATTCCTTCGATGCCGAGACCAAGGCCATGCGCTGCGGCCAGGCCGTGGTCAAGGACGTCGACGGCGTCGAATACGATCCCGCCATCAAGCTCGGCGATTTCTGAGCGGGTGAATGCGGGGGAGGCGCCGCGTTCAGTCGACCGACGCTTCCAGCTTTTCCATGTCGTCGTCGGAAAGGCCGAAATGGTGGCCGATCTCGTGGATCAGCACATGGGTGACGATGTCGCCCAGCGTCTCCTCGTTCTCCGCCCAGTAGTCGAGGATCGCCCGGCGGTAGAGGGTGACGCGGTTGGGGCCTTCGCCGGTCTGCGGGTTCCAGCGCTCGGCGATGCCGCGCCCCTCGAACAGGCCGAGCAGGTCGAAGGGCGTCTCCAGCGACAGGTCGTCCATGATCTCGTCGGTCGGGAACTCGGCGATCTGGATGACGACGTCGCCGGTGAGGGCGCGGAATTCTTCCGGCAGGTGGGCATAGGCTTCGAGCGCCAGGAGCTCCATCTCCTCGATCGAGGGCGACAGCTGGTCGTGCCAGGCGCGGGTCTTGTAGATGCGGGCCATTCTTTTTCCTTTTGAGGGCATATAGCCTTTCACCGCACGCCTTACGAGGCCTTTGCCGTGGCGGGGATGATTTAGGGCCGGAGGTGCTTGCCCTGAGAGGAATAGATTCTCATCGAATCGGCTTGACTCTCCCCGATGGCTCTGGAATCTATAAGAACATAACAGGAACACACTGAGGAAGGCAGACCGGCATGGCGACCAGCGCCGTGGCGCGGGACGTCGTTTTTGCCCTGCGCCAGAAGATAGCGAAGATCGAGGGGACGCTGGCCGAAAGGCTGGCCCCACCTTCCGACGGCCAGTCTTCCGCCGGCCAGCCGGCTGCCTGTCTCCTGGTTCGCCGCAACGGTCTTGCCTCGGCGCGCGACTTCTTCCTGCCGACCGGCGTCGAGCGCCTCGACGAAATCTTGGGTGGAGGGTTGCCGAAGGCGGCGTTGACCGAGATCCACGCGGCCGAGACCCGCAATGCCGGCGCCGCCGCAGGGCTCGCGCTCTGTTTCGTCAGCCGCATGCTGAAGGAGCGGTCGCGGCCGCAGGATCTGGTCCTGTGGGTCGGCACGTCCGAGATTTTCCGCGAGGCGGGGCTGCCCTATGCGCCGGGCCTTTCAAGGTTCTTCGGCATTCCTGCCGAAAGCCTGCTGCTTGCCGAGGCGCCGAAGCCGGCCGACGTGCTCTGGATCGCCGAGGAGGCGGCCCGCATCGAGGAGATCGCGACAATCGTGGTCGAGATGCGGGGCAATCCGCGCGGCGTCGACCTCACTGCGACGCGCCGCCTGCACCGGCGGGCGCAAGACAGCGGCCGTCCCGTCTTCCTGCTGCGCCAGTCGGCCGAGCCGGAGCCCACGGCCGCGCCCGTCAGGCTGGTCGCAGCACCTGCGTCGGCCACCCTGCGGCAAACGCTTCTCGGGCCGCTGGCCGGTTCGATCGCAGCACCCGCATTCGCCGTCGAGATCGGCAAGAGCCGCACGGCTCTGCCCGGCAGCTTCATTCTGGAATGGAACCCTGATGCACGAACCCTCGCAGAAAGAAGAGATACCCCAGAGAATCGTGTCGCTGTGGCTACCCCATCTCGCGGCCGAACGCGTACTCAGGCGGCGGCTGGGACGATCCTGGCGTTCAAGCCCGCAACTGGTGAAGCCGCTGGTGACCAGCCATCGCGAGAGCAACACCCAGCGCATCGCCGGCCTCGACGCGCGGGCTGAGGCGCTCCGGCTGAAGCCGGGCATGGGCATAGCCGAGGCGCGCGCCATGCATCCCGACATCGACGTGGTCGAAGCCGATCCCGAGGCCGATCGCAGGTTGCTCGAAGGGCTCGCCGACTGGTGCGACCGCTACACGCCGCTCGTCGCTCTCGATGGCACGGACGCACTGTTCCTCGACATCTCCGGCTGCGCCCATCTCTTCGGCGGCGAAAAGGCGCTGCTCAACGACCTGATGACGCGCTTCTTCCACCAGGGCTTCAGCGTGCGGGCCGGTCTCGCCTCGACGCCGGGGGCGGCATGGGCCGCAGCCAGGTTCGCCACCGGCCATATCCTGGCGCCGGGCAGCGAGCGCAATTTCCTCGCCTGCCTGCCGCTTTCGGCGCTCAGGATCGATGCCAGGACGAAGACGAGCCTCGAGAGCGTCGGGCTGAGGACAGTGGGTTCCATCATGGACGGGCCGCGCGCGCCGCTCGTCCGCCGTTTCGGGGCGGAGCTCATCGAGCGCCTCGACCAGGCGCTCGGCCGGCTCGAAGAGGCGATCTCGCCGCGACTGCCGGTGGCACCGCTTTCGGTCGAACGGCACCTCGCCGATCCCCTGTCGCTCATCGACGATATCGAGCGGCTGGTCGGCCTGCTTGCCGTCACCCTCAAGGTCGATCTCGAACGCAGGGAGGAGGGCGCTCGGGCGCTCGAGCTTCTGCTGTTCAGGGTCGACGGTATGGTCAGTCGCATAACGGTCGGCGCCTCGCGCCCCATCCGCGAGCCGGCCCTGGTGCAGAGGCTGTTCCACGAACGGCTTGCTGTACTGGGCGAAACCATTGATGCCGGCTACGGCTTCGATCTCGTGCGCCTTTCGGCTCTGTCGACGGCCCGGTTCGACGCCCGCCAGGCCGACCTCGCCGGCGAGGTCGACGATGGTGGTGAGGAACTGGCGATCTTTGCCGACCGGGTCGGCGCGCGCCTCGGCGATGCCGCGGTTCTCGAAGCCGTTGCTGTCGAGAGCCACCTGCCGGAACGCGCCGCGCCCGCCATCCCTTACGCCCGGGAAGAGGCTCGCAAGGATGCAGCCGGGCGCCCGGCCAGGGAGGTGCAGCCTGCCGGCAGGCGCTCCCGGGAGGCCGACCGTCCGATCCGGCTGTTCCGGCAGCCCGAGCCCATCGACGTTCCCGCGACCGAGGTGCCCGACGGTCCGCCGCTCAACTTCCGCTGGCGCCGGGCACTGCATCGCGTGGCCCGCGCCGAAGGGCCGGAGCGCATCGCGCCCGAATGGTGGCGGGAAGGGGCGGACGCGCCGACGCGCGACTATTACCGCATCGAGGACGCCGAGGGCCGCCGCTACTGGCTCTACAGGCAGGGCCTCTACAGCGCACAGGCAGTGCCGCGCTGGTTCCTGCACGGGGTCTTCGCATGAACGCAGTCGCTGCAACCGCCTATGCCGAATTCGGCATCCAGTCGAATTTCTCGTTCCTGCGCGGGGCGTCGACGCCGGAGGAACTGGTCGCCACGGCAAAGCTTCAGGGGTATTCGGCCATCGGTCTTGCCGACTGCAACACGGTGGCAGGTGTCGTCCGCGCTTGGCAGCAGTCCAAGGTGGACGGCCTCACCTATCATCCGGGATGCCGGCTGGTCTTTTCGGACGGCACGCCCGACATGCTTGCCTATCCGCAGGACCGCAACGGTTGGGGTCATCTCTGTCGTATGCTGACCCAGGCCAACATGCGCGGCGAGAAGGGTGCGCCGGACCTGCGCCATGAAGACCTGCTTGAATGGGGCGATAGTCTGTCGCTTGCCGTTTTTCCCGACGTGTCGGAGGCGGTACAGGACCAGATGTCCCTGCTGCGGCTGCTGAAGGGCCGCTTCGACACAAATCTCTGGCTGGCGGTTTCGCCGGAATATCGTGGCGACGATCGTTTCAGGATCGAGCAGGCCGCCGCCTTGAGCACAGCGGTCAAGCTGCCACTCATGGCCACGAATAATGCCCTCTACCATATTGCGGAACGGCGCTCGCTTCAGGACGTCCTGACCGCCATACGCTTGAATGTACCGGTCGGCGAAGCCGGTTTCACCCTCGCCGCCAATGCCGAGCGTTACCTAAAGCCCTTCCCGGACCTTGCCCGCCTCTTCCGCAGCCATGGGGCGGCTTTGGCAGAGACGCTGCATTTTGAGGAGACGCTCGGGTTTTCGCTCGGAGAATTGAAGCATAACTACCCCGATGAAACGACCGAGGCCGGGGTGGATCCTCAGGTCGAACTGGAAAGGTTGACCTGGGAGGGCGCCCAGAAGCGATACCCAAGGGGTATTCCCGAAAAAGTACAAGGCCTTATCCGCCACGAGCTTGGGATCGTCGCCGATAAGAAATACGCACGCTATTTTCTCACGGTCCGCGACATCGTCCGCTTCGCTCGGTCCGAGGACGTGAATATCCTCTGCCAGGGACGTGGCTCGGCGGCCAATTCCGTCATCTGCTTTTGCCTTGAGATCACGGAAGTGGACCCCTCCCTTACGGATGTTCTTTTCGAGCGGTTTGTTTCAACGGAGCGGGACGAACCGCCGGATATCGATGTCGATTTCGAGCACGAAAGACGTGATGAGGTCATTGCCTACATCTACAAAAAATACAGCGAAAAACGCACTGCCCTCGCCGCGTCCGTTGTCACCTATCGCGGTCGTTCCGCGCTGCGCGAAGTTGCCAAAGCCATGGGGCTATCGGATGACATCAGGGGTGCGCTGTCAGCTTCTATCTGGGGCTGGTACTCATCCGAACTTGGCGAGAAGGAGGCGCGGGCGGGTGGCCTCGACAAGGCAGATCCGCTGACCAGACATATCATCGACCACGCCAATGACATCATGGGCTTTCCACGACACCTTTCGCAGCATGTCGGTGGTTTCGTCATCACCAAGGACCGGCTCGACGAGATCGTACCCATCGTCAAGACGGCGATGGACGAACGCAAGATGGTCGAATGGGACAAGGACGACCTCGATGCCGTTGGCATACTGAAGGTCGATATCCTTGCGCTTGGAATGTTATCTTGCCTGAAACGCGCATTTGATCTGCTTGAGGCTCATTATGGCGTCAGGGATGAATATGGCAGACAGCTGGGGCTGGCTAATATCCCCAAAGAGGATTCCCGCGTCTACGACATGATCTGCCGCGCCGACACGCTCGGCGTCTTCCAGATCGAGAGCAGGGCGCAGATGTCGATGCTGCCGCGACTCCGGCCCCGCAAGTTCTATGACCTTGTGATCGAAGTGGCGATCGTCCGTCCCGGTCCTATCCAGGGCGACATGGTGCACCCCTACCTCCGTCGCCGGCAAGGCAAGGAGCAGGTGGAATATGCGCTTCCGGAACTGAAGGAGATACTTGATAAAACCCTCGGCGTGCCGCTGTTCCAAGAGCAGGCAATGCGAATTGCGATTGAGGTCGGCGGTTTTACGCCCGGAGAGGCGGATCAGCTGCGCCGTTCTATGGCTACTTTCAGACGCACTGGCACGATCGGCAACCACCGCAAAAAAATGATTGATGGCATGATGGCGAAAGGGTGCCCTGCAGACTTCGCCGAGCGCTGCTTCAAGCAGATCGAGGGGTTCGGCGAATATGGCTTCCCGGAAAGCCACGCCGCGTCCTTCGCCTTGCTCGTCTACGCCTCCTGCTGGTTCAAGGCCTTTTATCCGGATGTCTTCTGCGCCGCGATCCTCAACTCGCAGCCAATGGGCTTCTACAGGCCGGCGCAGCTGGTGCGCGACGCGCAGGACCACGGCGTCGAGATCCGCCAGGTCGATGTCAATCATTCCGTCTGGGACTGTACGCTGGAGCGTTCGGGATTCGACCCAAAACGCATCCAGCCGCGCCACGCCGAAATGCGCGACGTCATCAAGACCAGCCATGCCGTCCGGCTCGGTTTCCGCCAGATCAAGGGGCTTTCCGACAAGAAGATGCGGGCATTCGTCGAGCGGCGCGGCAAGGGCTATGTCTCGGTGCGGGATGTCTGGCTGCGTTCGGGACTCGATGTCGGCGAGATCGAGCTGCTCGCCCAGGCCGATGCCTTCCGCTCGATCGGCGTCGACAGGCGCGCGGCGCTGTGGGCCGTGCGGGCGCTCGACGGCAAGAGTGCCGCCGAGATGCTGCCGCTGTTCGACCGCCCCGATGTCCAGCTGGCCGACAACGAACCCGAGACGCAGCTGCCGCGCATGCCGCTCGGCGAGCACGTCATCCACGACTACCGCTCGCTCGGCCTGTCGCTCAAGGCGCATCCGGTGGCCTTCCTCAGGCATCATCTCGACCGTGCCGGCATCACGCCCAACGCGCGGCTCGGCTCGGTGCCCGGCGGGCGGCGTGTCTCCGTCGCCGGGCTGGTGCTGGTGCGCCAGCGGCCGGGCAAGGGCAACGCCATCTTCCTCACGCTGGAGGACGAGCATTCGATCGCCAATGTCATCGTCTGGGCGCGCGTCTTCGAGCGCTTCCGACCCGTCATCATGGGGGCGAAGTTCATTCGGGTCACCGGCAAGCTGCAGACGGAATCGGGCGTGATCCACATCGTCGCCGACAAGATGGAGGACCTGACGCACTGGCTGGCGGCGATGTCGGAGGAATTGCAGCCAAGTGCGGAGGCAGGCGCCGGGTCTTCGCCGGAAGGGCGGGCAAGTGCCGCGAACAAGGCGGCGCGCGACCCGCGCATGCTGCAGAGCTACGAAACCTTGGCCCGCAAGGCGAGCAGCGTCATGCCTAAGGGCCGGAATTTTCAATGATGCGGGCTTTACCGATGCGGGAGAATGCTATCACCCCGATGGGTGTTCAGGCCCCGCCTCATTCTGGCGACGGCCGCCGCTTGGTTCCCGTCTCCGCCTCGTCGACCGGCCTTGCCTCGGAAGGCAGCATGACCGGGATGCCGTCGCGGACGGGATAGGCGAGCCGCGCCAGCCGCGAGACCAGTTCGCCGCGCTCGGCGTCCCAGACGAGCGGCCCCTTGGTCAGCGGGCAGGCAAGCAGCTCGAGCAGCTTGACGTCGATGCCGCGTCCCTTCGTTTCGGCCATCCGCACCTCCGCCTGTCGACCGCTTCCGTTCCGCCGCGCCCGTCGCATCCGGATGCTGCCATTTCCGTCCCGCATCGTTCCCCCGAAGCATGGCGGGATTCGGTCACGCGGTTCCGTCGCTCGGCCGCGCCTATTGCAGGCTCGAACCGAAATCATCGTTGTCACGCGCCAGCGTCATCTCGGTGATTGCGATCAGCGTCTCGGCGCGGGTCTTGAGGTCGGGAGCCTCGAGCAGCGCCTGCTTTTCGGCGGCGCCATAGGGCGCCATCATCGACAGGGCATTGACCAGCATCGCATTGTCGGCCCGGCTGACGCTTTCCCAGTCGGCCTCGAGTTCGTTGGCCTGCAGATAGGCGCGGAAGGCGCGCAGCAGCGCCGGGCGGTCGATGTCGGTCGCCGCCCTGTCCTCGGCGAGATCGGCGACGAAGGGAGCGATCTTGCACTGCCTGAAGGGGGTCTTGACCGCAATCTCCTGCACCACGCGGAATCGGCACACTCCCTGCAGCGAAATCAGGTAGCGCCCGTCGCCGGCCTCGGTGAAGGAGGTGATGCGCCCGATGCAGCCGACCGGGCAAAGCTCGGGCTCGCCGTCGGCCATGAGCGTGCCATCGAGCGCCGGCTGGATCATGCCGATCAGGCGCGAGCCGCCGATCGCCGCATCGACCATCTGCAGGTAGCGCGGCTCGAAGATGTTCAGCGGCATGCGGCCGCCGGGCAGAAGCAGCGCGGCCGTCAGCGGAAACACCGGGACAGTCGCCGGGAGATCGGTGCCGAGCCTGTAGTGCGCGTTTCCTGCCTGCATGGTACCCCCTGCCGATCTCTATCTGGGGCGGTTCCGGCGCGCCGCAAGCCCGTTTCGCCCAATCGTCACGAAAACAGCAGCGACGACAGCTTGCGCCGGGTGGCGAGCGTCACCTCGTCGGTCATGCCCCAGGCCTCGAACAGCTGCAGGAGCTGCGCCCTGGCGCCGTCGTCGTTCCAGCTGCGGTCGGCCTTGACGATGGCGAGCAAATTGTCGGCCGCCTCGGTGCGCTGCCCCTTGGCATTCTGGATCATGGCGAGGTCGAAACGCGCCTGGTGGTCCTTCGGGTTTTCGGCGATGCGGCGTTCCAGCTCGGCGGCGTCGCCCAGGCTGGCGGCCTGCTCGGCCAGCGCCAGCTTGGCGCGCACCGAAGCGATCGGGGCGGCATCCTTCTTGCCCTCCGGGACCTGGGCCAGAACTTCCTCGGCCCCCGCGCTGTCGCCGGCCTCGAACAGGAGATCGGCGAGCGCGGCGATGGCGTCGACATTGTCGGGCGCCTGCGCCAGCACGGCGTCGTACATCTGGGCCGCGGCCTGCAGGTCGCCCGCGGCGCGGGCTTCCGCTGCCGCCGCCATTGCGTCCTCGACCTGGGCGCCGCCGCCCTTGCCGGCGACGCGGTCGATGAATTCGCGTATCTGGGTCTCGGGCACCGCGCCCATGAAACCGTCGACCGGCTGGCCGTTCTTGAAGGCGATGACGGCCGGGATCGACTGGATGCCGAGCTGGCCGGCGATCGCGGGATGGTCGTCGATGTTCATCTTGACGAGCTTGACGCGTCCTCCGGCGGCCTGCACCACGCGCTCGATCACCGGCGTCAGCTGCTTGCACGGCCCGCACCAGGGCGCCCAGAAGTCGACCAGCACCGGCTGCTTGCGCGATTCCTGGATGACGTCGGCGGCAAAGCCGGCGGTGGTGGTGTCCTTGATCAGATCGGACGCCGGCGCCGCACCGGCTGCCGGCGCGCCGGCATATTGCACGTTGGTGGAGTATTGGCCGCTGACGCCGCCGAAGGGATTGTTCTGGTTGCTCATCTTCGATCTTTCGGTAGAGGCGGCCGCTCGCAATGGCCGTTAAAGCCAAGCATGTGGCGATCAGCCGGAGACTTTCAAGATAACAGGGTCGTGGCCGGTCGCACGGACGAAATGCAAGAGATCGTCGCGGCCGATCGAGGTCGTCGCCTCGTTGGTCAGCGGGTGGGCATTGACCACCTCGTTCTCCATCAGGCTGCTGTCGAGCACGACCTTCACCCGCGCCGCGGTGTCGTTGATCAGGCCGAAGACGGTGACGGCACCCGGGATCACGCCGAGCAGCTCCATCAGCGCCTCCGGCTTGCCGAAGGACACGCGGCTCGATGCGCCGATGAGGTGGTGGATCTGCTTGAGGTCGACCTCGGCCTCCTCGGCGACGGTGACGAGGAAGAAATTGTCCTTCTTGTCCTTGAGGAACAGGTTCTTGGTGTGCCCGCCCGCGATCTCGCCGCGCAGCGCCTGCGAATCGGCGACGGTGAACAGCGGCGGATGGTTGCGCGTCCTGACCGCGATCCCCAGTCCGTCGAGGAAAGCCATCAGTTCGGCCTGGGTCTTGGGGGTCGCTGGAGCTGTCATGGAATCTCGCCCGGATTGCTGTGCGCTACGGTTTATGGGCAATGCCAGGAGCCGACACAAGCCTGCCCGTGCCGTCGCGGCAGCCTTCCCGTGGGTCAACACCCGGTTTTCCGCGCCTGCGAAAAAAGATGAAAAAAGAGCGCTCATACCCTGTTGCATTCACGGCGCTCTTCGGCCATATAGGCGCCGTTGCGGCGGCGAGCCGCGGCGAGCGGGTGTAGCTCAGGGGTAGAGCACAACCTTGCCAAGGTTGGGGTCGAGCGTTCGAATCGCTTCACCCGCTCCAATTACTCCACGAAAAAGGCCGCGGTTCTCCGCGGCCTTCGTCGTTTCTGGGGCGGTCTTGTCGGTGGGCAGGGCTGCCGATCCCATATGTCCGGTCGATCATCGGCGAACGTCGAATCGGGTGACCAGCCTTTTGCAGGCATGGCGGTCTCCGGTGTCGTTGCCCGCTTGATTGCACACCAGGTCCTGGCGGCGCGGCCGTTCCCCATTGCGCCGGCAAGCCCCTTCCGCGTCAAGTTGTTCTGCGAACGTATCATGCCGGCGACTGTGAGCGGCAGGATGACGAACCCGCGTGCGCAACGCACCGCCGAACCACTTCGCTGCGCCAGGCACAACAAAAACCGTTCGCCCACGTTGAGTTCACACGGGCGTTCCCAAGTACGAAACAAGGCCAATCTACCCATATGATTTCAAGTACGGAGTCCAGACTGAGATTACTGGAAGGTTCTTCACGATTATTTGTTGTCAATGCCTGAGTAAAACCGGATATGGATTCCAAAAAATCAGCACGCACCTTCGTGATTTGCCGATCGCAGAGGATGTGAGAACTGAAATAAAAATAAAAACAAAATACTAGGGGAATATCATATGCCCGATGGGGCGCAGGCCGTCCTCGATGTTCGAGGGCTCGAGACCGTCTTTTGCACAAGAGGCGGAGATATCCATGCCGTCAACAAGGTCAGCTTTCACCTGAAGCCCGGCGAGTTGCTGGGCGTTGTCGGGGAAAGCGGTTCGGGCAAGTCGGTCACGATGATGTCGCTGATCGGGCTTCTGCCGTCGCCCCCTGCCGAGGTACGCTCGGGCGAGGTCCTGCTCGGCGGAAAGGATATCCTGAAGCTCTCGCCCGTCGAGCTGCGGCGCGTGCGGGGTGCGCGCGTGGGCTTCGTCTTCCAGGACCCGATGACCAGCCTCAACCCGGTTCTCACGGTGGGCGACCAGATCATGGAGCCCTTGCGCCGCCACATGGGGATGAGCAAGGCCGACGCGAGACGGCGCGCGGCCGAGCTCCTGGTGCTCGTCGGCATCCCCGATGCCGAGAGGCGGCTGAAGAACTATCCGCACCAGTTCTCGGGCGGAATGCGCCAGCGGGTGATGATTGCCATGGCGCTTGCCTGCGACCCGGAGGTGCTGATCGCCGACGAGCCGACGACGGCCCTCGACGTCACCATCCAGGCGCAGATCCTCGAGCTGGTGGCGGAACTGCGCCGGAAACTCGGCATGGCCATCGTCTGGATCACCCATGATCTCGGCGTCATCGCGGGCATCGCCGATCGGGTGATGGTCATGTATGGCGGCCAGGTGGTGGAACAGGCGCCGGTCAAGGAGCTTTTCCGCAATCCGCGCCATCCCTACACGCGGGCGCTGCTCAAGGCCGTTCCCACGCTTTCGGGCGCGCGGGCCGCGCGCCTCCAGGTGATCGAAGGGCAGCCGCCGATGCTTGGCGCAGCCCCTTCGGCCTGTCCCTTCCGCAGCCGCTGCGCCCATGCCTTTGGCCGCTGCGCGACGGAAAATCCAGCCCGCCGCCCACTCGACGACAAGCCGATCGATCACGGCCATGACGTTGCCTGCCACTGGAATCCGGAAACCGCCGATGCTTGATGCGACCGGCCCCGCGGCGAAGCCCCTGGTTCAAGTCCGCGACCTGAAGATGTACTTCCCGATCCATACCGGCGTCTTCCGCCGCCACACCGGCGACGTGAAGGCCGTGGACGGCGTTTCCTTCGACATCATGGAGGGCGAGACGCTCGGCCTCGTCGGGGAAACGGGCTGCGGCAAATCCACCGTGGGGCGGGCGCTGCTGCGGCTTTGCGAGATCACCAGCGGCCAGGTGACCATCGGCGGAGTGGACGTGGCCACTCTTTCGCCGTCGGAACTGCGCAAGGCCCGGCCCATGATGCAGATGGTCTTCCAGGACCCGCAGGCGAGCCTCAACCCGCGCATGACCGTCGCCGCCATCATCGGCGAGCCGCTGGACGAGCACACAGCGCTCAGCCGCGACGACAAACTTGCCCGCATCTACGAGCTGATGGATGCGGTGGGCCTGAACCGCCGCTTCGCCAACCGCTATCCGCATGAGTTCTCGGGCGGACAGAGGCAAAGGATCGGCATTGCCAGGGCGCTCGCGCTCAATCCGAAGTTCGTCGTCTGCGACGAGCCGATCGCGGCCCTCGACGTCTCGATCCAGGCGCAGGTGGTGAACCTGCTCGAAGACCTGCAGGACAAGTTCGGGCTCACCTACCTGTTCATCAGCCACGATCTGTCGATGGTGCGCCACATCGCCGACCGGGTGGCGGTGATGTATCTCGGCCAGATCGCCGAGCTTTCGCCGCGCGAGGCGCTCTATTCCGAGCCGCTGCACCCTTATGCCAAGGCGCTTCTCTCCGCCGTGCCCGAGCCCGATCCGAGCCGCGAGGGCGCCCGCAAGCGCATCATCCTGAAGGGCGACGTCCCTTCACCCGCCAATCCGCCGAAGGGCTGCACTTTCTGCACCCGCTGTCCCGAAGCGCAGGAGCGCTGCCACGGCGTTGCGCCCCGGCTCCAGGAGGTCGCACCCGGGCGCTTCGTCGCCTGCCACCGCGTAACGAAATCCGCCGGATCAACCGGCGCGACCAAGGCCAACGAGCACAACCTACAGGGAGGAAACCAATGAACTTCAGAACGGCTCTACTCGGGACAACAGCGGCGGCAACGGCCCTAATCGGCCTCGCGCCCGCCGCCCTTGCCCAGCGCGCCACCGACGGCAATGTGAACATTCTCTACTTCCAGGCCGTGTCGGTCATGAACCCCTATATGTCCTCGGGCACCAAGGATGTGCACGGGGCGAGCCTCGTCATCGAGCCGCTCGCCGGCTTCAACGAAAAGGGCGACCTGATCCCGCGCCTGGTGAGCGAGATCCCCTCGATCGAGAACGGCGGCATCTCGAAGGACCTCACCACCATCACCTGGAAGCTGACCCCGGGGCTGGTATGGTCCGACGGAACGCCCGTCACCGCCGCCGATGCGGTCTTCACCTATGAATATTGCACCAACGCCGACATGGGCTGCTCGCAGGCCGCGCGCTTCACCGGAATCAAGACCGTCGAAGCCGTCGACCCGCAGACGATCAAGATCACCTTCACCGCGCCGAAGCCCAATCCCTTCAATGCCTTCGTCGGGGCGGCCTCGCCCGTCCTGCAGAAGGCGCAGTTCGCGGCCTGCACGGGTGCCGCGGCCCAGGCCTGCACCGAGCAGAATACCAAGCCCATCGGCACCGGCCCCTTCACCGTCACCGACTTCAAGGTCAACGACGTCGTGCAACTGGCCGCCAACCCGAACTACCGCGATCCGGCGAAGCCCGCTTTCGCCACGGTGACGCTCAAGGGCGGCGGCGATGCCAGGGCGTCGGCCCGCGCGGTGCTGGAGACGGGCGAGTTCGACTACGCCTGGAACACCCAGATCAATCCCGAGTTCCAGGCCCAGATGGCAGCCGGCGGCAAGGGCGAGCTGATCTCGGCCTTCAGCAACAATGTCGAGCGGATCGAGCTGAACCTGACCGACCCCTCGCCCGACCTGCCCGAGGGCGAGCGCTCCACGATCAAGAACCCCCACCCGATCCTGTCGGACGTTCGCGTGCGCAAGGCGCTGTCCATGGCCATCGACCGCAAGCTGCTGGTCGAGGTCGGATATGGCGCCGCGGGCCGGCCGACCTGCAACGTGATCCCCGCCCCGGCGATCTATGCCAGCCCCAACACCGATTGCCTGGTGCAGGACGTCGAGGGCGCCAAGGCGCTGCTCGACCAGGCCGGCTGGACCGACAGCAACGGCGACGGCATCCGCGACAAGGACGGCAAGAAGCTCTCGCTGCTGTTCCAGACCTCGGTCAATGCGGTGCGCCAGGACTTCCAGGCGCTGGTCAAGGGCTGGTGGAGCCAGATCGGGGTCGAGGCGGAACTGAAGGCCATCGAGCCCAGCGTCTTCTTCGGCGGCGATCCGGGCACGCCCGACACCTACCAGAGGTTCTACGCCGAGGCCCAGCTGGACACCCTCGACTACGACGGCACCGATCCCGAATCCTATCTGGCGCAATATGTCTGCGGCAACATCCCGGGACCGGGCAACGGCTGGCGGGGCACCAACATCAACCGCCTCTGCGACCCGCGCTACGAGGAGCTGCTGGCGCAGCTGTCGAAGACCAGCGACATCAACGAGCGCGCCAAGATCGTCATTTCGATGAACGACCTGCTGACCAAGGACGGCTATGTGAGCATTCCGCTGGTCGATCGAGCCCGCCTTTCGGCCAAGGCGAAGACGCTGGGCGGGGTGGTCCTCAACGCCTGGGACAGCGAGCTGTGGAACGTGTCCGACTGGTACCGCATCAAGTGATGTGACGGGCGGGGCGGGGCCGGACGGTCCCGCCCCGCCCCGCCGACGCAACCAGACCGCCGCACCCCCTGGACCGCCGACGACCATGCTGACTTTTGTGATCCGCAGGCTGTTGCTTGCCATCCCGACGCTTCTGCTGATCAGCCTCGTGATCTTCCTCCTGGTCGATCTGGCGCCCGGCAGCCCGATGTCGGAAATTCCCCGGACCGTGCCGCCCGAGGTGCGCGAACGGATGATGCAAGCCATGGGCGCGAACGAGCCCGTCGTTGTCCGCTACCTGCTCTGGCTCAGGCAGTTCTTCCTGATCGAGCCCGCCTATGTCATCGACGGCTGGCTGGGGACGAACCTCGCGGGCAACGCCCAGCGCGTCCTCTCCTGGCAGAGCCGCACGCCGGTGTTCGACATCATCGGCCAGCGCCTGCCCCAGACCATGATGGTGATCGGCACCGCCTATGTCGTCGGCATCCTCATCGCGCTTCCCATCGGCATCTATTCGGCCTACCGGCAATATTCCTGGTTCGACCAGCTCGGCACCTTCGTCGCGATGGTGGGCTCTTCGGTTCCGACCTTCTTCACCGGCGTGCTCTTGATCATCGTCTTCTCGGTCAATCTCGGCTGGTTCCCCTCGATCTACGACACGACGCTTGAGGTGACCGACTGGGCCTCCTTCAAGAAGCAGGTGATGCAGATGGCCCTGCCGGTCACCGTGCTGGCACTTCACAACGCCACGGAGATCAGCCGCTACATGCGCTCCTCCATGCTCGAGAACCTCGGGCAGGACTACGTCCGGACCGCGCGCGCCAAGGGCATGGGCGAGCGGGTGGTGGTGCTGAAGCATGTCCTGAGAAACAGCCTCATTCCGGTGGTGACGGTGATCGCCCTCGGCATCCCGACGATCTTCGGCGGCGCCATCATCGCCGAGCAGGTGTTCAAGGTGAACGGGCTCGGCACCGCGCTGATCGGCGCGATCAACGCCAGCGACCTGCCCACGGTCCAGACGCTTACCTTCATCTTCGCCGTGCTGATCGTGTTCTTCAATCTGGTTGCCGACATCCTCTACGGCATCCTTGACCCGAGGATCCGCTATGACTGATGCCGCAGCCACCCTCGTCGAAAAGCCACGCAGCCATTGGCGCGACGTCTGGATGCAGTTCAAGACCCATGGCGGCGCGCTCGGCGGGATGTTCGTCTTCCTCGCGCTGATTGCCTTCGTGGCCGTCGGGCCGCTCGTCTGGGCGGTCGATCCGACCTACGTCAATCCCGACGCGGCCAAGATGATCATGACGCGGAACAAGCCGCCCTCGTTCGAATGGCCGCTCGGTACCGACCAGCTCGGACGCGACATGCTCGCGCGGGTGATGGCGGGCGGCCAGGTCTCGATCGCCGTGGGCCTCGTCGCCATGTCGATCGCGGTCCTTCTCGGCACCACTGTCGGCGTGCTGGCGGGCCTGTTCAAGCGGCTCGACGGGCCGTTGATGCGGCTCACCGACCTCGTCCTCGCCTTGCCGCTGCTGCCGCTGCTGCTGGTCATGGTCTTCCTCTTCCGCGATGCGCTGGCGAGGGCCCTCGGGCCGGAGACAGGGACCTTCGTGCTGATCGTCAGCGCCATCGGCGCGACCTCCTGGATGCAGGCGGCGCGCATCGTCCGCGGCGAGGTGCTGGCCCTGAAGGAGCGGGAGTTCGTGCTCGCCGCGCGCTCCATCGGCACGCCGCCGCACCGCATGATCCTGCGGCACATCCTGCCCAACGTGATCTCGCCGGTGATGGTCGCGGCGACGCTCGGCATCGCCAGCGCCATCATCACCGAATCGGCGCTCAGCTTTCTCGGCCTCGGCTTCCCACCCGATTTTCCGACCTGGGGCCGGCTGCTGTTCGAGGGGGTGGAGTACATGCAGCTCTACCCTCAGCGCGTGCTCTGGCCGGGCCTCGCCATCTCGCTGACCGTTCTCAGCGTGAACTACATCGGCGACGGTCTGCGCGATGCGCTCGATCCGCGGATCAGGGGGCGGTAGGCCGGGGTCCGCGCTCCCGCGCCAGCCCTAGTCGCTCAGGGGGCCTCGATCATGCGCCGGGCGCTGTGCTCGTCGGTGATCAGCACCGTCGGGTTGACCAGCTTCATCGCCCCGAGCAGGGCGTCGATCTTGTCGGTGCCGCCGGAAGTCAGGATGCGCAGCGGCGCGCGGCGGATGCGGTCGACGTCGACCGACATCACCAGGTCGTTGATCGGGTGGTCGACCAGGTTGCCGTCGCGGTCGAAGAAATGGAACAGGAGGTCGCCCACTGCCCCCTTGGCGGCGAGCTTCTGGCGCTCGGCCTCGGTAAGGAAGCCGCCGCGGTAGAAGGTCGAGGCGGAGGCGATGTCGCCGACGCTGACCAGCACCGCGTCGAGCGAATCGGCCAGCGCGAAGATCTCGGACAGGCCGCAACGCTCGATCAATGCGCGCTTGGTGTCGATGCTGTCGACGACGGCCGGTGCCGGGATCAGATAGCCGTCGCCCTGGAAGGCCTGGGCGAAGCGCCAGGCGAACTCGGCCGGGTTGGTGCGGCGCGCGACGCCGACGCCGCCGAGCAGCGAAATGACGCGGAAGTCGCTGAGCGGCCGGGCGCTGATGTAGGGCAGGGTGCCAAACAGGGTGCGGCCCCAGCCGACTCCGACGGACATGTCCGAGCGCATCGCCTCGGAAAGATAGCTGCCTGTGGCCGCGCCGATCGCCGGGATCGGGTCCGCGCCCTCGGCCGACAGCGGCGCCACGATGGCGCGCTGGACGCCGAACTTGCGCTCGATCGCGCGCTCCTGCCTGACGATGCCGGACAGCTCGCCCTCGATGGCGATCTTGACCTCGTTGCGCGCGCGCGCCTCGGCCAGCATGCGGACCACCGTGACGCGCCCGACCCCGAGCACCTCGGCGATGTCGTTCTGGGTCATCTGCTCGATGAAATACATCCAGGCGGCGCGCAGGCGGAGCCGGTCGGCGCGGCTGTCGGCGGGGGAGCTGTCGGCGTCCGTTGGAGCCTCCGCGGCGCGCGACCTCGCGCCCGAACCTCTTGTACCCTTGCTCACGCCGCTCCCCCTGCTTCGGATTCCATCACTTTTCAAGGAACGCTCCGCAGGTCAAGCACCCGTGCGCTGCGCGTGAATTGAAGTTGTGGCCGAACAATGCTGCAATGCCCCGGTGAAAGCCTCGCCAGACGGGCTGCAAGGAACGCGCATGCTGAGAAGCTTTTCCGAAGAGGTCGTCGTCAACATCAAGGATCGCCTGCGCGACGTGCGCCATTTCGTCCGGGCGAGCCGGCACGACAATCCGGGCGGGCCGCGGCGGCCGCCGGGCACCGAACCGTTCGCTCCGCCCGTTGAGATCGAGCGGCTCATCGGGCGGGCGGCGAGCGTGGTCGACGACACGCTGACCATGGCCGAGACGGTGTCGCTGTCGCTGCTGCCCATCGTCAGGCCCGACGACGGCGCGAGGCTGCATGGCTTCGACGTCTATTTCGCCACCGTTGGCGGCGCGGAGGGGGAGCGGCTGTTCCGCCGCGACCTCTACGCCGCGCTGAAATCCTGGCTGCGCCAGAAGGGCGGCATGACGCCCCTGCTGCACGAGGCGAGTTTTTCGCAGGCGCATCTGGCCGTTCGCCGCAAGCATCCGGAACTGCTTGCGGCGATGCGCGCTGCCGGCCCCGAAGATCGCCGCGACGCGGTGGCCGCGGTCGCTGCAGCGACGCTCGTGGAGCTGCGCGCCAGCCAGCCGCTGCAGGGCGACATGCGTGTGGCGGAGGTCGAGCCGACGCTGCAGCTTTTGGCGCCTGTGGCGCTTGCGGCCGGCATCGCGACGCTGTCGCTGTCGGGACTGAGCGATGCCGAACTGCTCGAGGCGGCGAGCATGGTGGTCGAGGCGCGCGGCGACCGGATTTCGCGCGCGCTGGAGAGCGCCGATCCGGCAGCGGAGCTTGCGGCGATCTTCAGTGCGCTGCTTGCGCATCTACCCTAGCGACGGCGGTTCGAGCAGGATTCGGCAGCCAGCGCGTGGCCGGACCGTGCCGTACTGCAGATGCCGGGGCGCGCGCGGCATGAAATGCGGAAGCTTCGCGCGCGGGACGTGCAAAAAAGACGCCGCAAAGGCGTGACAAATGGGCGAAATAGCGGTATGTGGCCGCCCGAACCGGACGAATGATCGTCCAGTCCCGTCAACAATGACGGTGTAGTCGCCCCTGCCGGAAGGCCCGAAAGGGAATGAAGGCATAGCCGAGCGGTCAGGTGGACTGCAAGGCAAGCGTCGGGCGCTCTGGCTGTCGGAAGAACAAGAAGTGGATTTTTGAGATGGATCTGATCCGTCAGCTCGAGGCCGAACAGGCCGCCAAGATCGAAGCCAAGCGCACCCTGCCGGAATTCCAGCCGGGCGACACCGTGCGCGTCCAGGTGCGCGTTACCGAAGGTTCGCGTACCCGCGTCCAGGCCTATGAGGGCGTCGTCATCGCCCGTTCGGGTTCGGGCTTCCAGGAAAACTTCACCGTCCGCAAGATCTCCTATGGCGAAGGCGTGGAGCGCGTGTTCCCGGTCTACTCGCCGATGATCGAGGGCGTCGAGATCGTCCGCCGCGGCAAGGTGCGTCGCGCCAAGCTGTACTACCTGCGCGACCGTCGCGGTAAGTCGGCTCGTATCTCCGAGAACACCGGCGTGCGCGCCCGCAAGCTGAACGACGCCGAGCGCGACGCAGCGAACGCCGAGAAGGCCCGCATCGAGGCCGAGAAGATCGCCGCCGCCGAGGCGCTGGCCGCCGAGAAGGCCGCCCAGGAAGCCGCCGAGAAGAAGGCTGCTGCCGAGGCCGCCAAGGCTGCCGAAGCCGCCGCCGAGTAATCGCCGGCGCGACCAAGTTCCAAAAGGGCGGCTTCGAGCCGCCCTTTTTCGTTTCGGGGGGACGGAATTCCAGTTCTTTCAGGCGCGACGCATGCGGCCTGCTTGCAAGCAAGCTTGAGACAGCTAAAGTCTCGCGCAATAGACCGGCGCAGCCGTCTAGTCATTTTGGGGAACTGACCATGAATAGTCTAAAGCTTGCGCTCGCCGGCGCGTTCGCCGTCGTGATTTCGCCCTTCGTCGCCCAGGCCCAGAGCCTGCCTGACCTCGGCGGCAAGTCGGTCGTTGTGGTGACCGAGAACGCCTATCCGCCGTTGCAGTTCGTCGATCCGAAGACCGGCAAGCAGATCGGCTGGGAATATGACGCGATGGACGAGATCGCCAAGCGGCTCAACTTCAAGGTCGAGTACCAGAACACCAGCTGGGACGCGATGATCCAGGCGGTGTCGGACGGCCAGTACCAGATCGGCATGACCGGCATCACCATCAAGGAAGACCGCAAGGAGAAGGTCGACTTCTCCGATCCCTACATGCTTTCGCAGCAGTTCATGCTGGTGCGCGCCGACGAAAGCCGCTTCACCGACGCCAAGAGCTTCGCCGCCCTCAAGGACGGCCTGATCGCGGCGCAGCCGGGCACCTCGCCGTTCTACACCGCAGTCTACGAAATCCTCGACGGCAACGAGCAGAACCCGCGCATCAAGCTGTTCGAGACCTTCGGCGCCACGGTGCAGGCACTGAAGGCCGGCGACGTCGACCTGGTGCTGACCGACAGCGTGGCGGCGCAGGGCTATGTCGACGCCTCCGAGGGCAAGCTCAAGGTGGTGGGCGAGCCGCTGGGCAGCGAGGATTTCGGTTTCATCTTCAAGAAGGGCTCGGACCTCGTCGCGCCGGTCAACCAGGCGATCGCGGCACTCAAGGCCGACGGCACCTTCGACAAGCTGAACAAGAAGTGGTTCCTCGATTACAAGATGGGGCAGTGAGGGATTGCGCGTCGCAGCCCGGATCGGTGTTCGTGCTCGACGTTGCCCCCCTCTGGCCTGGCAGCCATCTCCCCCACAAGGGCGGAGATCGGCAGTCGCCCCCGCATCGCCCAATCGCCTACGGCGGCGATCTTAGCGTGTTGCTGCATTGGAATAGCGGCGTCGGAGCCGGCGCTGCGAATCTTCCCTCTTGCGGGGGAGATGGCCAGCCCTTCGGCAGGCTCAGGGGGCAACATAAAGCACCGCCTACAACAGCTCAGATGGTCGCTCCGTAGATGCCGCCGTCACCTCGTTCCGGCACGCAGGCGGATTTCCCCTGGTGGCTGGTCGCCGCCGGCATCATCGCCGTGGCCGCCGCGCTGGCGATCGGGTCCGACGAGCTCTATCGCCAGATCATCGCCACCCTCGCCAAGGGGCTTTTGGTGACGTTGTTCGTCACCGTCGTCGCCTTCGCGCTCGCCTCGGCGCTCGGGCTGTTCGTCGCGCTGCTCGGGCTGTCGAACTCCAAGGTGCTGCGCCAGATCGCGCGGTTCTATGTCGAGATCATCCGCGGCCTGCCGATCCTGGTGCTCTTGTTCTGGATCGCCTTCGTCGGCGCGCCGGCCTTCGTGGCGGCGTGGAACTGGTTGTCGACGCCGCTGCAGGCCGCAGGCCTCGTCGAGGCCATGCAGGTGCGCGACTTCTCGCTGCTGTGGCGGGCGATCATCGCGCTCACCATCGCCTATTCGTCCTTCATCGCCGAAATCTTCCGCGCCGGCATCCAGGCCGTCGATACCGGCCAGATCGAGGCGGCGAAGGCGCTGGGGCTGTCGCGTTACCAGCGCTTCCGGCTGATCGTCTGGCCGCAGGCGTTCAAGACCATCCTGCCGCCCTACGGCAACGACTTCATCGCCATGGTGAAGGATTCGTCGCTGGTGTCGGTGCTGGGCGTCGCCGACATCACGCAGATGGCCAAGGTCTATGCCTCGGGTTCATTCCGCTTCTTCGAAACCTACTCGATCGTGGCCTATGTCTACCTCATACTGACGGTGGGACTGTCGCTGGCCTTGCGGTCGCTGGAGCGGCGGCTGAAACGGGGACAGGCGCGATAGGCAAGGAGAAGCCGATGAGCGAGGACGGCGAGGCGCTGGCCCGGGTCTATGCGGCGAGGACCGACGGCGAACTCGCCGACGCCTATGCCGCCTGGGCCAACGGCTACGACACCGAGACGGCGGCGCTCGGCTACTGCCTGCCATTCGTCATTGCCGCGTGGGTGGCGCGGCACGTGCCGAAGGGAGCCAGGCCGCTGCTCGACGCCGGTTGCGGCACCGGGCTGTCGGGGCCTTACCTTGCCGCGCTGGGCTATCCCGCGATCGAGGGGCTGGACCTTTCCGACGAGATGCTGGCGCTGGCGCGGGCGCGCAGCGGCTATGCGGCGCTGACCCGGGCGGCGCTCGGCGGGCCGCTGCCCTGGGGCGACGGACATTTCGCGGCGTTCTTCTCGACCGGCGTGTTCACGGCCGGCCATGCGCCGGCGGCGAGCCTGGACGAGCTGGTGCGGATCACCCGGCCCGGCGGCTTCGCCATCTTCACGGTGCGCGACATGGTGCTGGCAAAGGGCGGGTTCCTGGAAAAGTTCGCCGAGCTCGAGGCCGCCGGCCGATGGCGGCCGGTGGAGGAGAGCCCGCCGTTCCGGGCCTTCGCCGTGGCGGAGCCGGAGGTGCTGGTCAAGGCATTCGTCTTCGCGATCCGCTGAGCAGGCCTCGGGAACCTCGGCCGGTGCGGGCGCTGCAGTCGCAATTGCCGGAAGCCCAAAAGATTGATATGAGCGGGCCATGGAAGAGCTCTTTGGAGATCCGGCCTACAAGGGTTTCGTGCTGCAGGACCACAAGCGCCTGCCGTCGCGTTTCTTTGCCCGGATTTCAGGCGCGCTGACCAGCCGACTTATCTAGTCGCCTGCGCCGAGCCGACGGGCCTTTGGCGCGCCCTACCGCCTTCCCCAGTTTCATATCGACGGATCCAAAGCCATGAGCGCACCGCGTACCCTCTACGACAAGATCTTTGACGACCACATCGTCGACCGCCAGGACGACGGCACCTGCCTGCTCTACATCGATCGCCACCTCGTGCACGAGGTGACCAGCCCGCAGGCCTTCGAGGGCCTGCGCATGGCCGGCCGCAAGGTGCGCCATCCGGAAAAGACGCTGGCCGTGGTCGATCACAACGTGCCGACCTCGCTGGACCGCAAGGACGGCATCAAGAACGAGGAGAGCCGCATCCAGGTCGAGGCGCTGGCCAAGAACTCGGCCGACTTCGGCGTGGAATATTACTCCGAGAACGACAAGCGCCAGGGCATCGTCCACATCGTCGGCCCCGAGCAGGGCTTCACCCTGCCGGGCATGACTATCGTCTGCGGCGACAGCCACACCTCGACGCACGGTGCCTTCGGCGCGCTGGCGCATGGCATCGGCACCTCGGAAGTGGAGCATGTGCTGGCCACCCAGACGCTGATCCAGAAGAAGGCCAAGAACATGCTGGTGCGTGTCGACGGCGTTCTGCCCGAGGGCGTGACCGCCAAGGACATCGTGCTGGCCATCATCGGCGAGATCGGCACCGCCGGCGGCACCGGCTACGTCATCGAATATGCCGGCGAGGCGATCCGCGCGCTGTCGATGGAAGGCCGCATGACAATCTGCAACATGTCGATCGAAGGCGGCGCCCGAGCCGGCCTGATCGCGCCCGACGAGACGACCTACGCCTACGTCAAGGACAAGCCGCGCGCGCCGAAGGGCACGGCCTGGGACATGGCGCTCGACTACTGGAAGACGCTGCACACCGACGAGGGCGCGCATTTCGACAAGGTGGTGGTGCTCGACGCCGCCAAGCTGCCGCCCATCGTCACCTGGGGCTCGTCGCCCGAGGACGTGGCGTCCGTCACCGGCATCGTGCCGAACCCGGAGGAGATCCCGGACGAGACCAAGCGCAACTCGAAGAAGCGCGCGCTCGACTATATGGGGCTCTCCGCCGGCACCAAGATCACCGACATCGCCATCGACCGCGTCTTCATTGGCTCGTGCACCAACGGCCGCATCGAGGACCTACGCGCCGTCGCCAAGGTCGTCGAGGGCCGGAAGGTGGCAGCGACCGTCAACGCCATGATCGTACCGGGCTCTGGCCTGGTGAAGGAACAGGCGGAGGCCGAGGGCCTGGACAAGATCTTCGTCGCCGCCGGCTTCGACTGGCGCGAGCCGGGCTGCTCGATGTGCCTGGCCATGAATGACGACCGGCTGAAGCCGGGCGAGCGCTGCGCCTCGACCTCGAACCGCAACTTCGAAGGCCGCCAGGGCTTCAAGGGCCGCACCCATCTGGTTTCGCCGGCCATGGCCGCGGCCGCCGCGATCGCCGGTCATTTCGTCGACATCCGCGACTGGAAATAGCCGTCGCCGACACACATGCGAACGAGGCGGCGGGCGCGAGCTCGCCGCCTTGTCCATTTGTTGAGGATATTAGTGAAACCCGTCTTCCGCCGGGTCACGTTAACGTCTTTTTCTCGCGCGTATGATTTGCTTGCGAGCATCGGAGGCGACCACACGCGATGAGCGGTGCAGAGTTCATTCTCGCGATCAACCTGTTCGTCGCCGGCCTGCTCGCCAGCGCGTTCATGGCAATCGCGATCTATGATGCGAGGCGCATTTCGGCGCGCTGGTTCGCACTCTGCTACGGCCTGGGCATCGTCTATATCGGGACGGAATTCACCATTCCGCTGTTCCAGGACACGCGGGCGATCGTCGCGGTTAATTTCGCGATGTTCCTGGCCATCACCCTCCTGATGAATGTCGGCCTAGCGCGCCGCTACGAAGTCGCGCCGCCGTGGCGGTCGATGCTGGCCTTCTTCGTGCTGGCGACCATTGCGGTCTATGTCACGCAGGGGCTCGACCGCGACTCGCTGCTGCGCATGATGACGTTCCAGACGCCCTATGCCATCGCCCAGGCCGTCGGCGCGGCGATCGTGCTCCAGGCGCGGACCAAGCTCAGCCGTTTCGACTACGCGCTCGCCGGCGTGCTCCTGGCAAGCTCGGTGCAGTTCTTCTCCAAGCCGTACCTGGCGCTTGCGGTCGGCGGCTCGGGTTCCGACCCGCACTTCTACCTGCAGAGCACCTACGCGATGATCTCGCAGGCGCTGGGCACGGTGTTCGCCCTGTCCATCGCGCTGCTGATCATGGTCATCCTGATGCGCGACATCCTCGGCGACGTGTTGCAGAAGTCGGAGACGGATGCGCTGTCGGGGCTGCTCAACCGCGGCGGCTTCGAGCGGCATGCCGCGGCCGCCCTGCGCGATGCGTCGCGTCAGGGCCTGCCGGTGACGCTGGTGATCTCCGATCTCGACCACTTCAAGTCGATCAACGACAGCTACGGACATGCCTCGGGCGACCGTGTCATCGAGGCCTTCTCGCGCTTCCTGCACGAATCGAAGGCAGGCCACCACATAGCCGGCCGCATCGGCGGCGAGGAGTTCGCCATCATCCTGCCGGGCACGCACATGGCGGCGGCGCGCCTGTTCGCCGAAGGCGCCCGCAGCGCGTTCTCGGCCCTGCCGATAGACGGCCTGCCGGTGAACCGGCGGTTCACGGCGAGCTTCGGCGTGGCCGAGCTCGTTGCCGGCGAGGGCATCGACCAGTTGATGCGGCGGGCGGATGCCGCCCTCTACGAAGCCAAGAAGGACGGCCGCGACTGCGTCCGCATCGCCGGCATCAGCGTGCTCGAAGTATCTTTCGAAGCGAGTGTGTCGAACGTCGTGCCGTTCGGGGGCAAGCCGCCGTCGGCCTGAACGGGTTCAGCGGCAGCGAAGGCCGGGCTGGGGAATCTCGCCCTCGGAAAAGCCGTACATGTAGCTGCGGCCCTTGAGCAGCATGGGCGGACGGTAGCAGCGGCGGACCGAATCCCTGCCCTGCCGGTCGAGATAGACCACCTTCGGTCCGGCGCCGGCTGCGAGCTTGCGGGCCGATCCGCCCTCGCCGACGACGATGCGCTTGTATCCCGCACCGCTTTCGACGACGAGGTTGCCGAAGGAATCGGCGTAGATGCGGTCGCCATCCCAGCCGCCCGCGGAGGCGGGAGCGGCAAGTGCAATGGCGGCTGCCATCGCCAGCGGCAGGATTCCGGTCAAGGCCAATGCAGTGCGCATCGCAGAATCTCCCTGGCTTGCAGCGCGGCTTCTCGAATCAAACCTTAACGCTTTCTTAACCTTTGTTAAGGGATTTCGGCCAACCGGGCCGTTTCGATTAACAAACAAGGTCAATCTTGCTCCCGTATCAGGCGCGTGAGCACCCCACACCCGGGTAGGGCCGGTGGATGCGGACGGGCAGGCAGCGACGACGACCGGCTGCCGCCCCGTCCAGGCGTTGCTCACCCGGGCGGGTAGTGGGGCCGGGCTTCAATCGATTGAAGGCGCAATGCGACTAAATATGTGCGCCAGAACGGTTTTCCGACTTTGACGCGGTGCAAAAACCGCATTAGAAAGCGCCCATTCCGACGTCGCAAAACGGTGCGACGACGCCGTATTCAAACATAGCCACGCTCGGATGCAGACCGGGGGAGCCATGAGCAAATCACAAGCAACCCAATCGCGAGCGCGGCCGCTGTCGCCGCACCTGACCATCTATCGCCCGCCGATCACGATGACGACGTCGATCATCCATCGCATCACCGGCGCGGCGCTCTACTTCGGCACGCTTCTGGTGGCCTGGTGGCTGGTGGCGGCGGCGACGTCGCAGGAGTATTTCGACTTCGTCAACGGGATCTACGGCAGCTGGTTCGGCCGGATCGTGCTGCTGGGCTACACCTGGGCGCTGATGCAGCACCTGCTGGGCGGCATCCGCCACCTGATCTGGGATACCGGCGCGGGGCTCGAGAAGCACACCGCCTCCAAGCTCGCATGGGCGACCGTCGTCGGCGCGGTGCTGCTGACGCTGCTGGTCTGGATCGTCGGCTACATGGTGCGGGGAGCCTGAGATGAGCGGCAACAACAAAGACATGCGCACCCCGCTCGGCAAGGTCCGCGGCCTGGGCTCCGCCCGCGAGGGCACCGAGCATTTCTGGCGCCAGCGCCTGACGGCGGTCGCCAACGTGCCGCTGATGCTGTTCTTCGTCGGCCTCCTGGTCGTGCTCAACGGCGCCGACTACGCCGCCGTGCGGGCGACGCTCGCCAACCCGCTCGTGGCGCTGGTCATGGCGCTGGTGCTGATCTCGGGCCTCTACCACATGCGCCTCGGCATGCAGGTCATCATCGAGGACTACGTGCATGGCGAGGGCACCAAGGTCGCGCTCATCATGCTCAACACTTTCTTTACCATAGCGGTCGGCGTGGCTTCGCTCTTCGCCCTGCTCAAGATGGCATTCGGAGGCTGATACGGTGGCCAAGGACGGCAAGAGCGGAGCAGCTTCCGCCTATACCTACGTCGATCACAAGTTCGACGTCGTTGTGGTCGGCGCCGGCGGCGCGGGCCTGCGCGCCACGCTCGGCATGGCCGAGCAGGGGCTGAGGACGGCCTGCATCACCAAGGTGTTCCCGACCCGCTCGCACACGGTGGCCGCGCAGGGCGGCATCGCCGCGTCGCTGCAGAACATGGGCCCGGACTCGTGGCAGTGGCACCTCTACGACACCGTCAAGGGCTCGGACTGGCTCGGCGACGTGGACGCGATGGAATATCTGGCGCGCGAGGCGCCGGCGGCCGTCTACGAGCTCGAGCATTACGGCGTGCCGTTCTCGCGCACAGAGGACGGCAAGATCTACCAGCGCCCCTTCGGCGGCCACATGATGAACTATGGCGACGGCCCGCCCGTGCAGCGCACCTGCGCTGCCGCCGACCGCACCGGCCATGCCATCCTGCACACGCTCTACGGCCAGTCGCTGAAGAACAACGCCCAGTTCTTCATCGAGTATTTCGCGCTCGACCTGATCATGGAGCCGGACGGCACCTGCACCGGCGTCGTGGCCTGGAACCTCGACGACGGCACCATCCACCGGTTCTCGGCGAAGATGGTGGTGCTGGCCACCGGCGGCTACGGCCGCGCCTATTTCTCCGCCACCTCGGCGCACACCTGCACCGGCGACGGCGGCGGCATGGCGGTGCGTGCCGGCCTGCCGCTGCAGGACATGGAGTTCGTGCAGTTCCATCCGACCGGCATCTACGGTTCGGGCTGCCTGATCACCGAGGGCGCCCGCGGCGAGGGCGGCTACCTGGTCAATTCCGAGGGCGAGCGCTTCATGGAGCGCTACGCACCGTCGGCCAAGGACCTCGCCTCGCGCGACGTGGTTTCGCGCTGCATGACGCTGGAAATCCGCGACGGCCGCGGCGTGGGCAAGAACAAGGACCACATCTTCCTGCACCTCGACCACCTCGATCCGGCGGTGCTGCACGAGCGGCTGCCGGGCATCTCGGAATCGGCGAAGATCTTCGCCGGCGTCGACGTGACCCGCGAGCCGATCCCGGTGCTGCCGACGGTCCACTACAACATGGGCGGCATCCCGACCAACTTCTGGGGCGAGGTGCTGAACCCGACCAAGGACAACCCCGACCGCGTGTCGCCCGGCCTGATGGCCGTCGGCGAAGCCGGCTGCGCCTCGGTGCACGGGGCTAACCGCCTCGGCTCGAACTCGCTGATCGACCTCGTGGTGTTCGGCCGCGCCGCCGCCATCCGCGCCGGCCAGGTGGTCGACCGCAACGCGCCGATCCCCGCGCCGAACGCGGCCTCGGTCGAGAAGATCATGGACCGGTTCGACCGCCTGCGTTACGCCAATGGCGGCACGCCGACGGCCAGCTTGCGCGAAAAGATGCAGCGCGCCATGCAGGAAGACGCCGCCGTGTTCCGCACGCAGGAATCGCTCGAACAGGGGTGCAAGCGCATCTCCCAGATCTGGGGCGAGCTCAAGGACGTCAAGGTCTTCGACCGCTCGATGATCTGGAACTCGGACCTGGTGGAGACGCTGGAGCTCGAGAACCTGATGGCCAACGCCATCGCCACCGTCTATGGCGCCGAAGCCCGCAAGGAAAGCCGCGGGGCGCACGCCCGCGAGGACTTCTCGGCGCGCGACGACCAGAACTGGCGCGTGCACACGCTGGCCAATGTCGCCGAGGACGGCAAGGTGACGCTCAACTACCGGCCGGTTCACACCGAGCCGCTGCTCAAGGAAGAAGACGGCGGCATCAGCCTCGCCAAGATCGCGCCGAAGGCGCGCGTGTACTGAGCCATGGCGCTGCCGGCGGCAGGATACTCGCCAACGCCACTTGCGGCCAAACTCGGCCTCAAGGACGGGCAGAGCGTGGTGTTCGTCGACCTGCCGGAGGAACTCGGCGAACTGGCTTTTTCGCGCGATTTTGCGGCGAGGAAGCTGACCGACTGGCCGGGCATCGATGCGGCAGGCGAGAGCCACGACGTGGTTCATGCTTTCACCAGGCGCCGTGCCGACCTCGACGGCAACGCCGAGACATTCAAGAAGATGATCGCGCCTGACGGCGCGGTCTGGATCTCCTGGCCCAAGAAAGCGTCGAAGATCGCGACCGACATCACCGAGGATGTCATCCGCGACGTGGCGCTGCCCAAGGGGCTGGTGGACGTAAAGGTCTGTGCCGTGGATGCCGTGTGGAGCGGGCTCAAGCTCGTGATCCGCAAGGAACTCCGCGCCAAGATGTGAGGAACCGATCGTGGTCGAACTAGCACTCCCCAAGAATTCGCAGATCCGCGAGGGCAAGACCTGGCCGAAGCCGGCGGGCGCGACCAATCTGCGCGAATACCGGATCTACCGCTGGTCGCCCGACGATGGCGAGAACCCGAGCATCGACACCTATTTCGTCGATGTCGACGACTGCGGCCCGATGGTGCTCGACCACCTGCTCTACATCAAGAACAAGATCGACCCGACGCTGACCTTGCGCCGCTCCTGCCGCGAAGGCATCTGCGGCTCCTGCGCCATGAACATCGACGGTTCGAACACACTCGCCTGCACCAAGGGCTGCGACGACATCTCGGGCGCGGTCAAGATCTACCCGCTGCCGCACATGCCGGTGGTCAAGGACCTGGTCCCCGACCTCACCAACTTCTACGCCCAGCACCGCTCGATCGAGCCATGGCTGAAGACGGTGTCGCCGGAGCCGGCGAAGGAATGGCTGCAGAGCCATGAGGACCGCCAGAAGCTCGACGGCCTCTACGAATGCATCCTATGCGCCTGCTGCTCGACCTCGTGCCCGAGCTACTGGTGGAACGGCGACCGCTATCTCGGCCCGGCCGTGCTGCTGCAGGCCTATCGCTGGCTGATCGACAGCCGCGACGAGGCCACGGGCGAGCGCCTCGACAATCTCGAGGATCCGTTCCGGCTCTACCGCTGCCACACGATCATGAACTGCGCCCAGACCTGCCCCAAGGGCTTGAACCCGGCCAAGGCGATCGCCGAGATCAAGAAGATGATGGTCGAGCGCCGCGTCTAATCCGGGTCTCCATGCGCGTTCTCCTTGTATCCGAGGATCCTGCACATTTAGACACCCCCATCCTTCCCCATCTGGAGGCGCTGGGGGTCTCCTTTCGTTTCGTTTACCTTGGGGCGCTGCGTAAAGCCGGAAATAGCGGCCTGGCTGGCAAGTTGCGCCGCTACATGCCTGGCTCGAACATCGTCAACGCGATCAAGGCAGCCGTTGCGGAATTTTCGCCCGACATCGTGCATATCGGCCTTGGCCGCACCGTAGCACTTCCCGTGATGCTTGCCCTTCGCGGTACGCCGAGGGTGCCCGTCGTGTTCGCCCACGGCGCCATCGATGGGCTGAACATCCTCAGCCCCTTCGACTGGGCGACCTATTTCAACCGGCGCGTCACCCGGCTGCTGCTGCCCTCGCGCGCCCATGTGAACAATTGGATGGGCCGGCAGATATTCCGGCGCCTCATCGATCCGGGCCGCTGCCACGTCCATCCGCATCCGATCGAGGTCCTGCCATCGCTCAGTGAAGTCGAGCGCGGCGCATTGCGTGCTGGTTTCGGCCTGGGCGCCGACGACATCGTCATCGGAACGGTTTGCTCGATTCGTCGGATCAAGAACCTGGCTTTCGTCGCCGATCTCGTCCGGCGCATGGGCCCTCCCTTCGTGTTCGCCGTCGTGGGCAGCGGGTCGGAGGCCGAGACTGCCCTGATCAAGCAGGCCGGCGGCGACCGCCTGAGGCTTCTCGGCAGGATTCCCGATGCCCGGCGGATGATGTCGGCCTTCGACATCTACGTCACCCCGACCCGGCTGCCTGGCGAGTCGTTCGGCCTGGCGCCCGCCGAGGCCATGGCCGCGGGCGTGCCTGTGGTGACGATGAATTTCGGCGGGACGGCCGAGATCGTCGAACACGGCCTTTCTGGATTGACGCTACCGTTCAACCAGCACGCCTGGGTCCGAGCGCTGAAGCTGCTTGCCGACGACGAGGATCGCCGTCGCGCGATGGGGATGGCCGCGCGCGAACGGATCGCGGCACGTTTCTCGGCCGAGGCGATTGCCGGCAACTGCTACGACCTATACGTCAGTCTGATCGGCCAGAAAGCTTCGTAAGTAACTGTGCGCGCGGCCGTGCCGGATCGGCGCGGCCAGATCAAGAAGATGATGGTCGAACACCTGAGTAAGGCGAAAGCGACTGACATGACGGACACGGATCTTCCCCACCTCACTGCGGCCGAAGCCCGCGTGCTCGGCTGCCTGATCGAGAAGAAGGAACTGACGCCCGACGTTTATCCGATGACGTCGAACGCGCTGGTTGCCGCCGCCAACCAGAAGACGTCGCGCGAGCCGGTCATGGCCCTCGAGATGGTCGACATCACCAGGGCGCTCGGCACGTTGCAGGCGAAGGGGCTGGCCAAGCAGCAATTCGCCTCGCGCGTCGAGCGCTACGAACATCAGATGGCGCAGAAGTTCTCGCTGACGCGCAACCAGGGCGTTCTGATCGGCCTGCTTCTGCTGCGCGGACCGCAGACCGTCTATGAACTGCTCGCCCGCGCCGAGCGCATGGCGAACTTCGCCGATGCCGACGCCGTGCGGGACGAACTCGACATGCTGATCGGCCGCAGGCCGGCGCTGGTCAAGGAGATCGGCCGCGCACCCGGCCAGCGCGAGGATCGCTTCGCGCATCTCCTGTCCGGCGATGTCGAGGCTGCGGTCGTCATCACGACAAGCCGGGCGCCGAGCGCCGCCTCGCCTGTCGTTTCGGAGCTCGAGGAACGCGTCCGTGTCCTGGAAGAGGAAGTGGCGGCGCTGAAGGCGCGGCTCGACGCAGTCGGCGCATAGGCGCGCGGCGGAAAGATTGAAAATGGCCCGGTTGCGGAAGCAGCCGGGCCATTGGATGCCCCCTTCTCCCCTTGCGGGAGAAGGTGGCTTGGCGAGCAGCGCCAAGCCGGATGAGGGGTGTTGGAAGAATCGGGAAGGTGGAGGAGCGGGCACTGATGAGGGCAGCCGAGATGCCGCGTTCCGGCCAGCACCCCTCATCCGCCCCTCCGGGGCACCTTCTCCCACAAGGGGAGAAGGGGAGGTCGCGTTGGCCCGGGCCTCCGCCATGGCTCCGGGCGTTCGTCGTTGGAAAAGCCAAATCGTTGGCTTTTCCTGGCCTGCGGCCACCACTCCTCACCCCACGAGGGGAGAAGGCATAAGCCGGCGCCTTACTTCCTCGCGGCCTCGACGATCTCGCGGGCCATGGCCTCGGCGACGTCGTCGGTGGTGCGGCCCTCGCGCTCGGCGCGCTCGAAGATCTTCGTCAGCGTCTTGGCGATCTTCTCGACGCGCGGCATCACCGCCTCGACGCTGTAGCCGCCGTCGGCCATCTCGGCCGCCACGTTGATGACGCCGCCGGCGTTGATGACGTAGTCCGGCGCGTAGAGGATGCCCTTCTCGACCAGGCGCTGGCCGTCCTCGGCCGTCGCCAGCTGGTTGTTGGCGGCGCCGGCAACGATCCCGGCCTTGAGCAGCGGGATGGTTTCAGCCGAGAGCATACCGCCCAGCGCGCAGGGCGCGAAGATATCGACGTCGGCGGCGACGATGGCGTTGCCCTCGACGATCGTTGCACCGAGCGTCTCGGCGGCGCGGGCGGTGCGGGCCGGGTCGAGATCGGAGACGGTCAGGACGGCGCCTTCGGCATGCAGCTTGCGGCAGAGCGACCAGCCGACCGAGCCAAGGCCCTGGACGGCGACGCGGACGCCCTTGAGGTCGTCGCTGCCCTTGCGATGGCGCAGCGCTGCCTTGAGGCCGAAAAAGGTGCCTTGGGCGGTGAACGGCGAGGGATTGCCGCTGCCGCCCCTGGTGGTGCCGGCGACATTGGGTGCGCGCTCGGCGAGGAAGTCGGCGTCGGCAAGCGTCATGCCGACGTCCTCCGCGGTGATGTACTGGCCAACCAGCGTGTCGAGCATCTCGGCATAGGCCTCGAGCATGGCCGGCGCCTTGTCGGTCTTCGCGTCGGCGATGATGACCGCCTTGCCGCCGCCGAGCGGCAGGCCGGCGATGGCCGACTTGAAGGTCATGCCGCGCGACAGGCGCAGTGCATCGGTGAGCCCGGCCTCGAAGCTGACATGGGGCCAGATGCGGGTGCCGCCCAGCGCCGGGCCGAGGACGGTGGAATGTATGGAGACGATGGCGATCAGCCCGCGCACGGTATCGCGGCCGAGCCAGACCTGCTCGTGGGCGTCGAAGGCCGGGAGACGTGCTGCTTCGGCGGTGATGTCGGTGATTTCGAGGGTCGTCGCGCCGGCGACTTCGTGGCGCGGTTTCAGGACGTTCAGCATGAGGGTTCCTCCCGGTGAGCTGGTCCCTGGAGGCTAAACTTTTTGGACGATCTTTGGTTTCGAAGTGCGGGCGCGGCACGGTCGCGCATTGCGCCCGGCTGCCTTGCCGCGCAACAAACGCAAAGACAGCTCCAAGGAGAGGGTGGCCGGACGCGGGTCTGCCCCCCACGCGCCCGGCCTGCCGGCTGGCGGATTGCCACTGCCCTGGCATCCGCTGCAGCCAGACTCCTGCGACCGGCGGCGAAGCCCGCCGCCGTCTTCGAGGACTGCGCTCAGGCCTCGGGTTCGTTCTCCTCCTTCGGCCGGCGTTTCCCGCCCGGTTCCGGCAGCTTGCCGCCGAGTGCCATGGGGGCGAGGAAGGCACGCGGGTTGAAGCCCGCCGCGGCGAGCGCCGCCAGCGTCTTCCAGAACTGCAGGCAGTACATGTGCGTTTCCTCGGACCGACCACATCGACTGGCGGGGCAAGCTAGACGGATGGCGATGCCCATTCTTGGACTGCGCGGCCCCATCTCCGGGCCTCGGCGGTACCGGCTTGACCTATCCGTCAGCGCGAAATAGAAGGTGAATCTGCCCGCCATGGTTGTATGATGTCGAGTAAGCCAATGACGAAATCCGACGGGCAGTCCTTCTCATTCCGCGTGCTCACCGACGAGCTTCCGCCGCAGGACCGGCTCGCGGTCCTGCGCGAGGTCTATGGCCGCACGATCCTCAAGGCCGAGCTCGCACCGGTGGACGATGCGCCGGTACACATCGACATGCAGGTTCGCCTGCTGCCCGGCGTGGGGATCGCCACAGGCACCGCCTCGCCGATCAGGGTGGCGGTGCGCAAGGAGGCGATCGACAACGACGACGTGATCCTGCTGGCCGCGCTGTCGGGTGGCAGCCACATGCAGATCGGCAGCTTCGAGGAGAGCATCCGCCCGGGCTGCGCGATGTTCGTGCCCGGCGGGCGGGTGGGCGCCAACGTGACCCGGCTCGGCTTCAGCTACATAAACCTGCGCTTCGAGCGGAAGGCGCTGCAGCCGCTGCTCGGCGACGTGACGAAGATGCTGATGCGGCCCATTCCGATCAACCAGGGGCCGATGCAGCTTCTGATCAGCTACGCGACTGCCCTGCAGAAGCTGGACGAGCCGCTGCCGGGCAACATGGCGCGCATGGTTTCGAGCCATCTGCTCGACCTGACGGCGCTGACGCTCGGGGCGGAACGCGACGCCGAGCAGGTGGCGCTGGGGCGCGGCCTGCGCGCGGCGCGGCTGGCGGCAATCAAGGCGGACATTGCCGCCCGGACGGAGCTGCGCGGGCTTTCGGCCGAGGCGATCGCGGCGGAGCACAAGCTGTCGCCGCGCTACGTGCGCAAGCTGTTCGAAAGCGAGGGGCTGTCGTTCACCGAATTCGCACTCGGCCAGAAGCTGACGCGGGCTCATCGCATGCTGGCCGATCCGCTGTGGACGCAGCGCAGCATCACCGACATCGCCTACGAGGCCGGGTTCAACGACCTGTCATACTTCAACCGGGCGTTCCGCAGGCGCTTCGACGCGACGCCCTCGGAGATCAGGGCGGCCGTGCTCGCCGCCTGAAGGCGAGGCGAGGGCGCCGGCCGGACCGGCGCCCCAGAAGGCTCAGGCGAGCCTGGCGTCGAGCGAGACGTTGATGGCGCCGAGGGCCTTGGAGACGGGGCAGTTCTCCTTCGCCTTGGTGGCGAGTTCCTGGAACTTGGCGCTGTCGATGCCGGGCACGGTGCCGACGAGGGTGAGCGCGCTCTCGGTGATGCCGGTGCCGGGGATCAGCGTCACGACCGCCTGAGCGTCGAGCTTGTCGGCCGGCGTGCCGTTCTCGGCGAGGAAGTGCGACAGCTGCATGGCAAAGCAGCCGGCGTGGGCGGCGGCGATCAGCTCTTCGGGATTGGTGCCCGACTTGCCGGTTTCATCCTCGAAGCGTGCCTTGAACGAATAAGGCTGGCCCTTGAGTGCACCGCTCTGGGTGTCGAGCGTTCCCGAACCTTCCTTCAGATTGCCTTTCCAGACGGCGTTGGCGCTGTGCTTCATGACGTTCTCCCTGATTGCTGACTGTGGGCCAGGTGCGGCGACCGGGGAAGACTATAGCGCCGCCCGGCGCGGCTGCCAGCATCCGAGCCGCAACGAAAACAGCGAGGCACGAAAAAACTGTCTTGCGAAAATGTCGGCTTGTTTTCGCGGCCGGCTTCGCTCCGGCCGCCCGGATGTCGACGCAGCCTAGATCGCCTCGCCCTTGAGCAGGCGCGGCGTCTCGCCGGTCGTGCCGGAAGCCTGGCGGATGAAGTATTCCTTGAGCCGCGGGACTCGGTCGACGAGGCCGAGACCGAAGTCGCGCAGCGCACGGACGGGGGCGATGTCGTTGGAGAACAGACGGTTGAGGACGTCGGTGGTGACCCCCATGCGCACCGTGTCGAAGCGGCGCCAGACCTCGTAGCGCTCGAGCACGTCGATCGCGCCGATGTCCTGGCCGAGCCGGTCGGCCTCGACGATGGTTTCGGCGAGTGCCGCGGCATCCTTGAAGCCGAGGTTGAGGCCCTGGCCGGCGATCGGGTGGATGCCGTGGGCGGCGTCGCCGGCGAGCGCGAATCGCGGCGCCACGAAGGCGCGCGCCAGCGTCAGCCCCAGCGGCCAGGCGCGCGGCTTGTCCTCGACGCGGATCTCGCCGAGCTTGAGCCCGAAGCGCTGCTCAAGCTCGATCTCGAAGACGAAGGGATCGCCCTTGACCAGCTTGTCGGCATCCTCGGTGCGCTCGTTCCAGACGATGGAGGAGCGGTTGACGCCTTCCTTGGTGGGCTTGAGCGGCAGCGTGGCGAAGGGGCCGGCGGGCAGGAAATGCTCCTCGGCGCGGCCGTTGTGGGGCCGTTCGTGGGCAACCGTGCAGACGATGCCGGACTGGCCGTACTCCCAGCGCACGGTCTTGATGCCGGCCATGTCGCGCAGCCTGGAGTTGACGCCGTCGGCGGCGACCAGCAGGCGCGTGTCCATGCTGATGCCGTCGGCGAGGTGCACCCTGGCGGCGGCGGTGCCGGTCTCGAAGGCCTGGACGGCGACGCCCTCGATGATGTCGATGCCCAACTCGCCGGCACGGCGGCGCAGCGCGCCGTTGAGCACCCTGTTCTCGACCATGTGGGCGAAGGGTTCGCCCGGGGCGATCTCGCCGTCGAAGGTGAGGAAGACGGGGCGCACCGGATCGGCTGTCTTGGAATCGGTGATGACCATGTCGGTGATGGCCTGCGCCTCGGGCGCGATCTCCTCCCAGCAGCCGAGATGGTCGAGCATGCGGCAGGCGGCGGCGGCGATCGCCGAGGCGCGGCCGTCCTTGCGCCAGACCTCCGGCGGTGCGGCATCGACGATGGCGATGTGGAGGCTCGGACGCGCCTGCTTCATCGACACGGCGGTGGCGAGGCCGACATAGCCGGCACCCGCGACGAGCACGTCGAGCTGCGTCGATTTGTTGTCGTCACCGTCGCGCGTGGCCATGGCGGATCCTTCCTGCGTCAGGCTTCCCGCCTTGACTCGGCGGGGGCTTCCTGCTGGAAACCGGGTGTATTTCGTCCCGAGAAGGGGAACGCATGCCGGCCGCCATACAAGAGCTTCTCAGCATTCTCAATCTCGAGGAGCTGGAACACAACCTGTATCGTGGTCGCAGCCCGCAGGTGAAGTGGCAGCGCGTCTTCGGCGGCCAGACGATCGCCCAGGCGCTGGTGGCCGCGCAGCGCACCGTCGAGCCCGACCGGCACGTGCATTCGCTGCACGGCTACTTCATGCGCCCCGGCGACATCACCGTACCGATCGTCTACGAGGTCGACCGCATCCGCGACGGCTCGAGCTTCACCACGCGCCGCGTGGTGGCGATCCAGCACGGGCACGCGATCTTCTCGCTCGAAGCCTCGTTCCAGCTCGACGAGCCGGGCCTCGAATACCAGATGCCGATGCCGCTCGACGTGCCGGCGCCGGAGACGCTGAAGTCGCAGCGCGAGCTGTTGCAGGAGGCGAGCCACGTGCCCGACATGATCCGCATGTTCTGGGCCAAGGAGCGGCCGCTGGAGCTGAGGCCCGTCTATGCCGAGCACTATTCGAGCCGGGACAAGCTGCCGCCGCTGCAGAAGGTGTGGATCAGGCTGACCGGGCCGGTGCCGAACGACCGGGCAGTGCGCACGGCGGTGCTTGCCTATCTCTCCGACATGACGCTGCTTGATACGGCAACGTTTGCCCACGGGCGCGGCATTTTCGATCCCGACATCCAGGCGGCCAGCCTCGACCACGCCATGTGGTTCCATCGCGAGCATTCGCTGGACGGCTGGCTGCTCTACACCCAGGACAGCCCGTCGACCAGCGGGGCGCGCGGCTTCACGCGCGGGGCGATCTACGCCCAGGACGGCACGCTGATCGCTTCGGTGGCACAGGAAGGGCTGATCCGCCTGCGAACGAAGCCTACAACCTAGGCATTTTAGGAATTTTGCACATTATGTGAGCAGGTGCATTGCCGCCCGTGCGAACGCGTGCCTACGTCCGTGCTCTGTTTTCCTTCAATTTCAGTGATTTAGCCCATGCCAATGCAAACTGGCACGGAGCTTGAATCCCGTTTGTCACTCACCGGTGGCTTTCGGGTCCGCTGGGGATGACTGAAATCGCGGGGGACCCGCATCAGCAAGGGGTGAAACCTGATGAAAATCGTGATGGCTATCATCAAGCCGTTCAAGCTCGACGAGGTGCGCGAAGCGCTGACCAGCGTCGGAATCCAGGGCCTGACGGTCACCGAGGTCAAGGGCTACGGGCGCCAGAAGGGCCACACCGAAATCTATCGCGGCGCCGAATATGCCGTGAGCTTCCTTCCCAAGATCAAGATCGAGGTCGCCGTCTCGACCGACCTCGTCGACAAGGCGGTCGAAGCGATCACCGGTGCCGCCAAGACCGGGCAGATCGGCGACGGCAAGATCTTCGTCTTCGGCATCGACCAGGCCGTGCGCATCCGCACCGGCGAAACCGACACCGACGCGCTCTGAGCGGCCAGCAATCTCATGGAGACCTCGATGACAATTCCTTCCTCACTGAAGTCGGCGGCGCGCTCGGCGCTGCTCGGCACGCTCGCGCTTGGCGTCCTCGGCACGGTCGCCGCATTCGCCCAGGAGGCCGCCCCCGCCGCCGCTGCGGCCCCGGCGGCGCCTGCCTTCACCGTCGACAAGGGCGACACCACCTGGATGATGGTTTCGACCGTGCTCGTGCTGCTGATGACCGTGCCCGGCCTGGCGCTGTTCTACGGCGGCCTGGTGCGCGCCAAGAACATGCTGTCGGTGCTGATGCAGGTGTTCACCATCACCGCGGTGGTGATGATCATCTGGGTCACCTACGGCTACAGCCTCGCCTTCACGCCCGGCAATGCCTTCATCGGCGGCTTCTCGAAGGCCTTCCTGGCCGGGGTGGACGTGACCACCGTGTCCGAGACCTTCACCAAGGGCGTCGCCATTCCGGAGCTGGTCTTCGTCGTCTTCCAGATGACGTTCGCGGCCATCACGCCGGCGCTGATCGTCGGCGCCTTCGCCGAGCGCATCAAGTTCTCGGCGGTCATCCTGTTCACCATCCTGTGGGTAACGTTCGTCTACTTCCCGATCGCGCACATGGTGTGGTTCTGGGGCGGCCCGAGCGCCTATTCCGATCCGTCCGGCCTTATCTTCGGCTTCGGCGCCATCGACTTCGCCGGCGGCACCGTCGTGCACATCAATGCCGGCATGGCGGGCCTGGTCGGCGCGATCATGATCGGCAAGCGGGTCGGCTACATGCGGGACCTGATGGCACCGCATTCGATGACCTTGACGATGGTCGGCGCGTCGCTGCTGTGGGTCGGCTGGTTCGGCTTCAATGCCGGCTCCAACCTCGAGGCCAATGCCTACGCTGCGCTCGCCATGATCAACACCTTCGTGGCGACCGCCGCGGCGGCGGTGACCTGGATCGTGCTGGAGACGCTGCTGCGCGGCAAGGCCTCGATGCTGGGTGCGGTGTCGGGCGCCGTCGCCGGCCTCGTCGCCGTCACCCCGGCCGCCGGTTTCGCCGGCCCGATGGGCGCCATCGTGCTCGGCATCGTCGTCACCGCGATCTGCTACTTCTTCGTCTCGGTGGTGAAGAACAAGGTCGGCTACGACGACAGCCTCGACGTCTTCGGCATCCACTGCGTCGGCGGCATCTTCGGTGCGCTCGCCACCGGCATCCTGGTCAACCCGGCGCTCGGTGGCGCGGGCATCGTCGACTACTCGACCGCCGACTTCGCCGCGGGCTACGCCGGCGTGACCACGCAGCTCCTGGCCCAGGCCAAGGGCGTGCTGGTGACCCTGGCGTGGTCGGGCATCGGCAGCGCCATCCTCTACAAGGTCGTCGACATGGTGGTCGGCCTGCGCATCACCCCGGACGCAGAGCGCGAGGGCCTGGACCTCACCTCGCACGGCGAGGCGGCCTACCACGCCTAAGCACAGGTGGCGGCCGGAACAGGCCGCCGCATCCTCCCCATCCCGTCGTGCCCTCCGAATGGTGGTCACGCCTTGAGGCCCGGAGCGATCCGGGCCTCTTTTTTGCGGCAATGTCAGGTTCCGCACCGGCGGCCGAGAATTCCGCGAAGTTTCCGAGGTCCCTTGCTTTCGAAGAAGAACAATAAAATATGCATGCGGGCTAATTCGGGGGTGCGTGTGGGGATGAATATCGACCGCAAGCTGCGGCTGACCGCGGCTTTTGTTGGCGCGGGGACGCGGAAAGACCTTGCCGCGGCGTTCCGGCGAATCAATCCCGCGACCGCCTTCGACGTCGACCGGGCCGACAAATGGCTGCAGGGGCGCTCGACGCCGCGACAGTTCAGCGTCTACGACGACTGGATCAGGCTGCTCGACCTGCCGAAGACGGCGGACTGGATCGCCGACAGCGAACTGGAGACGTTCATCGCCGAAATCTGCCGGCATCACGGCCGCGACCGCCATCAGCTCGAGCGTCGGGCGCAGGCCTTCGGCAAGGCGCAGGCCAACGGACATGACGACAGGGGCGCCTCGCTTGCAGGCGCCTATGTCTGCTACTCGCATAGCTGGTCGCCTTATTTCCGCGGTCAATTGATCCGCGGCTCGATGCTGATCGAGCCGGAGCAGGGCCAACGGCTGGCGGCGACCTATACGGAAAACCTGCCGACGATGCGCCTGCAGATAAAGGGGCAGGTCACCATGACCAGGCGCAGCCTCTACATCCATATCGGCGGACCGGCCGACGACACGCATTTCTTCTGCGCGCTGTTTCCGTTTTCGCCGCCCGGCAGCGTGCTCGGCGGCTACCTGACGGGCACGACCGTGCTGGGGCCGGATTCTCAGCCTTCGGTGACGCGCATGGTGCTGGTGCGGCTCAAGGAGCCGGCCACACTCGACAATGCCGGCCTGGGCTATCTCGAGCCGGGAACGAGTATTCCGCAGGATCTCGAACGCTTCGACGTCAGGCTGGAGCAGCCCGACCTTGCCGAGGAGCACCTGCGGCAGTTCCTCACCCGCGACGGCAAGGGCGGGACCGACCAGATCGCCAAGGAGGACTTCCAGAAACTGGTCGACGTCTTCGATCGCGCCTGGCTGGGGCGATGAATTGGGCGCCGTGCCCGGCCGTCGAGGCCGCACGGCGTGAACGATGACTTAACCTTAATGCGGCCTTAACCTTCGCCCCGATAGTCTGGTTGCCGAATCTGCCCGCGACGCGTCCGCGCGTGGGCCAAAGGCATCTTTGGACGGGGACAAGCATGCGTTCTGGGGTTTCCTCACCGTTCGCGCTGACCGAGACGGGGCACGGCATCCAGGCATTCGCGCGACGGCAGGCAGGCCGCGCGGCCGGGCTGGGCCTTTTCGCCTTCGTCGCCTTCGGTCTTGCCGCGCTCGGCACCTGGAACGTCGCCGACCCCAGCTTCAGCCATGCCACGGACAATCCGGTTACCAACGCGATGGGCTATGCCGGCGCCGTCTTCGCCGACATCGCCATGCAGTTCTTCGGCCTCGCCGCGGTGGCAGCACTGGTGCCCGCGGTGATCTGGGGCGTGCTTTTCGCGACCGCGCGCGGCGTCGACCACATGCCCAGGCGCGGGCTTGCCTGGTTCGGCTCCGCGGTGCTTGCCGCCGCGATCTCGGGATGCGTCGGGGCGCCGCCCACCTGGCCGCTGCCGACCGGCCTCGGCGGCGTGTTCGGCGACATGGTGCTGAAAGTGCCCGGCCTCTTCCTCGGCGGCTATCCGACCGGACTGGTCGCAACGGTGATCGGCGTGCTGCTGCTGGCCCCGACGCTGTGGCTGTTTGCCTATGGCGCGGGCCTGCTCAAGCGCGAGAACGGATTTGCCGCGGTCCACGCCAAGCCCAAGCCGGACATGCGCGAACAGGATTTCGCCAGTTTCGACGAGGAGGACGAGGACGACAGCGAAGGTGTGCTGGCGCTCGGCGCCATCACCCATTGGTGGCTGTCGGCCAAGGCGTGGATGCGCCGCCGCGCCGCCAAGCGCCGCGAGGAAGAGGGCCTCGACCAGCCCGTCAGGCGCGAGAGCGCCTGGCGCCAGGCCGCCCAGCGCGTCGAGAAGGCGGAGCGGGCCGAAGCACGCGTCACCAGCGCCGGCCGCGCCCGGGTCGAGCCGGAGTTCTTCGCCCAGATGGTTTCGCATGACCGGTCGGTGTCGATCGATCCCGACGACCAGGACGTTTTCGGCGACGAGGACGATTTCGATCCGGTGACCGGAGAGATCCGTAGCGGCGGCGCGCAGGTGCAGAACTTCCGTTCGCCTCCCGGACAGGCATCCGCGCGTGTGGCGGGACCGGCGCCGCGGCCGGTTCCAGGCGCCCGGGTGCAGCGCGAGGCGCAGACCTCGCTGATCGGCTCCGACAAGTTCGAGATGCCGTCGCTGCACTTCCTTTCCGAGCCCAAGAACGTGGCGCGGGATGCGACCCTTTCCAAGGACGCGCTGGAACAGAACGCGCGGCTGCTCGAGGGCGTGCTCGAGGATTTCGGCGTCAAGGGCGAGATCATCCATGTCCGTCCGGGCCCGGTGGTGACGCTCTACGAGCTCGAGCCCGCGCCCGGCATCAAGTCGAGCCGCGTCATCGGCCTTGCCGACGACATCGCCCGCTCGATGAGCGCGATCGCCGCGCGCGTGGCCGTGGTTCCCGGGCGCAACGCCATCGGCATCGAGCTGCCCAACACCAAGCGCGAGACGGTCTACCTGCGCGAGATCATGGCCAGCCGCGACTTCGAGACGACCAAGGCCAAGCTGGCGCTGGCGCTCGGCAAGTCGATCAACGGCGAGGCGGTCATCGTCGACATCGCCAAGATGCCGCACGTGCTCGTCGCCGGCACCACCGGCTCGGGCAAGTCGGTGGCGATCAACACGATGATCCTGTCCTTGCTCTATCGCATGACGCCGCAGGAATGCCGGCTGATCATGATCGATCCGAAGATGCTGGAGCTTTCCGTCTATGACGGCATTCCGCACCTGCTCACCCCTGTCGTCACCGACCCGAAGAAGGCGGTGGTGGCGCTGAAGTGGACAGTGCGGGAGATGGAGGACCGCTATCGCAAGATGTCGAAGGTCGGCGTCCGCAACATCGACGGCTTCAATGCCCGGGTGGCTGCGGCCGACAAGAAGGGCGAGAGGATCTCGCGCACCGTGCAGACCGGCTTCGACCGCCAGACCGGCGAGGCGATCTACGAGACCGAGGATCTCGATCTCGAGCCGATGCCCTATATCGTCGTCATCATCGACGAGATGGCCGACCTGATGATGGTCGCCGGCAAGGACATCGAGGGTGCGGTGCAGCGCCTCGCGCAGATGGCGCGCGCCGCCGGCATCCACGTCATCATGGCGACGCAGCGTCCCTCGGTCGACGTCATCACCGGCACGATCAAGGCCAACTTCCCGACCCGCATCTCCTTCCAGGTGACGTCGAAGATCGACAGCCGCACCATCCTCGGCGAGCAGGGCGCCGAACAGCTGCTCGGCATGGGCGACATGCTCTACATGGCCGGCGGCGGCCGCATCCAGCGCGTGCACGGGCCCTTCGTCTCGGATGACGAGGTCGAGAAGGTGGTTGCCCATCTCAAGCTGCAGGGCGTGCCGGAATATCTCGACGCCATCACCGAGGACGACGGCGAGGACGAGGACGACCAGTCCTCGGGCCGCGGCGGCGGGGGCGGCGGCAATTTCGAGGATTCGGACGATCCCTACGACCAGGCGGTCGCCGTGGTGCTGCGCGACGGCAAGGCCTCGACCAGCTACATCCAGCGCCGTCTCGGCATCGGCTACAACCGCGCCGCCTCGATCATCGAGCGCATGGAGAAGGAAGGCATCGTGGGCGCGGCGAACCACGCCGGCAAGCGCGAGATCCTGGTGCCGACCGAAGACGACAAAATGTGAAGCCGGCGGAACCGGCGATCACGTTTTCGCGTTCGGAGGGCATGGCGTGAACCATGTCAAACTTCAGCCCTACTAAGTGCCGATAGAACCGTCGAACTGAAGTGAGAGAGTAACCGGCATGAACGACGACATTGGCACCATGACCCGCCGCCGCCTGCTTGGCTTCGCCGCCGCGATGGCCCTGACGGCCGCGCCGCTGATGGCGTTGCAGAGCCCGGCGCAGGCGGCGTCCGACGCCGCGCAGCGTATCGCCGACCACTTCTCCAGCGTGAAATCGATGTCGGGAGAGTTCGTCCAGTTCGGTCCGCGCGGCGAGCAGACCGGTGGCAAGTTCTTCCTCGAGCGCCCCGGCAAGATCCGCTTCAACTATGAGGCGCCGTCCAATTTCAAGGTGATCTCCGACGGCGAGTCGGTGGTGATCCTGAATTCGAAGATGCGGACCTCCGACCTCTATCCGCTGTCGAAGACGCCGCTGAAGCTGCTGCTCGACGACCGCATCGATCTCAGCGGCAACAAGGTCCAGAGCGTCGCCGAAGAGGACGACCTGACCACCATCAAGCTGTCCGACAAGCAGGTGTTCGGCAACTCGACCATCACCATGATGTTCGATCCCAAGACCTACGAGCTGCGCCAGTGGACGATCACCGATGCGCAGGGCAAGGACACCACCGTGATGGTGTTCAACGTCCAGCAGGGCGGCTCCTTCCCGGCCGACACCTTCAAGATCGACTACAAGCTCAACCGCGAACTCAACACCCGCAAGAAGAACGACTGACGCCGGAGCTGCGGCTTAGCTGTGGAAAGCGGCACGTCCTGCGCCGCGTGAGCCGCCGCGCCTTGTCTTTGCCGCGCCCTGCTGGCAGGTTCCGGCGCGAATTCCCGCCGGACGAAGCCAGCCATGCCCTTCTCGATAGCCACCTGGAACATCAACTCCGTGCGCCTGCGCATGCCTCTGGTCGAGCGCCTGCTGCTCGAAAAGGCGCCCGATGTCTTGTGCCTGCAGGAGACGAAATGCCCCGACGACCAGTTCCCCTCGGCGGCGTTCCGCAAGCTCGGCTACGAGCATATCGCCTTCCACGGCCAGAAGGGCTACCACGGCGTGGCGACGGTGGCGCGGCGGCCAATCGAGATCGTCGAGAAGCGGCGCTTCTGCGAGATCGACGACAGCCGCCACCTGTCGGTGCGCTTCGACGCCGGCGGCAAGAAGGTGACGCTGCACAATTTCTACGTGCCTGCTGGCGGCGACGAGCCCGATCCCGAGATCAACCCGAAGTTCCGCCACAAGCTCGACTTCGTCGCCGAGATGAACTCCATCCGCGCCGCTCACAATGACAGCTCGGCTTCGGTGCTGGTCGGCGATCTCAACATCGCTCCGCTCGAGCACGACGTGTGGTCGCACAAGCAGTTGCTCAACGTCGTCAGCCACACGCCGGTGGAGACCGAGAATTTCGAGGCGATGCGGAAGGCCGGCGACTGGGTCGACCTTATGCGCCTCAAAGTGCCGGACGACCAGAAGATCTACACCTGGTGGAGCTACCGGGCGAAGGACTGGGAACTGTCCGACCGCGGCCGCCGCCTCGACCATGTCTGGGCGTCGGCCAATCTCGCGCCGCGCCTTGCCGGCATCGACATCCTGCGCGAGGCACGCGGCTGGGAGCGGCCGTCGGATCATGTGCCGGTGATTGCGCGCTTCGATCTGGACTGACGCGGCAGGGGGCGTTGCCGCTATCCCGTATTGAGCGCGAAGTCGTCGCCGTAGCCCTCGTGGTTCGACAGGCTCACCATGAGAGCTACCGAGAGGCCTTCGCCAATCGCCAACCTTCAACGGGGCTAGGGCCAGAGCCCTATTTCCCGAACCTGGGCGCCATGCTCTCGATCCGCGCGATCATGTCCTGGAGGTCCTCGAGGATATGCTGGTGCAGGCGGGCCGCGACCTCGGGATACTCCTCGAGGATGCGGTGGAACATCTTGCGGTTGAGGCGGATGATTTCCGAATCGACCTCGGCGGCGGCGCTGGTCAGGCGCCTGGTGTCGGCGATGAGCGCCAGTTCGCCGAGCATGGCGCCAGGACCGGCGGAGCCGACTTCGGCGCGCGTTCCATCGATGTCGCGATACAGGCTGATTCGGCCGCTGACGACGACATAGGCGGAATCGGCCTCGTCTTCCTCGCGATAGAGCTTGCGGTCGGCGGGCAGATGGATGTTCTCCGCGCCGAAGGCGAGCAAGCGCAACTGCTCCTGGGTGAAGCCCTCGAACAGCCTCACGCCGGACAGGATGCGGATGTCGTCATCCAGCGCCATTACGTCCCCGACTTTTCAGACCGGTTTTCCCTCCCTGTCGTTTGCCGGCGGCCCCACCTGCCGCCAAGAACCGGTCAGGGGACCAGCTTGTATCCGCCGCTTTCTGTCACAAGTATTTCCGCATTGGAAGGATCGCGCTCGATCTTCTGCCGCAGCCGGTAGACATGGGTTTCCAGCGTGTGGGTCGTGACCCCGGAATTATATCCCCACACTTCTTCGAGAAGTACGTCGCGGGTCACCACTTTCTGGTCGGCCCGATACAGATATTTGATGATCGAGGCCTCCTTTTCGGTGAGCCTGACCTTGCCGCCGCGCGCGTCGATGAGCAGCTTCTGGCTCGGCTTGAAGGTGTAGGGCCCGACGGAGAAGGTGGCATCCTCGCTCTGTTCGTGCTGGCGCAGCTGGGCGCGGATGCGGGCGAGCAGGACCGCGAAGCGGAACGGCTTGGTGACGTAGTCGTTGGCGCCGGCCTCTAGGCCGAGGATCGTGTCCGAATCGGTGTCGTGGCCGGTGAGCATGATGATGGGCGCCTTGTAGCCGCCCTTGCGCAGGATCTTCACCGCCTCGCGGCCGTCCATGTCGGGCAGGCCGACGTCCATGATCAACAGGTCGATGATGCCGCCGCGCGCGACGTTGATGCCCTTTGCCGCGCTCGCTTCCTCAAGGACTTCGAACTCCTCGTAGAGCGCCAGCTGCTCGACGAGCGTGCCGCGCAGATCGTCGTCGTCGTCGACGATGAGGATGGTGCGTGAGGTCATGGATCAATCCGTTATTGAAGATCAGAATTCTGTTGACCGTAGACTATGGATGCGGAAGCTAGTCGCCACAACCGCCCGACGGGTGATTTGCTTCGGTTGGCGATCATACAAGAAAAATCAACGGCGTAATTGGGGCGGACGATCTTTTTGCGGCAAGGCATTTCCACGATCGTCGTCCGGGCCAGGCCCGGCGACCGGACCAAGGGGCTGCTGCAGGCGGGCGGCTCGGTGTTTCCCTGCGCACTGGGACGCGGAGGGATCACGGCCAACAAGCGCGAAGGCGACGGCGGCACGCCGCTCGGCGCGATGCGGCTCCTGTCGGGCTACTTCCGCCGCGACCATTTCCGCGGCGGCGGCACGCGTCTTGCGATGAGCCCGATCGGCGACGACCTCGGCTGGTGCGAGGTGCCCGACGACCGCAACTACAACAGGCCGGTGAAGATACCTTACGGCGCCAGCCATGAACGCATGAAGCGCGACGACCGGCTCTACGACGCCTGCATCGTGCTCGACTGGAACATCAGGCCGCGCCGGCGCGGACGCGGCAGCGCGATCTTCTTCCACCTCGCCCGGCCTGGCTTCACGCCCACCCAGGGCTGCGTGGCGGTGACGGCAAAGGTCATGGCGCGGCTCCTGCCGCATTTTTCCAGCCGTACGGTCATGAAGGTGGTGCGCTGAAGCGGCGAGCATTCCGATGAATGCAGTTCCGCCCCTCCAGCTATTTTTCTTGGCCGCATCTGTGCGACGCCAGACGACTCCGTCTGGCTGCAACATGCTCAAAAAAAGCGGCCCGAAAATCCCATGGGATCGTCGGGCCGGAGGTACTGCCTTCCAACAGCAGTGGGAGATGCGGAAACTGCAGGTAAGGTCAGCGGCGGTTCGGACGGCGCGGCTGCTGCCAGCCGATATCGAGCAGCCCGAGGCGGCCAAGCTCGGCGTCGACGGCGTGGCCGACGTCACGGCAGGGGATGCCGGTGTCGCGGCGGTAATGTTCGGTCAGGCAGCCGAAGCTCTGGGCCGGCAGGCGCAGGGCAGCGCGCATCTGGCGGAGCCAGTCGAAAAGCGGCTTCAGCGGGTTTGGCTGCGCATAGGGTGCCTTGAAGACATCGGTGGACATGGTCGGCTTCCATTTCGCCCGGACATCAAATCCGGTTTGACATTGTTTCAACTGACCCCATGATGGGGCTTGGAAAGACAAAAGAGAAACGAGTAGTTCTTTCTCGATCATCAAATTTGGCTTGAAGATCACGCGATGCGGTCGATGCCTGGGACACGTGCGCTGAGGACATTGGTGGCTGCCGGCCGGCACCTCAACTTCACGCGCGCCGCCGACGAGCTGGGGCTGACGCCGGCTGCGGTGAGCCACCAGATCAAGGAAATCGAGGACCAGCTGGGTGTGGTGCTGTTTACGCGCACCAGCCGCAGCATCAGGCTGACGGAGGCGGGGGCGGCGCTGTGTGACGCCTCGGCGGACGCCATCGAAGCGCTCAACCGTGCCGTCTCCAAGGCGCGCAAGCTGACGCGCGGCACCACGCAGCTCAAGGTGACGCTCGACGCGCAATTCGCCTCGAAATGGCTGATGCGGCGCGTCGACGGTTTCCGCAAGCTGCACCCGGACATCGAGCTCAGGTTCGACATCAGCTACGAGGTGCGCGACTTCGACCTCGACGATGTCGATGTCGCCATCCGCTTCGGCATGGGAAAGTATCCGGGCCTGCGCGCCGACAGGCTGTTCGACAACATGATCATTCCGGTGTGCAGCCCCAGACTACTGGCGTCGGGGCCGCCCTTGCGGGTGCCGCGCGACCTGTTCAACCACACGCTGGTGCATATCGAGTGGTCGCAGCAGGGCGTGACCTGGCCGAACTGGCGCATGTGGATGGCGGCCGCCGGCGTCGACGACTTCGACGACAGCCGGGCCATCGTCTTCACCGCCTCCTCAGACGCGGTGCAGGCGGCGATCGACGGGAGTGCGGTGGCGCTGGCCGATTTCGCGATGGTCGCAAACGACCTCTCCGAGGGGCGGCTGGTGCGCCCCTTCGATCTGGGCATCCGCGTGTCGCGCGAATATGCCTATTTCCTGGTCTATCCGAAAAGCACCGAGGACGATCCGCGCATCGCGGCCTTCAGGGAGTGGATGCTGGAGGAGGCGGCGAAGACGGAGGTGTGAGGGGCTAGGCCGCGATCCTTCCCACCCCCCCCCTCTGCCCTGCCGGGCATCTCCCCCATAAGGGGGGAGATTAGCAGCGTCGCCCTTACTGCTCATCCTGTGAAGTAAGCATCAGTCGATGACTGTGGTGACGGCCGATCTTCGCCTTGAGGGTCGGATTAAGTAGCCTTCAGTGCTCAGACGAAGCGCCAGACGGTGGTGCGCTTGACCTCGGCATCCTCCAGCGCGCGGGTGACAGGCACCTCGTAGGTGGCGAGCTTTTCAAGTCGCTGCCTGGGCAGGTAGGAGCGGCCGGGATCGCCGACCAGCACCTCGGCGCCGCGGGCGCGCAGCGCCTCGAACCACGGCACAACGCGGTCGGCGAAGGGCTTTTCGTAGAAGACGTCGCCGGCGAGAACGACGTCCCAGCCACTGTCGCGTCCGACGAGATCGGAGCCCTCGAAGCCGATGGCGACGTCGTTGGCCCGAGCGTTGAGGCGGATGGCCGCCTCGCAGAACGGGTCGATGTCGGCGCCGGTGACCGAGGCGGCTCCCGCCTTCATGGCGGCGATGGCGACGAGGCCGGAACCCGAGGCGAAGTCGAGCACGCGCATGCCGGACACGGTCTCGGGATGGTCGAGCACGTAGCGGGCGAGACCCTGACCGCCGGCCCAGGCGAAGGCCCAGAAGGGCGGCGGCAGGCCGATCTCGGACAGTTCTTCCTCGGTGCGATGCCAGAGATCATGCGCCTCGTCGGCGAGGCGCAGGCAAATCTCCGGTACATGCGGCGGCAACATCAGCGCCGTGTTGGCGAGGATGAAGTTTTCCGCGCTCTCGGGCGTAAGACGAGTGACCGACGCTGTGGTCACGGCGCCTTGTCGAGCCCGGCCATACGGCAGACTTCCCGCCACTCGTCCGGCGTCACCGGCTGGACCGAAAGCCGCATCGAGGTGACCAGCGACATCTTTTCGAGTTTGGGGTTGGACTTGACGTCGACCAGGGTGACGGGCTTGGGGATCTCGCTGTGGTAGCGGATGTCGACGCATTCCCAGCGCGGGTCTTCCGTCGTGGTGTCGTGGTGGGCGAGCGCGCAGACCTCGGCGATGCCGACGACCTCGAGCCCCTCGTTGGAGTGGTAGAAGAAACCGAGATCGCCGATCTGCATGGCGCGCATGTTGTTGCGGGCGAGGTAGTTGCGCACGCCGTCCCACTGGGTGCCCTGCTTGCCCTTGGCCTTCAGCATCTCGAAGGAGAATTTGAACGGCTCGGACTTGAACAGCCAGTATTTCTTCTCGCTCATGTCGTCCCCCTCAAGGCGCAGGTCAGGCGCTGGCCGGATTGTTGAAGACCCAGTTCCACGGGCGGATGTCGACGCTGTCGAACAGGCCGGCTTTGGCGTAGGGGTCGGCATCGGCAATCGCCTTGGCTGCTGCTGCATCGGCCGCCTCGATGACGACAAGGCTGCCGTTCGGCTTGCCGTCGTCATCGAGGAACGGCCCGGCGAATTTAAGCGTGCCCTTGGCGTTGAGTTCGTTGAGGAACGCGACATGCTCGGGGCGCGTGTCGAGGCGGACCTGGAGGTGGCCCGGCTTGTCATTGCAGATCAGTGCGAAAAGCATGTTGTCCCTCTCTGTACTGAAATCAGTCCTGTGCGGAAATTCAATCGGCCTCGGCGCGCAGCGGCCGCGACATCAGCCCGGCGACAGCCTCGTTGATGGTGATGGCCTTGTCGAGCAGCGCGGCGACCGCCTGGACGATGGGCGCGTCGATGCCGCGCTCGCGGGTGAGACGGGCGGCGATGTAGGCGGTGGCGACGCCCTCGGCGAGCGGGCGGCCGGACAGCTCCTCGCCCTTGCCGAGCGCCACGCCATAGGCGAAGTTGCGCGACTGGGCCGAGGAGCAGGTGAGCATCAGGTCGCCGAGGCCGGACAGGCCCATCAGCGTTTCCGGACGGGCGCCGAAGGCGGCACCGATGCGCCGCAGCTCGACGAAGCCGCGGGTGACGAGCGCTGCCTGCGCCGAGGCGCCGAGACCGGCGCCGGTGACGGCACCGGCGGCGATGGCGAAAACGTTCTTCAGCGACCCGCCGATCTCGACGCCGATCAGGTCGTCGCTCGAATAGCAGCGCAGGTTGGCGGCGGAAAAGCGTGTCGCCAGCGCCGAGGCGCGGGCCTCGTCCTCGGCGGCGACGACGACGGCGGTGGGCAGGCCGCGCGAGACGTCTGTGGCGAAGCTCGGGCCGGAAAGGGCTGCGACCGGGTTCTCCGACAGGATTTCCCTGGCGATGGCCGACAGCAAAGTGCCGGTGTCGCGCTCGATGCCCTTGGCGCAGAGCACCAGCGGCACATTTGCGGCGACATGCGGTTTCACCTCGTTGAGCACGCTGCGCAGCGCCTGCGCCGGGGTGACGACCAGCACGCAGTCGGCGCCCTTGAGGGCCTTGGCGAGGTCGGTGGTGGCGGCGATGCCGGTCTCGAAGCTGATGCCGGGCAGATAGCGCGGATTCTGGCCCTTGCCGATCGCCGCGACGCTTTCGGCATCGCGGGCCCAGAGCGACACGGCATGGCCTGCGCGCAGCATGGCGAGCGCAAGTGCGGTGCCCCAGGCGCCGCCGCCGAGAACCGCGACCCTGTATGCGCTCATGCCTTGGCTCCCCGCCTGCCGGAACCGACGACCGGCGCGGACACGCTGTCCAGCGGCCAGCGCGAGCGCGGCACGAAATCGAATGCGCCGGGCTCGGCGAGGCCGGCGCGCAGCCGCTCGATCCCCGCCCAGGCGATCATCGCGGCGTTGTCGGTGCACAGCGCCATCGGCGGCGCGACGAAGCTGAAGCCGTTCCTGGCGCAGAGCCTTTCCAGCATGGCGCGAATCTGCCTGTTGGCGGCGACGCCGCCGGCGACGACGAGCGCCGGGCCTGCGACATCGGGGAATTCGGTACGGAAGCGGGCGAGGGCGCGCTTGACGCGGTCGCCGAGCGTGTCGGTGACCGCGGCCTGGAACGAGGCGCAGATGTCGGCGACGTCCTGGTCGCTGAGCGGCGCCACGGCGGTCGCTGCCTGGCGCACCGACGTCTTCAGGCCCGAGAAGGAGAAGTCGGGCTGGGCCGAGCCCTTCATCGGACGCGGGAAGACGAAGCGGCTGGCGTCGCCCGTGGCCGCCGCCTTCTCGACATTGGGGCCGCCCGGATAGGGCAGGCCGAGCATCTTGGCCGTCTTGTCGAAGGCTTCGCCGAGCGCGTCATCGATGGTGGTCGCCCAGCGCTGGTAGTCGCCGACGCCCTTGACCAGCACGATCTGGGTGTGGCCGCCGGAGACGAGCAGGAGCAGGTAGGGGAAGTCGAGCCCGTCGGTCAGTCGCGCGGTCAGCGCATGGCCTTCGAGGTGGTTGATGGCGATCAGCGGCTTGCCGGTTGCAGCGGCGATGGCCTTGGCGGTCATCAGTCCGACGATCAGGCCGCCGACGAGGCCGGGGCCTGCGGTGGCCGCGACCGCGTCGATGTCCTGAAGCTCTACGCCCGAATCCTCGAGTGCCGCCTCGACGATGCCGTCGAGCGCCTCGACATGGGCGCGGGCCGCGATCTCGGGCACGACGCCGCCAAAGGCCGCGTGTTCCTCGATCTGGCTGAGCACGCTGCTCGACAGGATCACCGGCTCCTTGCCCGGCTCGAGCGCGACGACGCTTGCCGCGGTTTCGTCGCAGCTCGTCTCGATACCCAGAACGCGGATCAATTGGTCGCTACCCTGCATGATTGCCCGGTGGTAATTTCCTAGATAGGAGGTACGGGACCGCCCCGCCAGCGCGGGGTTATCACGGACCGGGCGCCATGCAAACCAGAGCCTTGAAAATCGGAACCCGCGGCAGCCCGCTGGCGCTCGCGCAAGCGCACGAGACCCGTGCGCGGCTGATGGCGGCGCACGGCCTGCCCGAGGAAGCCTTCGAGATCGTGGCGATCTCCACCAGCGGCGACCGGATCCAGGACCGCCCTCTCTCGCTCGCCGGTGGCAAGGGGCTGTTCACCAAGGAGCTGGAAGAGGCGATCTATGCCGGCGACGTCGATTTCGCCGTGCATTCGTCCAAGGACATGCCGACGCAGCTGCCGGACGGGCTGGAGCTTTCGGCCTTCCTGCCGCGCGAGGACGTGCGCGACGCCTTCATCGGCCGCACAGCGAAGAAGATCGTGGACCTGCCGGAAGGCGCCGTCGTCGGCTCGTCGTCGCTCAGGCGCCAGGCGCTGATCCGCCGCATGCGGCCGGACCTCGAGGTGGTGATGTTCCGCGGCAACGTGCAGACCAGGCTGAGGAAGCTCGACGAGGGCGTGGCCGAAGGCACCATCCTTGCCCATGCCGGCCTGCGCCGGCTGGGGCTGACCGACATCATCACCGACCTGATGCCGGTCGATGTGTTCCCGCCGGCGCCGGGGCAGGGCGCGATCTGCATCGAAAGCCGCGTCGGGGACGCCCGCGTGCGCGACATGCTGGCTGCGATCGACCACGAGCCGACAGGCCAGGCGCTGGCCTGCGAACGCGCGTTTCTCGCGGCGCTCGACGGCTCCTGCCGCACACCCATTGCCGGATATGCCGAGATCGCTGGCGATCGCCTGACCTTCTCCGGGCTGATCTTGACGCCCGACGGCACCCAGTCGCACGAGGCCAGGGCCGAGGGCAGCGCGGCCGAAGCGGCGGCGATCGGCCGCAAGGCGGGCGAGGACGTGCGGGCGCGGGCCGGCGAAAAATTCTTCGAGGGGTGGAGCTAGATGGCGCGGCGCGTGCTGGTGACGAGGCCGGATCCCGGCGCCACCCGCACCGCGCGGCGCCTCGAAATACTCGGCTTCGAGCCGGTGCTGCTGCCGCTTTCCGAAACGCGCGCCTTGCCGGTTGCGCGCGGCCTGGTGCCGCCCGACGCCGTCGCGGTGGCCGTGACCAGCGCCAACGCGCTGCGCCATGCCCCGAGCGGGCTCGTCGAGCGCCTCAGCCACCTGCCTTGCCATGCCGTAGGCGCCCGCACGGCCGAAAGCGCCCGCAAGGCCGGCTTCGCCTCGGTCCGCGAGGGGCCGGGCGATGCCGCGGCCCTTGCCGACAGCATCGCCAGAGAAATGGGCAAGGCGACGCTCGCTTATCTCTGCGGCCGGGTGCGCATGCCCGACTTCGAGCGCCGGCTGGGCATGAACGGCACGCGGGTCGTGGCCATCGAGACCTACGACACGGTCGGACTGTCGCCGAACCCGGCGCTGGTCAGCCAGCGGCTCGGCGGGCAACCGATCGATGCGGTTCTGGTTTATTCGGCGCGGGCGGCGGCGGCGCTCGGCGCCCTGATGGAGACGCAGGCGGAGGCCGACAGCCTGCTGCGCAATGCCCGCTGCTGCTGCCTGTCGGGACGGATCGCGGCGGCCATCGGCGGCGGGCTGAACGTCGAGGTGGCGCTTGATCCGAACGAGGACGCGCTGTTCGACCTTCTCGGCGATCCAGACTGACGGCCGCGCCATATCGCGGCCTTTTTTCGAGGGTCGGTGGGTGTTACTGCTTTCCATCTGCGACCCCGCATCGGTCGCGGGACCTGTGCCAACCAAATCGCGGAGCCCCAAGCATGGTCAAGACGCCGAAGACGCGCCACTCGAAGTCGCATCGCGAGCCGATGACGATCGAACTGGAACCCGGTGCGGTTTCGCGCGTCGAGGAGGCAGCCACGACGGAGGCGACAGAGGCTGCGGAGCCTGCCGAGGCCATCGCCCTGACCCCGGGTGACGAGGCGGTCGCCATGGCCGAGGAGGCAAAACAGGCCGACGCCGGTGAAACGGCCGCCAAGCCGGGCGACGACTACGTTTCCTACGACTACAGCTTCGACAATGAGCAGCCGAAGGCTGCCGAAACGCCCAAGCCGGCGGCTTCGGAAAGCGTCGACGCCGGACCGGCGCCGAGCGCGACGGTTCAGCGCGGCGGCATGCCGACCATCGCCGCCGGCATCGCGGGCGGCCTGATCGCCCTGCTGGCCGCCGGAGGACTGCAGTTTGCCGGTATCCTCGGCGCGCCTGGCGGTTCGGGGGCGCCGGCGGGCGCGGACCAGATGCAGGCCGAGATCGAATCGCTGAAATCGCGCGTCGCCGATCTCGGGGCATCGAACGCGACCGGAGATGTCGACGGTCGTGTCGCAGGGCTGGCTTCGGCGATCGACCAGGTCAAGGCCGAGATCGAAACGCTGAAGACGGGAACCGGACAGGCCGGTTCGAGCGAGGCGCTTGCCGGCCTCGACGATCGCATCAAGGCGGTGGAGGGGCAGGTCGCGTCGCTCGGCCAGGGCGGCGGCGTGTCGGCCGATATCGCGGCGCTGAACGAGCGCGTCGCGGCGCTGGACGCCACGGTGAAGGCGGTAGGCGAGGCCACCAAGTCGGATGCGGGTGACATCGCGGCGCTGGAGCAGTCGATGTCGTCGCTCGCCTCCAAGGTGGAGGCGCAGGCCTCGCAGCCGAAGATCGCGCTGGCGATCGCGGCGTCGGCGCTCAAGGCGGCCGTCGACCGCGGCGGCGGGTTCGCCGCGGAACTGGAGACCTTTGCGGCAATCGCACCCGACTCGCCGCAACTGGCGGCCCTGCGCGGCTATGCCGAGAAGGGTGTTGCGACGCGTGCCGACATCGTGGCCGAGACTGGCACCGTAGCCGACGCGATGATCGCCGCGGCCAAGCCGGTCAACCCGGATGCGGGGATCGTCGAACGGCTGGTTTCGAGCGCCGAGCAGTTGGTGAAGGTCCGGCCGATCGGGCAGGTCGAGGGCAGCGGAGTGCCGGAAACCGTGGCGCGCATGGAAGTTGCGGTCAATCAGGGCGACTTCGCCAAGGCGATCGCCGAATACGAGACGCTGCCCGAGGCGGCCAAGGCCGCCGGCGCCGACTTCGCCGCCATGCTCAAGGCGCGGCTCGACGTCGAGAACCAGGTGGACCAGCTCGTCGCCAATGCGATGAAGGCCTGAGGCGAGGGGACACGAGATGATCCGCATCCTGTTCTATCTGGCCGTCGTTTTCCTGCTCGGGCTGGGCTTCGCCTGGCTGGCCGACCGGCCCGGCGACATGGTCGTCACCTTCGGCGGATACCAGTACCGGGTCACGCTGATGGTGGCGGCGGTGGCTGTCACCGCCATCGTGGCCGCAGTCATGCTGCTCTGGTGGCTGACCAAGGCGCTATGGACCAGCCCCTATGCGATTGCCCGCCATTTCCGCGCCCGCAGGCGCGACCGCGGCTACCAGGCGCTGTCGACCGGCATGATCGCGGCGGGCGCCGGCGACGCAGCCCTTGCCCGCAAGAAGAACAAGGAAGCGGCCAAGCTGATCCGCTCCGATCAGGAGCCGCTGATCCATCTGCTCGAGGCGCAGGCGTCGCTGCTCGAAGGCGACCACGACGCGGCGCGGCAGAAATTCGAGGCGATGCTGGACGACCCCGAAATGCGCCTGCTCGGGTTGCGCGGGCTCTATCTCGAGGCCGAAAGGCTGGGCGACCGGGCGGCAGCCCGCCACTATGCCGGGCGCGCCGCCGGGCTCGCGCCGCAGCTCGGCTGGGCCGCGGAATCGACCATGGAGGAGAAGGCCGAGCGCGGCGACTGGGACGGCGCGCTGGCGCTGGTCGATGCGCAGAAGGCGTCGCGGCTTGTGGAACGCGACGTCGCCAACAACCGCCGCTCGGTGCTTTTGACCGCCAAGGCGATGTCGCTGCTCGACAGCGACTTCAACGCGGCGCGGACCGCGGCACTGGAAGCCAACCGGCTGAGGCCGGATTTCGGCCCGGCGGCGATCGTCGCGGCCAAGGTGCTGTTCCGCCAGAACGACGTGCGCAAGGGCTCGAAGCTCCTGGAGGCGGCGTGGAAGGCCGAACCGCTGCCCGACATCGCCGAGCTCTATGTCCATGCCCGGCCGGGCGATGCGGTCCTCGACCGGCTGGCACGGGCGAAGAAGCTGCAGTCGCTGAAGCAGAACAATCCGGAATCGTCGCTGACGGTGGCGCGCGCTGCGCTCGGCGCGCAGGATTATGCGCTGGCGCGCTCGGAGGCGACGGCCGCGGCGCGGATGCAGCCCCGCGAAGGCGCCTATCTGCTTTTGGCCGACATCGAGGAAGCCGAGACGGGCAACCAGGGCAAGGTGCGGCAGTGGCTTTCCAAGGCCGTGCGGGCGCCGCGCGACCCGGCCTGGGTAGCGGATGGCGTTGTCTCCGAGCGCTGGGCGCCGTTCTCGCCGGTCACCGGGCGGCTCGACGCCTTCGAGTGGCGGGCGCCGGAAGAGCGACTCGGCCATCTCATCGAACAGGAGGATGAAACCGCCGAGCGGGTGCCGATCCCGTCCATCCGCGCCGCGCAGCCGGCGGGCGACGACATCGTCGAGATCGAACCGGAGGTGGCACCGGCCGATGCCGGCGCACGGCCGGCGAAGGCCGGGCCGGATGGCGGCACCGAGAGCTCCGAGCCGAAGCCGCGCGACGAAGCGATTCTCGACGACGGCGATGCCGAGCCGATCCGCCTGCCCGACGATCCCGGCGTCGATCCGGACGAGGATCGGGAGAACGTCCAGCGCCGCTTCAGGTTGTTTTGAGCGGCGGCCGTGCCTAAATCTAGGTTTTGCCGCAACAGGAACCGCCGATGTTCGAACGCATGATCTCATTCCTGAGGGACCTGCCCGCCGTGGGCGGTGCTCCGTCTCGCCAGGACGACCTGCGCGTTGCCGTGGCGGCACTGCTCTATCACGTCATGGACGCGGACGGGGACCGGCAGGACGTCGAGTGGGAGCGGCTGAAGCAGCTCTTGGCGCAGAGCTACGGCATTTCCGGCGCCGAACTCGACCGCCTGGTCAAGGCGGGCGAACAGGCCGACAACGAGGCGATCGACCTCTACGCCTTCACCAGCGTGCTCAAGCGCAATCTCGACGAGCAGGCGCGCAGGGACTTCATCGGCATGATGTGGGAGGTCGTCTATGCCGACGGCCAGGTGCACGAGATGGAGGACAACACCATCTGGCGCGTCGCCGAACTGATGGGCGTGGAGCGGCGCGACCGTATCGAAGAGAAGCACAAGGCGGCTGAGAACGCCCGCGCCGCCCTTGGAGCGGAGTCGGACGAATAGACGCTCGATGCGGGGGCAGGCGCGACCGAAAATTCTGGTGGTGCTGCACCAGGAACATTCCAGCGCTGGCCGCGTCGGCCATGTGCTGATCGAGAACGGCTTCGACCTCGACATATGCCGGCCGCCGCTGGGCGATACCCTGCCTGAAACACTGGATGGACATGCGGGCGCGGTGGTGTTCGGCGGGCCGATGAGCGCCAACGACCACGACGAGTTCGTGCGCCGCGAGACCGACTGGCTCGCCGTCCCGCTCAAGGAGAACCGGCCATTCCTCGGCATCTGCCTGGGCGCGCAGATGCTGGTCAACCATCTCGGCGGCAAGGTCGAGGGTCACGGCGACGGGTTGGTGGAGATCGGCTGGTACCCGATCCGGGCGACCGAGGAAGGCCGCAGGCTGATGCACTGGCCCGAAATGGTCTACCAGTTCCACCGCGAAGGTTTCTCGCTGCCAAGGGACGCGGTGCTGCTCGCCTCGTCGGAGACCTATCCGAACCAGGCGTTCCGCTATGGCGACAACGCCTGGGGCATCCAGTTCCATGCCGAGCTGACCCGAATGATGATGCAGCGCTGGGTGGTGCGCGGGGCGGAGCGCTTCGTGCTGCCCGGCGCGCAGCCTGGCCGCGACCATCTCGGCGGCCGCCTGATCTGGGACATGCATCTCAAGCGCTGGCTCGACGAATTCCTGGACAAGATCTTCGGACGCCCTGCGCACGATTGATGCACGACTCCGGCCAAGGTGGTGCGACTGGTCGAGGCGGAAAAAAGCCGGCCGGCCCGGCGCCGCAGCCACCGGACCACACCGCTCTGCGCAAATGCCTGTCTCGCGCCTGCGACGCGCGGGGTCTCGCTACCGTACGAAGACCGTGACGGCGCCATCGGCCGCGACGTTCGCGGCGAGGATGCTGGAGGTGTCGACGTTCTCGGCGTCGAGCTTTTCCTTGAGCAGCGCGTTGGCCATGATCGCGGCCTGGACGCCGGTGATGTCGGCCTGGTTGTCCTTCTCCGCCTGATCCAGCTTCTGCAGTTCGTCCTTGCTGGCGATCGCCGCAACCTTGACGATGTTCACCGACGTGACCGCAGTCAGCGACTGGATGGCGGTGGCCGTACTGCTGCTCGCCTGGATCGACGACATGACGGCGGCGAAGCCGGTGGAGCCGGTGCTGGCCGTCGTGCCCGGATCGACCTGGGCTGGCATGGTCGACGGCGCGCTCGCGTCCTCGCCGGCCGCCGGCGCGGCCAGCGCGGCACCGCCGAGCAGGATCGCGCTGGCGAGAGGATGTCTCATTGATGTTCCTCTTCGAGATTCGGCCCCTCGCGCGGAGTTAACCCGTTTGCGCGTGCATCGGTTCCCCGACAATTCGGCCGGCGGGACGAAAAGTCCGGTGCGATGTTATCCCGCCGACCAGCCGCAACGCCTTGTGTCCGCTGCGTTACAGCTGCTCCTGGCCGGGGCGACTATGTTGCATTGCAATATGGTTTGAATTGTCCGGCCTTGCCGCCTGAACAATCCTGCGCCCATGACAGACAGGCAGGCGAAGGCATGACGACACCCGCTTCGGCGTCGTTCCGTCCGGACATCGAGGGGCTGCGGGCCATCGCCGTCGCCGGCGTGGTCGCGTTCCATTTCGGCATGACGAGCCTTCCCGGCGGCTTCATCGGCGTCGACATCTTCTTCGTCATCTCGGGCTACCTGATCACCAGCCACCTGATGCAGGAGATCGGCCGTACGGGAACGGTCGACCTCTGGCGCTTCTACGGCCGCCGCGCGCGCCGGCTGCTGCCGGCGTCGCTGCTGGTGATCGCAGCCACGCTGGCGGCAGGATATTTCATCCTCGCGCCGTCGGAACAGCAGCTCTATGCCAAGGGTGCGCTGTTCGCCTCCACCTATGTCATCAACATGTGGCTGCTCAGGTGGTCGTTCGACTATTTCGCCACCGACACGGCGAACAACCCGTTCCTGCATTTCTGGTCGCTGTCGGTGGAGGAGCAGTTCTACCTGCTGTGGCCGGCGCTGCTGCTGCTCGTCGTGCGCTTCCGGCCGGGCGAGAGGGGCATGGCCGTGCTCCTGGGGCTGGCGGCCCTCGTTTCGTTCGCCGCCAGCGCCTGGATGACGAAGACGTCGCAGCCCTGGGCCTTCTACTTCTCGCCGCTGCGGGCCTGGGAGTTCGCGGTGGGCGGGCTTGTCTCGCTCCCGGTCGCACGGCGCTGGGCGGCAGGCTACCGCTTGGCACCGGCGATGGGATGGGCCGGCATCGCGCTGATCGGCGCGGCCTATCTGGGCGTCAGGGAAACCGATCCGTTTCCCGGGCTCATCGCACTGATGCCTGTGGCGGGCACCGCGATGCTGCTCCTGTCCGGCGCGCGCCAGGGCCGGTCCGCACCTGGTGCCGTGCTTGCGCTCGCGCCCTTCCAGTGGGTCGGCAAGCTGTCCTATTCGCTCTATCTGTGGCACTGGCCGGTCATCGTCTTCGCTACGATCCTGGTTCCGGACCTCTCGCTCGCGGGCAGGCTGGCTTGCCTCGCGCTGACCTTCGGCCTGTCGATGCTGAGCTACCACCTGGTCGAGAATCCGGTGCGGCTGAGCGGCTGGCTCGCGGCAAGGTCGGTGCGGTCGCTGGGGCTCGCAGCGCTGCTGACCTCGGCCGGGGCGACCTTGTCCTATGGCGCAGCACAGCTGGCAGCGCAGAGCATCGACCCGAGACAGCGCCTGATCATGGAAAGTGCGGCCCGCGGCTCCTCGGCGCGCCAACTCGACAGCGGGTGCGTGCTCGCCCGCGAAGAGACGGTGCCGCGGCGCTGCATCCTCGGGGTCTCAAACTCGGACAGGACGGTGGTGCTGTTCGGCGACTCCCACGCCGACCATTGGTCGACGCCGCTGGCCGAGATCGCCAAAAGCCGGGGCTGGCGGCTGGTCACCTACATGAAGTCGTCATGCCCGGCAGCACAGGTGCCGGCCTGGAACGAGGTGCTGGCGAGGGAATATGGCGAATGCGACGAGTGGCGGCGCCGGGCCCTCGACGAGATCGCCGCACTCCGGCCCGAACTCGTGATCGTCTCGCAATATTCCTACAGCTATGTCGAAAACCGGGTGAACGGCGAGCTCGAGCACCTCGTCGGCCGCGACGCGTGGGCCGAAGGACTGAGGGCGTCGGCCGACCAGCTGCGCAAGGAGGGGGCCGAGGTGGTGCTGATCAGGGACGTTCCGGTCCACAGATCCTATCTCGACAAATGCGTGGCGCGGTCTCTCTGGCAGGGACGGGGTGCCGAGGCCTGCGATACGCCGCGCGACCAGGCGATCGACGAGCAGGTCTTTGCGACTGAACAAGCGGCGGTCGCCGGCATGGACGGCGTGCGCTATGTCGACCTCACCGGCCAGTTCTGCGATGCTCGCAACTGTCCGGCGATGATCGGCGGCAAGCTGACGTTCCGCGACCGCCATCACATCGCCACGCCCTATGCCGCGTCGCTGGCGGCGCCGCTGCAGCGGGCGATCTTCGGCGACCGGCTGGCCCAGCGGGCGCGCTAGAGTGCTTCCGCTCTTCTTCGAATCGCGGAAACGCTCTATCTCTTTGTTTTTACGCAATTCCGTACGGAAAACCGCTGCACACTTTTCCTGGAATTGCTCTAGAGCCGGATGCCGGTTTGGACCAGCCCGCGGGTGATGCTGCCCGTGGTCGGCAACAGCGGGATCAGGCACGCCTGCAGCGCGTGATAGATGTCGGGCTTGCCGTAGAAGGGGCCGGCATTGGGCCTGAGGTCGCCGTCGAGCTGGGCATGCCAGCCGCCATTGGCGCGGTCGATGAAGCGCGTGGCCGAGAAGTTCCAGATGCGGCGGTACCACTCCTCGTAGCTTAGATCGCCGTCGATGGCATTGAGGAAGGCGGAGGCCCCGATGGCCTCGCAGCATGGCCACCAGTAGCGGTCGCGGATGCGGGCCGAGCCGTCCCATTCGAGCGTGTAGTAGAACCCACCCCTGGCCGCATCCCAGCCGTCGGCGGTCGCCTGGCCGAACAGGTTTTTTGCCGCGTCGGGCAGCCAGGCAAGCTTGCGGCCGCCGAGTTCCCAGAGCTGCAGCAGAAGCCGCGCCCATTCGAGCGAATGGCCGGGCGTGGTGCCAAAGGGCCGGAACATCGGGTCGCCGGAATAATCCCGGTCGAGCTTCCAGTCGGTGGTGAAATGCTCGGGCAGGCGCCAGCCGGCGGCAGCGGAATGGCGGCGGATGATGAGGTCGGCGATGCGTTCGGCCATGGCGAGGTAGTTGCGGTCGCCGGTCGCCTCGAACGCCGCCATCAGGGCCTCGGTAAGGTGCATGTTGGAATTCTGGCCGCGGTAGCCGTCGTAGGACTGCCAGTCCGCCGTGAACTCCTCCGCGACCGCCCCGTGGGCCTCTTCCCAGAACTTTTCCTCGAGCACCGTCGAGATGTCGGTCAAGAGCCGGTCGGCGTCGGGGTGGCCGGCGACCTTGGCGCTGGAAGCGGCAAGCAGAACGAAGGCGTGGCCGTAGGCCTGCTTGGTGGCGTTGGTCGGCCCCTCGTAGCCGACGCCCCAGAAATAGCCGCCGTTGGCCTGGTCGCGGTGACCGTTCCAGAGGAAGTCCATGCCGTGGTCGACGAGGGCCGCGGCGCCCGGGCGGCCCATCAGATGGGCGATCGAAAAGCAATGGACCATGCGCGTGGTGACGTGGATCTGGCGCCCGGCATGCTTGCCGGGGATGGCGCCGGGAGCGAAGGGGCGGCCCAGGTCGTCGAGGTCGTAGAAGCCGCCGAGCGGGTTGATGCTGTTGCGTTCGAAGAAGCCGAACAGCGCTTCGGCCTGCTGCAGCAGCCAGAGGCGGTGGCCAGCCAGCGTCGCCCACTTTGCCGAGCCTGCGGCTATTTCCAGTGAAGCCATGAACTTCGTCTCCCATTGTTCGGCACGCACATGCCGGCGTCGACCGGGAACTATTACGTTCCTGGCGCGGGGCTCAACTGGAAAACGCGTGTCGATGCGAGGCATCTATGCTCCATAGAAGATAAAATGCGCATTTGATCAAATGCGCATGACATGTTATTTGGCCCTCGTTCAGTCACGCGGAGTGGCGACGGCCGGGCTGTGCCGTCGTGACGAAGCGCCCTGCCGCCACCAATCGCTCAGGATATCCCATGCCCCGCTTCGCCAGACGCATCACGCAGACCTCCAAGAAGAGCTACGGCATGTTCGCCAAGGTGGCGGCGCTGGGGAATGACGGGCGCGACCTCATCCATCTCGAGCTCGGCCAGCCGGTGCACGACACCCCGAGCCACATCAAGGACGCGACCATCCGGGCGCTGCAGGCGGGCGAGGTGCACTACAGCGACCTGCAGGGCATGCTGCCGCTGCGCCAGGCCCTGGCGGCGAAGCTCAGGGAGCACAACGGGCTCGATGTCGGAGCCGACGAGATCCTGATCACCAACGGCCTGACGCAGGCCTCCTTCGCCGCCTTCATGGCGCTGGTCGACGACGGCGACGAGGTGATCCTGCTCGAGCCCTACTATCCGCAGCACCTCGGCAAGGTGGAGATGGCGGGCGGGCACGTCGTTTTCGCGCCTCTCGACAAGGAAGCCGGGTTCCGCATCCGCAAGGAGCTGATCGCGCCGCTGGTGACGCCGCGTACGCGCATGATCGTGCTCGTCAACCCTTCGAACCCGACGGGCAGGGTCTATTGTCGCGAGGAACTGCAGGACATCGCCGACCTCGCCATCGCGCATGACCTCGTCGTGGTTTCCGACGAGGTCTACGAGCAGATCGTCTTCGATCGCGGCGAGCATGTCAGCATTGCCTCGCTGCCCGGCATGAAGGAGCGCACCATCAGCATGTTCGCCTTCACCAAGGCTTATGCCATGGACGGCTGGCGGCTCGGCTATCTCGCCGCCGACAAGGCGATGATGCCGGCGCTGATGAAGGTGACGGCAAGCGAGGTCACCCACGTCAACACCTTCATCCAGCATGGCGCCCTGGCAGCCGTGACCGGCCCGGCTACGGTCCTCGACGAGATGGTGAAGGACGATCGCCGCAAGCGCGACCTGGTGGTGAGCCGACTCAACCAGATGCCAGGCGTGAAATGCGCCATGCCGGAAGGCACCATCTATGCCTTCCCCGACATCAGCGGCACCGGTCTCGGCGCGCAGGAGGCGGCCGACGCGATCCTCGACAAGGTCGATGTCGTGGTCGAGGCGGGCAGCTTCTACGGCCCCGCGGGCGAAGGACACATGCGCGTCTGCTTCGGCTCGCAGAGCTACGAGCGGCTGGAAGAGGCGATGGACAGGCTGGCGCGGTTCTTCAACGGCCTCTGAGCGCGCGCTCTGGCCGCGCCGGCGCCGTTGCGCTAGAGCCGTTGGCGGAAGGGAAGACGGCTTCGTCGACGGAGCCGTTCGGCGCAACAGAGGACCGGAGATGCTGGACGACCAACTGGAGCCCGTTGCCTCGCGCGTCACCATGGGCGACGGCGTCTACCTGCAGCTGCGCAACGCCCTGATCAGCGGGCGCTTCGATCCCGGGCAAGCCCTGACGATCTCGGCGCTGGCGTCGTCGTTCCGCACCAGCCACATGCCGGTGCGCGAGGCGCTGCGACGGCTGGCTGCCGAAAATGCGCTCGAGGTGGCGTCGAACGGCTCGGCCAAGGTGCCGCAGGTCTCGGTCGAGCGGCTCGACGACATCTATAGGGCGCGCACCGTGCTCGAGGGCATGGCCACGGAACTCGCCGCCGCGCATGTCGACCAGGGCGGGCTTGCCGCGCTGGAGGCGATCGTCGCCGAGCACGAGGCGACCTACGCCTCGGGCAACGTCTACGACATGCTGCTGAAGAACCGGGATTTCCACTTCGCGATCTATCGCGCCTCGGGTTCCGAGGTGCTGGTGCAGCTCATCGACACGCTGTGGCTGCGGCACGGACCCTATATGCGGATGCTGTCGTCCGACATCTCGCCGCGCCTGGGGGGCGGATTGCCGGAACCGCTGTCGCAACACCATCGCGCCATCGTCGAGGCGCTGCGCAAGCGCGACGGCGCGGCGGCGCGCGACGGCATGGTCGCCGACATAACGACCACGCAGAGCCTGCTCAGGCGGCTTTGCATGGCCGTTGAATCGTCGCGCTGAAAAGCTGCGGCGCGCTTATCGGCCGAGCAGGCCGCCAAGGCGGGCGAACAGCCGGTCGACGCCCGCGCGCGTGGTGATCATGCCAGGCGACAGGCGGAGGATTCGCCCGCGGCAATCCGCATGGACGGCGTCCGCGCGCAGCCGGTCGACGATTTCGGCGGTGTTGGCCGAGTCGGGAAGCCTGAGCATGATGCTGCCGCCGCGACGGCGCTCGTCGCGCGGGCTGGCAAGGGAAAGCCCGAGCTCGTCGGCGCGGGCGATGATCTCGGCGCCGAGGGCCCGGTTGTGCGCGAGCATCGCCGCCTGGTCCTGCGCCGCGTGCCATTCGAGGGCGGGCAGCGAGCCGGCGCAGGCCAGCACCGAGGGCGTACCGTGATCGAAGCGGCGCGCGTCGGCGGCATAGGCGAACGCGTCGAGGTCCCAGGAAAAGATGTTCTCCTGGCTGAACCAGCCGCGCAATTCCGGACGGCATTGCTTCAGCAGCGGCTCGGCGACATGGATGATGCCGGCCCCGGGCGTGCCGCACAGCCATTTGAGCGTGGTCGAGACGGTGAAGTCGACGGCTGGCGCATCGACCCTGAAGGGCAGGAGGCCCGCGCCCTGGGTGATGTCGACGCCGACGAGGCTGCCCATGCGGCGGCCGTGGGCGACGAGCAGTTCCAGGTCGCATCGATGCGAGGCCGTCGAGGTCACGAAGGTGATCAGCGCAAGTCCGACCTCCTCGGTCCAGGCCGCGATCATGTCCTCGTCGCGGACCCAGTGTTCGCCGCTGCGCAGCGGCACGGTTTCAAGCGTGAAGCCGAGGCGCGGCGCCAGGCCGGCAAGCAGGAAATGCAGGCTTGGGAAGCAATCGGCCGCGACCAGCAGCTTGCGGCCGGCGAGATGATGCGCGGGCAAAGAGCCAATCAGGCTGTAGAGCGCAGTGGTGACGTTCTCGGCCGTTGTCAGCGTGCCCCTGGGCGCGCCGATGAGGCTGCTCCAGCGATCGATAAACTGCTGCCGCCGGCCGAGCGCCTGCGTCCACTGGCTGTCGTCGAAGGTGCCCCAACTCGACGAGAACGCCGCGAGGGCCGCGGTCATGTCCTCGGCCTTGCCCGGGTACATGCCGATGGAGTGGTAGAGGAAGTAGCCGTCGCCGTTCGCCGGGTTGGGAGCATTCATTGCCTGTGATCCTTCGAACGCGGACACTCTAGCGCGCGGCCAGCTGCTGCTTGCCGCGCTCTTCCAGGTAGCTGACCAGACGGACCAGTGGCAGCAGGAAGGCGAGATAGATGATCGCCGCCCCGATGAGCGGCGTGGGATTGGCCATCAGCGCCTGAGCATCAGTGGCCTGCTTGAGCAGGTCCGGCATGGCGACGACGGAGGCGAGGGCCGTGTCCTTGAAGATCGAGGCGGCGTTGCTGGTCAGCGGCGGAACCACGACGCGCAGCGCCTGCGGCAGGATCACCTTGCGCATGGCCATCCAGAATCCGAGGCCGAGGGCCGAGGCCGCCTCGAATTGGCCCTTGGGAACGTTCTCGATGCCGGCGCGGCAGACCTCGGCGGTGAAGGCGGAGAGGACCAGCGACAAGGCGAGCGTCGCGGAGGTGAAGGACGAGAAGCGGATGCCGACGAAGGGCAACGCGTAGTAGATCAGGATGAGCAGCACCAGGATCGGCATGGCGCGCAGCACGTCGATATAGGCGATCGCCATCAGCCGAACCGGCCTGGGGCCATAGAGCCGCATGAGGCACACCAAAAGCCCGGCCACGCCGCCAAGGACGATGCTCGCAGAGCCCAGGAGCAAGGTGTTGCTGACGCCGCGCAGCAGCATCGGGAAGGACCTGACGAGGATTTCCCAGTTGAAGAACGTGTTGATCAGTTCCATGGCAAGGCCCGGTTAGGGGCGCACCGGCGGACCGGTGCGTCGTTTGAGTGGCTGTGGGACGCTGCGGCGCGGTCATTCCGCCTTGGGCAGCGGCATGTCGGTCACCGTGCTGGTGCCCTGGTCGGGATTGACGCCGAACCACTTCTTGTGGATGGCGGCCAGCGTGCCGTCCTTCTTCATCGCCGAGATCGCCTCGTTGGCTTCGCCGACGGCGGGATGGTCCTTGCGCGACATCATGGCGAAGCGTTCGCCGGTCGGGATGCGGACCAGCACCTTCAGGCCCGGCGTCTTGGTCATGGCGTACTGGAAGCCGGCGAGTTCACCCGCGCCGCCGTCGATGCGGCCGTTCTGGACGTCGAGCAGCAGGTCCTGCTGGGCGTTGTAGCTGGTGATGTCGGCGATGCCGAGCTTGTCCTTGTTTTCCTTGGCCCAGGCTTCGCCGGTGGTTCCGGCGACCACGCCGATCACCTTGCCCTTGAGATCCTCGAGCGATGCGATGGACGTGCCCTCGCGGCCGACGACGGTGCCGTCGCTGTCGTAGTAGGGCTGCGTGAAGGACTGGTTCTTCAGGCGCTCGTTGGTGACCGAGATCGAGGAGATCGCAAAGTCGATGCGGCCGGAGCTGGTGGCGGCGAACAGCGCCTGGAAGCCCATGTCCTGAAATTCGACCGGACGGTTGAGGCGTTTGGCGACCTCAGTGGCGACGTCGATCTCATAGCCCTCGAACGTGCCGGTTTCGGACTTGAATTCCCATGGCGGATTGGCGGGGTAGGCGCCGACGACGATCTTCTCCTGGGCGCCGACGGGCCCCGCGATCGCCATCGCGAGGGCCATCGCAAACCCAGCGACTGCGCTGGAAAGCTTCATTTCAAAACTCCTCCGGTTGTGCCCCATCGTTCCGTTTCGGCGGATATCGAGGCGGGTTTTCCATGGTCGCCGAGGCGCTGGAGCTTCGGTGATCATTAATATGCATTTGCAAGTAAATTTAGCCAAGCTGAGAGCGGGGCTGACATGCCGGCACCTCCCGACATGTGCCGACCTAGTCGCTTCGATCCCGTCCGGCCTTTATATCCCTCCCATTCATGATCCCGGGCTCCAAGGTTTCCCGCCGGCTGCTGCGCCAGTCATGGAAACAGGGGCGCCACATCCTCGCTTCGGTGGCAGGCCTAGGTCATGTTTCTGCTTGTCCTCGGAAATGATATTTGCATATGCAACTAAATCCGTCTAGTCTCTTGTTCGGGAAGAGCGGGCGTGGCCGGCGCGGACGGTGGATCCGTGCCAAGGCCAGGCGCCATCAAACGGAGGACTGGAAATGACTGCAGCCGCAGCCACTCTCGACAATCTCGGGCAACTGCTTCTGAGCGGACGGGTCGAGGTCGTCGATCTGACGGCGCCGCTCGGGCCGGACACGCCCCTGATCAAGCTGCCGCCGGAGCTTGCGGTGGATACGCCCAAGATCGAAGTCCACACGATCTCCGAATATGACGACAAGGGGCCGTTCTGGGCATGGAACTGGCTGAAGATCGGCGAGCATTCGGGCACGCATTTCGACGCGCCGCATCACTGGATCACCGGCAAGGACTATTCCGACGGCTATACCGACACGATCCCGGTGCATAACTATGTTGCCCGGGTCAACGTCATCGACTGCTCGGCCCAGTCTGCGGCCGACAACGATTTCCTGCTCAGCGCCGACGGCGTTCGCGCCTGGGAGGCCGAGCATGGCGCGATCGGCAAGGGCGAGTGGGTGCTGATGCGCACCGACTGGGACAAGCGCAACGATTCGGAAGCGGCGTTCCTCAATGTCGACGCGAAGGGGCCGCATTCGCCCGGACCGACCGTCGACTGCATCGAATACATCGTCGAGCGCGGCGCCATCGGCTGGGGCACCCAGTGCATCGGCACCGATGCGGGTGCGGCCGGCGGGATGCAGCCGCCGTTTCCGGCGCACAACCTCATGCACAAGGCCAATCGCTATGGGCTGGCGAGCCTGTGCAACCTCGACAAGCTGCCGCCGAAGGGAGCGATCCTCGTCGCCGCGCCGCTGAAGATCGTGCGCGGCACCGGCAGCCCGGTGCGCGCGCTGGCGCTGGTGCCCAGGGGCTAGGCGAGGCTGGCGCGGTTCGAGGTCGCGGGCCTCGTTGGTCTGGCGCAAGTTGCAGGGCCGGTGGATTGATCGGGCCGACCGTTGGCGATGACCGGCGGTCGTGCTCTGTATCGCAGATCCGCGGCGAAGACTCGCCGCGGGCAGACCGGCCGCGAAGGAAGACCTGATGAACGAGCACATCATTTCGAGCGAAAACGACGAAGGCCCCCGCCTTGGCGAGATCGGCCTCCAGCAGTTTGCGCCCTATCTGATGAACCGCATCATGGGACGCTACAACGCCTCTCTGCGGGAGGACCTGGCGAAACTCGGGCTGACGACGCCGAAGATGCGCACGCTGGCGGTGCTTTCGGTCGTCGACGGGCTGCTCGTCGGCCGTCTCGCGGTCTATGCGGTGGTCGAGCAGTCGACGCTCAGCCGCGCGCTCGACGCGCTCGAGGCCGACGGCCTGGTGCGGCGCACGCCCGACCAGGAGGACAGCCGGGCCATCCGCGTCTCGATCACCGAGGCGGGACGCACAGCCTTCGAAAGCCTGTGGCCGACCATGCGCCAGAGCTACAACCGGATGTTCGCCGGTATCGACGCGGCCGAGCACGCCGCCTTCGTCGCGACCCTGCAGAAGGTGCTCAACAACATCAAGAAGCATGATTTCTGAGGAGCTGGCCCATGGCTGAACGATCGTTTGCGAAGGAGGTCGAGAAGCTCAAGCTGGGCGATGGCGAGGTGTTTACCGGCGAGGGTATCCTCGCCATTACCAAGGCGCTGCTGCAATGCGGCGTCGGCTATGTCGGCGGCTACCAAGGCGCCCCGATCAGCCATCTGATGGACGTGCTGGCCGACGCGCAGGAAATCCTCGGCGAACTCGGCGTGCATTTCGAGGCGAGCGCGTCCGAGGCGACGGCCACGGCTATGCTGGCGGCATCGGTGCATTATCCAATTCGCGGGGCCGCGACATTCAAGTCGACGGTGGGCACCAATGTCGCATCCGACGCGCTGGCCAACCTCGCCTCCGGCGGGGTGACCGGCGGCGCGCTCATCATCGTCGGCGAGGACTATGGCGAAGGCTCCTCCATCATGCAGGAGCGCAGCCATGCCTTCGCCATGAAGAGCCAGGTCTGGCTGCTCGATCCACGGCCGAACCTGCCCTCGATCGTCGCGGCGGTCGAGCATGGCTTCGAACTGTCCGAGGCCTCCAACACGCCGGTGATGCTGCAGGTGCGCATCCGCTGCTGCCACGTCAACGGCTCGTTCGTGACCAAGGACAATGTGCGCCCGGCGATGACCGTCGCCGAGGCGCTGGAGAACCCGCGCCGCGACACCCGGCGCATCGTGCTACCGCCGGCATCCTTCCTGCACGAGAAGGAGAAGATCACCAAGCGCCTGCCCGCGGCGATCGACTACATCAGACGCCACGGGCTGAACGAGACCTTCGGCGGCAACGGCAAGGTCGGCCTGATCATGCAGGGCGGCATGTACAACGGCGTCATCCGGGCGCTGCAGCGGCTGGGCCTCGCCGATGCCTATGGCGAGACGGACGTGCCGCTGCATGTGCTGAACGTCACCTATCCGTTGGTAGCGGACGACCTGGTGGCGTTCTGCGCCGACAAGGAGGCCGTGCTCGTCATCGAGGAAGGCCAGCCGGACTACATCGAGCAGGCGCTGGGCGCCATGCTCTACAAGGCCGGCGCAACCGTCAGGCTAGAGGGCAAGGGCATCCTGCCCATGGCCGGCGAATATACGGGCGACGTGATGCTCGCGGGCATCGGCTCGTTCCTGCGCAAGCATGCCGCGGATTTGCTCGCGCCCGAGGTCAGGGCGCCCAACATGCCGGCTCCGCCGATATTCGAGGACCTTGCGAAGACCGTGCCGACGCGCCCGCCGGGCTTCTGCGTCGGCTGCCCGGAACGACCGATCTTCGCGGCGACCAAGCTCGCCGAGCAGGAACTCGGCAAGCACCACATCGCCTCCGACATCGGCTGCCACCTGTTCTCGATCATGCCGCCGTTCGAGCTCGGCGCCACCACCATGGGCTACGGGCTGGGGCCGGCCTCGGCCTCGGCCTTCAACGCGCCCGACGCCAAGCGCCGCTCGATCTCCTTCGTCGGCGACGGCGGCTTCTGGCACAACGGCCTGACCTCGTCGGTCGGCAACGCCGTGTTCAACAAGAACGACGGCGTCATCGTCGTGGTCGACAACTACTATTCGGCCGCCACAGGCGGGCAGGACATCCTGTCGTCGCGGGCGAGCAACAGGACCAAGTCGACGAAACACCCGATCACCGACGCGCTCAAGGGCATGGGGGTCAAGTGGATCCGCCATGTCGAGCGCACCTACGATGTCGGCGTGATGCGCAGCACCCTGAAGGAGGCGCTCACCACCGAGGAGCGCGGGCCCAAGGTGATCGTCGCCTCGTCGGAATGCATGCTGAACCGGCAGCGGCGCGAGGGCCCCCTGCACAAGCAGGCGATCGCCGAGGGCAAGCGCATGACCAAGACCAAGTTCGGCGTGGACGAGGACGTCTGCACCGGCGACCACGCCTGCATGCGGCTTTCCGGCTGCCCGTCGCTTTCGGTCAAGCAGCTCGACGATCCGCTGCGCGACGATCCGGTGGCGGCGATCGACGAAAACTGCGTCGGCTGCGGCAATTGCGGCGAGGTGGCGGATGCCGCAGTGCTGTGCCCGTCCTTCTACCAGGCTGACGTCGTGTCCAATCCCACGGCATGGGACCGGTTCGCGTTCGGCCTGCGCCGGCGCGTCATCAGGGCGCTGCAGGCATGGCGCGAGCGCGGCCGGCTGGTGTTCGAAGGAGTATCCGCATGAGGCTCGGGCTCGCCGAGGGCGCGGACACGACGCGCGCCATCATCAAGCTCGCGGTCCTCGCCGTCGGCGGCCAGGGCGGCGGCGTGCTGACCAACTGGATCACCGATCTTGCCCAGCGCTGCGGCTGGCATGTCCAGTCCACCTCGGTCGCCGGCGTCGCGCAGCGCACCGGCGCCACCATCTACTATGTCGAGATGATGCGGAAGGATCCGGCCCGGCCCGACGCCAGTCCGGTGCTGGCGCTGAGCCCGGCGCCAGGCGACGTCGACATCCTCATCTCCGCGGAGCTTGCCGAAGCGGGGCGGGCGGTGCTGCGCGGCTTCGTCACGCAGGACAGGACCACGCTCATCGCCTCCAGCCACCGCATGCTCGCCGTGTCCGAGAAGATTGTTCCCGGCGACGGCCGCGCCGACAGCGAGATTGTGCTGAAGCGGGCGGAGGAAGCGGCCCGCCGCTTCATCCATTTCGACATGGAGAGCATGGCACGGCAGGCCGGCAGCGTGGTCTCGGCAAGCCTGTTCGGCGCGCTGGCCGGCTCGGGCGAGCTGCCGTTTCCGCGCGAGGCGTTCGAGGCGACGATCAGCAGTGGTGGGCGTGGCGCCAAGGCGAGCCTGGTTGCCTTCGCCCTTGCCTATGATCGGACGCTGGCCGGTCCGCCGCCGGAAGCCGAGCAGTTGCCGCCGGCCGCCCCGGCGGTTGTTGGGCCTGCCGGGCTGCGTGACAGGTGGCTGGCGCTCGAGCGCCGCCTGGAGAAGCTGCCCGAGCCTGTGCACGAGATGGCGGGGCACGGCCTGCGCAAGGTCGTCGACTTCCTCGATCCGGCCTATGGCATGGAGTATCTCGACAGGCTCGAGACGGTGGCGAAGGCCGATTCCTCCGTGCACGGCTACGCCTTGACGCACGAGGCGGCGAAATATGTCGCTAACGCCATGGTCTATGACGACATCATCCGCGTCGCCGATCTGAAGACGCGGTCGTCGCGGGCCGAACGGGTGCGCCGCGAAGTGCATCTCGGCAAAGACCAGACGCTGATGACGACCGAATATTTCCATCCGCGCATGGAAGAGATCTGTGGCGCGCTGCCAGCCACGCTCGGTGCGGCGATCGAGGCCCGTCCCGCCCTGATGAAAGGGCTCAACCGCTTCGTCGACCGCGGACGCAGGATCAGGACCGACGGCATGCTCGGCTTCGGCATGCTCTGGCTGGTCGGGGGAATGCGCCGCTGGCGCCGCGCGCTGCTCCGCCACAGGGTTGAGACGGCGCATCTGGAGGCGTGGCTGGACCTGGCACTGAGCGAAGCCAAGGCCGACTACGACCTCGGCGTCGAGGTGCTGAAATGCCGGCGCCTGATCAAGGGCTATTCGGACACCCATGCCAGGGGACAGTCGAAGTTCGACCGAGTGCTGGGCTGCCTTCAGATGCTGCGCGGGCGCGACGATGCCGCGGCGTGGATCGCGAGGCTGCGGGAGGCAGCGCTGAAGGACGCCGAAGGGGCCGCGCTCGACGGCGCGATCATGACGGTGCGCTCCTTTGCCGACATGCCCGACGGCAAGGCCGCCTGACCGAGCTTCGATGGCTTCTCCTGAAGCAAGGGAGAAGCTTCGGAATGAAAACGGGCCGGAAAAATCCGGCCCGTTTGGCTTTTGTCAGGCGCCCGTCATGTAGGGCATGATCTCGAGTGTGCCGCGATAGATCATCTCGCCGGCCACGTAGAGTATGATCAGAAGGCCGACATAGGCGATCCAGCGGTACTTCTGCAGAAGGTTGGCGATGAAGCTCGCGGCGATGCCCATCAGCGCGATCGACAGCACCAGGCCGAAGATCAGGACATTGGGGTGGTCGCGCGCGGCACCGGCAACCGCGAGCACATTGTCGAGCGACATGGAGACGTCGGCGATGACGATCTGCCAGGCCGCCTGGGCAAAGGTCTTGCGCGGGGCAGTGCCCGCGACCATGCCGTCACGATCGAGGTCCTCTTCATTGAGCGCTTCGACCGCCTGGGTCTCCGCGGCGTGATTGTGTTGGAGTTCGCGCCACATCTTCCAGCATACCCAAAGCAGCAGCACGCCGCCGGCAAGCAGCAGTCCGACGATCTGGAGGAGCTGGGTGGTCGCGGCGGCGAAGCCGATGCGCAGCACGGTGGCGGCGATGATCCCGATGAGGATCGCCTTTGCGCGTTGGTCCTTGGGAAGTCCCGCGGCGGCGAGACCGATAACGATGGCATTGTCGCCCGCCAGCACCAGGTCGATCATGATGACCTGGAAGAGAGCGGTTAGAGCTTCGGGAGTGAAGAATTCTGTCATACGGCACCCTTTGCGTCAGCTGGGGCGGCGTGGCTCGCAGACCTGTTCAAGCGCGCCGGAAAGCGCGCATGCCAGGGTGCTGAAGATCGAGAGACGTCAAAGCCAGGCCACCGGATTGCAATTCCAGTCCGACATCGCAGCCGTGATCGACTGCCAGAGGGGCCCGGCCTGGTGGCTGCTACCTAGTTGACGGGCGCGAGAAACTCAAGCCGAAATTGCGATCCGTCCAAGCACGGGCCGCCGATCGAAGCTGGATTTCCGGCATTCGCTATTGCAAGAGTCCAAGGCGGCGGCCGGCCCGCTGCGCTGACAGACACGCTCGCAACTACGGGAAGCGACAGATCAGGACATGGACACGTCGACGCTTCTGATCGCCCACAAGGTGATGTGCGAACGCAGCATTCGCGGCACTGCCCGGGTCATGGGCAAGCCGGTTTCGAGCATTGCCGCGGCGATCGACCGGCTGGAGACCCAGATCTCGGTCCCGCTGGTGCAGAAGGCGGGGACGAGCGTCGTGCTCACCCTCGAGGCGGAAAGGCTGTCGCCTTCAATCAAGCAGCTCGCCGACCACGTCGAGGAGATCATGGCGATCGGCAGCCGCAGCCGGCACGACGTGTCGCTGAGCCTGAGCGCGCTGGCCCGCTTCGCCCATGTCGCGGAGACCGGCAGCATTCGGCGGGCGGCCAAGTCTCTCGGACTGGGGCAACCCCAGCTCGCCCGCCAGATCGCGCATGTGGAGTCCACGCTCGGCTGCCGCCTGCTCAATCGCCATGTGGGCGGCTCGACGATGACGGAGGCGGGAAAGCGGCTGGCCAGGTCGGCCCGCGCGCTCGAAGCCGTTTGGAACGAACTCGCGCATGCCGCGGCCGGACGCTCGCGCCGCAGTGCCGCGACCATCAGGCTCGGCTCGATCATCCCGATGGGCCATGACAGCTTCGTCGCCACCCTGCTTGCCTCGCTTGTCTCGGCATGGATGAACGACAAGCCCCGTCAGCCCCTTCTGGTCGCCAGCACGACGACCGAGGGGCTCATCACCGGGCTGAAGAGCGGCACCTATGATGCGGTGTTCCTGAACAGCGTCACCGTGCCGACGGATTTCGACGGCTACCTGATCGCCAGGTCGCCGTTGTCGCTCGTCGGTCAATCGAATGTCATCGGACCGACCGAGGGCAGGGATGACCTGGCCAGGATCGTCCTGGGCTCATCCATCGCCGTTCCGAGCCCGAGGAGCGGGCTGCGCCAGATCATCAATCGGCTGCTCGCCGAAATCCTCACCGAGGCAGAGCTGGACAGGCTGAGGGTGATCGAGGTCGATTCGATGCCCGTCATCCTCAACCTCGTCCTCCGCCACGGGGCCGTTTCGGTGCTGCCGTCGGAATCGGTCGCCAGCATCCGCGGCGACCTGCGCCAGATCCCGCTGCCGTCCGAGCTTGCCCTGCCGTACTGGCTGGTCAGCGGCAAGAACGAAAGCAGCCGCCAGACCGCCCGGGCGGTTCTGAAGGTGCTCGCGGGGCTGGGCTACGGCGAAGCGGCGAAACAGCATCGGCCGGTCGGCCCTGGCCAGTAGACTCCCCTGCTGCAGCGGTTTCTGTCGGCCGGATCATTCGGAAATGGCGATTAGAACGATCTTCCAATCCAATTGGAGGTTTGCGAATATTTTTCCTAATGCTGCGTCGAAATGAAGTCACATTCGGATGCAGCGAAAATGACCCATTCCTCCGTTGTCATTGCCCCGCCCAAAACGAGCGCGGTCGCGAGCTACGCGCCGGGTCTCGTTCTCGTCGCGATCATCACGGCCTCCGCATATGGGCTGCGGCAACTGCCGTTCTTTTCGACCCTCAGCCCGATGATCTCGGCCATCTTCGTGGGCATGCTGTTTGCCAACACGGTGGGCTTTTCGAGCGCCGCAAATGCCGGAATAGCAATTGCGGGCAAGCGCCTGCTGCGCTTGGCGGTCGCCCTGCTCGGCCTGCAGCTGACATTCGGGCAGCTGGCCGGGATCGGGATCAGGGGGCTGGCCTATGCCGCGGCGGCCCTGCTCCTGACCTTCTTCTTCACCGTCTGGGCAGGCCGGATGCTGGGTGTCGACCGCAGGCTCACCCTGCTGCTCGCGGCCGGCACCTCGGTCTGCGGCGCCTCCGCCATCGCAGGCGCCAACGCGGTCACCCGGGCCGACGATGCGGACGTTTCCTATGCAGTCGCCTGCATCACGCTGTTCGGCACGATGGCGATGTTCCTCTATCCCTTCATGCAGGCTGTCCTTGACCTCGGGCCGCAGGCCTACGGCCTGTGGATCGGCCTGTCGGTCCACGAGGTCGCTCAGGTGGTGGGGGCCGGGTTCCAGGGCGGCGAGGTGGCCGGCCAGACCGCCGTCGTGGCAAAGCTCGCACGGGTGATGATGCTGGCGCCGCTGGTCATCGGCCTCGCCGTCTTCGTGGCGCGGCCCGCAAGCGATCGCTCGAGCCGCCAGGCCGGGGTGCAGATGGTGCCGGTCTTCATTGTCGGCTTCCTGCTGCTTGCGCTGCTCAACAGCTCCGGCCTCGTGCCCGACCAGGTCCGTGCGCCGATCGTGTCGGCCACGCCCGTGCTTCTGACGGCCGCCATGGGCGCGCTCGGACTGGGCACGAACTTCACCAAGCTCAGACAACGCGGTTTCCGGCCCTTGCTTCTCTCGGCCATTGCCTCTTTGTTCATTGCCGTCGTAGGCCTGCTGCTCGTCAACATGGCGCCGTGATCGAGGCGGCTCGCCGACGCCGGGCGATGAAACTGCAGGCGAGTGGAAAGGCAAAGAGGCGCGACGTGACGCTTGACCAGCTTCGGATATTCCTCGCGGTGGCGGAGCGGGAACATGTGACGCGCGCGGCGGAAGCGCTGAACCTGACGCAGTCGACGGTGAGCGGTGCGATCAATGCGCTGGAGACCCGGCACGACGTCAAGCTCTTCCATCGGGTCGGCCGCCGGATCGAACTGACCGAGGCGGGCAAGGCGCTTGCCGAGGAGGCCAAGGCCATTCTCGCCCGGGTGCGGGCCGCCGAGACGGCGATGGCGGACCTCAGCGGTATCAGGCGCGGCACGCTCACCGTGTTCGCGAGCCAGACGATCGCCAGCTACTGGCTGCCCCGCTTGCTCGTCCGCTTCTACGACCGCTACCCGCAGATCGACCTGAGGCTGGAGGTCGGCAACACGGCGCAATGCACCAGGGCGGTGATGGCGGGCGCGGCCGATCTCGGCTTCATCGAAGGCACCATCGACGAGCCGTCGGTGTCGGTCGAACTGATCGCGACCGATCGGCTCGTCATCGTCGTCGGCCGCGAACATCCCTGGACGCTACGGCCGCCGGTCCTGCCCCGGGATCTGGGCCAGACCGAATGGGTCCTGCGCGAGCCGGGGTCCGGCACGCGGTCCAGCTTCGAAGGAGCGTTGCGCGGCTGCGGGCTGAGCCCCGACGACCTGCGCATCGCCATCGAGCTGCCGTCCAACGAAGCCATCTGCGCGGCCGTCGAGGCCGGGCAGTTCGCCACGGCGGTCTCCGAGACCGTGGCGCAGGCGGGCGTGAGCGCCGGACGGCTGGTCACCATGCCGCTGGAACTGCCGTCGCGCGCCTTCAGCCTCATTCGCCACCGCGAAAGACACCGCACCCGCGCGAGCGAGGCGTTTCGCGAACTGATCGTTGCCGACGGGGCGACGAAGCCGACCACCGGTGCCGAAGCGACGTCCCGGCGCTGACAAGTTCGCGTCGTGCCGTGCGGGTGCGAGAGGCCTTCCGGTGTCGGACGACGAGGCGTCTGTGACTTCGGTTCAGCCCGGTCTTAGCGCGAACGTCGGTGGCTCCCTGCAGCACTGAAAAGCGGCAATGCGAGCCGCCTAAGGAATTCGAAACAGAACATCTGATTGCGACGCAGGCTGAAGGTGCACTGCTCGATGCTGTCGATTAAGATATTGATTTTGCTTTGTAATCTTACATGGCGCAGATCGAGAGGATAGATATCCTACGCCGATTTCAGAATTTTGGGATATCCCAAAACATATACACCTTGACCTTAGGTCATAGGGACTTCTCAGCGGCCGGAACCTATGCTTGTCTATACATATTAGAAGAATTCCAGGGGAACCGATGCATATCATAACTGCCCGTGAGGCAGCCGATCGGCTGCGCGACGGGATGACCGTTGCTGTCTCCGGGTTCGGAGGGTGCTGCCATCCCGAAGCTATAACCGCCGCGGTCGAGGACAGGTTCCTCGCCGAAGCCGGACCTCGCGACCTGACCCTGCTCTTTGCCGCCAGCACCGGCGACCGCAAGACCCGTGGCATGGGCCACTTCGGCTATGAAGGGCTGGTGAAGCGCGTCATCGCCGGCGGTTGGCGCGGCACGCCGCGGCTCGGCAACCTCGCTCTCGAAGAGAAGATCGAAGCCTATTGCTGGCCCCAGGGGGTCATCGCCCAGCTGTATCGGGCGATTGCCGCCGGCCAGCCGGGCGTCATCACCCATATCGGCCTCGGCTCGTTCATGGACCCGGTCAACGGCGGCGGACGGATGAACGCCTCGACCGGCGAAGCGATGGTCGAGCGCGTCTCGCTGCGCGGCCGCGACTGGCTGCTCTATCCGTCCATGCCGCTCGACTGCGTGCTGCTGCGCGGCACGACCGCCGACGAGGACGGCAACATAACGCTCGAGGACGAAGCCTTCCCGCTCGACGTGCTGGCAATGGCGCAGGCGGGACGCAACTCCGGCGGCATCGTCATGGTGCAGGTCAAGCAGGTCGCCCGGCGGGGCTCGCTGGCGCCGGGCGACGTGCGCATTCCCGGCGCCCTGGTCGACTATGTGGTCGTCTGCCAGGATCCCGCCCAGCACGGGGTCAGCTTCGGGGAGACCGACAATGCGTCCTACACCGGCCGGCTGCAAACCGCCGCGGGCAGCCTCGAACCGCTGCCGCTGTCGGTCGACAAGGTCATCCAGCGCCGCGCCTTCCAGGAACTTCTCGGGCTCGACCGCCCGGTCATCAACCTCGGCATCGGCATCCCGGCCGGCATCGGCCGCATCGCCAGCGAAGAGGGCCTCGACGGCTATACGGTGACGATCGAATCCGGCGTCATCGGCGGCGTCCCCGCCGAGGAACTGTCCTTCGGCGCGGCGATCAACCCTTCGTCGATCATCCCGCAGGCATCCCAGTTCGACTTCTACGACGGCGGCGGCCTCGACATCGCCTTCCTCGGCATGGCCGAGGTGGATGTGCGAGGCGCGGTCAATGTCAGCCGCTTCGGCAAGTCGATCGTCGGCGTCGGCGGCTTCACCAACATCTCCCAGACCGCGCGCCGGATCGTCTATGTCGGGTCGTTCTCGAACGGCGGCGCGGAAATCGACATACGCGACGGCAGGCTCGACATCGCCACCGACGGGCGGCTGTGCAAGATCGTCGACCAGGTGGCGCAGGTCAGCTCCGACCCGGCCTTCGCGCCTGCCGACCAGCAGCAGATCGTCGTGACGGAACGGGCCGTGTTCAGGGTACTGGACGGCCGGCTCACCCTCACCGAAGTCGCGCCCGGCATCGACGTCAGGAAGCACGTCATCGAACGGCTGCCGGAAGGCGTCACGATCGCCGACCGTCTCGTCACCATGGATGCCCGCCTCTATGCGCCGGGCGCAATGAAGGATTTCGCCGCATGAACATTCGCGAGGCTGCGGTCATCGTCACGGGTTCGGCCACCGGCGTCGGCGCGGCCTGCGTCCGGCAGTTTGCCGAACGAGGCGCGCGCGTTGCGGTCAACTACAATCGCAGCAAGGCGGAAGCCGACGAGACCGCCGATGCCTGCCGGGCGCTGGGCGCCGAGGTCATCGTGGTCCAGGGCGACGTCGCCGACGACGGCGCCTGCCGGGCGATGGTCGGCGCGGTCGTCGACCGCTGGGGTCGCCTCGACGCGCTGGTCAACAACGCCGCCATGACGGTGAAGTCGGATCCCTTTGATCTGGAGACCCTGTCGGCGCGCGATTTCCAGGATGTGTTCTCGGTCAACGTCATCGGCGCCTACCAGATGTGCAGGGCGGCGATCCCGGCGATGCGAGCCAATGGTGGCGGCGCCATCGTCAACGTTTCCTCCAACGTGGCCTTCACGGGCGGCGGCAGCTCTCTCGCCTATACGGCCTCGAAGGGAGCGCTCAATGCGCTGACCATGGCGCTGGCGCGCACATGCGGGCCGGACATCCGGGTCAACGCGGTCTGCCCGGGTGTGATCGACACGCGCTGGATGCGCCAGACGCTCGGCACGGAAGCCTATGCGGCGCTCGCGCAGCGGTTTTCCGACCAGGCGCCGCTGGGCCGTGTCGCCACGCCGGAAGATGTCGCCGGCGCCGTGGTCTGGCTGGTCGAGGGCGCCGAGTTCATCACCGGCGAACTGCTTTCGGTCGATGGCGGGGTGCGGCTCGGCGGCGGCGTGCGCAAGCGGGCGACGGGCACGGGAGGCGGTTCGTGAGCATTCCCGCCGCTTCGATCCTGGATTTCGCCATCCCCGAAACCCGCCAGACGGTCACGGCCAGGGATGCGATCCTCTATGCCTTGTCGGTGGGATACGGCACGGAGCCGCTGGACCCGTCGCATCTCGGCTATCTCTACGAGGCGGACCTCGTGCCTGCGCCGACGCTGGCCAATGTCGTGGCGCATTCGGGCCCGTGGATGAAGCAGGTGGGCGTCGACTGGAGCCAGGTCGTGCATGCGGAGCATCGCCTGACCGTGCATCGCCCGATGCCGCTCGATACGCCGCTGGTGTCGCGCTCGCGCAGCCTGTCGGTCGTCGATCGCGGCGTCGGCAAGGGCATGTTCGCTGCATTCGAACGCGTGGTCTCGGTCGAGGCGACCGGCGAGCCGGTGGCATCGATCGTGCAGACCAACGCCTGCCGGGGCGATGGCGGCTGTGGCTCCGCGGGCAGGCCGCCCGAGCCGCTTCCGCCGGTTCCGAACGGGTCGCCCGATGCCTCGCTGCAACTGGCCGTCGCCGAGGACGCGGCACTGCTCTACCGGCTGAACGGGGATCTCAACCCCCTGCATGTCGATCCGGCAGCGGCCGAAAAAGGCGGGTTCCGCCGACCCATCCTGCACGGGCTGTGCACCTTCGGACATGCCGGCTACGCGATCTCGCGCATGGCGGCAACGTCAGGCCTTGCCGCGCTCGGCGCGCTTGCCGCCCGCTTCAGCGCACCGGCGTTTCCGGGGGACACGTTGGAATTCCAGATGTGGCGCACCGGCCAGGACATCCGCTTCCGGTGCATCGCCCCGGCGCGGGGCGTCACGGTTCTCGATAACGGCGTGGCGAGGCTCGCATGACCAAGCAATTTCCCTATCCGGCCGAGAAGCTTCGCCTCGACGCCCAAGCCAACGAAGACGGACGGCGTCAGCCTCCGGCAGAAAGCAACGACAGCATGACCAACGCGCCGGCAACCGTGGTGTTGAAGACCCCTCCGGCGACGATCGAGGACATCGTCGCCATAGCGCGCATTGATGCCCGCATCGAGGTCTCGCCCGAGGTCGAGCAGCGCATCGTCGCGGCCCGCGCCGTCGTCGACCGCTATGCCGAACTCAACCTGCCTGCCTATGGCCTGACGACCGGGCTCGGTGCCGGCGTCGATACCCGGCTCGAGGCCGACGACCTCGTCACCTTCCAGATAAGGGTGCCGCAGGCGCGCGCCGTCGGCGTCGGCGAAGCACTGCCGCGCGAAGCGGTCAGGGCGATGATGGCCGTCAGGCTCGCCGGCATGGCGGCGGGCGGCTCGGGCGTCTCGCCGCGCATCGTCAAGTCGATGGTCGCTGCGTTGAACGCAGGGTTCCATCCGGTGGTGCCGTCGCTCGGCTCGATCGGCGCGGCCGACCTCGCGCCGCTCGCGCATATGGGGCGCGCGCTTCTCGGCTACGGCGAGGCCGAGTTCGGCGGCGAGGTGATGCCTGCCCTGGAAGCGCTGAAAAGGGCCGGGCTGGAGCCGCTCGATCTCGGGCCGAAGGACGGCCATGCGCTCGTCGTCGCCAACAGCCTTTCGGTGTCCCAGGCCTGCCTGCTCGTCCATGACGTCGACCGCCTGTTCGACTGGTCGCTGCTTTCCGTCGCGCTCAACTTCGAAGCCTTCCGCGCCAACACGACTGCGTTCGACGACCGCGCGCTTGCGGCGCGTCCCGCCTTCGGCCAGCGCGCCGTGGCGGCGCGGCTGCGCGAGATCCTTGCGGGAAGCTCGCTTCTGGAGGAGGGCGCCGCGCGGCGCCTGCAGGATCCGCTGAGCTATCGCTGCGCGCCGCAGGTGTGGGGAGCGTTGTCGCATGCCATTGCGGAGGCCAGGGAAGCAACGCTGATCGAACTCTCCAGCTCGGGCGACAATCCCGTGGTGCTGGCCTCGGAAGGGCTCATCCTGTCGCATGCCAATTTCGACCTGACGGCCTTCGTGCTCGCCTGGGAGCGGCTGGGGCAGGCGCTGGCGCATTGCGCCGCCGCGACGGCTTACCGGACCATGAAGATCATGTCGCCCGGCATGTCGGACCTCCCCCGCTTCCTCACCACGATGGGCCAGAACCGCGCCGGCTTCGCCACCGTCCAGAAGACGGTTTCCGCCCTGGAGGCGGAAATCCGCCACCTCGCCGCACCGGTCTCCCTCACCCCCATACCCGTTGCCGACGGGGTCGAGGACCAGGCTTCGATGGCGCCGCGGGTGCTCGCCAAGACCGCGGCGATCGTCGAGCGGCTGCGCTACCTGGTGGCGATCGAACTCGTCGCCTCCGCCCAGGCGACGGATCTCAGGGGCCTGCCGGACCAGCTCGGGTCAGGGTCGGGCGCTGCCTACCGCTTCGTCCGCAGCCTGGTCGAGCCGCTCGGAGAGGACCGGGCGCAAGGGCCGGACTTCACGCGCCTTGCCGACGCGATCGCGCATTCCGCCCCGGCGGCGAGAGGCTGATCCCGCACTTCCAACCCGTGCCGAACGACGAAGGACCGAACCCAAGCAAGCCATCGAACCGATCCGACAGCCATTCAACCGACAATCACTATCAATGGAGGAAATGATAATGAAAAACTGGACCACCAAAGCCATTGCCGCAACCATCGCCATTGCCGCCGCGACGCTTCAGCCGGCCGCGGCGGAACCGATCAAGGTCGGCAGCAAGAACTTCACCGAGCAGTTCATCCTGGCCGAAATGTACGCGGCCGTGCTGGAGAACGCCGGCTTCGAGGTGGAGCGCAAGATCAATCTCGGCGGAACCCTGATCGCCCACCAGGCACTGACCACAGGCCAGATCGATCTCTACCCGGAATACACCGGCACGGCGCTGTCGGCGGTGGTCAAGGGCGAGGTGTCGACCGATGCGCAGAAGGTCTATGACCAGGTCAAGGACTTCTATGCCAAGGAGTTCAAGCTCAACTGGCTGAAGCCCACCGGCATCAACAACGGCTATGTCATCGTCGTGCGGGGCGAAACGGCGCAGGAGAAGAACCTCAAGAGCCTCTCCGATCTTGCCAAGGTCTCCGGCGAGATGGTCTTTGGCGGCGGACCGGAATTCCCCGACCGCAAGGACGGCCTGCCCGGCCTGAAGCGGGTCTATGGCGCGGAATTCAAGGAATTCAAGCAGTTCGCCAAGCTCGGCCTGCGCTATGACGCACTTCAGCAGAAGGACATCGATGTGTCGAACGGCTCGGCGACCGACTGGCAGATCGAGCAGCAGAACCTCGTCCCGCTGGAAGACGACAAGGGGCTTTTCCCGCCTTACTACGTCGCCCCGGTCGTGCGCCAGCAGACGCTCGACGCCAATCCCAAGATCGCAGAACTGCTCGAAGCCATCGGCCCGAAACTCGACAACGCCACCATGCGCGCCCTCAACGCCCGCGTCGAGAACGACCGCGAGGAGCCTCGCGACGTCGCCGTGTCCTTCCTGAAGGACAAGGGCCTGCTCGACTAGGCCATGGCCACTCTTCCGGCCGGGACAGATCCCCGGCCGGAGCTGGCGCGCCGCACCGACAACCGAAAGCCGGGCGATCTCCGGGCCGGGTCGTCCTCGACCAGCCCGGCAACGGCCCTCCCTTGGGCTGCGCCCGGCATGACGGCAGCATTCCGATCCGCCTTCCCGGCTTCGCCCGGGACGGCCTGGAGCCCAAAGTTCCATTCGAACTGAACTGAAGAGACAGGACATGCAGGAAATCTGGATCGACTACATCAACGCCCTGGACACCAAGGCGCTGCAACTGACCAACGACGAAATCCTCGAAGCGGTGTCGGAAGCGCTGGCCGCCCAGGGGCGCGGCGAGACGGTGATCGAGCCCAGGGTTCATCTCGTTCCGGAAAGCTCCGACAAGGGACACTTCAACGTCCTCAGGGGCTACGTGAAGCCGCTCGACTTCGCCGGCGTGAAGGTGGTCGGGGATTTCGTCGACAACTACAAGGTCGGCCTGCCCTCGGAACTGGCGGTCCTGAACCTGTTCGATCCGCGCACCGGCATGCCCAGGGCCATCATCGACGCCACGGCCATCACCGACATGCGCACCGGCGCGATCACCGCGCTCGGCGCCAAGCACCTGGCGCGCAAGGACAGCAAGATCCTGGGCCATGTCGGCGCCCGGGGCACGTCCTACTGGAACATCCGCCTGCTCGACCATCTGTTCGATTTCGACGAGATCCGGGTGCATTCGCGCCGCCCTGAAAGCCGCGAGAGCTTCGCTGCCCGTCTGTCGAAGGACCTCGGCAAGAAGATCATCGTGACCGACAACTGGGAGGACTGCCTGAAGGGCGCCGACATCATGGTCGAGGCCAGCCGCCTGCCCGAGCCCGCGCCGCTGTTCAAGACCAGCTGGGTGAAGAAGGGCGCCTTCGTGGTTCCCTACGGGACGATGAGCGCGCTCGAGTTCGATCTCACCGACATCATGGACAAGGTCGTCGTCGACGACTGGGGCCAGTGCCAGCCCGGCCGCCCCTTCGGCGCGCTGCGCCGCCATGTCGACGAGGGCAAGGTGACGCTCGAGACGCTGCACGCCGAGATGGGCGAGATCGTCTGCGGCGCCAAGCCGGGCCGTGAGAGCGACGACGAGACGATCCTGTTCTGGCATCGCGGGCTGAGCAGCACGGACGTGGCGCTGGGCGCTGCGATCGTCGCGAAGGCGCAGCGCATGAATGTCGGCCAGAAACTCCGTTTTGCCTAACCCGATCATGAACGACGCCAAACTCATCGCCTGTTCGCGAATGTACAATGTCTCGCCGGGCGTCCGCGCCCGCTGGGACGACCTGTTCGTGTGGCTGGGCGGACAGGCTGGGGTGGCACTCGACATCGTCGCCCACGCCTCGCCCGCACCGCTGTCCGAACTCTGGGAACGGCCCGACATGGGGGCCGTGTTCATGTGCGGCTATCCGCTGTCGCGCTGGTGGGACGCGGAGCGTCCCACGATCCTGGCAGCACCGGTGGCGCAGGCATCCTGGGCCGGCGGGCGCCCCTATTATGCCAGCCATATCGTCGTGGCCGCCGATGGACCGCTAAAGTTGGCCTCGGGGCTGGCGGCTGCGACCTGGGGCTGGACGGTGCGGGATTCCCAATCCGGCTACAACGCGCCGCGCGGTTTCCTCGCAGATCTCCTGTCCGGAAAGGCGCCCGAGCGGCGCACGGTCGGACCGCTGCTCAACCCCACCGGCGTCGTTGAGGCGCTGCGCAGCGGGCGCATCGAGGTCGGCGCCATCGACGCCTATGCCTACGAGCTCATGGCCATGCACGAGCCTGATACCGTGGCGGGACTGCGGATCGTGGCCACGACGGAGCCGACGCCCTGTCCGCCGCTGGTCTCGTCGCCCAGTGCGCCGGCCGAAATGGTGTCCGCCCTGCGGCAGGCGCTGCTGCGGGCCCATGAGCTGGAGGACGGACGCGCGCTGCTGCGGCAGCTCGGCCTGGCGCGGTTCGCGCTTCCCGAAATGGCCGACTACGGGATCCTTGCCGAGCGCGCGGAAGCGGTCGACCGGAGGCTTGCGGCATGGTGACGCCAGGAGCATGCGGAACGGGCCGTGTTAATGAAACGGCAGAGGTAGCGGGCGGTCCTACCCAGACGCCCGACAGGTAGGAGCAACGTTTTGACTTGGGTTCCAAAGAACATCCCCCGGCTCTTCGAAGCATTGATGGAGCATTTGTATCTGGTCTTCTCCTCGGTGGGGATCGCTTTGGTGATTTCGCTCGCCGTCGGCATCTGGGCATCAAGGCGCCCGAAGACCTTCACCACCATCATTCTCGTGACGAGCATCCTTTTTGCCATTCCCAGCCTCGCCTTGTTCGCCCTGCTCATCCCCGCGATGGGCATCGGGGCGGCACCGGCGATCCTGGGCCTCGCCGCCTATTCGCTGATGATCCTGGTCCGCAACATCGGAACGGGCTTCCAGTCGATCCCGCATGAAATCCTCGAGGCGGCGCACGGCATGGGCTACGGGACAGTGCGCCGGATCTGGGAGGTCGAGTTGCCGCTGGCGATGCCGTATATCGTCGGCGGAATCCGCATCGCCGTGGTGACGGTCATCGGCATCGCCACGGTCGCCGCCTACATCAATGCCGGCGGCCTCGGCGTCATCATCTTCCAGGGCATCGACCAGCGCTTCCCCGAGAAGATCATCGCCGGCGGGCTCATGACCTCGGTCCTGGCGCTGTCCGCGGATTTTCTTCTGACTTCGCTGGAAAAGGCGCTTCGCCGCCGCAACGGGAGGCAAGCCTGATGATCGTCGTCGAAGCCTTTCAGTGGATCGCCGCAAATCTGGGCACGTTCACCAGTGCCTTCAACCGCCACATGGTGATGAGCCTGATTTCGCTTGGCATCGCGCTGGCCATCGCCCTTCCCGTGGGGATTGCCGTGGCGCGGTCGCCCCGGTCGGCGTTCGTGACGATCAACGTCGCCGGCGCCGCGCGCTCGATCCCAAGTCTTGCCATCCTGGCGGCGGCCATGCCGATCATGGGCATCGGGCTCTGGCCATCGGTGATCGCGCTCGTCGTGCTGGCCGTCCCGCCTTTGCTGCTCAACACCATCATCGGCATACGCGAAGTCGACCCGGCCGTCCTCGACGCCGCCAACGGCATGGGCATGGGACGGGCGGAGATCCTCTGGCAGATCGAGTTGCCGCTGGCCGTCCCCTCGATCCTCTCCGGCGTCCGCACGGCGGCCATCCAGGTGATCGGCGGAGCCGCGCTTGCTTCCTTCATCGGCGGAGGCGGTATGGGCGACTTCATCAATGCCGGCATTGCCATCATGGACATGCCGCGGCTCCTCGTGGGGGCCATCCCGATCGCGTTTCTCGCGATCTTTGCGGAGCTGGCGTTCGGCTGGCTCGAACGCAGCGTTTCCTACCGGCGCTGACAGCGGATTACGGATATTTAAGATGATACGAATTGAACATGTGACCAAGAACTTTGCCGGCAGCAATCGCCCGGCGGTGGACAATCTCGACCTTCACATCGAAGCGGGCACGACCGTCGCCATGATCGGCCCGTCGGGCTGCGGCAAGACGACCACCATGCGGATGATCAACTGCCTGGAAACCCCGACCCGCGGACGGGTTATCGTGAACGGCAACGACGTTGCCAATGCCGACCCCAAGCAGCTGCGCCGGACCATCGGCTACGTCATCCAGCAGGTCGGCCTGTTCCCGCATATGACGATCGCCCGGAACATCGCCACGGTGCCGCGCCTGCTGGGCTGGGACAAGGCGAAGACGGATCGACGCATCGACGAGTTGCTCGAACTCGTCAGCCTCGATCCGGCCGTAATGCGCAACCGTCTTCCGCACGAGCTCTCGGGCGGCCAGCGGCAGCGCGTCGGCTTCGCCCGGGCCCTGGCGGCCGATCCGGCGATCATGCTGATGGACGAACCGTTCGGCGCCATCGACCCGATCACCCGCGTCCGCCTGCAGGACGAGTTCCGGCAGATCCTGAAGAAGGTCAGCAAGACCGTCGTCATCGTCACGCATGACATCGACGAGGCGATCAAGATGGGCGACCGGGTCGCGATCATGCGCGACGGCCAGTTGCTGCAATACGACAGCCCCGAGGCGATCCTTGCCAATCCGGCCAGCGAGTTCGTCAAGAACTTCCTCGGGCCGGACCGGACGATCAAGCGGCTCAGCCTGATCAATGTCGCCAGCGTGATGACGGCGCCGCGCTCAACTGCCGTGGGGATCCCGATCGCACCGGACGCCAACCTGCATGTCGCGCTGGCGTGCATCCTAGATAGCAATCTCCCTGGCCTGGACGTCAAGGCGCCGGACGGCACCGTGATCGGCTATCTCGACCGCGATGCCATCCTGGCCTGCCATACGCGCTGACGGGAAGCCTTAAGAGCGTGTCGTAAACACAACGGCCGGGCATTGCCCGGCCGTTTTTCGTTGCCTGGTGGCTCCTGCCTCACGTCGCAGGCCGGAACGGCTTTGCCAGCGAGGCCGGGAAGTGCAGCGCCAGCATCTGGCGGTTCTGCGAGATGATGACCAGCACCACGATGGTGGCGAGATACGGTAGGGCGGAGAGCAGTTCGGAAGGCACCGCCAGCCCCAGCGCCTGGCCCTGCAGCTGCAGGATGGTCATGCCGCCGAACAGCCAGGCGCCGAGCAGCACGCGCAGCGGCCGCCAGGTGGCGAAGACCACCAGCGCAAGCGAAATCCAGCCCTTGCCGGCCGTCATGTTCTCGACCCAGAGCGGCGTGTAGGCGACCGACAGATAGGCGCCGGCAAGACCGGCCATCAGCCCGCCGAACATCACCGCGAGGTAGCGGATGCGGATCACCGGGTAGCCGATGGCGTGCGAGGTCTCGGGCGATTCGCCGATGGTGCGCAGGATGAGCCCGCCCTTGGTGCGGTACAGGAACCAGCTGATGACGACAAACATCAGGATGGCGAAGTAGACCATCGGGTCGAAGCGGAAGAACATCGGCCCAATGACCGGAATGTCCGACAGGACCGGGATGCTGACGCGGTCCAGCGCGTCGATCGGCGCCGAGCCGAAGCCGCGGCCGAGGAAGGCCGAAACGCCCGAGCCGAAGATGGCGAGCGCGAGGCCCGCCGCGTACTGGTTGGTCAGGAAGCTGAGCGCCAGCACGCCGAAGAGCAGCGAGGCGGCGGCCCCGCCGAGCGCGCCGGCGAGGATGGCGACCGGCATCGGCAGGCCTGCGACGACGGCCCAGAAGGCGAAGGCCGCGCCCATTAGCATCATGCCTTCGATGCCGAGGTTGAGGACGCCGGACTTTTCGACGACGAGCTCGCCGAGGGCGGCGAAGATCAGTGGCGTTGCGGCGATGATCGTGCCGGTGAAGATGGCGATGAAGAGATCCATCAGGCGTGCTCCGGAATGCGGCGAAGCCGGTAGAAGATGAAGAAGTCGGCGGCGAGCAGGAAGAAAAGCAGGATGCCCTGGAATATGCGGGTCAGCGACGAGGACAGGCCGAGGTTCATCTGAACCGCCTCGCCGCCGAGGAACAGGAGCGACATCAGCAGTCCGCCCAGCACGATGCCGAAGGCATTGAGCCGGCCGATGAAGGCGACGATGATCGCGGCAAAGCCATAGCCGGGCGAGATCTGTGGCGACAGCTGCCCGAGCGGGCCGGTGACCTCGGCCATGCCGGCGATGCCGGCGGCCGCACCACCTGCGAGCAGGCCGGTCCACACCGCCGAGCTTTCGCGGAAGCCGGCGTAGCGGGCGGCGAGCGGGGCGGCGCCCGAAACCTTCATCTTGTAGCCGAGGAAGCTGCGGTCGGTGAACAGCCACATCAGTACGACGGCCACCACGGTGATGAACACCGAGCCGTTGATGCGGTAGGCATAGTCGAAGGGCTCGAACATGGCGGCCGCGGGCAGCAGGGCCGTCTGCGGATAGTTGAAGCCCGCGGGGTCGCGCCACGGCCCGTGCACCAGCCACGACAGGAAGAGTGTGGCGATGTAGGTCAGCATCAGCGTGACCAGGATCTCGTTGGTGTTCATCCGCGCCCTGAGGAAGGCGGGGATGGCGGCCCATGCCATGCCCGCGCAGGCGCCTGCCAGGAACATCAGTGGCAGCAGGATCGGGCTTTCCGGGTTCGGATAGAACAGGCCGACCCCGCAGGCGGCGATGGCGCCGATGATGAGCTGGCCCTCCGCGCCGATATTCCAGACATTGGCGCGGAAGCCGACGGCGAGGCCGCAGGCAATGAGGATCAGCGGCGAGGCCTTGAGCAGCAGCTCCGACAGGCCGTTGATCGAGTTGATCGGCGTGATGAAGAAGGCCTGCAGCGTCGTCGCCGGATCATATCCCAATCCGGCGAACATCAGCGAGCCGACGAACAGCGTGAGTACCGTTGCGATCACCGGGGCGGCGATGCGCATGGAAGCGGAGGGTTCCGGCCTCTGTTCAATCCTGTACCGCAACTTCGCCTCTCCCGTTCGTTCCGTTGCCGCGGTCGACCCTGGTCATCAGCAGGCCGATTTCCTCGCGGTTGGTTTTTGTCCTGATCAAGGGCGGCGACACCTGGCCCTGGCAGATGACGAGCAGCCGGTCGCAAATCTCGAACAGCTCGTCGAGTTCCTCCGAGACCACCAGAACGGCGGCGCCGGCGCGGCTGAGATCGACAATGGTCTGGCGGATGAATGCGGCCGCGCCCACATCGACGCCCCAGGTCGGCTGCGCGACCAGGAACAGCTTGGGCTGCAGCGCGATCTCGCGGCCGACGATGAATTTCTGCAGGTTGCCGCCGGACAGGCTCTGGGCGCTCGATTGCGGACCGTTGGCCTTGACCTTGAAGCGCTCGATGACGGCGCGGGCGAAGCCGGTCGCCTTGGTGCGGTCGACCATGCCGTGGCGCACCAGCCCGCCGTGGCGGTTGGCGGTGAGCACCGCGTTCTCCCACAGCGCATGCGGCGGCACGGCGCCGCGGCCGAGCCGCTCCTCCGGCACGAAGGCCATGCCAAGCCTGCGCCGCTCGCTGGCGTTGAGATGGGCGGCCGCCTTGCCGCCGATCTGGACCGCAAGCGCATTGGGATGCGTGCGCTCGCCGCTGAGCAGCGAAATCAGCTCGGCCTGGCCGTTGCCGGAGACGCCGGCCAGGCCGACGATCTCGCCGCCGCGCACCTCGAACGACACGTTCTTGAGCTCGACGCCATACTTGTCGCGGGCGGAGGCGGTGAGGCCGCGCACCTCGAGCACAGGCTTGTCGCTCGGCACAGACGGGCTGACATGCATTTCGGGCAGCTTCGAGCCGACCATCATGCGGGCGAGTTCGAGCGAGGTGCTCTCCTTGGGTTTTGCAGTGCCGGTCACCTTGCCGTTGCGCAGCACGGTGGCCGAGTCGCAGAGCTCCTGGACCTCGTCGAGCTTGTGGCTGATGTAGACGATCGAGCAGCCTTCGGCGGCGAGCTGCCGCAAGGTCTCGAACAGCTTCACCACCGCCTGCGGCGTCAGCACCGAGGTCGGCTCGTCGAGGATCAGAAGTTTCGGCGCCTGCAGCAGGCAGCGCACGATCTCGACGCGCTGGCGTTCGCCGACCGACAGGTCGTGGACGCGGCGGTGCGGGTCGATGGGCATGCCGTAGCGGTTGGACAGCTCGGTGATCTGGCGCGCCAGCGCGTCGAGATCGAAGGTGCTTGATACGGAGAGCGCGATGTTCTCGACCACGGTGACGGACTCGAACAGCGCGAAATGCTGGTAGACCATCTCGATGCCGAGCGCCCGCGAGCTTGCGGGGTTGTGGGCCTCGATCGGCTTGCCGTCGCACCAGATCTCGCCGGAATCGGCCTGGGCCGCGCCGTAGATGATCTTCATCAGCGTCGATTTGCCGGCGCCGTTCTCGCCGAGCACGGCGTGGATTTCCCCGGGCATGATCGACATGGAGATGTCGTCATTCGCAACGATGCCGGGATAGCTCTTGGTGATGTTGCGCAGTTCTAGGCGCGGGGTCATAGCCGGTCCTGCCGTTTGGGTTGGACGGAGCGCAGCCGCAAGCCACCGGGGCGGATTTCCGCCCCGGTGGGTACGATTGCAGGGCGATCGGTCAGCCGAGCTTGCCGATCATGCCTTTGACGAACCAGTTCATGCCGCGGATGTCGGCATCCGCAAGCACCGTTCCGGAGGCCACCTTGACGTTGCCGTCCTGGTCCTTCAGCTCGCCGGCATAGGGTTGGACCTTGCCGGAACCGATGTCGGCCTCGAGCTGCTTGAGCTTGGCGATCACGTCGGCCGGGATCGCCTCGTTGTAGGGTGCCATCTTGACCACGCCGCCGGCGAGACCGTCCCAGCGCGCCTCGGGCTTCCACGTACCATTGGCAACACCCTTGGCGGCGCGCAGATAGTCGCTCGACCAGTCGAGGGTGAAGGCGGTCAGCTGCTTGCCCGAGCCGAACTTCGCCATGTCGCTGGCATAGCCGATCGACCAGGCGCCGCCTTCGCCGGCGACCTGCACGCCGGTGGCGGTATCGGTCATCGAGCAGATGACGTCGCAGCCCTGCGACAGCAGCGTGTTGGCGGCTTCCTTTTCCTTGCCCGGGTCGAACCAGGAATTGAGGAAGATGGCGTTGCAGGTGATGTCGGGCTTGACGCTCTGGGCGCCGAGCAGGAGCGCGTTGGCCGGGCCGACGATGTCGGGGATCGGGAAGCCGCCGATGAAGCCGATCTTGCCCGACTTGCTCATATGCGCGCCGGCGGCGCCGGCGACGAAGGTGCCTTCGTAATACTTGGCCTCGAAGGTGCCGAGATTGGCGAGATGCACGATGCCCGAGCAATGCTCGAAGGCGACCTTGGGGAAGCGCGGCGCGACCTTCTGCATCGGGGTTCCGTGCGAGAACGACGTGCCGAAGATCAGCTGGTTACCGGAGGCGGCGAGTTCGCGGAACACGCGTTCGGCGTCCTGCGGCATGAAGATGTTGTCGATGACGGTGATGGCGACCTTGTCGCCGAACTCCTGCTTGATGGCGTCGACGCCGAGGCTGTGCTGCTTGGTCCAGCCGATCTCGGCGATGGGGGAAACGTAGACGACCCCGATCTTGAGCGGTTCCTGGGCGCGGGCGGCGCCGGTCAGGCCGCCGGTGGCGAGCGCGGCACCTGCCGCTCCCGAATAATGTAGAAACTTGCGTCTGGTGAGATTGAGCATGGTGGTAACCCTCTGTTGGTAGATGCGGCGCCCGGCTTGTGTGCCGGGTCTATTTAGCGGCGTGGTCGTGGGCGTGCGCCCTCGCCTTGCCGTTGTCTCCCGTCTTTTTTCTTGGCGCAGGCTGCGGCGCCTCGCCGGCCTTGGTGTCCAGATAGGGCTCGAGCGCCTCGCGCGGCGTCAGCTCCGGAAACACCTGCCTGTCCATGATGTAACCGCGCACGACGCTCCGGTGATGCGCGTCGATCAGCTCCATGGCCTGCTTCAGCCGGCCCTTCTCGAGCAGTTCGATCACCCGCGCATGGTCGTCGAGCAGGTTGCAATAGTCGAAGTCGGCGGTGATCAGCGAGCGCAGCAGCGTCGTGCGGCGCACGAGCTGGGCGTGGATCTCCTGCATCACCTTGTTGCGGCTGAGCCGCACGAACACGGTGTGGAATTCCTGGCCGAGCACGTCGGCGAGCGCGTCGTTGCCGGAGGCCACCGCCTGGCGCTGGCGCTCGACATGCTGGCGCAGTTCGGCCCAGCCGGCGGGGCCGAGACGGTCGCTGAGCTGGGCCGCCACGCCCTGTTCGACCAGGGTGAGCGCGTCATAGATCTCCATCGCGTCCTGCATGCTCGGACGCGCGACGAAGGCGCCGCGATTGCGCTCGATCTGGGCGAGGCCATCGTCGGCGAGACGGATCAGCGACTGGCGGATGACGATGCGGCTGACGTCGAATATCTCCGACAGCTCACGCTCGCCGAGCTTGCACCCGGGCACGAGCCGGTGGTCGAGGATCGCCCGGGTCAATATGTCGGCAATCGCCTGCGAGCGGCTGCTCATGACAACTTCCTCCCCCGCCAGCACCTTTGGCCTGCTCGGCGGTCAGCCTCGGCTTCCATGGCGCCGGCGGCACCACTTGTCCCAGGTTACGAATTCCATATCGGTATTCAATCAATTCCGCCTGTCAATCAAAATTCTCATCTGGGTATGCAATTTCTTATTGATTGATATCCAATCCTGTGGTTCCAATATGGCCATAACAGAGCTAGGTTCATGGGGAAGTGCTAGCCAGGGAGGTTGCAATGAGCAAAGCAGCCCTTTGTAGCGACAGAGTCCTTCTTAACGATTGGCATGTGGTCGCGGACCTGACGAACCTGTCGTCGGCCGCGCCGTTCCAGACCCGGCTTCTCGGGGTCGATCTCACCATTCACTGCCGCGGCCGCTACAACAAGGAAGTGGTCCGCAACGACACCGGCGAAGTGGTCAATTCGACCAAGCGCTACGGTTTCCTCTGGGCCTGCCTCGGCAAGCCGGAGCGCGACATCGTCTTCGTGCCCGAAGCCGAGGAGGGCGACCGCTACCTGGTCACCGGAGGGTCGATCGCCGTCAGGGTGTCGGGCCTGCGGGCGGTCGAGAACTTCCTCGACATGGGGCATTTCCCCTTCGTCCACACTGGCTGGCTGGGCGACGAGCCGCATACGGAAGTCGCGCCCTACAAGGTCGAACTGACGGCCGCCGACGAGCTGGTGGCGACCGAGTGCAAGTTCTATCAGCCGATCGCCTCGCCGACGGCCAAGGAAGGTTTCATCGTCGACTACGTCTACAAGGTGATCCGGCCCTATACGGTGGCGCTCTACAAGAGCAATCCGGTGCAGAAGCACCGGCTCGACGTCATCACCCTGTTCGTCCAGCCGGTCGACGAGGACAACTGCGTTGCCCATCCTTTTCTTACCTACCTCAAGGACGGCATCGACGAGGCGGGGATCCGCAGCTTCATGCAGTTGATCTTCGCCCAGGACAAGCCGATCCTCGAAAATCAGGTGCCGAAGCGCCTGCCGCTCGATCCGCGCGCCGAAACGCCGATACGGGCCGATGCCGTCGCCGTGCTCTACCGGCGCTGGCTGCGCGACAAGTCGGTCACCTACGGCGCGATACCGGCGCGGATGTGAGCCGCGCCCACAACAAGGAACCGCACATGACCAAGACGCGATGCACGGATCAGGTGATCCTCGACCTCTGGCACCCACTGGCGGCCCTGGCCGAAGTGCGGGCAGGTGTCGTCGCCGATACGGTGCTGCTCGAGGAGCGCCTCAGCTACGCAGTCGATGGCAGGGGCAATGCCGCCGTCTGGCGCGACCGCGCCGACCTTGCCGAGGGCAGCCCGGTAGACATTGCAACGGTAGCCGAAAAGCTGCCGCTGAAGCTCGCCTATGGCTACATCTGGACGTCGCTCGGCAATCCGCCGGCCGAGCTGTTCCCGATCCCGGAATTCGACGAGGCCGACCGCCGCAAGCTCAACGCCGCGACCGTCGGCGTCAACGTGTCGGCGCCGCGGGCGATCGAGAACTTCCTCGACATGGGGCATTTCCCTTATGTCCACACCGACATCCTCGGCGCCGAACCGCATACGGAGGTGAAGGAGTACGACGTCGAGATTTCGGTCGACCGCGACGAGATCCTGGCGACGCGCTGCCGCTTCTACCAGCCGATGGCCTCGACCACCTCGGACGGCGGCGCCGACGTCGATTACATCTATCGCGTGCCACACCCCTTTTGCTCGGTGCTCTACAAATCGAGCCCGATGGACGAGAGCCGCCGCGATGTGATCGCGGTGTTCCTGCAGCCGGTCGACCAGGAGCATGTGCGGGCGCACATGATGTTGTGCATCCTCGACGAGGACAATGAGGACAAGGTCATCAAGCGCTTCCAGCAGACGATCTTCGGGCAGGACAAGCCGATCCTGGAGAACCAGTTCCCGAAGCGGCTGCCGCTCGATCCGCGCGCCGAAACGCCCATCCGTGCCGACAAGTCGGCCATCGCATACCGCCGCTGGCTCAGTCAGAAGGGCGTGACCTACGGTGTCATTCCCGCCGCTACCTGAGCGTGAGCCGCGCGAAACCTAGTTCTGGAGACAACAATGCTCGATACCGCCAAGACCAGATGGCATCCCATCGCCGCGTCTTACGACCTGCCACACCGCCACGTCTTCCATGGCCAGCTTCTCGGCCGCGAGTTCGCCGTCTGGCGCGCCGACGACGGCTACATCAACGTCTGGGAAAACCGCTGCCTGCATCGCGGCGTGCGCCTTTCCATCGGCATCAATGACGGCCGCGAATTGAAGTGTCAGTACCATGGCTGGCGCTACTCGAACCGCACTGCCGGCTGCACCTACATCCCCGCCCACCCGGCCGACGCGCCGGCGCGCACCATCACCAACCGCACCTTCGCGGCGGTCGAGCGCTACGGCCTGGTCTGGTCGGCCGAGGAGCCGCAGGGCGAGGTGCCGGAAGTGCCCGGTCTCGCCGAGGGAGAACTGCTCACACTTCGCGGCATCCCCGTCAACGCCCCGGCCGACGTCGTTGCGGCAAGGCTCAAGGGCTACCGCTTCCAGCCGAACGACCGGATCGATGGCGGCGACGCCAAGGTCTCGGTCGAGGCTTCGAATGAATTTTCGGTCGCGCTGCGGGCCACGGATGGCGATGCCGCGACGCATGCCATCTTCTTCGTCCAGCCGGTTGATTCCAACCGCTCGGTGATCCGCGGCGTGCTCGACGGCAAGGTCGAGGGCAAGGCACGGTTGGCAGTCCTCCACCACCACAACGGTCTTCTGTCGAAGCTGCGCGACACCGTCGAGCGCGAGGCTGCCACCGAGCCGGCGCCGGCGCCGCTCGAACCGGTCATCGAACGCGTCTCGGCCGAACTCGCCGAGATGCCCGAAGAGACCAAGCACGGTCGCAAGGCGACGATCCGCGTCGAGGTGGCGAGGAAGTGGCAGGCAGCCGACGGCATTGCCGGCTTCGAACTCAGGCCCATCAAGGGGCTGCTGCCGACTTTCCAGCCCGGCGCCCATATCGACGTGCACATGCCGAACGGGCTGATCCGGCAGTACTCCATCACCAACGGTCCGGGCGAGAGCGACAGCTACGTCATCGGCGTCAAGCTGGAGCGCGACTCCAAGGGCGGCTCGACCTGCATGCATGAGACGGTGCGCCAGGGCGACGTGCTGGCGATCTCCGAACCACGCAACAATTTCCCGCTGCGCCGCGATGCGGTGAAGACCGTGTTCGTTGCCGGCGGCATCGGCATCACGCCGCTCTTGGCGATGGCCCAGGCGCTCAGCAACCAGAGCCTCGCTTTCGACCTGCACTATTTCGCTCAGAACGAGGCCCAGCTTGCCTTCCCGGAGAAGACCGCCGGTCTCGGCGCATCGCTCAAGCCGCACCTCGGGCTGTCGCCGGAACAGACCGGCGCGCAGTTGCGCGAAATCCTCGCCGGTTATCGACCCGACACGCATCTCTACCTCTGCGGTCCTGGCCCGATGCTGGAGGCGGCGCGCCATCTGGCGGCCGAGGCCGGCTGGCCCGAAGGGGCGGTGCACTTCGAGTACTTCAAGAACACCAACGTCATCGACGACAGCTCGAGCTTCGAGGTGGCGCTGGCCCGCTCCTGCGTGACCCTCAAGGTGCCCTCGGGCAAGACGATCCTCGAGGTGATGCGCGAAGCCGGCATCGACATGCCGTCGTCCTGCGAACAGGGCGCCTGCGGCACCTGTCTCGCGACCGTCATCGAAGGCGAGCCCGACCACCAGGACGTCTACCTCAACGACGCCGAGCGCAAGTCCGGCACCAAGATCATGACCTGCGTGTCGCGCGCCAAGTCGGCGCGGCTTGTCCTCGACCTCTAGGAGTTCCCCGATGATCACCCTTTACGACTACGAACTGTCGGGCAACTGCTACAAGCTGCGCCTTTTGATGGGCATGCTCGGCGTCGACTGGAAGACCGTGCCGATCGACTTCTACCCCGGCCGCGAGCACAAGTCGGAAACGTTCCTCAAGATCAATCCGCTCGGCCAGCTGCCGGTCATCGAGGACGACGGACTGGTGCTGCGCGACGCCCAGGCGATCCTCGTCTACCTTGCCTCGAAATACGACGTGTCGGGCACCTGGTACCCGCGCGACAATCCCGCGCTGCTCGGCGAGATCAGCCAGTGGCTGGCCTTTGCCGACGGCATCACCGGCACGGCGTCGGCGGCGCGCCTGCACGACGCGCTGTTCTACGAACTCGACGTCGAGGCTGCACGTGCCGGCGCCCATCGCCTGTTCCGCATCCTCGACGAACATCTCTGGTTCGGCGAGCAGGAGGGACGGGAGTGGATCTGCTCGACCGCGCATCCGACCATCGCCGACATCGCCTGCTTCCCCTACATCATGCTCTCCGAAGAGGGCGGCATACCCAGGCAGGACTATCCCGCGATCCGCCGCTGGTGCGATCGCGTCAAGCGCCTGAAGGGCTTCACGGTCATGTCGGGCGTGTTCCCGGCCGGCCCGGCCAAGGCTGCCTGATCCAGTTCAACACAATTCCGTCGGGCAGAGGTCCGGCATCCGAGACATTGGGAGTGAGACGATGAAAACCCGCGCCGCCGTCGCCGTTGGAGCAGGCAAGCCGCTCGAGATCATGGAGGTGGACCTCGAGGGTCCGCGCGAGGGCGAGGTGCTGGTCGAGATCAAGGCGACCGGCATCTGCCACACCGACGAGTTCACCCTGTCGGGCGCCGATCCCGAAGGCATCTTCCCGGCGATCCTCGGCCATGAGGGGGCCGGCGTCGTCGTCGACGTCGGCAAGGGCGTGACCTCGCTCAAGAAGGGCGACCACGTCATCCCGCTCTACACCCCCGAATGCCGCTCCTGCCCGTCGTGCCTGTCGCGGAAAACCAACCTCTGCACCGCGATCCGCTCGACGCAGGGCCAGGGCCTGATGCCCGACGGCTCGAGCCGCTTCTCGATCGGCAAGGACAAGATCTTCCACTACATGGGCTGCTCGACGTTCTCGAACTTCACCGTGCTGCCCGAGATCGCGCTCGCCAAGGTCAACCCGGACGCGCCCTTCGACAAGATCTGCTACATCGGCTGCGGCGTGACCACCGGCATCGGTGCGGTCATCAATACGGCACGCGTCGAGATCGGCTCGACCGCAATCGTCTTCGGCCTCGGCGGCATCGGCCTCAACGTCATCCAGGGCCTGCGCCTGGCGGGCGCCGACATGATCATCGGCGTCGACCTCAACAACGACAAGAAGGAATGGGGCGAACGCTTCGGCATGACCCACTTCGTCAACCCGAAGGAGGTCGACGGCGACATCGTTCCGTACCTGGTCAACCTGACCAAGCGCGGTGCCGACCAGATCGGCGGCGCCGACTACACCTTCGACTGCACCGGCAACGTCAAGGTGATGCGCCAGGCGCTCGAAGCCAGCCATCGCGGCTGGGGCGAATCGATCGTCATCGGCGTGGCCGGTGCCGGCCAGGAGATCTCGACGCGGCCGTTCCAGCTGGTCACCGGCCGGACCTGGAAGGGCACCGCCTTCGGCGGCGCCCGCGGCCGCACCGACGTGCCGAAGATCGTCGACTGGTACATGGAGGGCAAGATCCAGATCGACCCGATGATCACCCATACCCTCAGGCTCGAAGACATCAACAAGGGCTTCGACCTCATGCATTCAGGCGAGAGCATCCGCAGCGTGGTCGTCTATTAGCAGGGATACGCCCTGGCTTTTCGCGGGGCCTCAAGCCTCCCAGCTTGCCCTGCGTGTTCCCAAAGCCCGGCGTCGGCCGGCGGTGCGTTCCGGGGTCTCCACGACGCCCCCGACGCGCCGCCGGCCCCTTTGCTGTTTGGCCAACTGGCCGGCTGAAATCGAAAGGCAGAACCGATGAAGACCGTTTCCACGTCGAAGTCGCATGGCGGCGTCCAGGGTGTCTATTCGCATGCATCGGAGACGTGTGCCTGCGACATGACCTTTGCCGTGTATGTGCCGCCGCAGGCCAAGGACGGTCCGGTGCCGGTGCTGTGGTATCTCTCGGGCCTGACCTGCACCCATGCCAACG
>NZ_JARKMU010000015.1:0-115108 GCF_037625995.1 Aminobacter sp. Piv2-1
CACGTTCCCGCAGATCCATCGAATAGGGCTTGGGCATCGCAAATCACCTCCTACCGGAAGTGAATCACCAAGTTTGCCTCAATGGAATCCCTCTTGATTCAATCTGAGCGTCCGCCGCTCTAGAGCGCGGCCTTGTCGGCGGCGGCGCGGATCGCCTCGATGTTCGCGGCATAGGCCGACGGCCCACCCTTGAACACGGCGTTGCCGGCAACCAGCACGTTGGCGCCGGCGGCGGTGACCAGCGGTGCGGTCTCGGGCGTGACGCCGCCGTCGATCTCGATGTCGATCGGACGGTTGCCGATCATCGCCTTGACGCGCTTGACCTTGTCGACGACCGCCGGGATGAAGGCCTGGCCGCCGAAGCCCGGATTGACCGTCATCAGCAGCACCAGGTCGAGGCGGTCGAGCACGTATTCGATCACCGATTCCGGCGTCGACGGGTTGAGCGACACGCCGGCCTTCTTGCCGAGGTTCCTGATCGTCTGCAGCGAGCGGTCGAGATGCGGACCGGCCTCGGCATGAACGGTGATGATGTCGCAGCCGGCGTCGGCGAAGGCCGCCAGATACGGGTCGGCCGGCTCAATCATCAGGTGGCAGTCGAACACCTTGTCGGTGCGGTTGCGGATCGCCTTGATGACCGGCGGGCCGAAGGTGATGTTGGGGACGAAATGCCCGTCCATCACGTCGAGATGGATCCAGTCGGCGCCGGCGGTGACGATGGCCTCGACCTCGTCGCCGAGCTTGGAAAAGTCGGACGACAGCACCGAAGGGGCGATCAGGGTCTTGTTGGTCACGTTCAGGCCTTTCAGCGGGCAGAGCGATTTTTTCGACTGCCTAATAGCGCACGGCGCGAATGTCGAGAAAGGAATGCCGCCCATTTGGCCGCGGCGGCCTGAAAAGCAGAACCCCGCCGGTAAAATCCGGCGGGATTCCATGAGGTCGGCCGATCACTGCGGAATGATGTTGTTGGTCCTCGGCTGGTCACGCCGTTGCGGAATGAGCCCGCGGAACACATCCGGGTTGATCGGGATCTGCAGCGTCGGCGGCTGGCGGACCGGGCGGCAGTTCGGATACTGGCCGACCGTGCCGCGCGGGCACTGGCGCTCGATGGTCAAGCACTGCCCGTTGATCAGCACCTCGCCGCGGCGGCAGACGGTATCCTGCCGGTCGGGCACGCAGCGGCCGCGCACCAGCGACGTGCCTGCCGGGCACTGCACCGTCGGCGGCTTGCGGCATGCGCCCCGGATCAGCTGCGTGCCGCGCGGGCAGATGCAGCGTCCGTCCTGGGTCCGGACCTGGCCCGGCAGCAGCTTGCACTGGCGCACCGGCGGCGGCTCTGTCGACACGCACTTGCCCTTGGACAGTTGCGTGCCGCGCGGGCAGATGCAGCGCCCGTCCTGCGTCCGGATCTGGCCCGGCAGCAGCTTGCACTGGCGTGCCGGCGGCGGTTCGGTCGACACGCACTTGCCCTTGGACAGGTCCGTGCCGCGCGGGCAGACGCAGCGCCCGTCCTGGGTGCGGATCTGGCCGGGCAGCAGGCGGCACTGCGGCCTGACCGGCGGCGGAACCGGCGTCACCGAACCGCCGCCGCTCGTGCACTGGCCGTTGCGGAACGTCTTGCCCTCGGGGCAGACGCAGCGGCCGACGGCGTTGAGCACGAAGCCTTCGGAGCACTGCTTCTTCTCTTGCTGCGCGATGGTGAAGCGGTGGCAGGCATAGGCCGAGGCACCGCCGGCACCCGGCAGGCCGGCACCGCCGCCGCCGAGCTCGAGCCTGCGCACCGGCGTGTCTGGCGACAGCACCGCGACGCAGTTCTGTGCCGGTGTCGGCGCGTTGCGGCTGGCCAAGCGGGCATCGTCGGGGATCACCACCGTCACCTGATGCACGCGGCTCTCGCCGGCACCCAGGCTGACATTGGCAATGCACGACGACGGCAGCGTCGTCGGTTCGGGCGTGCAGCCGAAGGGCGGGCTGATCTCGGCGATCGTCACGCCCTCGAGCCGGCCGAGCCCATCCACGCCGATCGCGTCGCCGATGCGGACCGGGCCGTCGAAGGGCGCCGTGCCGCCATTGCGGATCGTGATCTCGAACGTGCAGGGCCGGCCGACCTCGCACCTGAGGTCCCCGGTCTTCTCGACGGTGAGGTTCGGCCTTTGCGGGTCGTGGTTCGGAATGCGCATGGTGGCGCAGGCCCTGTTGTTGGCCAGCACCGTCTCGCCGGCTATCGCCCGCACCTCGCCGCAGTTGCGGATGATGTCGGACTGGTAGTCGGGCGGCACGATGGCGACCACGGAGAGCGGAACCGAGGCACCCGGCACCAGCGCCACGCCCGGATGGTCGCAGCGGAACTGGCCGGGACCGGCGGGACCGCAGCTCCAGGGCGGCGTCGGCCCGAAGGTCGACGACGCCGGCGCGCCCGTCGGATAGTCGTCCATCACCGTCAGCGGCCCGACATAATTCTCGGTGCCGTTGTTGTAGACGCGGATCAGGAAGCTGCAGACGCCGTCGGCGGTGCAGGCCAAAGAACGCGGGTCCTTGGTGATGCGCAGATCGACCTTCTTCTCGACCGGCGGACGGCAATCGGGATCGCCGCGGCGGCAGATCGGGATTGCGGCGCAGGCCTTGTCGTTGTCGGTGCGGCCGAACACGTCGGGCTTGCCGCTTGCCGTGTAGTCGTACTCGGCGCAGTTGCGGATGTAGCGCGCCTGCCAGCCCGGTCCGGGCTTGAAGCCGATCTTGAGATCGACCCATTCGCCGGGGTCGAGCGTGGTCGCCGGATGCTCGCAGCTCATCGGGCTGGCGTTGGGCACGCAGGTCCACGGCGCGTTCGGGCCGGAGTCGATCGACGCGTTGCCGGGCAAGGTCACCTCGTCGAGCACGATCTTGCCGTTGTAGGGGGCGTCGCCGGCATTGCTGACGCGGATGGTGAAGCCGCAGCCGCCCTCGAGCGTGCAGCGGGCGACGTCGGCGCGCTTCTCGATCTTGATATCGGGCCGCTTCTCGGGCGGACATTGCAGATCGGGCGGAATGACGATGTCGATGATCTGCGTGCAGCAGAGCCCGACGCCCTCCTCCGGCCCGGCATAGGTCTCGATGCCGGTGACGATGAGATGCACGACATCGCCGGGGCCGGCGCCCTCGATCTTCCAGTTCAGCACGCCGCCGCCGGGCGGGACGAGCTGCAGCGGCGGATCGATGGTCACGCCCGGCGTCGTGGTGCGCAACTGCACCCAGCGTCCGGCGAGTTCCGGTCCGACCGGCATGTTGTAGATGTAGGCTCCGCCGCCCGGCACGCAGTCGACATCGCCGCGCTCGACCTTGAAGCAAGCCTCCTTGTCGCCCGGGGGCGGCGGCGGAGGCGGTTCGCAGTCGGTCACGTCGATGCGGATCGAGGTCTTCTCGCCGGTGCGGAAATCGCCGTCGTCGGGCTTGGACGGGTCGTGCGAGGGTATCTCGACCGAGCCCGGTCCCGCCGACAGCTTGACGAAGCCCTGGTTGTCCACGACCGCGGGCGCGGGGAAGGCGGCCTGGTCGATCAGCGCGGTGATGCGAATGTCGACATAGCGCTCGTTCGGGCCGCCGACGCCGTCGAGATCCGTGGCCGAAAGCCGGAAGTCGGCAAGCGTCGCGGTGTCGTTGGGGTTGGTGGTCGTGCCGATCGCGCCGGCCGGAAGCGGGCCGCCGACGGCGTCGGTGCCGTCGCCGGAGGCCTGGACGTTGACGATCCTGAGGCCCGGGGGCAGCTGGTCGCGGAAGTCCATGCGCAGCGACTTCAGCCCGTTGGCGAAGGCCGGATCGAAGAACTTCTCCGGATTGCCGCGGGCGCCGAAGCGCAGGTTGTAGATGACGTAGTCGCAGTTGCGCTGGGCGCCCTTCTTGGTGAAGAACGGCACCACCTCGTCGTGGCCGGGTTGCGGCTCGACCCGGTCGAGCCTGAGGTCCGGAACGACGTCGGGAAGCGACTGGGCAACGGCTGGCATGGCGGCGAGCGCGATACCTGCCGCCACCAGCCAGCGCGCCCCGCGCCTGGCAAGTGACAGGGGTTTCATGATCGTCTCCATGACGTTTAGGTTGCTCTGCGAAACGAGCGGAATGGGAGCGAAAGCGTTCATCTCTCCCTCCCTCACGGTTCGCAGCTTGCGGCGGGCGTCGCGAGCGGCACCACCACCTTGCAGCACGGATAGTAGCCGCCCTTGTCGGCGTCCGACTTCTTGTAGAAGCACAGTCCGACATTGACGGTGTCGCCGGGGAAGTTGCCGGTCACGCCGATGGTGAAGGGCGCGCCCGCCGGCTTGGTCTGCTGCAGCGGTGTGATGCCGACGCCCGGCGTCCTGGAATCGGCCTTGACGGAGTCGCCGCCGATGCCTGCAACGTCACGGACATAGAGATCGGCCTCGAGCCCGGCCGGGGTGCAGAAATACTCGACCGCCTCGATGTCGAGGCAGGGCGGCAGGTTGCCGGGCGGCGGGAAGTCCGGCGGCCACAACGGCGTCGGATAATCGCCCGGATAGGGGATCTGCTCATAGTAGCCGGCGCGGCCCTCGCAGGGACGCCAGACCTCGACGTCGCCGACATGTCCCTCGACTTCCGCGTCGTCGAAGAAGCTGTCGAAATCGACGAACCACGAGCCGAAGGGCGGGACGTTGGCCGGCTTGACCAGGGAGGTGGCGGTCAGCTGCACGCCATGCACGGCGAACGGCCCGCCGGGTGCCAGCTGGTCGGCGAGCGCCGGATTGTCCCTCAGCCTGTCGCCGGTCTTGACGATGGTGTCGGTGCAGGCGTTGGGGTTGATGAGCCCCTCAGCATCGTAGCCATATTGCAGGTCGATGCCGCCGGCCGACTGGCGGTTGCCTTCCGGGAAACCCACCGCATATTCCTGCGGCACCGGCACCCAGATGCTCTCGGTCGCCGGATCGTCCGGGCTTTCGCGCCAGTAGCGCACGACCTCGCCCTTGCCGGTGTCGGCGAAGCGCGAATAGTCGTAGCGGTTGTCGACCTCGCCGCGCTGGGCGAGATACATGAAGCCGCGGCTGTCGAAGGCGATGTCGGTGACCGGCAGCGCCTCGTCGGCCTCGACCGTCAGCTCCCAGCGGGCGTCGGCCTCGAAGCGGCCGTCGCGGCCGATGCCGACCGACCAGATCTCGGCCTCGTCGCCGACCGCGTAGTAGACGCGACCGCCGTGGAAGGCGACGCCCCAGACCCGGCGCTCGTCCTGGGTATAGCCCCAGCTGTCCGGATCCTCTGTGTCGAAGGCGGCTCCCTGGATGTCCATCACCGAGCCGTCGTCGGCGACCGCGGCGAGGCCGCGCGCCGGCCGGCCGGCGACGCCGTGGTCGAAGCTGTCGAGCACGGCGCCCGTGGCGTCGATGCGCCAGATCAGGCCGTCGTCCAGGTCGGAGGCGAAGAACTGGCGGTGCACCTTGTCGAAGCTGACGTCGCCGATGCCGGGGCCGCTGTCGGCGTCGATGTCGGCGAATTTCGACACCGCGCCGGTGATGCCGTCGATGCGCCAGATCGTGCCGGGGCCGCCGCCGTTCTCCTCGCCGAACTGGCCGGCCATGAAGCTGGCGCCCGCCGCGCCGCGGCGCTGCCGCTCGGGCCTGCCGTCGCCGTCGGCGTCGGGGGTGACGATGCGGAGGCCGTGCAGCGAGGTCGCGCCCGCGTAGAGGTCGGGCACGCCCGACGGCGTGCCATCGCGGACGCCGTCATCATAGGTCAGCGCGAAGACCTGGCCGATCTGGCCGGCAAGCACCTCGAAGGGCAACGGCGTGTTGACGAGCTGGCCCGCCGGCGGGCCGCCGAGGGCGGAGACGTCGAAGACGCGCAAGGTGGCGCGCCCGGTGTCGATGAAGGTTTCGTCGACCGGGTCGACGCCCGGCGGCAGGCCTTCCTCGATGCCGGGGATGAGCGTGCCGGAGAAGCCGGTGACGGCCATCGAGCCCGGGTTGATGATCTGGGTCTGTTGCGCGCGGGCCGCCGGTGGGAGCCAGAGGCTCGCCGCGAGCGCCAGGGCGAGCATGCCCGCATTGAGCGCCAGCGCGCGCGGGGGCGCGCCCAGGGATCGGGTTTCGAGTGCATCGATACCGCCGCCACAGCGCGCCATGACACCTCTCCCGAATTGTGCGGAAGAAGGCGCCGGAGCGCAGGCAGGAGCCAAGCGCTGGTACCCGGCACTTTCCTCCCTTGCAGTCCTGCGATTGTCCCCTACTGGAACGATACGCTTGGGTTCACCTAGGGTCAATGCAAGTGCCTCCAGGCGTCGCGCGTCCACCCACTGCCTGAGGCGGTGGCCACGCTGGGCCTGGGGTGATCCCGGTGACCCGTGACATGTGCTGTAGTCCGTCATGGGTTTTCCTTGGTTCTTGGTTGGGCCGCCGCACCATGCGGCGCCTGGTCCTGGGTCGGCCCGGCAAGCGCAAAGGTTCAGGAGGATCGCGGGCTGCCGGCGAGAATCTTGCGGACGCGCGGCAGGCTCGCGAGACACCGTAAAAGGCCGGAAAATGTCGATTGAAATCGATTACATAATCTGCCTATGATACTCGGCAGCAGTTTTGCATCGGGAGGAGCAAATGAAGAGACTTGCAGCACTGGCGCTCACCACGGTCGCCGCAATCGCCGTGTCGGCGTTCTCCGTCCAGGCCGAGAGCTTCAAGATCGGCCTGTCCAACGGCTGGGTCGGCAGCGAATGGCGCACCCAGATGATCGAGGAAGCGCAGGCCGCGGCGGCGGCGTGGAAGGACAAGGGCGTCGACGTCGAAGTGGTGGTGCAGAGCGCCAACGTCGACGTGCCCGGCCAGATCGCGCATGTGCGCAACTTCATCAACGAGGGCGTCAACGCCATCATCATCAACCCGAACAGCCCGACGGCCTTCGATCCGGTCTTCGCCCAGGCCAAGGAAGCCGGCATCCTGGTGATCTCCACCGACGCCGAGGTGTCGTCGCCCGACGCCGTCTATGTCGGCATCGACCAGAAGGCCTGGGGGGCGGCGGGCGCCAAGTGGCTGGCCGAGACGCTCGGCGGCAAGGGCAACGTGGTCGCCATCAACGGCGTCGCCGGCCACCCGGCCAACGAGATGCGCGTCGCCGGCTACAAGGAAGTGTTCGGCCAGTATCCCGACATCAAGATCGTCAACGAGGTCAACGCCAACTGGGACCAGGCGCAGGGCCAGCAGGCGATGCAGAACCTGCTCGCCACCAACCCCGACATCAACGGCGTGTGGGTGCAGGACGGCATGGCCGCCGGCGCCTGGAAGTCGATCATCGACGCCGGCAAGCAGTCGTCGATCGCCGCCACGGGCGAGATCCGCAAGGACTTCATCGACCTCTGGACCAAGGACAAGCTGAACTCGGGCGCCTCGGTGAACCCGCCCGGCGTGATGGCGTCCGCGCTCAACGTCGCGGTGCTGATGCTGCAGGGCAAGGAACTGAAGGAGCCGGCGACGGCCGGGCAGTACAAGAACGCGATGTATCTGCCGATCCCGTTCATCGACGGCAAGAACCTCGGCGACGCCGCCAAGGCGGTCGAGGGCAAGCCGGGCTACTATTCCTACACCAGCCAGCTTTCCATCGAAGACGCCGAAAAGCTGTTCAAGTAAGCTTCTCCCGAGACGGGGGACGCGCGCCTGCCCGCAGGCCCGCGTCCCCGCGACCGACGAAGCACCGGGAAGCCACCGCCATGTCCAAAATCGAGCTCCGCGGCGTAGGCAAGGCTTACGGCGCCACCCTGGCCCTGCGCCGCGGCGACCTTTCGATCGACGCCGGCGAGGTGCATGTGCTGATCGGCTCGAACGGGTCGGGCAAGAGCACGCTGTGCAAGATCCTGGCCGGCAGCGTCCGCCCCGACGGCGGCGAGATCCTGATCGACGGCAGGCCGGTCACCATTGGCGGCCCGCGCGCGGCGCGCGGCCACGGCATCGGCATCTTCTACCAGGAGCTCAGCCTGGCGCGGCACCGCAGCGTGGCCGAAAACATCTGCCTGCCCGACCTGCCCGCCACCCGCGCAGGTTTCGTCGACCGCGATGCACTGGAAAAGCGCGCCGCGCGCTACATCGCGCTGTTCGCGGCCGTCGCCGGCGAGGATTTTTCCGCCGAGACGACGGTCGACAACCTGCGCGCCGACCAGCGCCAGCTGGTCGAGATCATGAAGGCGCTCGCCACCGAGGCGCCGGTGCTCATCTTCGACGAGCCGACCTCGGCGCTCGACCGCGCCCAGGTCGACCGCTTCTTCGAGATCCTGCGCGGGCTCAAGGCCGAGGGCCGCAGCATCATCTTCATCTCGCACCGCATGGACGAGATCTTCGCCATCGGCGACCGCGTCACCGTCATCCGCGACGGCGAGACCGTCGGCACCGAGAAGATCACCGAGACCAATCCGGCTGCGGTGATCCGGCTGATGGTCGGCGCGCAGGACGAGCTCGCCCCCGGCCACGCCGCCCCGCCGGCAGCGGCTGCGGCCGACCGATCGCCGGTTCTGTCGGTCAGGGCCCTCGCCGGCAAGGGTTTCGCCAATGTCGGCTTCGAGGTCGCCAGGGGCGAGATCCTCGGCTTCGGCGGCCTGCACGGCCAGGGCCAGTCGTCGGTGCTGCGCGCCGTCTTCGGCGTCAACCCGGTCGGCTCGGGCGAGATCGTGCTCGACGGCAAGCCGTTCGCCGCCAGCAACCCGCGCGAGGCCATCCGGCGCGGCCTGGCCTATGTCTCCGGCGATCGCGGCCGCGACGGCGTCATCTCGGGCAGGCCGATCCTCGAGAACGTGACGCCGATCCACTTTCTGCGCCAGAAGCTCAGGCTGGCGCGGCCCGCGGCGCTCGCCGAGCGCGTCAGGCCGGCGCTCGAGGCCCTGCACACCAAGTTCGGGGGTCTCGCCCATCCGATCAACTCGCTGTCGGGCGGCAACCAGCAGAAGATCGTCATCGCCCGCTGGCTGATCGACCGGCCCGACGTGCTGTTGCTCGACGACCCGACCAAGGGCATCGACCTGTCGGCCAAGACCGACCTGTTCACGCTGATCCGCAAGCTCGCAGCCGAGGGCATGGGCATCGTGCTCTATTCGTCGGAGGACGCCGAGCTGCTCAACAACGCCGACCGCATCCTCGTCTTCAATGGCGGCCAGGTGCGGCGCGAACTCACCGGCGCCGACAGGACGCGCTACAATCTCTACCAGGCAGCATACGAGGCCGCGTGATGGCAACCGCGACCCTTTCCACCACCAGGTCCGGCGGGCTCAAGCGCCTCGTCGAGCGCTACCCCTTCCTGCCGGCGCTGCTGATCGCTCTGGTGCTGCTCGCCCTCAACGGCCTCTACCAGCCGCGCAGCGTCAGCTTCATCGGCATCACCGGGCTGGTGAAGACCTATCTCGCGCTGATGATGCTCGCCATCGCCCAGACCTATGTCGTCTATGCCGGCGACATCGACCTCTCTGCCGGCGCCATCGTGTCGCTGGTCAACGTCGTCATCGTCGTGCTGATGGAGAAGATGGGCGGCAGCGGCTTCTCGGTCGTCGCCGCGCTAGGCATCGGCCTGCTCGCCGGCCTCGCCTGCGGCGTCGTCAACGGCCTGGTGGTCGCGGCACTCAGGCTGCAGGCGATCGTCGCCACCTTCGCCACCTCGATCTTCTTCACCGGGCTCGCGCTGTACGTCATGCCGGTCGCCGGCACCCCGGCGCCGGCCGCCTTCTGGCGCACCTATGGCGGCCGCTTCTTCGACATCCCCTTCGTCTTCTATGCCGTGATCATACTTGCGGTCGTGCTCTACGTGCTCGCCCGCACGCGGCTTTCGACCCAGCTGCTCGCCGTCGGCGACGACGCGCAGGCAGCCTTCCAGAGCGGCCTGCCGGTGACCAGGATCCGCATCCAGGGTTACGCGCTGTGCGGCCTGTTCGCGGCCCTCGCCGCCTTCTGCATCACCGGCGACACGGCGAGCGGCGATCCGCTGGTCGGCGGCAAGATGACCCTGTTCTCAGTGGCGGCGGTGGTGCTCGGCGGCAGCGCGCTGTCGGGCGGCTACGGCACCGTCGTCGGCTCGATCATCGGCGCGCTGATCATCGGCCTCATCAACTCGCTCGTCTTCTTCGTCGGCACGCCGTCCGAATGGCAGAACCTGGTCCAGGGCCTCGCCATCCTGGTGGCGCTGATGGCGGGCGTGCTCGTCGGCAGGAGGGCACGCGCATGACCGTCACCACCGGAACCTCCCCTGCCACGGCAGCCTCGCCGGTGCTGACCTTCGTCAAGCAGCCGCTGGTCGTGGCGCTGATCCTGATCGTCGCCCTGCTGCTACTCGGCGAGGCGCTGTCGCCCGGCTTCGCCTCGGTGCAGCAGATCCTGCGCCTGCTCATCGTGGCCGCCCTGCTCGGCATCGTCGCGGCGGGCCAGAACCTCGTCATCCTCGGCGGCCGCGAGGGCATCGACCTCTCGGTCGGCGGGGTGATCTCGCTCTCGGCCATCATCGCCGGCAACGTCATGAACGGCGCCGACGGCGGCATCCTGCCGGCCATCGTCGCCTGCGTCGTGGCAGGCGGGCTGATCGGCCTGTTCAACGGGCTCGGCGTCACCCTGCTGCGCATCCCGCCGCTGGTCATGACGCTCGGCATGCTCGGCGTGCTGCAGGGCCTGCTGGTGGTGGTGCGCAACGGCATCCCCTCGGGTCTCGCCGCGCCCGGCCTGTCGCAATTCGTCACCCGGCCGTTCCTGCTCGGGCTGCCGGGCATCATCTGGCTGTGGGTGGCTATCGGGTTGCTGATGGCCTTCATGCTGACCCGCACCGTCTACGGCCACCGCATCTATGCCATCGGCTCCAACGAGCAGGCGGCCTACATGGCCGGCGTGCCGGTCAGGGCGACCCGCATTTCGCTGTTCATGCTGTCGGGCGTCTTCGCCGCCATTGCCGGCATCTGCCTGCTCGGCTATTCGGGCACCTCCTTCGCCAATGTCGGTGAGCAATACATGCTGCCCTCGATCATCGCCGTCGTCTTCGGCGGCACGCCGCTCGCCGGCGGCAAGGGCGGCTACACCGGCACCATGGCCGGCGCCCTGCTGCTGGTCATCCTGCAGGGGATCCTGACCACAGTGAACATCGACGAATCCGGCAGGCAGATGGTGTTCGGCGCGACCCTGCTGCTGCTGATGCTGTTCTACGGGCGCGGAAGGGCGATGCGCGGATGAACGAACGTCCCAAGATCAAGGACATCGCCGAGCGGCTCGGCGTTTCGGCTGCCACCGTGTCGCGGGCGCTCAACGACAGCGGGCTGGTCGCCGAGCCGACGCTCAGCCGCATCCGCGAAGTGGCGCGCGAGATGAACTACCGGCCCAATGTCAGCGCCCGCAACCTGCGCACGCAGAAGGCGATGGCGGTGCTGATGGTGGTGCGCGACGTCGGCAACCCGTTCTATCTCGAGATCCTCAAGGGGGTCGAGGCGACCGCCCGCGCCGCCGGCTATTCGGTGCTGATGGGCAACACCGAAAACGACTCCGACCGCGAGATCGAGTATTTCGACATGCTGCGCGACGGCCATGCCGACGGCATGATCCTGATGACCGGCAAGCTGCCCGAGCGCCCCGGCTTTGCCGGCCAGGCAGCCGGCGGCGCGCCGATCGTCGTGGCACTGGAGGAGATCGAGGACGCCGGCTTCCCGCATGTCATGGTCGACAACAAGGCCGCCGCCCGCAACGCGGTCGAACACCTGATCGGGCTCGGCCACCGGCGCATCGCCCATATCTCCGGCCCGGTTCCGGAACTCATGAGCATCAACCGCCGCGAGGGCTACCGCCAGGCGATGGCGGCCGCCGGCCTCGCCACCCCCGCCGGCTACGAGCAGCGCGGCGACTATCTGCTGCACACCGGCCAGCGGCTTTGCCGCGCCCTGTTCGAACTGCCCGAACCGCCGACGGCGATCTTCGTCGCCAACGACGAGATGGCCTTCGGCGTCATCCACGAATTGCGCGGGCTCGGCCTCGACGTGCCCGGCGACGTCTCGGTCGTAGGCTTCGACGACCTGTTCCTCTCAGAGGCCTTCTATCCGCCGCTGACCACCGTCAGCCAGCCGCGCACCGATATCGGCCGCGCCGCCATGACCATGCTGCTCGACCTTCTGTCGGGCGGCGCCACGCCGCTCAAGCCGGTGATGCTGCCGACGGCGCTGAAGGTGCGTGGCACCACGGCCGCGGCACCGAAGGCGGCCGCAGAATCGTGACTACGGGAAAACGACCATGACCGGACTGCCCAGACAGCGCCTGCGCGTAGGCTTCGTCGGAAGCGGCTTCATCGCCGAGTTCCATCTCAAGGGCATGCTCGGTGTGCGCAATGTCGACGTCACCGGCGTCTTCAGCCGCAAGGCGGAAAACCGCGCCCGCTTCGCCGCCCGCGTCGCGGAGTTGGGCTTGGGCGACTGCAGCAGCCACGACAACCTGGAATCACTGGTCAACGCCGGCGACGTCGACGCGATCTGGATCCTCTCGCCCAACTACACCCGCCTCGACGTGATGCGCACCATTCATGCCGAGGTGAAGGCCGGGCGCAGCAAAGTGATCGCGGTTGCCTGCGAGAAGCCGCTCGCCCGCACCGTTGCCGAGGCGCGCGAGATGCTGCGGCTCGCCGAGGATGCCGGCCTCAACCACGGCTACCTGGAAAACCAGGTGTTCTGCACGCCGGTGCTGCGCGGCAAGGACATCGTCTGGCGCCGCGCCGCCTCGACCACCGGGCGACCCTATCTCGCACGCGCGGCCGAGGAGCATTCAGGGCCGCACGAGCCGTGGTTCTGGCAGGGCGACAAGCAGGGCGGCGGCGTGCTCTCCGACATGATGTGCCACAGCGTCGAGGTGGCTCGGCACCTGCTCACCAAGCCGGGAGCCCCCCGCAAGTCGCTGACCGTCAAGCAGGTCAGCGGCACCGTCGCGACGCTCAAGTGGACGCGGCCCAACTATGCCGAGCAGCTCAGGAAGCGCTTCGGCGCCGAGGTCGACTACCGCAACCGCCCGTCCGAGGATTTCGCCCGCGGCACCATCCTGCTCGAAGACGAGGACGGCAACGAACTGGTGATCGAGGCCACCACCTCCTGGGCCTATGTCGGCGCCGGCCTGCGCATCCAGCTCGAACTGCTCGGGCCCGAATATGCGATGGAGTTCAACTCGCTCAACACCGGCCTCAAGATCTTCATGTCGCGCGCGGTCAAGGGCGAGGAAGGCGAGGACCTGGTCGAGAAGCAGAACGCCGAGCAGGGCCTGATGCCGGTGCTGGAGGACGAGGCCGGCGTCTATGGCTACACCGACGAGAACCGCCACATGGTCGAGTGCTTCCGCAAGGGCGAGACGCCGATGGAAACCTTCCACGACGGCCTCGCCGTGGTCGAGATCCTGATGGGGCTCTACCGCTCGGCCGAGATCAACGGCACGGTCTCGTTCCCCGCGCCCGAGCTGGAGAACTATGTGCCGCCGGTGGCGCGCCGCGGCGCCTGACCGGACCTGTCGGCTACGGCGCCCGGCAGCGTCCCGGACAGTGCGGCCAGGGTCGCCAAACCGCTCGAAGCGCGTTATCCTTGGCATGGTGAAGGTCGCGGCTTTGGCGTGACCAGTCATGCTGAGCCCGGGCCGTGACCCGCCCCAACCTGTTCCAGGAGGAGTGGTCATGGCAATTTTCCACGTGTACTCGGGCGCCACCAGGACGCTCCAGCATCCCGCCATCCGCCGCATAACGGTGGCGGATGTGTATGACGCCCTGCGCCTGGGCTTCGATGACTTTTGGGCAAAGCCGTCGCATTACGTTTTCCTGTGCCTGATCTACCCGATCGTCGGGGTGCTTCTGATCACCTGGACGTCGGGCGGCAACGCCCTGCAGCTCATCTTCCCGCTGATGTCGGGATTTGCCTTGCTCGGACCCTTCGCCGGGATAGGCCTGTACGAGATCAGCCGCAGGCGCGAGCAAAACCTCGACACGTCCTGGTGGCATGCCTTGGATGTCAGGCATTCGCCGGCCATTCCCGCGATGGCGGTCATCGGCGTCATGCTGCTCGCGCTTTTCATCGCCTGGCTCCTGGTCGCGCAGGCGCTCTACACCTGGTTCTACGGGCCGGCCGCGCCGCAGTCGATGACATCGTTCCTCGGCGATCTCTTCACCACCCAGCGCGGCTGGACGCTGATTGTGCTCGGCAATCTGATCGGATTCCTGTTTGCGCTGGTGGTGCTCTGCACCGCCGTCGTCGCCTTTCCACTGCTGCTCGACTGCGATGTCGGCGCCTATGCCGCGATCGAGACCTCGGTACGGGCGGTGCTGGGCAATCCGGTGCCGATGCTGCTGTGGGGTCTGATCGTCGCGGTCGCGCTGCTGATCGGGTCTCTGCCGCTGCTGGCGGGCCTCGCCATCGTCATCCCGGTGCTCGGCCACGCGACGTGGCACCTCTATCGCAAGGTCGTGGAAATACCGGTCGGCATGAAGACGCCCCTGCCACCTTCTGCTCGCAAAGAGGACGATGGACGATTCCCATATTGGCTTCGCTGGTAGTCGGCGCAGCCGAGCCGAACAGCGCCATTGGAGACAACCGCGGACCGTTGGGTTCCGCCCCTCATCCGGCTGCCGTCGCCTTCCCCCGTCTACGGGAGAAGGCGACTAGGCCGACATGCCGTTGCGCGGGCGGCTCTCGGCCGAAAGCCGGTCGAGATGCATGCGGATATGGGCCGCCTCGGCCGCCGTATTGGCCAGCGCGATCGCCCGCCCAAAGGCCTCGCGCGCCTCTGCGTCGCGGCCGAGCTGCATCAGCAGCCCGCCCTTCACGCCGAAGAAATGAAAGTAGCCGGCGAGCTTGGGCTCCAGCGGCTCGATCAGCTTCAGCGCGGCTTCCGGCCCACGCAGCTTGGCGAAGGCGACGGCGCGGTTCAGCGTCACCACCGGCGACGGCGTCATCGATTCCAGCACCGAGTAGAGCAGGTCGATCTCGGCCCAGTCGGTGTCCTCGGGGCGCGCGGCGCGGGCGTGGAGCGCGGCGATCGCCGACTGGATCTGGTAGGGGCCGGGCCGGCGATGGCGCATCGCCTTGTCGATCAGCGCCAGGCCCTCGTCGATCAGCGCCCGGTTCCACAGCGTGCGGTCCTGGTCCTCCATCAGCACCAGCTCGCCCTCGGCATTGAAGCGGGCGGCGGCGCGGGCGTGCTGGAGCAGCAGCAGCGCCGTCAGCCCCATCACCTCCGGCTCGGTCTGGAACAGCCGCAGCAAAAGCCGCGCCAGCCTGATCGCCTCCTCGCAGAGCGGCGCCCGGTTGGCGATCTCGGCCGCACCGGCCGAATAGCCCTCGTTGAAGACGAGATAGACCATGGCGAGCACCGCCGCGAGCCGCTCTGAACGCTCGACCGGTCCCGGCGCCTCGAAGGGCACGTTGGCGTTGGCGATGCGTCCCTTGGCGCGGGTGATGCGCTGCTCCATGGCGCTTTCGCCGACGAGGAAGGCGCGCGCGATCTGCTTGACCGACAGGCCCGAGACGATGCGCAGGGCGAGCGCGATCTGCTGGGTGGCCGGCAGGTCGGGATGGCAGCAGATGAACAGCAGCCGCAGGATGTCGTCGCGGTAGTGCGCCCCGTCGAGGCGGTCGACGACCTCGCCCTCGACGTCGTCGAGATCGGAGACGGTCTCTTCCGGCGGCATCGGCGCCTGCTTGGCGCGGCGGCGGGCGGCATCGATGCCGGAATTGCGGCCGACGAAGATCAGCCAGGCGGCCGGATCGCGCGGCGGCCCGTTCTTCGGCCAGGTGCGCAGGGCGCGCAGGCAGGCCTCCTGGAACGCCTCTTCCGCGCTGTCGAGGTCGCGGAAATAGCGCAGCAGGGCTGCCACGGCCTGCGGCCGGGCGGAAGAAAGAGCCGTGTTGATCCAGGCCGGGTCCGTCATGCTGCCTCTCGTCCGGGGAAGAAGGCGCCTATCGGGCGCAGTTCATAAGAGCCGCCGCCAGGATTGGCTTCCGCCAGGTCCTTGGCCACGGCCACCGCGTCGTCGAGCGTTTCGCACTCGACGACGTAGAAGCCGAGGAACTGCTCCTTGGTTTCGGCGAAGGGACCGTCGATGACCAGCGGCTCGTCCCTGGTCTTGCGCAGCGTGGTCGCCGCCGTGGTCGGCATCAGCCTCGCCACGGGCCCCAGCCGGCCCTGGTCGCGCAGCTTGCCGGTCACCACCTGCAGGCGCGCCATCACCTCGTCGTCCTGCTCCTTGGACCAGGCGCAGACGACGTCTTCGTTGTTGTAGCAAAGGATGGCATAGAGCATCTGTTCGGTTCCTTCATGTCTAGGACGAACAGATATGTGCATTGCCGACAGAGCATCGGCAAATTTTTTGTCGGCTGGAAGGCGTCGGAATTCACACCCCCACCCCTGGCCCCCCATAAGTGGAGGGGGACCCTTTCCCTGCCAGCCCGGTCAAATGCTTGCTCAGCCGGCGCCAAAATCCCCCTCCCCCTTGTGGGGAGGGGTCAGGGGTGGGGGCAACTTGTCCGCAAGCGTGCTCGAAGGCGGCGCGGGTTCATCCCTGCGGCAGCGCCGCAAGCGCGGCCTTCAGCGCCTCCGCCCCGCCCGCCACTTGCTCCGCCGTCGGCGAGAAGCCGAGGCCGAGCATCTTGCGGCCGAGCATGTGGTCGGCCGGGCGGTTGACCGATTCGATCGCCACCAGCCTGTCGCCGACGAAGTGATAGACCGAGAAGCGGTTCTCCGCCGGATCGCCCGACAGGATCTGCCGGTCGCTGCCCGCGGTCAGCCCAACCATCTGCAGCTTCATGTCGCCGATGTCCGACCAGAACCACGGCACCGCCGCGTAGGCGCCGTCATGGCCGACGATGGTCCGCGCCGCGAGCTTGGCCTGGTCGGTGGCGTTCTGCACCGATTCCAGCCGCACGTCGCCGCCGGTCTGCCAGTGGCGGTAGCTGGCATTGTCGCCGACGGCGAGGATGTTCTCGACCGAGCTGCGCATCCGGCCGTCGATGCGGATGCCGTTGGCGACTGCGAGGCCGGCGGCCTGGGCCAGCTCGACATTGGGGACCACGCCGATGCCGATGATGACCATCTTCGCCGGCAGGTGTTCGCCCGCGGACGTCAGCGCGCCAGTGACATGGCCGTTCTCGCCCTCGATGCGCTCGATGGTGGTCCTAAGCAGGATGCGCACGCCCGACGCCTCCAGCCGTTTGCGCACGTGCTCGGCAATCAGCGGCGCCACGGCGCGGCCGAGCAGCCGGTCGAGCGCCTCGACGACGGTGACGCGGCGGCCTCCGGCGGCGAGCGTCGCGGCGATCTCCAGCCCGATGAAGCCGCCGCCGATGACGACGACATCCTCGCTCGCCGCACTGTGGTCGCGGATCAGCCTCGCGTCGGCCACCGAGCGCAGCGACAGCACGCCGGCCAGATCCGAACCCTGAAGCGGCAGCTCCCGCGGCCGCGAGCCGGTGGCGAGGATCAGGTGGTCGTAGGCGAGGCTCTCGCCGCCTGCGAGCGCCAGCCGGTTGGCGCCCGTGTCGATGCCCTCCACCAGCGAACCGGGGCGGAGGTCGATCGAATGGCCGGAGTAGAAGACCTCGCCGCGCAGCGGCTGCGGCTGGGCGGCTGGATCCTTGATGAAGGTCTTGGACAGCGGCGGCTTGTGGTAGGGCAGCTCGTTCTCGTCGCCGAGCAGGATAACCGGGCCGTCATAGCCCTCCTCGCGCAGACTGGCCGCCGCCTGCACGCCGGCATGACCCGCACCGACAATCACCACACCGTTCTTCATGCTCGCCTCTGCAACACCGGAAAACACACGCGGAAATGGCCGCTGGGGCGGGGAACCGCAAGGGGCCATGCACGGATATTTGGCTGACAGCCGGCAGCACGGCTGTCAAGCACGCGCATGCGCCAGCGACGACCTGGCCGGAGCTCATGCGCGACACCCGCCGGCCCGCGCGACGGCAAGCGCCCACCAAATCAATGGCTTGCCAGCAATCGCGCCCTTATAAACTGGACAAATTTAGTTTAGAATAATTCTAAACTATTGATCCAACTGCATTTTTCCGCTCTCCGCCGTTGACTTTTGGTGCCGGACGCCCTTATGTCGCCCTGCTTTTACAGCGCCTGTCTTTGATGTCTGGGCCTTGAACCCTTTCGATTGGAGCGCCGGGTGCCAGCCTTCGACGCGTCGCCCGCCGGCGCTGGTTTTGTCGCATCAGCCCGACCGGGCATTGCTGCGACTGTCCGAGGCCGCCCCCGAAGTCTTCTCTCGATCCTGCGGTTCGCTGCCCGGCACATCCTCGCCGGCGCACGGGTTTTCGGCGCGGCCCCGCGCCATCGGAGACGTTGAGGAGACGTTCATGCCTGCATCCATCTCGCGCAGCCGGCATATCGGCAGGCTCGCCGCCATCGCCGCCACGACGGCGCTGACCGCCGCGGTCTTCGTCCTGCCGGCGAAAGCCGAAACGGACCCGAAGGCGGTCATCGCCACCTATGCCGACATCGCGCTGGCCAAGTACGAGGACTCGCTCGTCACCGCCAAGGCGCTCGACACGGCCGTCGAGGCGCTGATCGCGAAGCCCTCGGAAGAGACACTGAAGGCGGCCCGCGAAGCCTGGAAGGCGGCCCGCATCCCCTACCAGCAGACCGAGGTGTACCGCTTCGGCAACGCCATCGTCGACGACTGGGAGGGCCGCGTGAACGCCTGGCCGCTGGACGAGGGGCTGATCGACTATGTCGACAAGAGCTACGGCACAGAGTCCGACGAGAATTCGCTCTACACCGCCAATGTGATCGCCAACGCCTCGATCGAGATCAACGGCCAGAAGGTCGACGCCGCGAAGATCACGCCCGAGTTCCTGTCGGGCACGCTGCAGGAGGCCGGCGGCATCGAGGCCAATGTCGCCACCGGCTACCATGCCATCGAGTTCCTGCTCTGGGGCCAGGACCTGAACGGCACCGGTCCCGGCGCCGGCAACCGCCCCTACACCGACTACGACCCGGCCAACTGCACCGGTGGCAACTGCGACCGTCGTGGCCAGTATCTCGCGGCCGCGACCGACCTGCTGGTCGCCGACCTCGAGGAGATGGTCGGCAACTGGACGGCCGACGGCGCCGCCCGCAAGGCGCTCGTCGACGGCGACCCCAAGGCCGGCATCTCCACCATCCTCACCGGGATGGGCTCGCTGTCCTATGGCGAGCTCGCCGGCGAGCGCATGAAGCTCGGCCTCCTGCTGCACGATCCGGAAGAGGAACACGACTGCTTCTCGGACAACACCCACATCTCGCATCTCTACGACGCGGTCGGCATCCGCAACGCCTATCTCGGCAGCTACAAGCGCATCGACGGCGCGACCGTCGAGGGTCCGTCGGTGTCGGACCTGGTCAAGGAGGCAGATGCCGCGCTCGACCAGGAACTCGGCGGCAAGCTCGACGCCACGGTCGCCAGGATGGAGGCGATCAAGGCGCGCGCCGAGGCCGGCGAGCCCTACGACCAGCAGATCGGCGAGGGCAATGCCGAAGGCAACGCCACCGTGCAGGCGGCGATCGACGCGCTGGTCGACCAGACCAAGTCGATCGAGCGCGCGGTGGCAGCGCTCAAGCTCGAGGCCATCGCCTTCGAGGGCTCGGACAGCCTGGATGCCCCCGACAAGGTCTTCCAGTGAGCGCCCCCAGCGCCTAGATTATCCAAGCCACGCGGCGCGCTCGACGCGCCGCCAGCCACCCAGAGCAAGCCATGCTGATCTGCCACTGCAACCTGATCACCCAGAAGGAGATCGAAGACACGATCATCGAGCTTCTCGACCGGGATCCCTGGTCGCTGATCGTGCCGGCAAAGGTCTATCACGCGCTGCAGCAGCGAGGACGTTGTTGCGGCTGCTTCCCAAATGTGGTCGAAACAATCATTCGGATTACCGAAGCCTACCACGCTCGTACGGAGGCGAGCGGCGGGGATATCGTTTCGCACATGGACCGTGTGAAAGAGTTGCGGGTCCAATTTGGGAGCAGATTCAATGAAAGGCGAAAAGCAGGTCATCGAGCGGCTTAACGAAGCCCTTTTCCTCGAACTCGGCGCGGTCAACCAGTATTGGGTGCACTATCGCCTTCTCGAAGACTGGGGCTACGGCAAGCTCGCCAAGAAGGAGCGGGCGGAATCCATCGAAGAGATGCACCATGCCGACAGGCTCGTGGCGCGCATCATCTTCCTCGAAGGTCATCCCAACCTGCAGTCGGTAGCGCCGCTGCGCATCGGCCAGAACGTCAAGGAAGTGCTCGAAAGCGATCTCGCCGGCGAATATGACGCCCGGACCTCCTACAAGAAGTCGCGTGAGATCTGCCAGCAGCACGGCGACTACGTATCCATGAAGCTCTTCGAAGAGCTGCTCGCCGACGAGGAAGGTCACATCGACTTCCTCGAGACGCAGTTGCAGCTCCTCGAGGAGATCGGCGACGAGAAATATGGCCAGCTCAACGCCGAGACCGCGGACGAGGCCGAATAGGATGCCGGAATGCGGCGCAACTTTTCCCTGACGCGCCGCGCCCTGGCGGGTGCGCCCGCCTGCGATACTCCAGCCACCAGGGTATTCGAGGATACCCCCACCCCTGACCCCTCCCCACAAGGGGGAGGGGAATATGCTCGCGACCATGCCGACCGCGGTCATCCTCATTCCGCCCACACCTATCATGGTCCGGCGCCGGACGGCGGTGCCGCCAGATCCCCCTCCCCCTTGTGGGGAGGGGTCAGGGGTGGGGGTACCTTTCAGCCCGCGAGCGCGCCTGGCACCAAACTGCTTCGCAGCCTGCTTGCGGCGAATCTGATCCTGTTCGCCACGGTCGGCCATTCTGCCGCCGGCGACGCGCTGTCTTTGCCAGCCGAGCGCAGCGACCTCAACCCCAAGGACAAGGCGCGCGTCGAAAGGATCGTCAGGCCGACGACCGACTTCTCCAGGGCCGAACAGTTCGAGCGCATGCAGGGTGGCGCCGGCACCTCGGAAAAGCGCGTCAACCAGGATGCGTTCTCGCAGTCCTCGGCCAACATAACCTTCGAGGAAGAAGGCACCTTCAAGCTCGGCAACGGCATGTTCCGCAAGCTGTGGGTGTCCTCCCCCTCCTCCACCCAGGCCTCCGACGGGCTCGGGCCGCTGTTCAATGCGCGTGCCTGCCAGAGCTGCCACCTCAAGGACGGCCGCGGCCATCCGCCGGAAGGCAATTCCGACGCGACCTCGATGTTTCTGCGCCTCGCCCGCACCGCAGAGACCGACGCGGAAAAGGCAGCACTCGCCGAGCGCAAGGTGGTGAACTTCCCCGATCCGGTCTATGGCGGCCAGTTCCAGGATCTCGCCGTGCCCGGCCTCAAGGGCGAGGGCCGCATGGTCATCACCTATGAGGAGGTGCCGGTCGAGCTGGCCGACGGCACCAGGCTGTCGCTGCGCAAGCCGAGCTATTCGGTCGCCGACCTCGGCTACGGGCCGATGGACCCCAAGACGACACTGTCGCCGCGCGTCACGCCGCCGATGATCGGCCTGGGGCTGGTCGAGCAGATCCATCCCGCCGACCTCCTCGCCAATGCCGATCCGGACGACGGCAACGGCGACGGCATTTCCGGCAAGGCTGCCATCGTCCGCGACGACAAGACGGGCGAGCTCGCCCTCGGCCGCTTCGGTTGGAAGGCGCAGAACCCGACGATCCGCCAGCAATCGGCCGGCGCCTTTGCCGGCGACATCGGCATCTCCACGCCCGACGTGCCGCAGCACTGGGGCGACTGCACCAAGGCGCAAGCCGATTGCCTCGCCATGCCCAACGGCGTGCAGGAGCGGCTCGGGGCGGTCGAGGCACCCGATCCGATCATGGACCTCGTCACCTTCTACTCGCAGAACCTCGCAGTTCCCGCCCGCCGCGACATCGACAAGCCTGAGGTGCTGCGCGGCAAGCAGATGTTCTACGAGGCGGGCTGCGCCTCGTGCCACACGCCGAAATTCGTGACCCGCCGCGACGCACCCAACAAGGCGCAGGCCTTCCAGCTGATCTGGCCATACTCCGACTTCCTGCTGCACGACATGGGCGAAGGCCTCGCCGACGGCCAGCAGGTCGGCGACGCTACGGGCGGCGAATGGCGCACGCCGCCGCTGTGGGGCATCGGCCTGACCCAGACCGTCAACGGCCACACCTTCTTCCTGCACGACGGCCGCGCCCGCAACCTCACCGAGGCCATCCTGTGGCACGGCGGCGAGGGACAGGCGTCTCGCGACCGCTTTGCAGCACTTCCCGCTTCCGATCGCGATGCCCTGATCAAGTTCCTGGAGTCGCTGTGATGGCCAGAACAGTGCTTGCGGCATCCATCGCAATTCTCGTCGCCCTGCCGGCCGCAGCCCAGGCCAACGAGGCTTCCGGCAAGGTGATCTCGGGCGCCATCGACGGCTTCATCCGTCCCGTCTATGGCCGGCTGGTCGGGGCGACCACTGATCTCGGCATATCGATGGGCAAGCTCTGCGCTGCGCCCTCCACCGACACTCTCGAAGCCGCGCGGAAGGCCTTCTCGAAAACCACCGAAAGCTGGTCCGAGGTCGAGATCATCCGCTTCGGCCCGATCACCGAGGAGAACCGACTCGAGCGCATGCTGTTCTGGCCCGACCGAAAGGGCACCGGCCTCAAGCAGGTGCAGGCGGCCATCGCCGACAAGGACGAGACGGCCACCGACGCCGCCAGACTCGGCGACAAGAGCGTGGCCATGCAAGGGCTGGGCGCTCTGGAATTCGTGCTGTTCGGCACCGGTGCCGACGACCTGGCCGGGGCCGGGGCAGCCTATCGCTGCTCCTACGGCAAGGCGATTTCGGGCAACATTGGCAAGATCGCATCCGACGTCGACGCCGCCTGGCGCGACGACAAGGGTTTTGCCGCTCAATGGAAGCAACCCGGCCTCGACAATGCGCTCTACCGCAACGCCACCGAGGCCATCACCGAGCTGCTCGAGGTCTATGTCAACGGGCTGGAGCTGGTGCGCGACGTGCGCGTCAACGGCTTCCTCGGCAAGGAGGCCACGGCCGACAAGCCGAAGCAGGCGCTGTTCTGGCGCTCTGAGGGCACCGCCGCCTCGCTCGGCGGCAACATCGCCGGCATGAAGGCGCTGTTCGACGCCTCGCGGTTCGGCTCGCTGCTGCCGGCCGACGCCCAGTGGATCGCGCAATCCATCGACTTCGAATTCGCCAATGCGCAGAACGCGGCGGCCGCCGTCAGCGGCCCCATCGATGCGGTGCTCACCGATGCCGAAAAGCGCGGCAAGCTCGCCTATTTCGGCGTCGTCACCTCCAGCCTGTCGGAGCTGTTCGGCACCCGCCTCGCCAGCGCGCTCGGGCTGACCGCCGGCTTCTCGTCGCTGGACGGCGACTAGAGCATGATCCCGAACCAAAGGTCCGCGGCAGCGAAAAGTGGACGCCGGTTTTCGGACAAGATGATGCTCCAACAACAACTGCGTACGCCCCTGTTCGATCGCCGCGACTTCCTCAAGGCCGCGGGCACGACCTTCCTGATGTCGCTCACGCCGGCGCAGCGTGCGCTGGCGCTCGAAACCGATGCTATGTTCGCAACGGCTTACCAAGCGCGTTCGGGCGAGTATGGCGTCGCGGTCTTGTCGGAGGCAGGCAAGATCCTGCACAGCGTCGCCCTGCCCGAGCGCGGCCACGACGTCACCTTCGATCCCATCTCGCGCAAGTCGGTGGTGTTCGCCCGCCAGCCCGGCACCTTCATGATGGTGTTCGACCACACCGGCCGGGACGCGCCGCTGACCATCCCGAGCATCGCCGGCCGCCACTATTACGGCCATGGCGTGTTCTCGCCCGACGGGGCGCTGCTCTATGTCACCGAGAACGACTTCGACAACGCCGCCGGCATGGTCGGCATCTACGACGCGCGCGACGGCTTCCGCCGCACCGGAGAGTTCCCGACGCACGGCGTCGGCCCGCACGAGCTGATCCTGCTCGGCGACGGGCGCACGCTGGCCATCTGCAACGGCGGCATCGAGACCCACCCGGATTTCGGCCGCGCCAAGCTCAACCTGCCCACCATGAAGCCGTCCTTGGTGCTGGTCGACCGCGTTTCGGGCGATCTGCTCGAGAAACACGAACTACCTGAAAAGCTTCACCAATTGTCGATCCGGCACATGGACATCGACGCCCAGGGGACCGTCTGGTTCGGCTGCCAGCACGAGGGGCCGGCGACGGAGAAGCCACTGCTGGTCGGCCGTGCCGTGCGCGGCCAGGAACTCGAGATGTTGGACATGCCCGAGGACATCCTCGGCGGCTTCCGCAACTATATCGGCTCGGTGGCGGCCAATCGCGACGCCGGGCTGATCGCCGTCTCCTCGCCGCAGGGCAATGCCTGGGCGACGATCGAGGCGAAGACCGGCAAGGTGGTGGCGCAGAACGATCTCGTCGAGGTCTGCGGGCTCGCGCCCGACCGGGACGGCTTCCTGGCAACGACCGGCGCCGGCCTCATCGTCGGCTCCGACGGCGGCCAGACCGACGATCCCGAGCATGTGTGGGACAACCACATGCTGCGCATCTGACTTGCAGCATTCGTAAGTCTGCACTTACGCAAAAGCTTAGATCAGCCCGGAGACGTCCGCATGGGCAACGGCCTTGCGCAGCACGGCGAGGAACTTGTCGCCGGCGATCCCCGGCGCGCCGGAATTGTCGATCTGAACATGGCCCGGGCCGGACAGGTCGTGCGGCGCGGTGCGGGCGAGGCGCGCCAAGACCTCGCCGCGCGATTCCCGTCCCCGTGCCGCGAGACGCGTCGCGAGGACCTCCGGCGAGGCGGTGATCTCGACCACGACGACGTTCGCATAGCGCGCGCGCAGCGCCGGGATGACGCCGCGCGAGGTGTTGGCGACGACGACCTGGCCGTTGGCGACGGCATCGTCGACGGCAGCCGGGATGCCGTAGCGCAGGCCGTGCGCCTCCCAGGACAGCGCGAAGGCGCCGGCTTCCTCGGCTTCGACGAAGGCGGCATCGGCCAGCGTGTCGTGATCCTCGGTGGCACCGTCGCTGTGGCGGGTGATGACGCGGCGGGCGAACTCGACATGGTCGTCGTCGCTCAACCGCTCGCGCACATAGGCAATCAGCGTGTCCTTGCCGGCGCCGCTCGGCCCTACGACGGCGACGAAGACGCCGTTGCGGACAGGCGATCCGATGCGGGTGAGTTCACGCTCGATCAATGCAGAAACCATCATGCGACGTCATTTCCTCCATAGCAGCCCCCGTGCCCCGGCGGCCAGCGCCGGGGACCGAATTAGGCGATTTGCATGACGGGATGACGAAGCGGCAATGACGGACAGGCGACAGCGGATCGTCCGGCATGCTACTCAGGCGGCGGCTCACCGTCGGCCGCAGCTTCCGGTGGAGTTGCCGCAAGCCTCCGACGGCGCATCTCCGTTTCGAATTGCTCAGGCGTGATAATGCCTTCGTTGACCCAGGCGCGCAGCCAGATTTCGTCGACCTGCGCCAATGCTACGGTGTTTCTGTCTGCCAATTCTGCCCTGTTGCCTCATGCCTGACGTGTGCCGCCCCCCGCGGAACACCGCCACGCCCGTCCGAGCGGGCATGCATGCAACATTAATACATTCTCATACACTCAAAACAAGAAGCATTGTATAACTGAATATATATTCGGCATCGCAAGAATTTATAATGTTTTGGCTTAGAGCCAGATATTTAAGATACTTGCGACAAAACATCGCTCTTATTTTCGCCAAACAGGAATCGACCATGCAAGATTCGCCGGCAGGCGGCCGGCGAAAGAAGATCAGGTCAGGCAGAGCGTTCGGCCTAAGCCGCCTTGTCGCGGACCTGGTAGTCCTTGATCGCGGCGAAGCGGATCATCTTCCAGCGCTCGGCCTCGTAGTTGAGCGAGAACTCGTGCTGGGCGAGATAGACCGGATCATTGTCGAGGTCGCGGGCGATGTCGCCGCGATGGCTCTCGACGAAGCGCTGCAGGTCGGCCTTGTCGTCGGCGCCGATCCAGCGGCAGACCGAGAAGCGCGACATCTCGAAATCGACAGGCAGGGTGTATTCGACGTTGAGGCGCTCCTTGAGCACGTCGATCTGCAGCGCGCCGACGACGCCGACGATGGCCGGCGATCCGTCCTCGGGCTGGAACAGCTGCACCACGCCCTCCTCGGCCATCTGCTGCAGCGCTTCCTTGAGCTTCTTGGCCTTCATCGCGTCGCCGAGGCGCACGCGGCGCAGGATCTCGGGCGCGAAGTTGGGCACGCCGCGGAACAGGATGTCCTCGCCCTCGGTCAGCGTGTCGCCGATGCGCAGCGTGCCGTGGTTGGGGATGCCGACCACGTCGCCGGCATAGGCCTCGTCGGCGGTGATGCGCGAGCGGGCGAAGAAGAACTGCGGCGCCGAAAGCGACATCGGCTTGCCGGTGCGCACCAGCTTGGCCTTCATGCCGCGCTTGAGCTCGCCCGAGCAGACGCGGACGAAGGCGATGCGGTCGCGGTGGTTGGGGTCCATGTTGGCCTGGATCTTGAAGACGAAGGAGGTCATCTTCCCTTCCGTCGCCTCGACCTTGCGCGTGTCGGCCTCCTGGGCGCGCGGCGCCGGGCCGAACTCGCCAAGCGCCTCGATCAGGTCGCGCACGCCGAAATTGCGCAGCGCCGAGCCGAAATAGACCGGCGTCAGATGGCCTTCGCGGAAGGCCTGGAGATCGAACGGCCGGCACGCTTCGCGCGCCAGCTCCAGCTCCTCGATGAAGGGCGGGCGGTCGTTGTCGGGCAAGAGGCCTGCGGCGCGGTTGGAATCCGGGCCGTGCACCGGCGTGCGCTCCTTCTCGTCGTCGCCGTGGCGCACCGCGTTCTGGGCGAGGTGGTAGGTGCCGGAGAAGGTCTTGCCCTGGCCGATCGGCCAGGTGATCGGGGCGGTGTCGAGCGCCAGCTTCTCCTCGATCTCGTCGAGGATCTCGAAGGTGTTGCGCGCCTCGCGGTCCATCTTGTTGACGAAGGTGATGATCGGGATGTCGCGCAGGCGGCAGACCTCGAACAGCTTCAGCGTGCGCGGCTCGATACCCTTGGCGGCGTCGATGACCATGACCGCGCTGTCGACCGCAGACAGCGTGCGATAGGTGTCGTCGGCGAAGTCCTCGTGGCCGGGCGTGTCGAGCAGGTTGAAGACGTTGTCGCCATACTCGAAGGTCATGACGGAAGTCACGACCGAGATGCCGCGCTCGCGCTCGATCTTCATCCAGTCGGAGCGCGTCTGGATCTTGTCCTTCTTGGCCTTGACCTCGCCGGCGAGCTGGATCGCGCCGCCGAACAAAAGCAGCTTTTCGGTCAGCGTCGTCTTGCCGGCGTCAGGGTGCGCGATGATCGCGAAAGTACGGCGGCGCGCCACCGCCTTTTCGATGTCTTCAGCCATCGGGGATTCCTTGTGATGGCGGGGCTTCTAACAGCCGTGGTCGCGCCTGTCGAGGAAATGGACGCACGGCGGCGCTGCTACGAGCTCGGCTGAATTCAGGACAGTTGCCGTTGGCGCGGCAGGCGCCTCCCTCTCCCTTGTGGGGAGGGAGGCATCAACGTCGCGCCATTTCTAAAGGTGTCATCCCCGCAGATCGAACCCGCCCTCGGCGACGGTCTCGCCATTGACGATCAGCTCGACGCGGTGGTGGCCGGGATAGTGCTTGCGGGTGGTGAAGTCGCGCACCGCCTGGCCGATCTCCAGCTCCTTGCGTCCGGCCGGCGGCAGGCTGATCTGCTTGAGCTTGAACACCTTCTTCGAAGTGCCGCCCGCCTTCTTCACGTAGTGGACCGCATAGTCGACCACGAGCTGCTGCGGCCCCTTGGCGGTCGAGACGATGCTGGTCTTGAGCGCGATGCGCCCGCCCAGCGCGATCGACGCGGGGGTCACGGCAAATGCCGCGACGTCGACCTCGGGCTTGCCGGTCGTGCCGATCAGCGCAAGAGCCTTCGGATCGCCCTTCTTGATCAGCGTCCGCAAGGCGTGGCGCACGATCCAGGCGGTGTTCCTGTCGGCCATGTCCCAGCCCGCCAGGCACTCGAGCAACAGATCCGGACTGTCCTTGCTGATGTCGTTGAGATGGTTGGCCACCGACTTGCGCACATAGAGGCTCGGATCGCTCTTCAGCGCCTCCAGGATCGGCAGCGTCGGCGACGGGTCGGCAATCAGGTTCTTCAGCTGGAACGACCACGGCAGGCGCGGGCGTGAGCCTTCGCTGGCGAGGCGGCGCACATGCTCGTTGTCGTCGAGCGCCCAGCCGCGCATCACCTTCAGCGTTCGGTCGAAATCGTCGGCGAGGAAATGGCGGATGGCGAACTCGGCCGAGCCGAAGCGGGTGAAATGACACAGCGCCGCCATCGAGCGGTCGAATTCCGCCCGGCCGTACAGCGCCACGAACTCCGACAGAACGATGGACGCGAAGCCGTGGCCGATGCGCGGCGCGAGGTCCCGCAAGACCTCGATCGCGCGGGCAAAGTCGCCCGGCAAGGCACCGCGCAGCGCCTCGGCCGTCTGACGCAGCCGCTGCATGATGCCGAGCGCGTCGAGATCGTTCGTGGCCAACATCATGAAACGCTCGCGGTCGAAGCCCGGCGCGATCGCCGCCATCTCTGCTGCGATGCGCTGGAAGCGGGCCCGGTCGAAGATTTCCTTCAGCGCCGGCGCGGCCTGGGTCGCGGTGTCGTCCATATGCTCATCCTGTCCTGCCCCGTCAGCCCCGACGAATCGTGGCGGCACGCTACACCAGCCTGCTGCCAGCGGACTGTCAGGAGCCTTGGCCGGCGGCCCGCCCTACAGCACAAAATGGTGAGACCGACGCCATCCTTGACTAATAATCAGTTTGTACTTATGATTAGTCATGGCTTATGATTATTCGCAGATCGCGGCTCTGGCCGACCCTACCCGGCGAACCATCTTCGAACGGGTGGCGCAGCGGCCCTGCTCAGTGGCCGAGATCACGCGCACGCTGCCGGTGTCGCAGTCGGCGGTGTCACAGCACCTCAAGGTGCTGAAGGAGGCGCTGTTGGTGCGCATGGAACCGCAGGGCGCCCGCAACATCTACCACATCGACCCGGCCGGTCTGGGGCGCATGCGCGCCTGGCTCGACCGGCTGTGGGCCGAGGCGCTCGACGAATTCAGGCTGGCGGCCGACCGGCCAGAAGACGACAGCATCAAGGAAGACAGGGAGAACGAGACATGACAACAACGATTTCGCCGTCGCCGGTGCGCCGCTCGGTCACCGTCAAGGCCGCGCCCCAGCGTGCCTTCAAGGTCTTCACGGCAGGATTTTCGAGCTGGTGGCCGAAGGGCCATTCGATCGGCTCGGTCCCGCAGAAAACGGCGACCATCGAGCCGCGCGTCGGCGGCCGCTGGTACGAAACCGGCGAGGACGGCAGCGAATGCCCGTGGGGCGACGTCATCGCCTGGGAGCCGCCGCAGCGCATCCTGCTCGCCTGGCGTATCGGCGCCGACTGGAAATACGACCCCAAACTGCTCACCGAGGTCGAGGTCCACTTCGTGCCGCTCGCCGAAGGCGGCACGCGGGTCGAACTCGAACACCGGCTTTTGGAAAACATGGGCGACAAGGCCGACGAGACAGCCGCCATGCTCGGCTCCGAAGGGGGCTGGGGCGGTATCCTCGTGGGTTTCGGCGCAGCAGCCGACGCGGCAGCCTAATCCTCCCTTGCCTGGACATGCGGCCTTGCGCCGGTCGCACGTCCAGATTGACGACTACCCCGGACAGGCCGAAAATGTCGGCAAAAGCGTTGTCCACATCCAGGGGAGGTCGCCATGACCATCCATCAGGAAGTGCATCTCAGGGGCACGCCGAAGGACATCTACGACCTGCTTCTCGACTCCGCCCGCTTCCAGGCGATGACGGGCGGGCGCTCGGCCCACATCTCGACGCATGAGGGCGGCGAGGTGTCGATCTTCGGCGGCGATATCGAAGCCCGCAACCTCGAACTGGTGCCCAACCGCCGCATCGTCCAGGCGTGGCGCTCGCGGCACTGGGCCGAGGGCATCTATTCGGTCGTCCGCTTCGAGCTCGAGGCCGAGGCCGGCGGCACCAGGCTCGTCTTCGACCAGAACGGCTATCCGCGGACGGCACATGCCAGCCTCGATGAAGGCTGGTCGAAGATGTACTGGGAGCCGATGAACAAGGCGCTGACCCATCATTAGGGCAAGCCAATCGAGCTTGAGAGGCGCCCGTCCCCCCACAAGGGAGAGGGGGGACGATTTTGCCGCCGTTGCCACTGGAGTGCCGAAGATGGCCTTGGGCGCAGGTTGAGAGAAGTCCCCGGTCCAAACAGTGGGGAGGGGTTAGGGGTGGGGGTACAACGGCAGAGCGCTCCTCCGAGCGGTCGTCCCGCCTTGGGCTATCCAAGAAAAGTCTACTCCGCGGCCGCCGCCCGGCCCGCGGCGGCGGGCGCAAATGGGCTGACCGACATTCCGTCCCGCGTCATGGTGACGAAGCTCGACGGCGGCACGGCCTGCCAGCTTTCGCCCTCGCGATCGAAGGGCTCCGAGACGATGCAGCGGCCGGTGGCGCCGTCGCGTGTGTAGAGCGTCGGCGCATGCGCGTCGGTGGCATAGCGGACCGCAAACAGGTTCTCCCCGTCGCTGAACGCCGCCGTCAGCTTGAAGGAGGCGGCCATGCCGGCCGCTTCCGATGCCTCGATGATGCGGCGCGCAGCACGGGCAACCGCACCTTTCGGGTCGGTATCCAGCCCCTCCTCCAGCATCAAAAGGAAGAACAGTTCTGAATCGGTCGTGCCATGGCGCTGGTCGTAGAGCGTGTCGCAGACGCCCGCCTCGAGCCGGCGGCGGATGCGTTCGAAGCCCGAGATCTGGCCGTTGTGCATGAAGCTCCAGCGGCCCGAGACGAAGGGGTGGCAGTTGGCCCGGCTGGTGCCGCCGCCGGTTGCGGCGCGCACATGGGCGAGAAACAGGCTCGACTTGATCTGCCGGCACAGGCTCTTGAGGTTGGGGTCCGACCAGGCCGGCAGGATATCGCGGTAGAGGCCCGGCTCCGGCCGCTCGCCGTACCAGGCCAGACCGAAACCGTCGCCGTTGGTCGGAGACTTGGCTTCCTGGGCGCAATGGCTCTGGGCGATCAGCGAATGGCAAGGCACGGAAACGATGTCTTCGAGAAAGACCTCTTCACCGAGATAGGCGGCCCACCGGCACATGGTACTTCGACCTCAATCTTTGGCCCGCAGAACGGGCGCAAGTCCGCGTCCAGAGTCGGCCAGCATGGATAACAAATCGTAAACGGGGCAGAATCGCACCCGGCAGAGTTTCGACATCCGTTTGTGTCGCCGCCATGGCAAAGGGTTCACGCCGCGAGCGCCGCGCAAAAAACACACAGGCTTGTCATTGCACGCGAGCCATGCGGAGATCGGGATTGACGTTCCTCGACCTCCGTCCCATAGGATCGCCGCCATGAAATCCGCCACCGAAAACTCTTCCGCCCCCGTCGTCGGGATCGTTCGTTTGCCGCATGCCGGCGACCTGCCGCTGCCCGCCTATGAAAGCGCGGGTGCGGCCGGCATGGACCTGCGCGCCGCCGTCGCCGACGACCGGCCGCTGCTCATACTGCCCGGACGGCGCGCGCTGGTGCCGACCGGCCTAATCTTCGAGATCCCCGGGGGCTTCGAGGGCCAGGTGCGGCCGCGCTCGGGCCTCGCCTTCAAGCACGGCATCACCTGCCTCAACACGCCGGGCACCATCGACAGCGACTATCGCGGCGAGGTCAAGGTGCTCTTGATCAACCATGGCGACGAGGACTTCTATGTCGAGCGCGGCATGCGCATCGCCCAGATGGTGATCGCGCCGGTGACCCGCGTGGCGATCGAGGAGCGCAGCCTCGCCGGCTCGACCGAGCGCGGCAATGGCGGCTTCGGCTCGACCGGCACGGCATGAGCCGGCCCAGGCTGGTCATCTTCGACTGCGACGGCGTGCTCGTCGACACCGAGCCGCTGGCCAACCGGCGGCTGTCGGCCTGGCTGACCGAGGCCGGCTATCCGGTGAGCTACGAGGACTGCCGCAGGCAGTTCGTCGGGCGCAGCCTGGTATCGGTGCAGAAGGAGGTCGAGGCGACGGGCGTCAGCCTCGGCCCCGACTTCGTCGAGCGCTGGTATCGGGAGCTGCCCGGCCTGTTTGCGAGCGGCGTGCAGGCCATCCCGCACATCGAGACCTTCGTATCCGCCGTCCAGTCCGCCGGCATCGCCTATTGCGTGGCCTCGTCGGCGCGCATCGACAAGATGCACATGACGCTCGGCCAGACCGGCCTGCTGCCCCATTTCCGCGACGTGCTGTTCTCGGCCACCATGGTCGAGCGCGGCAAGCCGTTCCCGGACCTCTTCCTCCATGCCGCCGGCACGATGGGCTTCGAGCCCGCCGACTGCATCGTCGTCGAGGACAGCGTCGCCGGCGCCCAGGCAGGGCGTGCCGCCGGCATGCGCGTGTTCGGCTATCACGGCGATCCGCATTCCGACCGCGACGGGCTCGAGGCGAGCGGTGCCGTGCTGTTCGACGACATGCGCAGGCTGGCAGGACTTATCCCCATCGCCTGAAATCGGATTTGAGGCGTCTCGCACTCCAGTCTAGTATCGGCCTGTCGGTTCAGCTCGAGGGCGTTGACATGGACAAGGGCGAGGTCTTCCGGAAACTGCACGAGGCGCCGGGCGCCTTCATCATCCCCAACCCGTGGGACATCGGTACCGCCCGCCTGCTCGCCTCGTTCGGCTTCGAGGCGCTGGCGACGACGAGTGCCGGCTTCGCCTTCTCGCGCGGCCTGCCCGACGGTGAGATCGGCTTCGAGACGATGATCCACCACTGCCGCGACATGGCGCATGCCACCGGGTTGCCGGTGTCGGCAGATCTCGAAAAGGGCAAGGGCGACAGCCCCGAAAGTGCCGGCGAGACGATCTTCGCGGCCGAGGCCGCCGGGCTCGCGGGCTGCTCGATCGAGGACCATACCGGCGAGGCCGAGAGCCCGATCTACGACTTCCCGCATGCGGTGGAGCGCGTCCAGGCGGCGGCCGAGGCGGCGCGGGCGCTGAAGCACGACTTCGTGCTGACGGCGCGCGCGGAGAATTTCCTCTGGGACCGGCCCGACCTCGACGACACCATCAAGCGGCTGCAGGCCTTCGAGAAGGCCGGCGCCGACGTGCTCTATGCGCCCGGCATCACCGACATCGGCATGATCCGCACGCTGTGCGGCGCGGTCTCGAAGCCGGTCAACGTGCTGGCGGTGCCGGGCTTCTCGGTCGCAGTACTCGCCGAGGCGGGCGCCAAGCGCATCTCGCTCGGCTCCAAGCTTACGAGCTACGCCTTCGGCATGATGGAGCGGGCGTCGCGCGAGATGCTCGGCCAGGGCACGTTCGAATTCGCCCGCGACGGCATGGCGTACGCCAAGCTGCAGGCGCTGTTCGGCCGCGAGGGCTGAGCCCGGTCACGCCCGCGCCGTCGCCGGCCTGAGCTCGGCGGCAGTCAGGCCCTTGTGCAGGTGCACCATCATCGCCGCGGCGAAGAGCGGGGTGAGAAGGTTGAGGATCGGCACGGCGAGAAAGGCGGCGACGACCAGCCCGGCGAGGAAGACCGTGCCGGCATGACGGCGGCGCATATCCTTTGCGTCCTGTTCCGAGCGGAAGCGCATGGCGGCGAACTCGAAGAACTCGCGGCCGAGCAGATAGCCGTTGACGAGGAAGAAGGCGCCGATGTTGACGCCGGGCACGAAGAGCAGGAGCAGCGCGACGAAGTTGCCGAGGATGACGACGCCGAAGAATTTTATCGCCAGCACCATGGCGCGCAGGGCCGGCACCGCCTGCCCCGGCCGGTCGGCGGGATAGCTGGTCTTTTCGACCACCTCGGCGACGTCGTCGAGAAACAGGCCGGCGACGATGGCGGTGACCGGCGCGACCAGCAGCGCCAACCCCAGCGCCAGGCCGATGCCCGCGACGACCGCCGCGATCAGGCCGAGCCAGCCGGTCCAGGCCGGCAGGCCGGGCAGCATGGCGTCGATCCACGGCATGGCCAGCCAGTCGAACAGCTCGCGGATGCCGAACCAGAGCGCGATGAGCGCCAGGATGGTCAGCCCCAGCGTCTTCAGGAACACCGCGCGGAACTCGGGCGAGAAGAGCTGGCCGGCGGCGGAGCGGGCGGCTTCGAGGATCATGGTCTTGAGGTCGTTCCCAGTTTCCGCCCTGAGATAAGGTGCCGCGCCGCCCGCCTCAAGCACAGCAGGGCCAAATTGCCGGGTAGGCAAATGGCCCGCGAGCCGCTACAGGCAATCCGTTTTGCCGATCCGTCGGCCCTGTTACGGCCAAAGCGCCGCGGAGACCCTGATGAGCCAATATGACGTGCTGTGCATCGGCAACGCCATCGTCGACATCATCGCGCAATGCGACGAGGCCTTTCTCACCGACAATGGCATCATCAAGGGGGCGATGAACCTGATCGACGCCGAGCGCGCCGAGCTGCTCTATGCGCGCATGGGCCCGGCGATCGAGGCCTCGGGCGGCTCGGCCGGCAACACCGCCGCCGGCGTCGCCAGCTTCGGCGGCCGCGCCGCCTATTTCGGCAAGGTTTCGCGCGACAAGCTCGGCGAGATCTTCGCCCACGACATCCGCGCCCAGGGCGTGGCCTTCGACACGAAACCGCTCGACGGCACCCCGCCGACGGCGCGCTCGATGATCTTCGTCACGCCCGACGGCGAGCGCTCGATGAACACCTATCTCGGCGCCTGCGTCGAGCTCGGGCCCGAGGACGTCGACGCCGACAGGGTGCGCGCCGCCAAGGTCACCTATTTCGAGGGCTATCTGTGGGACCCGCCGCTGGCCAAGGAAGCGATCCGGCTGGCCGCAGCGCACGCCCGCGGCGCCGGCCGCGAGGTGTCGATGACGCTGTCGGATTCGTTCTGCATCGACCGCTACCGCGGCGAATTCCTCGACCTGATGCGCTCGGGTGTGGTCGACATCGTCTTTGCCAACAGCCACGAGATCAAGTCGCTCTACGAGACGTCGTCGTTTGACGAGGCCCTCGCCCAGATCCGCAAGGATTGCAGGCTCGCCGCCGTGACCCGCTCCGAGAAGGGCTCCGTCATCGTGCGCGGCGACGAGACCGTGGTCATCGAGGCGACGAAGATCCGCGAACTGGTGGACACCACCGGTGCCGGCGACCTCTACGCCGCCGGCTTCCTGCACGGCTACACGCAGGGGCGCTCGCTCAAGGATTGCGGCGACCTCGGCTCGCTGGCCGCCGGCCTGGTGATCCAGCAGCTCGGCCCCCGGCCCCGGCAGAACTTGCGGCGCGAAGCCGAGCAGGCGGGGTTGCTGTAAGCGGCGATCCACCTCCCCCTTGAGGGGAGGTCGCGCCAAAGGCGCGGGTGCGGTGTTTGCGGCAGCGCTCGGCATGAATCTTACCCCTCTCGCTGCGCTCGGCACCTCCCCCATCGAGGGGGCGTCGCGCGCTCCCTCTCGCGACCCCACCCCGATCCGCTGCGCGGATCGACCCTCCCCTCAAGGGGGAGGGAAAGCCGCGCGCTTCGTCCTTGCCACGCCCCGTTTCCGGTCTGGCCATTGCTGGGAAAAAGTTCGGGAAGCGGGGCGCGAGGCCGAGCCTGCCGATAATCTGGTAACGTGGCGCGACGTCCGCGCCCCGCCCGGTGTTCTTGCCCCGCTCAGTCGCCGCGATGCGTTCGCACCGCCGGCCGCCGCAAGGCCCGGGCTTGGGGGCTCATCGCCCAGCGAGGAGAACCGACCTCCCGCCAGCCCGGCACCGGCGCTTCCCCCCGATGCCCGGTGCGCACCGGGGTCCCGTGGAAGATCGCGAGGAGAATGATACGGGAGGTTTTCCAGGGGGTGGAAAAACGGGCGGGTTTCTCCACGCACATTGCTGACAGATGCTGACAAATTCTCGCAAATCGGCGCGGAGCAGACCATCGCGGCAAATCTCATCGCGCGACTGGAGTACCGCTATTCCGACTTCGGCACCAACGTTTATCGCGACTTGCCGGCCACAGTCCCGATCTCGATCAAGTACGCGACCCATGATGTCAGGCTTGGTCTGGCGTACAAGTTCTGATTAGCGACTAAGCTTCCCCAGAAGCCCCGGTCATGCGCCTGGGGCTTCTCCTTCGCTCAAGAGCACCACCTTGCTCATTTGCGAGCCACATTTCTCATAAGTCAAATCCGAATGCCATCTTGTCAAAATAACAGCAGAGCTTTCTAAAATAGGTTTTATATGGATCTCTAAACTTATTATCTATGTTTCTTTTTAGAAAATCTCTAAGCACCTCCATATCAATGTCCTTTCGCGGCTGGTTCAAAATAAAAACGACAGCCTTTTCCGGATCATTGCACTCCACTATTTCCTTTGTTGAGCGGCCTGCCCATCTGTTTTCATATTGAGACTTGTACGATTTTGCTTCAAATCCCCGATCCTGAGCCTTCTTAGCAACATTATATGCCGCCACATACTCGAAGCCCGTCAAATCTTCTTTTGTTTTTATGCCGGCATCCCTGATGTACCTGAAGACCGGAATGAAAGTGTTGTTTCTTTTATCAAATATCGGGTACGCAACTCTAAGAAGAGTCTTTGGGTCAAATTCCGACTTCTCTTTGAGGAAGTCGTCAAACACATCGGAAACAGCAACACCCTTGTAGCCGTGGTCAGCAAGTATCTTTTGACCCTCGCTCTCCGCCTCAGCCTGCTGATTCTGATAGCCCTGTGCGATCCCTACGCCGACAACGAATTCAACGTCCTCAGCTGAATCGATCTCATCAAAATCTATCACCGCAAGTTTCGTTTCTGGATCAGACGATTTTACCAAATCATACATCTGTTCCTTACAGTACCTAAGTATCCGAGCAGGTATTTTCCGTTTGCATGATTCGATCGCGCTGTATACCTCGCAAAAATCGTCGGTATATATAACAGTCGCATTCAAGCTATATCCGCCACTGCTGAAAATCGTCCTCTGGATGGACGAACCCGCTCCCTTCGCTCTATTTACGAAAATTAGATTGCGACTGAATTTCTCTAGATTTTCTATACCAAGGCATTTTGCTATTGAAAATATCAACTTCTGAATGTGAGGGTCACTCAATGAATACCCAATGAAAAATATTGGGTGCTCAATAAAAATTGTAATCAATTTTGCTGCCAGGTACGGATTCTTTTCGTCAAATCCCTTGTAGTCCTCTTCGGTCAATATCAGACTACTCGGTTGCCCAGCACAACCATGTATCTTGTATATCTCTGCGATGGCCTGTGGATTGGAAAACAGTAACTCTTCCTGACCCACAAAAACCCGATAATCAGGAAACAAATCCTCCAGCAAGAAATCCCAATTTGTGGTGATGACACCATCAACATTGAGATTCCTCAGCGCAAGGATCTCCTTTTGAATGCCCTCGTCAGCAATCCCTTTTAGCGAAATTTGTCGTAGATAGAGCGATATCTCTACCTTCAAGGCTGACGAAACAACCTTCGCCTCCCCCTTGAAGGTATCCCGACTATCCTTGTAAGCGTCATCCTTCCACCACAAGTCATGAAAATCCTTCGCGATCAGGGAAGCCGCTTTGGGCGTGTCCCCATTCGCTGATGAGTAGTAGTAATCATATTCTCGCAAGCCAGTGCAGAACTTCGCCAAAAGCTCATCCCACTGCTCCAGACCTAGGTAGCGCCGCGAAAACCCAGACCCGATGAACAAGTATGGCGCGCCACTATGCTCCTTCAAAAGGTTGGAAACATGTTCCGTGACACTGGACATCAACTTTACCTTCTTTTGAAACAGAACACCTGCGCCAACTGGGCGCGCGTTAAGCTAGCGCCCCACCCTCAATTATCTCAAGTCCCTCATTTCACGCCGTTTGCCGCCGCGTCGTCGATGTCTTCGTCATCGACATTCATCGGCACCGCCTAGATCGCCTTAACAAAGCCGACGGGCATTGTGTCGATGACAGAACAGTCGCTGAGTACCTGCTACGCGTGGTTGGGTGACGCGACAAGGCGGAGCCCGGTTCAGCGGCTCGGTGGACCACACCCTTCGGCACCCCCCTCTGCCCTGCCGGGCGTTCGTCGTTCGAAAAGCCAAGCAATTGGCTTTTCGTTGCCTGCGGCAACCACTCCTCACCCCCCACAAGGGGGGAGATTGGCAGCTTCGGCGTTAGCGCCTGGCTGAGAGCCTCAAGTCCCCGCGTTGTACGCCGCGATCGCCGCCATGTTGACGATGTCGGAGTCCTTGGCGTTGAGCGGCACGATCTGCACCGGCTTGTTGAGGCCGACGAGCAGCGGGCCGATGACGGTGGAGCCGCCGAGCTCCTGCAGCATCTTGGTCGAGATCGCCGCCGAGTGGTAGGCCGGCATGACCAGCACGTTGGCGGCACCGGTGAGGCGGCAGAAGGGGTATTGCTGCTGCATCAGGCGGTGGTTGAGGGCGACGTCGGCCGCCATCTCGCCGTCATACTCGAAATCGACGCGGCGCTTGTCGAGGATCTTGACCGCCTCCTGGACGCGCTCGGAGCGCTCGCCGGCGGGGTGGCCGAAGGTCGAGTAGGCGAGCATGGCCACGCGGGGTTCATAACCCATCCTGCGGGCGTAGCCGGCGGCCTCCTCGGCGATGTCGGCGATCTGCTCGGCATTCGGCATGTCGTGCACGGCGGTGTCGGCGACGATGACGGTGCGGCCACGGGCGAGCACGATCGACACGCCGATGACGCGGTGGCCGGGCTTGGCGTCGATGACGCGGCGGACGTCGTCGAGCACGGTCGAGTAGTTGCGGGTGACGCCCGTGACCACGCCGTCGGCGTCGCCCAGCGCCACCATGCAGGCGGCGAAGTGGTTGCGGTCGTTGTTGATCAGCCGCTGGCAGTCGCGGAACAGGAAGCCCTTCCGCTGCATGCGCTCGTAGAGATAGTCGGCATAGATGGTGTTGCGGCGCGACAGCCGCGCGTTGATGATCTCGATGCCCGGCTTGTCGAGCTCGATGCCGGCGTGGCGGGCGTTCTCCTTGATGACGTCGTCGCGGCCGAGCAGGATGGCGGTGCCGAGCTTCTGGTTGACGTAGGAGACGGCGGCGCGCATGACCTGCTCCTCCTCGCCCTCGGCGAAGACGATGCGCTTGGGCTGGCGCCGGACGCGGTCGGAGATGCGCTGCAGGGTGGACGCGATCGGGTCGCGGCGGGCCGACAGCTCGTTGGCGTATTTGTCGAGGTCGATGATCGGCCGGCGCGCGACGCCCGATTCCATCGCGGCCCTGGCCACCGCGACCGGGATCGCCGAGATGAGGCGCGGGTCGAACGGCACCGGGATGATGTAATTGGGGCCGAACTTCGGCCGGTTGCCCTGGTAGGCGGCGGCGACGTCGTCGGGCACGTCCTGGCGGGCGAGGTCGGCGAGCGCCTTTGCGGCGGCGACCTTCATCGTGTCGTTGATGGTGGTGGCGCGCACGTCGAGGGCGCCGCGGAAGATGTAGGGAAAGCCGAGCACGTTGTTGACCTGGTTCGGATAGTCCGAACGGCCGGTGGCCATGATGGCGTCGGTGCGGATCTCGGCCACTTCCTCGGGCGTGATCTCCGGGTCGGGATTGGCCATGGCGAAGATGATCGGGTTCTTGGCCATGGACTGGACCATGGCGGGGGTGAGCGCGCCCTTGGCCGAGAGGCCGAAGAAGACGTCGGCGCCGTCCATGGCGTCGGCGAGCGAACGCGCCTCGGTCTTGACGGCGTGGGCCGACTTCCACTGGTTCATGCCCTCGGTGCGGCCCTGCCAGACCACGCCCTTGGTGTCGCACAGGGTGACGTTCTCGGGCGCGAAGCCCATGGCCTTGATGAGCTCGATGCAGGCGATGCCGGCGGAACCGGCGCCGTTGCAGACGAGGCGGGTGGTCTTCATGTCGCGGCCGGTGACGGCGAGCGCGTTGATGAGGCCGGCGGCGGCGATGATGGCGGTGCCGTGCTGGTCGTCATGGAAGACGGGGATGTCCATCAGCTCGCGCAGCTTCTGCTCGATGATGAAGCATTCGGGCGCCTTGATGTCCTCGAGGTTGATGCCGCCGAAGGACGGCCCGAGGAACCGCACGCAGTTGATGAACTCGTCGGCGTCCTCGGTGTCGACCTCGAGGTCGATGGAATCGACGTCGGCGAAGCGCTTGAACAGCACCGACTTGCCTTCCATGACGGGCTTGGAGGCGAGCGCGCCGAGATTGCCGAGGCCGAGGATGGCGGTGCCGTTGGAGATGACGGCGACCATGTTGCCGCGCGTGGTGTAGTCGAAGGCGCGGGAGGGATCCTCGGCGATGGCCTTCACCGGCACGGCGACGCCGGGCGAATAGGCGAGCGACAGGTCGCGCTGCGTCGCCATCGGCTTGGTCGGCACCACCTCCAGCTTGCCTGGCCGGCCCATGGCGTGAAACTCGAGCGCCTCCTCGGGACTGACCGAGGGGCCGGTGTTGTCTGATTTGCGGTTCGTTGCCATGGCGAGAATTGTCCCTACCCTTGTATACAATTTCTTTTTGTGTGGAGCGTTCCGGATTAAGGCTACACATCGGCGCTGTAAACCGCCAAGCAGAGGGGTGGGTTTGCTTTTTTTGAAGGGCCGTGCGTGAACGACCGACCGACCATCGCCGCGGAAGCTGACTTTGGGGAAGTTCGGGGGGATTCCCGGGCCGACGCCCAGGTGCATGCGGCGCCGACGCCGATGATGGAGCAGTATATCGAGATCAAGGCGGCGAACCCGGATTCGCTCCTGTTCTACCGCATGGGCGACTTCTACGAGCTGTTCTTCGACGACGCCGAGAAGGCGAGCCGGGCGCTCGGCATCGTGCTCACCAGGCGCGGCAAGCACCAGGGCCAGGACATCCCGATGTGCGGGGTGCCGATCCATGCGGCGGACGACTACCTGCAGAAGCTGATTTCCCTCGGCTACCGGGTGGCGGTGTGCGAGCAGATCGAGGATCCGGCCGAGGCCAAGAAGCGCGGCTCGAAGTCGGTGGTGAAGCGCGACGTGGTGCGGCTCGTCACGCCGGGCACGATCACCGAGGACAAGCTGCTCGCGCCGGCCGAATCCAGCTTCCTGATGGCGCTGGGACGGGTGAAGGGCGCGGGCGAAGCGGCCCTCGCGCTGGCCTGGATCGAGATTTCCACCGGCATCTTCCGCGTCGCCGAGACGACGGCGGAGCGGCTCGCCGCCGACATCTTCCGCATCGACCCGCGCGAGCTGATCGTCGCCGAGCCGGCGTTCCACGACGAGGATCTGCGCCCGACGTTCGACCTGGTGGGGCGCATCGTCAATCCGCAGCCGCCGAGCCTGTTCGATTCGACGTCTGCGCCGCAGCGCATCGCGCGCTTCTACGACGTGGCGACGCCGGACAGCTTTGGCGCGTTTTCCCGCGCCGAGCTGTCGGCGATCTCGGGCGCCATCGCCTATGTCGAAAAGACGCAGAAGGCCGAGCGGCCGCCGCTGTCGCGCCCCGAGCGCGAGCAGGCGGGCACGACGCTGTTCGTCGACCCGGCGACGCGCGCCAATCTCGAACTGCTGCGTACGCTGTCGGGCAACCGCGACGGCTCGCTGTTCCGCGCCATCGACCGCACGGTGACCGGCGGCGGCGCGCGTCTCCTGGCCGACCGGCTGATGTCGCCGCTGACCGATCCGGAAGCCATCGGCGCAAGGCTGGACGCGGTGTCGTTGTTCATGGGCGAGACCAGGCTCAGCGAAGCGGTGCGCCTCAGCCTGAAGGGCGTGGCCGACATGCCGCGGGCGCTGTCGCGACTGGCGCTCAACCGCGGCGGCCCGCGCGACCTGGGTGCGCTGCGCTCGGGTTTTGCGGCGGCGCGGACCATTGCCGGGCTGTTTGCCGGGGCGGCGCTGCCGAAAGAGCTGGCGACGGCGATCGCGGCGATATCGGCGCTGCCAGAAAACTTCGCCGACCATCTCGACGCCGCCCTGGGAGAAGAACTGCCGCTGCTCAAGCGCGACGGCGGTTTTGTCCGCGCGGCCTACAATGCGGAACTCGACGAGATGCGGGCGCTGCGCGACCAGTCGCGGCGGGTGATCGCCGGCATGGAGCGCGACCTGATCGAGGAGACGGGCATCCGCTCGCTCAAGATCCGCCACAACAACGTGCTCGGCTACTACATCGAGGTGACGGCCAACAACCAGGCGGCGCTGAACGGCACCGACGAGGCCAAGGCGCGCTTCATCCACCGCCAGACCATGGCGAGTGCTATGCGCTTCACCACCACGGAGCTCGCAGGTCTCGAGACCAAGATCGCCAACGCCGCCGACCGGGCGTTGACCATCGAGCTCGCCGCCTTCGACCAGCTGGTAGGCGAGGCAGTCGGCCACGCCCAGGCGATCCGCGCAGGCGCTGATGCGCTGTCGGTGCTCGACGTGTCGCAAGCCCTTGCGCTGCTCGCCCAGAACGAGGCGTGGTGCCGGCCCGAGGTCGACGCCAGCCTCGCCTTCGACATTTCGGGCGGACGCCACCCGGTGGTCGAGCAGTCGCTCAGGCGCGAGGCGGCAGCACCCTTCGTCGCCAACGACTGCACGCTCTCGCCCGACGGCAACGACAGATGGGGCGCGATCTGGCTGCTCACCGGCCCCAACATGGGCGGCAAGTCGACCTTCCTGCGCCAGAACGCGCTGATCGCCATCCTCGCCCAGATGGGTTCTTTCGTCCCTGCGACCAGCGCCCATATAGGCGTGGTCGACCGGCTGTTCAGCCGCGTCGGCGCCTCCGACGACCTGGCCCGCGGGCGCTCGACCTTCATGGTCGAGATGGTGGAGACGGCCGCCATCCTCAACCAGGCGGGCGAGCGCACGCTGGTCATCCTCGACGAGATCGGCCGCGGCACCGCCACCTTCGACGGCCTGTCGATCGCCTGGGCGGCGGTCGAATACCTGCACGAGAAGAACCGCTGCCGGGCGATCTTCGCCACCCATTTCCACGAGCTGACCGCGCTCGCCGGCAAGCTCGGCCGCCTGCACAACGTGACGATGCGGGTGAAGGAGTGGGAAGGCGAAGTGGTGTTCCTGCACGAGGTGGGCAAGGGTGCCGCCGACCGATCCTACGGCGTGCAGGTGGCCCGCCTCGCCGGCCTGCCAGACGCCGTGGTGGCGCGGGCCAAGGAGGTGCTGCACCAGCTCGAGGAAGGCGAGACCTCGGGCAAGGCCAACAAGCTCGTCGACGACCTGCCGCTGTTTTCGGTGGCGATGAAGCGCGAGACGCCCAAACCCGTCGCCAACGACGCGCTGACCAAGGCGCTCGAAGGGCTCAGCCCCGACGAGATGACCCCGCGCGAGGCGCTGGACGCGCTGTACAGGCTGAAGGGGCTGGCGGGGAGGTAGGGCGAGGGCAGACAACGAAAAAAGGCGTAGTCCCCGCTTACTCTGAGCCCTGCCAGCGCGATGTCCTGCACCGCCTGCAAGCAAATTGGCAATGTCGCAGGCCAGACCGCCAAGCGTCAAAGCTCAGACGAGATGAACGCGCAGTTGCGATACCGCGGGTGCAATGACATCAACGAAATCTGTGTCTGAGGTCATAACCACGAGGTTGCGCTCTACAGCTTGTGCTGCAATCCAAAGGTCATTTTCGTCGATCTGCAGCATCTTGCTGGTGACACGATCGGACCAGGCTTCCACCCAGCGAACGGACTTGCTGGAGATGTTCACCCTTTGGTTGGCAATGCTAGATTTCACCAATCCAAAAGCGTCGGCGGTGTGGCGATTGACCTGTGCCAGCGGGTGGTCCTCGGTTCTTTCAATGCACAATTCAATGTGCCGGGTCGGCTTGCCCGCCGCTTTTGATAGTGCCAAGCCGTAGCGCAGCTCGCCCAGGGTGATGGCGGAGATTATCTTCACCGACGCTGGATCAAGGTTTGCAACGGCGTTGCGAACCGCATCATGGTTGGGACGTGCTGCATCATAGAGGACGGAGACGAGATTCGTATCCAGCAAATAAGAATCCATCAATGGACGTACTGCCTCAACAGTTCAACCTCATCATCAGGCGCAGGAGTGAATACATCAAGAGCCCAGCTGCCTCGATTCTCTTTGACCATCGGACCAATATACTCATGGAGCGGCAGATAGGCGGTAAAGTCTTCAGGAATCCATTCCACAAAATTATGATCTACGCGTCGACCGGAACATCCACGGAAGAACTCGAGCAACTGTCGCTCAATGCGCGGTGGCAGGTCGTACGCCTTTAGAACTTCAGCATCTATTCCGATGAGCAAGCTGTTGAGCAGCTGAGTACGCCCTTCAGAGGTATGGATTCGCCCCTGCAGCTCACTGCGAGCGTCGCGATACTTTTTCACTGCAGCAACGATCCTAGAAAAGTCACCCCTCGGCATGGGGATCGCCTCAAGCAGCTCTTTGGTAATGTGCTGATCGGACGCGTGCTCGGTCAAAAAGGCATTCGCAAGCGGGCCATTTAAGACCGCCTCAATGACACCGAGGGGAAGCTCTGTCATTTTGGGCCAGATCCCAACAAATGCCTGAGACACAACAAGCCCTGCGTCGTCTGCCGACGCGGCGAGGCGCCACGGCCCCCGCGAAAGCCTAGTGACGTTGGAAATCACCTTGGGCCGGTCCCAGGCCCGACTGAGGGGTGCCGGCCGATCTGCCTCCTTAGGGTCCATGTTGAGGAACTCGAACTGGTCGAGTCCGAACTGGTGAAGCGAACGGGACGGCCTTACCACGCCCAGCGCGAACCCCGCTCGTGGCTCCGCGGAAACACCGCGGTCTTTCTTGCGCCACTTGAGACCCTTGTAGATGTCGGCCATAGCACCGAGCCGGGGCATCCGGGCGACAAGCTCCCAGAGTTCATCAAGTTCACCGATCCAGAGATCCCCAGCCGTTACGGCCCTGACGCCGCGGCGTTCCGAGGTGAGCTTGCCATTCGCCAGAAAGCTGAGCCGGTCTCGGTCTGCCACCACGCTGGAAACCAGTGCGACGGCGCTGCCAGGCGCGTCTTGCCCATCTGTGTCGCTGCTCGGATTGGCCGACGGATAGGCGTTTGCAGGTCGCAACTCACTCGCAATGAGAACCGATGCTTCAAGTCCAGCGCGCTGAAAAATTCGATCTGGAAGAGCCGTTAACTCTATCCGCTGATACTGCTCAGCAAGCGCCTGGCGCAAAGCACCATATTGCTGTTGCCGCAAGAACCCCCGAGGCAGCACAAAGCCTAGACCCTGCGGGCGCGCCGCTATGGCAGCCCGCAGAACCGCCATGGGCTTCGAGATCGAAGAACCCGCAAGGTGGTCGTACCGAGTGCGTTCCTCTAGGCCGAAATCCTCCCAGGGTGGATTACAAAAGACAATTGTGGCCGAGGCTAGGTGAGTATCGAGAACTTCGTGCTCGAACAGGTCTGCATTGGCGATCTTCCAGCCGTTCGCATTGGGATAGTCAGCAAGGATTAGCGAAAGCGTGGCAACCTCGCAGGCAAATGAATCAATCTCGGCTCCTCTGATCCTTTGTACCAACAATGCATGACGCTCGGCGGCTGTGAACTCTTGGGGCAGCAAATCCCTTAGGTGCCGAAGCGCAGCAACGAGGAAGACGCCGGCGCCCGAGAAAGGCTCGACAATGGTTAGGTCCCTCATGTCGAAGCGGCTGAGATCGAGACGATTGACGACATATTCGGCCAACTGCCAGGGGGTACTATGAGTTCCGAAGCGTTTGCGAGTATCGGTGGTGACCAGTGTGTTCTCATAGATGAAGGCGAGACTGTCCGAAGAAATGTTTCGGAAATTGATAGCAACCTTCAGCTTCTGCCAAGCCTTAGCCGCCTCGACAGGCACCAGCACCTCGTCCCGACCGCGGGCAAAGCGGCTGAGGCCATAATAGTTCTCGATGCCGTAAAGCACCGCCTCGACGCTCGCGTCATGCCACCCGGTTGCGATTGGGTGCTCGCGGTCGAGTAGAATCTTGGCGGCCAGCAGACGGAACGTGGTTCGAAACACTGATTCCTCAGCATCCCTGCCTGCCATGAGGTCGCCAACGACGTCGCGCAGAAGCACGTCGAGCTTGGTTTCTACCTCGTGCTCGATCGCCTGCAAGAGACCTAGATCAACGAAGTCATATTGATAGCCGCCTTGGTTATGGCCAAGCGATTTGGCTCGATGCACGGCCAGTGGCTGCCAGCGCTCGGCATAGCGCTCGAAGAGGGCCGGAATGTCATCGAGGCTTACGCGCTCGATGAGTTGGGGAGCCCCAGCAACGCCTACCCGCCACACTCCGATATCGTCATGGCCGATCGAAAAGAGGATGGGCGCCCCTAGTGCGCGGTGTTCGTGCAGTCTCCCCTCGTCTGAGACGACCCCAAAGGCGGCATAGCGATAGGATTCCGGCACCTGAGTAAAGACCGCAAGCGCCACACGCCGCGCCTCCCCATTTGGGGACAGGACGTCGGCAAACGTATAGTCGCGGATCATCGCCTCGGCGCTGTAGCCTAGATTTCCCAACTCAGTTTGGAGGATATTGAGCGTGTTCATCGTCGTTCCTCCATGCGGAGGATTTCGGTTTTGGTTCGGCCGATTTCGGTTCGGCGAAGATCAGGTTGGTCTAGTACGGACGCCGTCTTGAGCCCAACGACGGGAAAAAGGGTAAGCTGGGCAACCGGCTCAGGCAGCCCAAGGCCTTGCGATAGGACGGCGAGGTGAGGGTCAAGCTGCAGCACAATTGCGTCCTCACCTTCCCTTGCAGCGGCCACTCTGGGCGTCACCAACTCGGCTCTGGCGTCGCCATAAACGACTAAACTCCCGCCCCACAGGGCGTGAAAAGATAGGCCATCGAGGCTCCCGCGCAGCGCCTGCAGCAATTCCCGGTGAGCTTCGAGCTCAACATGGAACCGAACTCTGAGCACAGAGGCGAGGCGCAGGACGAGCAGGCTCTTCCAAGAAAACTGTGCCTGACTGCCGCGCTTTTGCGCCGGAACGTCCGGCCTTACGAAATCTCTGCGGACCGTCCACTCCCGTAGCTGGTCTGCTGTGAGACCAGTCATGGCAGGGACATCGCGGCTCTTGATAAGGCGCATGCCAACTCCACCTCGGGTATAGCGACCGACCTAGAGAACGGGTACCATACCCGAATTACCAGGTAAAGACGGTGTGATTGAGCGACTTGCAGATTTCAGCACGCAATCTGAGATCTACTCAGCTTTGTCTTAGGGATGAACGCCACAGTCGGCTTGCGGCCAAAATCGTTTCGGCCCCCTGCCCCTCCTGCCGGCCACCATTGCACCCCCGGCAACTCCGGCGACACTGCCTCGCGAGGAGAGAGGCAGCAAAGATGCATGAGGTCGTGACACTGGAGGGCTGGTCGTCGCCGATTGTGGAGGCGGTGACGCGGACCAGGTTTGCCACCATGCGGCTCGATGAAGACGCAGCCGGATGGTTGCCGGGACGTGGTGATTTTCAGGAACGCGGATGCGACCACCGTGCTGCGCAACGGGCTGAGCACCTCGTGCCGTCACCCATGACCATGCCGCCGGCGACGAGATCTTGGCGATCGCCTTCAAGGCGAGCGGCTTCATGCCGCTGATGCCGGGCGAGATGATGCGCGCGGCGCTGCTATCGGTGCTGCCCGCCGCTTCTCCAGGCCTGACGGTGGCCGAGGCCGGCCCGCTCCCGCTGTTGCCGGAAGCGCTGTTTCCCGGCGGCGACAAGGCCGGCTGGTGGCTGAAAGCCGCGCAGCTCGACCTCGAGGCGCAGGGCATCGTGCGGCGCGAGGCGAGCAAGCCGCTGAGGCTGCACAGGGCGCGAGAACGCGTCCAGCCCGGACACAGCCGACCCCAGCCATCGCCGCAATGAAGTCCGGTACCCGGCGAGGCAGAACACTCGCCGGGCACGGCATCGTCACGACCTAGGCCACTACCTGTCCGCGCGCTTCGGCATCACCAGATCGTCGACGGTGTAGACGTGGAATTCGCTCGACGAGACGGTGTCGAGCTTGCGGAACTTCTCGACAAAGGCCGGATCCGAGAAGAACTCGTCGACATTGCCCGCTCCCTGGATGGCCTCGATGTTGACCACCGTCTTGCAGTCGGTGCTCTTGGCGAGATTGCTCCAGAGGAAGCCTTCCTTCCGCTCGGCCACATAGTGCACGACGTCCTGGATCAGCCGGAACGCTTCCTCCTGCCGGCCGGGATGGGCGTGGATGACATTGACGACGAAGGTGGTCGGCTGCGGCTTGTCGGTGAAGCCGGCTGCGAATTTCTTGTCCAACTGAAACTCCTGTGTCGCTGGGACGCGGCTTGCCTGCCGCACGACGACTGGATATCGGGGCAAGGATATCGGATAAATGGTCCGGTATTCGCTACAGACCGGCAATTTTTTCCGCAATCGAGGCAGAATGGACAGGCTCGGATCGCTCGATGTCTTCGTGCAGGCGGCCGAGGGCGGCAGCTTCGTCGCGGCGGGCCAAAGGCTCGGCCTGTCGAGTTCGGCGGTCGGCAAGGCCGTGGCCCGCCTGGAAAAGGACATGGGGGTGCGGCTCTTCCATCGCTCGACGCGCAGCATGGCGCTGACCCAGGAAGGCAGCGTGTTTCTCGACGCGTGCCGGCGCATCCTGGCCGAACTCGATGCGGTGCAGGCGGAACTGTCGAGCGCGCACACTATCCCGCGCGGGCCGCTGCGGGTCAGCCTGCCGCTGACCGGGATGCTGTTGATGCCGGCCATCTCGGCGTTCATGCGGGCCTATCCCGAAGTGTCGGTGGACCTCGACTTCACCGACAGGCTGGTCGACGTGATCGAGGAGGGGTTCGATGCCGTGATCAGGACCGGCGAGGTCCGCGACAGCAGGCTGATGAGCCGCAAGCTCGGCACGTTCCGGCACCGGATCGTGGCTGCGCCGCGCTATCTCGAGGCGGCGGGAACACCGCGGGTTCCCGAAGACCTTCTGCAGCACAGGTGCCTGCATCACCGCTATCCGAGCACCGGCAAGCTGGAACCGTGGCCGCTGCTGCGGGACGGCGAGGAGCTGCGCCTCGACCTGCCGACGACGCATGTGGCCAGTACCTTGGAGCCGCTCGTCCACCTCGCCGAGGGCGGCTTCGGCATTGCCTGCCTGCCACCCTTCGCGGTTGCGGCCGAGATCGCAGACGGCCGGCTGCAGACGCTGCTCGACGACCACCTCGCGCCGACGGGCACATTCAGGGTGCTGTGGCCGACAAGCCGCTACCTGTCGCCGAAGGTGCGCGTCTTCGTGGATTTCATGGCCGCCAACCTGTTTCCCGACCCGGCCTGAAGCCGCGGGCTGCCGGGGGTCACGGCTTCAGCTTCTGCGGATAGATGGTCTCGCCGCGCTTCAGCATGTCGACGAAGGCCGCGATCTTGTTCCTGCGGCCGGCTTCCGTCTTCATGTTGTGGACGCGGAAGGCGAGCGCGAAGCGGTTCTGCTCGCTGAGCCTGGCGAGCATCGCCTTGGCCTCGGGCACGGCATCGATGGCCGCCTGGAGGTCGTCGGGGATCTTCATGTCCTTGCCGCTCCTGTAGGCGCGATCCCAGCGGCCGTCGGCCTTGGCCGCCTCGACATGGGCGAGGCCGTGCGCGGTCATGCGGCCCTCCGCGATGAGGCGGGCAACGTTGTCGACGTTGATCTGGCTCCACACGCTCTTGCTGCCGCGCGGCGAGTAGCGCTGCAGGAAGCTCTTGTCGTCGAGGCCCTTGCGCAGGCCGTCGATCCAGCCCCAGCACAGCACCACGTCGATCGCCTCCCTGGGCGTGATCGACGGCAGGCCGGAGGCGACCTTGTGGATCCTGATCCAGACCTCGTCGGCCTTGTCGTGGTTGGCGCCGAGCCATTGGTAGAAGCTCGCCGCATCGCGGAACTCGCGGACCTTTTCGGGATCGACCCTGACCGGCGCCATCAGCCGATGCCCCCAAACACAGCGACCACCAACATTCGCATGCCCGTTCCTCCGCCGGCACGCCGGGCGCTTGTTGCCGAGGCCGGACCGTCGCACAGGACGGAAGTCGCGTCGACGGGTCCAGCCAACGATGCCGGTGGAATTCGGCACGGCCGCAGCAACTCGAAGCTTTCCGTGAAGGGAATCTTAAAGCCTGTTCACGTAGCAACTGCATGTATTGCCGCAAGAAGTGCGGAAACGAGAAGCCGGGGGGCGAGTTCGTTTCGCAGTACATGTGAACACCAAGAACGACACCAGATCCAGGTTCAGGCTGTTCGGGCTGCTTTGGCCCTTCATCGTCGTCGTGCTCGTCCAGACGATCATCGCCGGCGCCAGCCTCTACATGCTGTCGGCGGTCCGCGCCTATGTCGCGGGGGAAAGCGCGTGGTCGAAGGGCCAGCGCGACGCCATCTACTACCTGACGCTCTATGCCGACACCGGCGACCAGCAGTATTTCGACCACTTCCGGCAGGCCATCGCGGTGCCGCTCGCCGACCGCGAGGCGCGGCGCGCCATGGAACGGGCGGACCGCGACTACGGCGCCGCCGTCGACGGCTTCCGGCGCGCCGGCAACCACCCGGACGACATTCCCGCGCTGATCTGGCTGTTCCTCAATTTCCGCAACGTGAGCTACCTGTCCAACGCCGTGCAGCGCTGGGTCGATGCCGATCCCAAGATCCAGGAGATCGCAGCACTCGGCGAGGCGATCCATGCCGATTTCGCCGCCGGACAGGTCTCGCCCGCCCGGAGCGCCGACTGGAAGCTCAAGATCCACCGCCTCAACGAACAGACGACGCCACTGGCCGACGCATTCTCGCAGTCGCTCGGACGCGGCTCGCGCGCCGTCGCCGGCCTGCTGCTCGGCGTCAACGCGCTGACGGCCAGCCTGTTGATCCTGCTCGCCATGCGGCGTACCGGCAGGCTGCTCGAGCAGCGCGAGGCCTTCGAAAGCGCGCTGAACGCGGAGCGCGAGCGGGCCCAGATCACGCTCGGCTCGATCGGCCAGGCGGTGATTTCGACCGACGCGGCGGGCCGTCTCGACTACATGAACCATGCGGCAGAGACGCTGCTCGGCTGGCGCAGCGACGCGGCGCGGGGCACTCCGCTCGATCGCCTGTTCCGACTGGTCCGGGAAGAGACCGGCGAGGAGGAAGAGGGGCTGATCGAGCGCGTGCTGGCGGGCGAGCCCTATGACGGCAGCGGCGTGCCGCAGCAGCTGGTGCGGCCCGACCGGTCGACGGTGGCCGTGTCGCTCGCGGCGTCGCCGCTCTATGTCGGGCAGAAGGTCACAGGCGCGGTGCTGGTGTTCCACGACCGCACCAAGGAGCAGGAATTCCTGGCGCGGCTGTCGTGGCAGGCGACGCACGACATGCTGACCGGGCTCGCCAACCGGCGCGAGTTCGAAACGCGGCTCAAGGCGTCGCTCGCCGGCCTGGCCAGGCGGCCGGCGGAGCATGCGCTGATGTATCTCGACCTCGACCAGTTCAAGGTCGTCAACGACACCTGCGGGCATGCGGCCGGCGACGAGTTCCTGCGCAAGATCGCCACCGCGCTGAGCCAGCAGCTGCGGCATGGCGACCTTTTGGCCCGGCTGGGCGGCGACGAGTTCGGAATATTGATGGAGAACTGCCCGAGGAAGCCGGCGACGGCCGCGGCCGAGCGGCTGCGCCACGCCGTGGAGGAGCTGCATTTCGGGTGGGACGGCCGCACGTTCAACTCCAGCGCCAGCATCGGCGTCGTCGGGCTTTCGGATGCGACCCTGTCGCTGGAGCAGATCCTGCGCAGCGTCGACGTCGCCTGCTACCTGGCCAAGGACAACGGCCGCAACCAGGTGCAGTTCCGCGAGATCGGCGACCCCGAACTCGAGCACCGGCTGGGCGAGATGGCCTGGGTGCAGCGGCTGCGCGAGGCGCTGGAGCAGAACCGCTTCCGCCTCCACGCCCAGGAGATCGTGCCGCTCGATCCCGGACGCGCGGAGGGCGGCGCGCATGTCGAGCTGCTGGTCCGCCTCGTCGACGCCGACGGCGCCGTGGTACCGCCCGGCGCGTTCATTCCGGCGGCCGAGCGCTACGGGCTGATGCCGCTGATCGACCGCTGGGTGGTGCGCTCGGCGCTCGACACGCTGGCCGCCCAGGCCAGGGCTGGCGATTCCGATCCCATCGCCACCTGCGCCATCAATCTCTCGGGCGCGAGCTTCGGCGACGAGAGCTTCGTCAACTACGCGCTCGAACAGTTCGAGCGTACCGGGGTCGCGCCGGCGACGATCTGCTTCGAGATCACCGAAACCAGCGCCATTGCCGACCTCGACGCGGCGGCCCGCTTCATCAAGGCGCTGCAGGCGCATGGCTGCCGCTTCTCGCTCGACGATTTCGGCTCGGGCATGTCCTCCTTCAGCTACCTCAAGGCGCTGCCGGTGGACTACCTCAAGATCGACGGCGGCTTCGTCAAGGACATGCTGGTCGACCGCATCGACCGCGCCATGGTGGAGATGATCCACCATATCGGCGAGGTGACGGGCAAGCGCACGATCGCCGAGTTCGTCGAGAACGACGACATAGCAGCCGCGCTGCGAGGCATCGGCATCGACTACGGCCAGGGCTTCGGCATCGCCCCGCCCCGCCCCTTCGGCGCCCGCTATGTCGGGATCGCGCCGCGCCTGGCCCTGCCCGAGGCCGGAGGACCGGACCTGGCGCTGGCGAGCTGAGAAGGGCTGGCGCTCAGATCATCTCCAGCGGTCGCTTGCGCGCCGGCGGCGCGAAGAGACCGTCGAGTTCGGCGATATCCTCGGGCGTCAGGCAGATGTCACGCGCGGCAGCGTTCTGGCGGACATGTTCGAGGCGGCTCGCCTTCGGGATGGCGATGACGCCGTCCTGGGCGAGCACCCAGGCGAGCGCGACCTGCGCCGGGGTGGCGCCGTGGCGGGCGGCGATGCCGCGCAAGCCCCGGTCGCGCGCCAACTCACCCTGCTCCACCGGCGAATAGGCCATGACCGGCATGCCGCGGCCGCGGCACCAGGGCAGAAGGTCGAACTCGATGCCGCGCCTTGTGAGGTTGTAGAGCACCTGGTTGGCCTGGGCGTTGCGCCCGCCCTGGAGCCGTTCGAGCTCCTTCATGTCCTCGGTGTCGAAGTTGCTCACGCCCCAGTGGCGGATCTTGCCCGCCCGACGCAGCTCCTCGAAGGCGGCGACTGTCTCGGCGAGCGGCACGCCGCCGCGCCAATGCAGCAGGTAGAGGTCGATGCGGTCGGTACGCAGGCGCTTCAGGCTGGCCTCGCAGGCGCGCAGCACGCCGCTGCGCGAGGCATTGCTCGGCAGCACCTTGCTGACCAGGAAGAGCTTTTCGCGGCGGCCGGCGATCGCCTCGGCCACGATCTCCTCGGAACCGCCATCGCCATACATCTCGGCGGTGTCGATCAAGGTCATGCCGAGATCGATGCCGAGCTTCAGGGCGGCCACTTCGTCGGCCGCCCTGCGCCGGTCCTCGCCCATCATCCAGGTGCCCTGGCCGAGCACCGGCACCAACTCGCCGGAAGGAAGCGTGGTGGTGGCAATAGGCATGACGGGTTCCTTTCCTGGGTCGATCCCGCCCAGCTTACATGGGCGGGTTGGCCTGAAGCCAGGCCTCCATGCGCTTGATCTCGGCCTCCTGGGCGGCGATGACCTCCTCGGCGAGCTTGCGCATCTCCGGATTCTTGCCGTTCTCCAGCTGGACCTTGGCCATGTCGATGGCGGCCTGGTGATGCGGGATCATGCTGCGGGCGAAGTCGACATCGGCGTTGCCCGAGTACTCCATCGACGTCATGGTCTCGTGCATCTTGTCCATGGCCGCCTTGTAGGCCTCGGTCGCCGCACTGTCCGCCGCCGGCGCGGCCATGCCGCTCATGTTCATGCCGCTGTGGTCGATCTGGGCATAGCCGGTGCCGATCGCGGCAAGGCCGACGATCGTCGCCGCCGACAGGGCAAGCGCGGTCTTTCGTACAAACGTCATTACAGTCTCCTCGTTGAACTCGTCCAAACGCCCGGGAACCGGATCGGCTCCATCACAGCTTCAGACTGCGCAGCCGCAGCGAATTGCTGATGACTGAGACGGACGAAAGGGCCATCGCGGCGGCGGCGATCATCGGCGACAGAAGCGTGCCGGTGATGGGGTAGAGCACGCCGGCGGCGATCGGCACGCCGAGCACGTTGTAGACGAAGGCGAAGAACAGGTTCTCCTTGATGTTGCGGAGCGTGCCCTTGGCCAGGCGCCGCGCCCGGACGATGCCGGTCAGGTCGCCCTTGACCAGGGTGATGCCGGCACTCTCCATGGCGACGTCGGCGCCGGTGCCCATGGCGATGCCGACATCGGCGGCGGCGAGCGCGGGCGCGTCGTTGACGCCGTCGCCGGCCATGGCGACGCCCTCGCCCTTGGCGCGCAGCTCGTCGATGAGCGCCTTCTTGCCTTCGGGCAGCATGTCGGCGCGGATCTCGTCGATGCCGAGCTTCTGCGCGACCGCCTTGGCAGTGCGGGCATTGTCGCCCGTCGCCATGATGATGCGCATGCCGAGATCGTGCAGGTTGCGGATGGCCTCGGCGGCGGTCGCCTTGATCGGATCGGCGACGGCCACAAGCCCGGCCGGCTTGCCGTCGACGGCGACGAACATGGCGGTCTTGCCCTCGGCGCGCAGCGCATCGGCACGGGCCGACAGGCCGGCGATGTCAAGGCCGAGATCGGTCATCATGGCGGCGTTGCCAAGCGCGATCTTGCGCCCCGATACCGTGCCGGTGACGCCCTTGCCGGTGACCGACTCGAAGTCCTGGGCCTCGGGCACGGCGACGCCGCGCTGGCCCGCGCCGTCGACGATCGCCTCGGCAAGCGGATGCTCCGACCCCTTTTCGAGGCCGGCGGCCAGCGCCAGCAGCTCGTTTTCGGCCATGCCGTCGGCGACGACCACGTCGGTCAGCTGCGGGCGGCCTTCGGTCAGCGTTCCGGTCTTGTCGACGATGAGGGTGCTCACCTTGGAGAAACGCTCGAGCGCCTCGGCGTCCTTGATCAGCACGCCGGCCTGGGCGCCGCGGCCGGTGGCGGTCATGATCGACATCGGCGTGGCGAGGCCGAGCGCGCAGGGGCAGGCGATGATCAGCACCGCCACCGCCGAGACGATGGCGAAGACCATGCTCGGCTGCGGCCCGACGAGTGCCCAGACGATGAAGGAGGCGATGGCGATCAGCACCACGGTCGGCACGAAATAGAACGACACGAGGTCGGCGAGCCCCTGGATGGGGGCGCGGCTGCGCTGCGCCTTGGCGACCATGTCGACGATCTGCGACAGCACGGTGTCGGCGCCGACCTTCTCGGCACGCATGATCAGCGAGCCATTCTTGTTGAGCGTGCCGCCGGTGAGCTTCTCGCCCTCGACCTTCTCGACCGGAACCGGCTCGCCAGTGATCATCGATTCGTCGACCGAGGAGCGGCCTTCGAGCACGACACCGTCGACGGGGATGCTGTCGCCGGGGCGGACGCGCAGGCGGTCACCGCTGAGAACTTCTTCGAGCGGCACCTCGCTTTCGCTGCCGTCATCGGCAATGCGGCGCGCGGTCTTGGGCGCGAGGTCGAGCAGGGCGCGGATGGCCGAGCCGGTGCGCTCGCGCGCCCTGAGTTCCAGAACCTGGCCGAGGAAGACCAGCGTGACGATCACGCTGGCCGCCTCGAAATAGACCGGGACGGAGCCGCCATGGGTGCGGAACTGCTCCGGAAACAGGTCGGGGAAGAGCGTGGCGACGACGCTGTAGGCGTAGGCCGCGCCGACGCCGAGCGAGATCAGCGTCCACATGTTGGGACTGCGGTTGCGGAACGAATCGAGGCCGCGATCGAAGAACGGCAGCGCCGCCCACAGCACCACGGGCGTGGCGAGCAGGAGCTCCAGCCAGGCGGTGACCCGCTCGCCGATCCACTCGCGGACGGGCAGGCCGACCATCGCCCCCATGACGACGATGACCAGCGGGATCGACAGCGCCGCGCTGATCCAGAAGCGGCGGGTGAAATCGACCAGCTCGGGGCTCGGCCCCTCCTCGCCGGTGGGCATCATCGGTTCGAGCGCCATGCCGCAAATCGGACAGGAACCCGGCTTGTCGCGGATGATCTGGGGGTGCATCGGGCAGGTGTACTGCGTGCCGGCGGGCGCGGCCTGCGCCGCGGGCTTGCCGCCGAGATACTTGGCCGGCTCGGCCTTGAACTTGCCCTCGCAGGCCGGCGAGCAGAAATAGTAGCTGGAACCCTCGTGCTTGAGGAAATTTTTGGCGCTGGAGCGATCGACGCTCATGCCGCAGACGGGATCGGTGGCGCTGATGTATTTTTCCGGCTCCTTGACAAACTTGTCACGGCAGCCGGCGCTGCAGAAGTGGAACAGGTGGCCCTCGCGCTCGAGCGTCGGCTTGCCGGCGGCCGGGTCGACGACCATGCCGCAGACCGGATCACGAATCACATCTTGCGCCGCTTCGGTGCCTTTCGAAGAATGTCCGTGGTGCTGGTGATGTTCATTCATAAGTAAGATCCACGCTCCTGTTGCCGAATCGAGCATAATGTCTCCAGTAGGTGGAAGGTCAACGCGCCATCCTGCCTCCCGGTTCGCCCCGGGGCGACGGGCCATACCCATGGCGGAAAAATCGCGCTATAGACGCGGCCTCAAGGGCGAGGCCAGCCGAGGCACATGACGAACATTCCGCTCAAGCTCGATCAGCTCATCGACGCGGACGAACTGCGCCGCCAACTCACCGCGCTGACCGCGGCGACGGGCGGCGACGGCACCGATCCGGCGATCCGCGCCAAGGCGCTACTGCTGTTCAAGGAGCGGGTCGCCGCCGGCAAGAGCGTCGCCGAACGGATGCTGATGGAGGACGAGGGCGGCACCGCCTGCGCGACGCGCATCTCGCACCTCATGGATGAGGTCATCCGCGTCCTCTACGACTTCGCCGTCACCCATGTGTACCGGGCCAAGAACCCGTCGCGCGCCGAGCGCATGGCGATCGTGGCGGTCGGCGGCTACGGCCGCGGCACGCTGGCCCCGGGCTCGGACATCGACCTGCTGTTCCTGCTGCCCTACAAGCAGACGCCGTGGGGCGAGCAGATCGTCGAGTACATGCTCTACATGCTGTGGGACATGGGGCTGAAGGTCGGCCACGCCACCCGCAACATCGACGAGTGCATCCGGCTCTCGCGCACCGACATCACCATCCGCACGGCGATCCTGGAGGCGCGCTACGTCTGGGGCGAGAAGAAGCTCTGCGAGGAGCTGATCGAGCGTTTCGACAAGGAGCTGGTGAAGGACACGGGCGCCGAATACGTGCAGGCCAAGCTCGCCGAGCGCGACGGCCGCCACGCCAAGGCCGGCGAGAGCCGCTACCTGGTCGAGCCCAACATCAAGGATGGCAAGGGCGGCTTGCGCGACCTGCACACGCTGTTCTGGATCGCCAAATACTACTACCGCGTCCGCACCGGCGCCGAGCTGGTCGACAAGGGCGTGTTCAAAGAGGGCGAGTACGGCCAGTTCGTCGAGGCCGAGGACTTCCTCTGGGCGGTGCGCTGCCACATGCATTTCCTCACCGGCAAGCCGGAGGAGCGGCTGCATTTCGACATCCAGCGCGAGATCGCCGAACGGCTGGGCTACACGACGCAGCCCGGGCTGTCGGCGGTCGAACGCTTCATGAAGGACTACTTCCTGGTGGCCAAGGAAGTGGGCGACCTGACCCGCATCTTCTGCGCGGCACTGGAGGAGGAGCAGGCCAAGGACGCGCCGGGCTTCCACGGGCTGCTGCAGGGATTTACGCGGCGGCGGCGCAAGCTCGCCGGCACCAGCGACTTCATCATCGACAACCAGCGCATCAACGTCGCCGACGACAAGGTGTTCGAGCGCGACCCGGTGAACATGCTGCGCTTCTTCTGGTTCGCCGACCGGCACGGACTGGAGCTGCATCCCAATGCGCTGAAGCTATTGACCCGCTCGCTGGGGCTGGTGGACCGGGGGCTGCGCCGCAACGAGGAGGCCAACCGCTACTTCCTCGACATCCTGACCTCGGACCGCAATCCCGAGCTCAACATGCGGCGCATGAACGAGGCGGGGCTGCTCGGGCGGCTGATCCCCGACTTCGGCAAGATCGTCGCCATGATGCAGTTCTCGATGTACCACCACTATACGGTGGACGAGCATCTGCTGCGCTGCATCGGCGTGCTGTCGGAGATCGAGCACGGCGACGGCGAGAAGATCCACCCGCTCAGCCATTCGCTGATCGGCGGGCTGAAGAAGCAGCGCGAGGTGCTCTATGTCGCGGTGCTGCTGCACGACATCGCCAAGGGACGGCCCGAGGACCATTCCGAGGCGGGCGGCAAGATCGCGCGCCGCATCTGCCCGCATATGGGGCTTTCGCCGTCCGACACCGAGACGGTGGCATGGCTGGTCGAGAACCACCTCGCCATGTCGATGACGGCGCAGACTCGCGACCTCAACGACCGCAAGACCATCGACGACTTCGCCGACGTGGTGCAGTCGGTGGAACGGCTGAAGCTGCTCCTGATCCTGACGGTGTGCGACATCCGCGGTGTCGGCCCCGGGGTGTGGAACGGCTGGAAGGGCCAGCTGCTGCGCACCCTCTATTACGAGACCGAGCTTCTGCTCACCGGCGGCTTCTCGGAGCTGTCGCGGGCCGAACGCACGGCCGCGGCGCGCGAGACGCTTGCCGCGGCACTCGAAGCCTGGCCGGAGAAGGCGCGCGGGAAATACGTCAAGCTGCATTACGAGAACTACCTTCTGACCGTCGACCTGGACGACCAGAAGCGGCACGCCGAGTTCATCCGCGCCGCCGACGAAGCGGGCAAGCAGCTGTCGACAATGGCGCGGACGCGCCAGTTCGAGGCCGTCACCGAGATCACGGTTCTGGCGCAGGACCACCCGCGGCTGCTGTCGGTGATCGCCGGCGCCTGTGCCGCCGCCGGCGGCAACATCGTCGACGCGCAGATCTTCACCACCGCCGACGGCCGCGCGCTGGACATCATCCTGATCTCGCGCGAGTTCGACCGCGACGAGGACGAGCGCCGCCGCGCCGAGCGGGTGGGCGGGCTGATCGAGGACGTGCTTTCGGGGCGCGCCTGGCTGCCGGAAATGATCGCCAAGCGGACCAAGCCCAGGCGCGGCCACAAGACCTTCCGCATCCAGCCGCGGGCCGAGATCCGCAACGCGCTGTCGAACCGCTTCTCGGTGGTCGAGGTCGAGGGCCTCGACCGGCCGGGCCTTTTGTCGGAGATCACCGGCACGCTGTCGGACCTGTCGCTCGACATCGCCTCGGCGCACATCACCACCTTCGGCGAGAAGGTCATCGACACCTTCTACGTGACCGACCTGACCGGCCAGAAGATCGACAACCCGACCCGGCTCGAGAATATTCGCGCCCGCCTCATCGCCACGATGGAAGGCCCCGCCCACGAGCGCGCCAGAACCAAGGCAGCGGCTGCGGAATGACGGTGGCAGCTTGCATTTTACGACGCCCCCTCACCCGGCCTCCGCTTCGCTCGGCCACCCTCTCCCCGGCGAGGAGAGGAGGTTGAGACAAATCGCGCCAATTTTGCCCGATTCACTTGGGCGTATTCAGCCTTCGCGTGAGGGGGACAGGGCCGGCACCAGCAACCAGCAACGGACAATCCTTTGAGCCTTGTGAAAAAATTCGCAACCGTCGCGTCGGGCACGCTGATGAGCCGGGTGCTGGGCTTCGCCCGCGAGATGCTGATGGCGGCAGCCCTCGGCACCGGCCCGGTGGCTGACGCCTTCTATGCGGCGTTCCAGTTCCCCAACACGTTCCGCAGGCTGTTTGCCGAAGGCGCCTTCAACGCCGCCTTCGTGCCGCTGTTTGCCAAGGAGATCGAGGCCAATGGCGTCGAAGGCGCCAAGCGCTTCTCGGAAGAGGTGTTCGGCGCGCTGTTCTCGGCGCTCCTGGTGCTGACCATCGCCATGGAGCTGGCGATGCCGCTGATCGTGCGCTTCGTGGTGGCGCCGGGCTTCGCCGACGATGCCGGCAAATACGGCCTGACCGTCGCGCTGGCCACGATCATGTTCCCGTATCTCATCTGCATGTCGCTAGCGGCGATGATGAGCGGCATGCTCAATTCACTGCGCCGCTATTTCGCCGCGGCGGTGGCGCCGGTATTCCTCAACATCATCCTGGTCGGGGTTCTGGCCAATGCCTGGTACAACGGCCATGACGGGCTGAAGGTCGGCTATGCGCTGGCGTGGGGCGTGCTGGCGGCGGGGCTCGTGCAGCTCGCCATCGTCTGGATCGCGGTGCGCCACGCCGGCGTCTCGATCGGCTTGCGCCGGCCGCGGCTGACGGCCAACGTCAAGCGCCTGCTGTGGCTGGCGCTGCCCGCCGCGATTACCGGCGGCATCACCCAGATCAACACGCTGATCGGCACGGCAATCGCCTCGGGGCAGGACAGCGCGGTGTCGTCGCTCAACCTCGCCGACCGCATCTACCAGCTGCCGCTCGGCGTGGTCGGCGTCGCGGTGGCGATCGTTCTGCTGCCGGAACTGGCGCGGGCGCTGAAGGCCGGCAACATGGTCGAGGCCTCCAACCTGCAGAACCGTTCGGTCGAGTTCACGCTGTTCCTGACCCTGCCGGCGGCGGCGGCGCTGCTGGTGATCTCCGAACCGATCATCCGCGTGCTCTACGAGCGCGGCGCCTTCGGCGCGCAAAGCACCGAGGTGGTGTCGTCCATCCTCGCGATATTCGGCCTCGGCCTGCCGGCCTTCGTGCTGATCAAGGCCTTCACGCCCGGCTATTTCGCCCGCGAGGACACCCGGACGCCGATGGTCTTCGCGGCGATCTCGGTGGCGGTCAACATCGCCACCGCGCTGATCCTGTTCCCGTCGATGGGCGCGCCGGGCATCGCCACCGCCTCGGCGCTCGCCGGCTGGGTCAATGCGGGGCTGTTGCTCGTCGTCCTGGTGCGGCGCGGCCACTGGGGCCGCGATGCCGGCCTGATGCGGCGCATCCCCCGCCTGGTCATCGCCGCCGCGGCAATGGCGGGCGCGCTGTGGTTCGCGGCCGACGCCGCCGGGCCATGGCTGGGCTCGAGCGTCCCGCTCTACACGCAGGCGACGGCGCTGCTGGCGCTCGTACTGGGCGCGATGGTCGTCTACTTCGCCGTCGCCTTCGCCATCGGCGGCGCCGACATCGGCATGATCCGGCGGAATGTGAGGCGGAAATCACCCACTGCGACAACGCCGACAGAAGCGGAATGACCGGTGCCAGAACCGCCTAGCTCCAAGCCTCGCGAGAGCTTTACGGCATAGGGGCTGCGTCCTGCCGCGTTCGATCCTCGGCGTCGTAGAAAAGGCCGAGCGATGGCGCAGGACCGCTCCCAGATTTGCAGTTACGTCGACGAAGTGATGGGCTATATCGGGTCAGCTTCGGCATGACTGTCGGCCAAAGTACGGAGGGGGGAGCGCATGAGACTACCGGAGGGATGCGTCGTCCGCGACCTGGCCACGCACATGGACGATCGCGGTGATCTGACTGAGATTTTCAGGCTTGAATGGGGCACCGGCATAGAGCCGGTACAATGGAATTTCGTGCGCAGCGAAGCCAATGTGCTCCGAGGCGTGCATGTCCATGTCGTCCACTCCGATTATCTGGTGTGCATGGAGGGATCGATGGTCCTGGCGCTCGTCGACATCAGGCCGGAATCGCCAACGCATGGCCTGTCGACCACGGTTGTCCTCAAAGGCGAACGCTTGCAAGCCGCCCTCGTGCCGCCCGGCGTGGCGCATGGCTTCCATTTTCCTGACCGTTCGAGCCTCTGCTATTCAGTCTCCCACTATTGGAATCTCGTCGACGAGATCGGCTGCCGATGGGATGACCCAGCGCTCGGGCTCGACTGGCGGGTTGTCGACCCCAAGCTGTCGCCGCGCGATACCAACGCCGGCACCGCAGCCGAGATGACTCGGCTGTTCCTGGACGAACGCCAGCGGCTGAGCATGGCCCATGACTGACATGCCCTATGTGGGGCTGGTCGGCTGCGGTGGCTGGGGCCGCCTCATCCTTCGCGACCTCAAGTCGCTCGGCGCGATGGTCGCCTGTGTAGCGCCGGGCGAACGATCGCGCTCCAACGCCGAGGCGAATGGCGCCGATCTCATCGTCTCGCGCCTGGAAGACCTGCCGGTTGTCGAGGGTGTGGTCGTCGCAACCCCCAGCAACAGCCACGGCAGCGTGCTCCTGCGCCTGTGCGAGCGTAACGTTCCGCTCTTCGTCGAGAAGCCTCTGACTTCAGATCATGCGACAGCCAAGCTGCTCGCGGAGACTGCACCCGACAGGATCTTCGTGATGGACAAGTGGCGCTATCACGGCGGCATCGACCGCATCGCACAATTCGTAAGAAGCGGCGAACTGGGCGACCCGATTGGTCTCAGACTGTTCCGGTTGGGCTGGTCGATGACGCACAACGAAGTCGATCCGATATGGAACCTTCTGCCGCACGACCTGTCGATCTGCCTGCACGTGCTGGATGACCTTCCACCCGTCGTCACGGCTTTCAGCGACGGGCTAGGCCCTGCTACAAGCGGTTTGGTCGCATTGCTGGCGCGCGATGGCGGGCCCCGCGTCGTCATTGAAACCTCGGCCCATCATCCCGTGAACCGACGCGCCGTCATCCTGGCGTGCAGCAGGGGAACCGTGACGTTGAACGGCAGCATGGACGAAGAACTGATCCTGCGTCGCGGCACTCCCGATGACCTCGGCGCACCTGAAATCAAGGTGCCGATCACCACAGACATGCCGCTCAAAGCGGAACTCGCAGCCTTCCTAAGCCACCTGCGCGGCGGACCTGCGCCCATGAGTTCGGCGATGGAAGGTGCGCTCATCGTGGAACGCGTCTGCGATATCCGCAGCAAGGCGGGCCTGCCGGGATGAGCGCCAGTCCGGGCATCATTCCGCAACCAACGTTCTCGGTCGTCATGGCCGCCTACAATCGTGGCCGTCACATCCTTCCGTCGATACGATCCGTGCTGGCCCAAAGCCTGCAGGACTTCGAATTGCTGATCATCGGCGATGCATGCACCGACGACACTTCGGAAGTGGTGGCATCGGTCGGCTCGCCAAAAGTAAGGTGGTTCAACCTGCCGGAGCGAGGCGGCAGCCAGTCCTTTCCCAACAACGAAGGCATTGCCCGCGCGGTTGGACGCCACATCGCCTATCTCGGTCACGACGACATCTGGGCACCGAACCACCTCTCGGCGCTGGCCGACCTGTTCGAGAGCGACCCGACGGCGGATTTTGCGATCAGCGGGACCATCTATCACGGACCGCGTGCCAGCAACTATCGTCTGGTCACCGGCATTTTCGACGACAGCCGCGCCGCCTCGGAGCATTTCTTTCCGCCGTCGAGCGTGGCGCACAAGATCGACGTCGTCGACCGGATAGGAAGATGGCGGGCTCCGTCGGACATCGTTCCCCCTGTCGACGCGGAATTCCAGCTGCGTGCCGCAGGCGCGGGCATGCGGTTTGTCTCAACGCAGCACATCACGGTGCACAAGTTCGCTGCAGGCCACCGCTACCTGTACTACCTGAAACAGGCCTCGGACGAACAGGCGCGCATGCTCCGCCGCATGAGTTCGCCGGGCTATGCAGGCTATGTGGCGTCCGAGCTGGCAAGATCGAAGGCTTCGGGCACCTTCATGACGGCACGGTTTCCGAGCTTCGATAGCTACTCCAAGGGGCAACTGGCGGAGCTGAACGGCAGAAACAGGGGCGTTGTCAGGCCGGAGCTCAAGCCGCTGCTGGGGCCGGAGATAATCCGACAGGACAACCACACCAGGGCGCTGGACTGGCTGCCCAATGCGAGCGACCCCGACTGGATACGTTGGGTCGGCTGCAATCCGCGGCCCAAGCTGCTCGTGCCATTCAAGGCTTCGGAGCCGGTCGCCGTCAGGCTGAGCCTTTGGCATCGCGACCCGCAGGCACTGAAATCCCTGAAACTGTCAGTCAATGACGCTCCGACAAAAGCGCGGATCGGCCGGCTGCGCCAGCGCGGCAACCTCTGGAAGGCCAAGGCGTCGCTCGATGTGCGGCTCAAGCCGGACGACTACACCATCCTGGAGCTGCACCTCAACAAGCTGCAGCGGCCAACCGCGCAACGCCCCGGACTGGGCGTAGCCAAGATCGAAGTCACGCCATCGAGCTGGCGCGGTCTCCTTGGGCGCCTTGCAAAGCTGGCCAGCTCGATCAGCTCGGCGCGCTGACGCCACTTGCCCGCTCCCGCGCCTTCGTCCATAAGCGCCACTCGCATTTCGCCGCGCGCGAAACGGCCCTCCACAAGCCACGGGATCAACATGACCGCCTTCAAGCCCCTCGTCTTCTCCGGCGTCCAGCCGACCGGCAACCTCCATCTCGGCAACTATCTCGGCGCCATCCGCAAGTTCGTCGCGCTGCAGGAAACCAACGACTGCATCTATTGCGTCGTCGACCTGCATTCGCTGACCGCGCAGCTCGTCCATGACGACCTCGAAGGCCAGACGCGCTCGATCACCGCGGCGTTCCTGGCTTCCGGCATCGATCCCAAGAAGCACATCGTCTTCAACCAGGCCCGCGTGCTGCAGCACGCCGAGCTCGCCTGGATCTTCAACTGCGTGGCGCGCATCGGCTGGATGAACCGCATGACGCAGTTCAAGGACAAGGCCGGCAAGGACCGCGAGAACGCCTCGCTGGGCCTGCTCGCCTATCCGAGCCTGATGGCCGCCGACATCCTGCTCTATCGCGCCACGCATGTGCCCGTCGGCGAGGACCAGAAGCAGCACCTGGAACTGACCCGCGACATCGCCCAGAAGTTCAACAACGACTTCTCGTCGCGCATCGCCGATCTCGGCATCGGCGTCGAAATGCAGGTGGGCGAAGAGACGGTCAACGGCTACTTCCCGATCACCGAGCCGATCATCGGTGGGCCGGCGGCACGCATCATGAGCCTGCGCGACGGTTCGAAAAAGATGTCGAAGTCGGATCCGTCCGACCTGTCGCGCATCAACCTGACCGACGACGCCGACACGATCTCGAAGAAGATCAAGAAGGCCAAGACCGATCCGGAAGCGCTGCCGAGCGAGACCGACGGGCTGAAGGAACGTCCCGAGGCGGAAAACCTCGTCGGCATCTATGCCGGCCTCGCCGACATGTCGAAAGAGAATGTGCTCCGGGAGTTCGGCGGCCAGCAGTTCTCGGTGTTCAAGCCGGCACTTGCCGACCTCGCGGTCGACAAGCTGGCGCCCGTGGCCGGCGAGATGCGCCGCCTGATGGCCGACCCCGGCCATATCGACGCCGTGCTGCGCGACGGCGGCGACCGGGCGCGGGCGATTGCCGAAGTGACGATGAAGGACGTGCGCGACATCATCGGCCTACTAGGCGACTGACAGCGTCCCGGCGCCGGCCTGCTTGCGGGCGGCCGGCGCCGGTGGCAAATTGCTCGCCGGTACGCCCACGCACAGCAAGGTAGCACATGGTCTCCAAACGCCTCAGCAAGGAAGCCGGCCATCGGCGCAAGTTCCTGGCGATCATCGACGAGACGCCGGAATGCGAGCGCGCCGTGGCCTATGCCTCGAAGCGCGCCAGGTCGACCGGCGGCGTGCTGGTGCTGCTCTATGTGATCGAGCCGGACGACTTCCAGCACTGGCTGGGCGTTGAAAAGATCATGCGCGAGGAGGCGACCGCCACGGCCAACGGGGCGCTGGACACCCATGCCTCGAAAGTGCGCGAGACCCTCGGCATCGAGCCGGAGCTGGTGGTGCGCGAAGGCCGCCCCGCCGAGGAGATCCACAAGCTGATCGAAGACGACCAGGACATCGCCATCCTGGTGCTGGCGGCCGGCGCGGGCAAGGAAGGCCCCGGGCCGCTCGTCGCCTCGATCGCCGGCAAGGCGGCCGCCTTCCCGATCCCGGTGACGGTGGTGCCGCAGAACCTGTCCGACGAGGACATCGACAGCCTGGCCTAAGAAACCGGCGCAACATATTGGCGCGGAGGCGCGCCAGCGGCTTGAATGTCGGCCGCCATGAGCCTAATTAGAACTATTCCAAAGTGACGGCCCGCCGACGCGGCGGCCATGGAGATACGGCCATGTTCATCCAGACCGAAGCGACCCCCAATCCGGCGACGCTGAAATTCCTGCCCGGCAAGGAAGTCCTGGTGGACGGCACCGCCGATTTCCGCGACGCCGACAGCGCGCGCGCCGCCTCGCCGCTGGCCGGCCGGCTGTTCGACATTCCGGGCGTCACCGGCGTGTTCTTCGGCTACGACTTCATCACCGTGAGCAAGGACGGCCCGGACTGGCAGCACCTCAAGCCGGCGATCCTCGGCTCGATCATGGAGCATTTCATGTCGGGTGCGCCGGTGATGGCGCGCGAAAGCGCGGCAGGCGCCGGGCATCAGGCCGACAGCGAGGAGTTCTACGACCAGGCCGACGCCGAGATCGTGGTGACGATCAAGGAACTGCTCGACACGCGGGTTCGCCCGGCGGTCGCCCAGGACGGCGGCGACATCACCTTCCGCGGCTACGAGAACGGCACCGTGTTCCTGCACATGAAGGGCGCCTGCGCCGGCTGCCCGTCGTCGACGGCGACACTGAAGCACGGCATCCAGAACCTGCTCCGCCACTTCGTGCCTGAGGTGCAGCAGGTCGAGCAGGTGGCCTGAGGCTGCCCGTCAATTCTACTCCCCCGGCCATCTGACGCAGTTTTCTGCGCTTCCGGTGCTCACGGACCTGAACGTCCGCTGCGCTCCGGTTCTCGAAAACCACCCCAGATGCCTCGGCGGAGCGAATTGCCGGAACAGCCTCACTACTGACCCAAAAACAAAAAACCGGGCCTTGGAGCCCGGTTTTTGTTTGCGACGTCCGTGTTGCCTGGACGGTTCGCGGTTAGATCACGATGACCTTGGTGCCGACCTCGGCGCGATTGTAGAGGTCGATGATGTCCTGGTTCATGAGGCGGATGCAGCCCGACGACATGGCCTTGCCGATCGACCACCATTCCGGCGTGCCGTGCAGGCGGTAACCGGAGTCGCCGCCCTTGTTGTAGAGGTAGAGGGCGCGCGCGCCGAGCGCGTTCTTGGGGCCGCCAGGCATGCCGCCCGACCATTTGGCGAGCTCCGGCTGGCGCTTGATCATCGCCGGCGGCGGCGTCCACACCGGCCATTCGCGCTTGAGCGCGATGCGGGCGGTTCCCTGCCACTCGAAGCCCTCGCGGCCGACGCCGATGCCGTAGCGGATCGCCTTGCCTTCGGCCTGGACCAGATAGAGGAACTTCTGCCCGGTATCGACGACGATGGTGCCCGGCTTCTCGTCGGTCTCGTAGCGCACGACCTGGCGGTGGAACTGGCGCGGCACCTTGCTGATCGGGATGGTCGGCAGCTTGTAGCCGGCATCGACGCGGGCGCCGTAGTCGTTGGAGAAGATGCGCGACACACCGTCGGTCGAGCAACCCGCGAGTGCGGCGGAAAGCGCCAGTGCGGCGGCAATTGCAGAGAATTTCAAGCGCATGCTGGATTCCCGAAAGGAGCGACGCCCAGGCCGATTCGGCCTCATTTCCGCCACCATTCTTAACGGTCCGGCATTTTGCTTGCCAAGCCTCGCAAGCGCCCATTGCCGCCGCCGCCTTAACTAAGGTGGAAGCTATGGCATTTCGGCAACACGCAGGACGGGAAAGCGGATGCAGGCAGCGAGGCGGGGTTGAGCAGAGGCTTGCCACCACCAGGGTTCTATTCCCAAGGAACAGTTGCCTCAGGACGGGTTCAAAACGTGAACAAATGATGCCATGATCGGCGCATGCCGATCATTTCGCCGCTTGCCCAAAATCCCCTCGTCGACGGCCGCCAGTCAGACCGCGCCATGCTGGTGCGGCGCGGCGTGCAGCGCCTGCTGTCGCAGATGGGCGCGCATGTACTGCCCGAGCTTTCGCTGGCGACCGGACGGCGCGCCGACCTCGTGGCGCTGACACGCCAGGGCGACATCTGGATCATCGAGATCAAGTCGTCGGTCGAGGATTTCCGCACCGACCGCAAATGGCCGGACTACAGGCTGCACTCCGACCGCTTCTTCTTCGCCACGCACCCCGAGGTGCCGCAAGAGATCTTCCCCGAGGAATGCGGCTTCATCCTTTCGGACGGCTATGGCGCCGAGATCATGCGCGAGGCGCCGGAGCACCGCTTGGCGGCGGCGACACGCAAGGCGCTGATGCTGAGGATCGCGCGCGCCGGCGCGGCGCGGCTGCTTGCCGCCGAACTCGCCGGTGTCGCGGTGCCGGCGCTGGAGGGGGAGAGCGAGTAGTGAGGGGAGTAGGGGAGTAGGGGAGTAGGGGAGTAGGGGAGTAGGGCAATATGGAGGGCGGCAGAGCAGTCACTGCCCTATTCCCCTATTCCCCTATTCCCCTATTCCCTTACCCGTCATCTCGGCGCCCGCTTGGCGAGGATGCGCTGCAGCGTGCGGCGGTGCATGTTGAGGCGGCGTGCGGTCTCCGAGACGTTGCGCTCGCACATCTCGTAGACGCGCTGGATGTGCTCCCAGCGGACGCGGTCGGCCGACATCGGGTTTTCCGGCGGGGCCGCGCGCTCGCCGCTCGAATTGGTCAGGGCCGCAAACACGTCGTCGGCATCGGCCGGCTTGGAGAGGTAGTCGATGGCGCCGAGCTTCACCGCGGTGACGGCGGTGGCGATGTTGCCGTAGCCGGTGAGGATGACGGTGCGGGTGTCCTCGCGGCGCTCGCGGATGGCGGACACCACGTCGAGGCCGTTGCCGTCGCCCAGCCGCATGTCGACCACCGCATAGGCCGGCGGATTGGCGCGCACCTTGGCGACTGCCTCCTCGACGCTTTCGGCCGTGTCGACGGCGAAGCCGCGGCTCTCCATGGCGCGCGCCAGGCGCGTGAGGAACGGCTTGTCGTCGTCGACGAGAAGCAGAGTGTGGTCTTCGCCCGGCAGCCCGCTTGCAATGTCCTGGGTGGTCATCACATCTTATCCTTTTTGTCTTTGATCCCAGTCGTCCTTATGGTTTTCCACGCAGATATAGGTGCAAAGCCAGGATGTCCAATGCCAGGGCCGTGAATGCACCCGTACGCCGGCTCAGGCGGTGTCGAACATGGCCGACCCGGCCGGCGCCGGATTGAGGAAGACGGCGCGCGGCCAGGAGATCTCGACCACCGCGCCCTCGCCCGGCCCGCTCGAATTGGTGAAGCTGATCTCGGCGCCGGAGCGCTCGAGCAGGGTCTTGGCGATGAACAGGCCGAGGCCGAGGCCGCCGCCCGGCTCGGCCCCCTGGCGGGTGGACATGTAGGGCTCGCCGATGCGGTCGATGATGTCGTGCGGGAAGCCCGGACCGTCGTCCATGATGCTGAAGGTGACTTCCTCGTCGTCCCAGCTCCAGTGGATGGTGACGCGGCTGCGGGCGAAGTCCACCGCGTTCTCGACCAGGTTGCCGAGGCCGTAGATGACGCCCGGGTTGCGGTGGCCGACCGGCTCGGGGCCGATGCGCTCGCCGGGGTCCAGCTTGATGGCGATGCCGAAGTCGCGGTGCGGCGCGGTGACCTCCTCGACCAACGAGGTGAGCGGCAGGCGGGCGAGATGCTCCTCGCCTTCCGACGACAGGCTGGTGAGGCGCTTCAGGATCTCGCGGCAGCGCTCGCTCTGGCTGCGCAGCAACGTGACGTCCTCGCCGAACTTCGGATCGCGGCCGAGGGCGCGCTCCATCTCCTTGGCGACGAGCGTGATGGTGGCGAGCGGCGTGCCGAGCTCGTGGGCGGCCGCTGCGGCGAGGCCGTCGAGCGCCGACAGGTGCTGCTCGCGCTGCAGCACGAGTTCGGTCGCGGCGAGCGCATTGGCGAGCAGGCGCGCCTCCTCGGCGACGCGGAAGGCGTAGATGGCGGTAAATGCGATGGAGCAGGACACGGCGATCCAGATGCCGGCGGTGTAGATGAAGGGCATGGCCAGGACGATGCCCTTGTACCAGGGCAGCGGCAGATGGAAGAAGGCGAGCAGGCTGACCATGGCGATGACGAGGCCGGCGAGCACGGCGGTGAGGCGCAGCGGCAGCGAGGTGGCCGAGATGACCACCGGCACGGTCATCAGCAGCGAGAAGGGATTGGACAGGCCGCCGGTGATGTAGAGCAGGCCGGCGAGCTGCAGGCTGTCGAAGGTGAGGATGCCGAAGGCGGCGATCGGCCGGAGCCGGTGGGTGGCCGGATAGCGGAAGGCGAGGAAGAGGTTGAGCCAGGCGGAGCTGGCGATCAGCGCGAAGCAGAGGCTGACCGGCAGCGGGAACTCCAGCACGTAGGCGACCACCACCACGGTGATGCTCTGGCCGACGATAGCCAGCCAGCGCAGGCGGATCAGCGTGTTGAGGCGGAGCCTGTGGCTATGCTGCAGGTCTGGCTTGCGGGTCAGCGGGTTCATTTCGGCTTTATGCGCTGCAACAGGCGCTCGCGCCAAGCCCCAGAGCCTATTCCATCCCGAAATCGGGATGGGGCTCTGTGTTCTTCCTGGGTGAGCATAATCTTTTTTCGAAGACCGGTGCCCACTTTTCGCTGCGCGGACCTTCGGTTCGGGATCATGCTCAGGTGCCGCGCGGCTTGGCGCGGCTGGTGGCTTGCGCCTCCAAGGGGTTTTCCGGCCAGACATGCTTTGGGTAGCGGCCGCGCATGTCGGAGCGCACGTCGGCCCAGGAGCCGCGCCAGAAGCCGGGCAGGTCGCGCGTCTTCTGGATCGGCCGGTGCGCCGGCGACAGCAGCTCGAGCGTGAGCGGCACGGTGCCGCCGGCGATAGCGGGGTGCTTGTCCATTCCGAACAGCTCCTGCACGCGGACGGCGAGCACCGGCCATTCGCCGTCGTAGCGGATCGGCACATGGCTGCCGGAGGGCGCGTCGAAATGGGTGGGCGCGAGCGAACCGATCTTGCGCTGCAGGTCGTGCGGGACGAGCGACAGCAACGCGTCATGGAGGGTGCCCGCGCCGATGCGGGCGAAGGAAGCCTCGCCGCGCAGGAAGGGCAGCAGCCAGTCGTCGAGCCGCGCCAAAAGGGCCTCGTCGGACATGTCCGGCCAAGGCTCGCCCAGGCCGCGGCGGAGCCAGGACAGGCGCTGGCGCAGAGTCTCGGCCTCCTTGCCCCAGTCGAGCAGGCCGAGCCCGTGAGCGCGCAACGCGTCGAGGATGGCGCGGTCGGCCGCCTCGCCGGTGGGCGCCGGCAGCATGCGCTCGGACAAGGTGACGGCGCCGAGCCGGACGGTCTCGCGGACACGGACCGAACGCTTGTCCTTGTCGAAGCTCGCCTCGGTGCGGCGCTCGAGATGGGCGGCAAGGATCGCGCGGATGTCGGCTTCCGAGACCGCCGCGGCGGAGGCGATGCGGGCGTTCTGCGCCTTGCCCTGCAGGTCGGCGACGACGAGGTAGGGCTCGCTTGCGAGCGGATCAGCGGCGTCGACGGCCGCACCGCTGCCATTGGCGAGCACGAAGCGGCCGCGCTCGCCGCGCGCCTTGGCGACGCGGTCGGGCCAGGCATAGAGGAGAAGGGCGCCGGGGGTGAGCGTCTCGCCTGCTGCGGAACCTCGCGCAGATTCGCGCTGCCCCTCATTCCCTGCCGGACCTTCTCCCCGCAATGACGGGGAGAAGGAGGATGGCCGCAACGTCGACGCCCCCCTCTCCCCATCATTCACAGGGAGAGGGTAAGGGTGAGGGGCATTCATGCCGGCCTGCCGTGCCAGCCGCTCCGCCAGTTGCCGCGCGGCGGTGGCGCGGGGCGAGCGCTCGGTGCGGAAGCGCTGCAGGCGGCGTTCGAGGTCGGCGCTGTCGCCACCCAAACCGCGCTCGGTCATCAGCACGGCGAGCCGGGCGGCCTCCGCCCCGGCGCCCTGGCGGGCAGCTTCGGCGACCATGTGGGCGAGACGCACCGGCAGCGCCAGCCGGCGCATCGCCTGGCCGGCCTCGGTCAGGCGGCCGTCGGCGTCGATGGAGTCGAGCTCGCGGAGAAGAGCGCGCGCCTCGGCCAGGGCCGGCGCGGGCGGCGTGTCGAGGAAGGCGAGCGTGGTCGGGTCGGCGACGCCGAAGGCGGCGCAGTCGAGCACGAAGCCGGACAGGTCGGCCTCGAGGATTTCGGGCGGCGAAAAGGCGGGCAGCGCCGCCGTCTGCTCGGCGCGCCACAGGCGGATGGCCATGCCCGGGCTGGAGCGGCCGGCGCGGCCGGCGCGCTGGTCGGCGGCGGCGCGGGACGCCCGCACCGTCTCAAGCCGGGTCAGGCCGCTCGCCGGCTCGTATCTGGGCAGGCGCGACAGGCCGGAATCGACGACGACACGGACGCCGTCGATGGTGATCGAGGTTTCCGCGATCGACGTTGCCAGCACCACCTTGCGGCGGCCGGCGGGTGCGGGGCGGATCGCCGCGTCCTGCGCCTTGCCGTCGAGCTGGCCGTAGAGCGGGACGACGTCGACATCGGCCGAGACACGACCTTCCAGGCGCTCGGCGGTGCGCTCGATCTCGCGCTGGCCCGGCAGGAAGGCGAGCACGCTGCCCTGCTCGTCGGCAAGGGCGTCGCGGATCGCCCTGGCCATGGCGTCCTCGACGGCCGTACCAGCGGGACGCTCGTCGTAGCGGATCTCGACCGGGAAGCTGCGGCCCTCGCTTGCGATGACCGGCGCGCCGTCGAGCAGTTTCGACACCCGCGCGCCGTCGAGCGTCGCCGACATGACGACGAGCCTGAGGTCGGGGCGCAGGGCGCCCTGCACGTCGAGCGCCAGCGCCAGGCCGAAATCGCCGTCGAGCGAGCGCTCGTGGAACTCGTCGAACAGGACCGCGGCGACGCCGGGCAGCTCCGGATCGTCGAGGATCATGCGGGCGAGCACGCCCTCGGTGACGACCAGGATTCTCGTCTTCGCGCTGACCTTGTTTTCCATGCGCATGGCGTAGCCGACGGTGCCGCCCGGCTCCTCGCCGAGGAGCGAGGCCATGCGGCGGGCGGCGGCGCGGGCGGCGAGCCGGCGCGGCTCGAGCAGCACGATCCTGCCGTCACCGCGCCAGGCGGCGTCGAGCAGCGCCAGGGGCACGAGCGTGGTCTTGCCGGCGCCGGGCGGGGCGACCAGCACGGCGCTGCGGCCTGAAGACAGGGCCTCGGCAAGTTGCGGCAGGACCGCCGTCACCGGCAGGTCGGGGAGTTTGGTCATCGGCAATCGTTCCGGGCCGTTTCAGCCACGCGGGCGGCCCGGGCGGCATATCAGGCACGGACGGGGAGAGGCAATGGCGGCGGTAGGCCGCCATACGAGGGGCAAAGATCTCGCCCCTCGCGCGGCTCTACCGGACCTGATGTCCGGCTGTGCCCTCAGGGCTGAAGCAGGAGATCGTAGAAATTGCGGATGACCTTGCAGGAGCCGAGGCGCTGCACGATCTCCTCCATGTCGCGAAGGTCGGCGTCCGATTGGTGATGGCCGGTCATCACCTCTTCCCGCACCTTCGCCGTCAGCGCCTCGGGCTGGCCGAACGACCAGCCGGCCTCGAGCTTTCCGGTCCAGGTGCCGGTCCACTGGATGTCTGTGACCTGATTTGCCGCAGCCCATTTGTCGATGCAGGCATCGGCCCAGCCATGCAGGTACCAGAAGAACGGATTGACGTGGCTGGAATAGATGTCTCCGAGATAGTCATACTCGACCGAATCCCATTTGGGATCGATGGCGCTCACGTCCTCCAGGTTGGGTGACGGCATGTAGCCGAAGGGCTGGCTCGCCCACCGCATGTGGAAGCTGTTGTGGATCGTCATCTCGACCAGGTTGCCCAGCGCGCCGAGCGACAGTCTCCGGAGGTTGTTCGGGCTGGTATAGAAGGTCTCCCATATCCCGATCGGGTTGTCGGCATAGGCGTCCGACTTCAACCGCTGCAGCGAGGTGGTCATCTGCGCGTTGTCCGCCGCGGACTGGTTGGGATCGGCATATGTCCAGGCGGCCGGCACCGCGAAATCGGGGTTCTCCCCCGGCCTGGGCATGGCGGGCCAGGCGTCCAGCGGCGGCTCGCCTTCCTGCGCGAGCAGATCGTTGACCTCGCGGATCATCTGCCGGTGCATGTAGAGAAAATCCTCGCCGGCAAAATTGTCGAGGATGAGCTTGCCCTCGGCGTCGAACGGGGCGCGGTCACAGGGTGGCGCCCAGCCCTTGTTTCGGATGAGCTGCCTGACCTCCGCCGTCAGGCGCGGATTGTTCCAGGCCCCCCGCACCGCATGCCAAAGAAAATGCCGAAGGCGATGACGACGAGAAGCCAGCATATAAACTACTGGCTTCGGTAACTTGCGAATTGCCATATGCTCCTCCCTTGCTTTGCGTCCCTGACACTCAGGTGACGTTCAGATCTCGGGGTAAGCAGTCATGGGATCGAGAAATGACCGATCGCCATCGGCGTTTCGGTTTTTTGCGCCTTATGTATTCGCCTGAATATTCTAAGTTTTTGCGTTGCGCGCTACTGTGCAAATTCTGCATCGCGCAACGACGATTCCTGGCACGCACAAGGCGATAATCGTTCTCATGCCGCATTACCCCGCGCAACTGATCTCGCCATATCTTCACTGCAACTTCAAGGGGAATCTTTTTGTGGCGAGGCAACCAGAGTTCTATTCTACGTCTTTTTGGCCGGGCGCTCCATTTTGTCGCCGCAACCTTGGTGACTGCCCCCTCACCGGTTTGCTGCGCAAACCACCTCTCCCCCACTCCGTGGGGGCGAGGAACCCTAGCTGGAAAGGCGCCTTCGCCGCCGCCGCGATTCTTCGACCTCACAAGGTGTCGGCGTGCGGTGGTCTCAGGCACGCCGACCGTCAGCGATCAACTGCCTACCTCACCGTCACCCATTTCCGATCGGCAAACGACTGCGCCATCGCATGCACGGTACGCTCGATCTCGAGGCCCTCGTCGAAGTCGATGACGCGGGCAGGCGCACCGGCGATGCGGGCGAGCAGCTCGCGGCACTCGATGGTCTTGAGGTCGTTGAAGCCGAGGCCATGGCCGGGCGCGGGGATGAACTTGCCGTAGGGCTCGTGCACGGGGGCCGCGAGGATGGTGCGGTAGCCTTGCTCGGTCGCACGGTCCGAGGTGACGTAGAGCTGGATCTCGTTGAAGCGCTCCTGGTCGAAGACGATCGACCCCTTCGAGCCGAAGATCTGGACCTGGATGCGGCCCTTGCGGCCCCAGGCGGAACGGTTGACCAGAAGCGTGCCGGAGACGCCGTTTTCGAGATGGATCAGGCTCGAGGCGATGTCGTAGGTCTCGACCGCGCGGCGGCCGCCGCCCGCGACCTGGCGATCCGGATAAGGTTTTGCCATGTCGCACATGACAGACGCCACGCGGCCGAACAGGGCCGTGATCAGCGACAGCGGGTGGACGGCGAAATCGTCGAGCGCGCCATAGCCCGACTTGGCCTCGTGCTTCCAGAAGAACGGCGCGTCGGGGTCGGCCATGAAGTCCTCGTCCATCTCGACGCGGAGATGGTTGACCTCGCCGATGATCTTTTCGTCGAGCAATTGGCGGATGTGGCGGATGGCCGGGCTCTGGATGTAGTTGTAACCGAGCACGGCGACCTTGCCCGACTTGCGGGCGGCCACCGCCATGGCTTCGGCCTCGGCGAGCGTCGGCGCCATCGGCTTTTCGCACCACAGATGCTTACCTGCCTCAAGGACCGCGATCGCCATCTCGGGATGGAACTGGTTGGGCGTAGTCAGCGAGACGACGTCGACCTCGGGGTCGGCGACGACGGCGCGCCAATCGCCCGACGCCTTCTCGAAGTCGAGCTCGGAGGCGCGCTGGGAGGCAAGGTCGGCATTGGCCTCGGCGAGATGGACGAGCCTCACTTTCTCGACGTCGCCGAATACGGTGCGCACCGAATTCCACGCCAGCGCATGGCACTTGCCCATGAAGCCGGTCCCGATAAGTCCTACACCTGTCACTTCACGCTCTCCCGGTTTATAGAAACTGTCGCGTTCCGACGCATCGGAATGGGCTCAATCATTCTTTGCCGGAGCATGATCCGGTCCGAAAACCGGTTCCCGCTTTTTTGGGATCATGCTCATGGCGGACTGAATAGTCGAATTTTGTCGAAAATGGAACATACGGTTCATTTTATTTGGACAGCCGGTCGCCCCGGCGCTATTGTGGACCAGGTGGAGGCGGAATGGACAACATGGCGGACACGGCTTCGGAGGCACTGCCGCGCGATTTCGAGGCGCTGAGGGCGCTGATCCTGGACCGGCGCCAGAGCCTGCCCAAGCGCATCGCCCAGGTGGCCGCCTACGCGCTCGACAATCCCGACGAGATCGCCTTCGGCACTGCCGCCAGCATCGCAAGCTCGGCCGGCGTGCAGCCCTCGACGCTGATCCGCTTCGCCCAGCATCTCGGCTATGACGGCTTCACCAGCCTGCAGCAGGTTTTCCGCGAACGGCTGAGGGAACGCACGACCTCCTACGAGGAGCGGCTGACGGTGGTGCGCGGCGAAGGTGACGACGACGCCAGCAACCGCCGCATCGTCGACGGTTTCCTGGCCGCCGCCAGCAAGTCGATCGACGTGATGTCGCGCAATCTCGACGACGAGACGCTGGACCGCGCCATCGACCTGCTCAACGGCGCCGAGACCATCTACATCCTCGCCCGTCGCCGCTCCTATCCGGTCGCCAGCTACATCGCCTATGCACTGGGCAAGCTCGGCGTGCGCAGCCAGCTGATCGAATCCGCCTCCGGCTTGAGCCCCGAGATCATTTCCTTCGCCACGTCGAAGGACGCCGTCATCGCCATCAGCTTCTCGCCCTATGCCTCGGCGACGGTGGAGGAGGCGCGGGTGCTGTCGGCCAACGGCGTGCCGGTGGTGGCGATCACCGACAGCGCGTTCTCGCCGCTGGCGCAGTTCGCCAAGGTGTGGTTCGAGGTGGCCGAAGCCGATTTCGGCGGCTTCCGCTCGCTCGCCGCGACCATGGCGCTGGCGATGGGGCTGACGGTCGGCGTGGCCGAGCTCAGGCGCGGCCGCAAGGGCAAGAAATCGGCCAATTCCAAGGGTTGAGGCGCCCGCGCACTGCACTCAGCGCATGGCAGCTGCCCGCAAACGGCATGCCACGCCGCGCACAGGGCGAAAAAGAGTTGACGCAAGGGCCATAGTGGCTCAATCCCAATTTAGCCATCTATCGTATGAGAGAGCCCATGCCTGCTTATCGTTCGCGCACCACCACCCACGGCCGCAACATGGCCGGCGCGCGTGGCCTATGGCGCGCCACCGGCATGAAGGACACGGATTTCGGCAAGCCGATCATCGCCGTGGTCAACTCCTTCACCCAGTTCGTGCCGGGACACGTGCACCTCAAGGATCTGGGCCAGCTCGTCGCCCGCGAGATCGAGGCGGCCGGCGGCGTGGCCAAGGAGTTCAACACCATCGCCGTCGACGACGGCATCGCCATGGGCCATGACGGCATGCTCTATTCGCTGCCGAGCCGCGAGATCATCGCCGACAGCGTCGAATACATGGTCAACGCGCATTGCGCCGACGCCATGGTGTGCATCTCCAACTGCGACAAGATCACCCCCGGCATGCTGATGGCCGCGATGCGCCTCAACATCCCGGCCGTGTTCGTCTCCGGCGGCCCGATGGAGGCCGGCAAGGTGGTGCTCGCCGGCAAGAACGTGGCGCTCGACCTGGTCGACGCCATGGTCGCGGCCGCCGACGACAAGGTTTCGGACGAGGACGTCAAGATCATCGAGCGCTCGGCCTGCCCGACCTGCGGCTCGTGCTCGGGCATGTTCACCGCCAACTCGATGAACTGCCTGACCGAGGCGCTCGGCCTGTCGCTGCCCGGCAACGGCTCGACGCTGGCGACCCATGCCGACCGCAAGCGCCTGTTTGTGGAAGCGGGACACCTCATTGTCGACCTAGCCCAGCGCTACTACGAACAGAACGACGAGAGCGTGCTGCCGCGCTCTATCGCGTCGAAGGGCGCGTTCGAGAACGCCATGGCGCTCGACATCGCCATGGGCGGCTCGACCAACACCGTGCTGCACATTTTGGCCGCCGCGCATGAAGGCGAGATCGACTTCGACCAGGACGACATCGACACCCTATCGCGCAAGGTGCCGGTGCTGTGCAAGGTGGCGCCCGCCAAGCAGGACGTGCACATGGAAGACGTGCACCGCGCCGGCGGCATCTTCTCGATCCTCGGCCAGCTCGACAAGGCCGGCCTGCTCAATCGCGACCTGCCGACGGTGCACACCGCCAGCATCGGCGAGGCGATCGACCACTGGGACATCTCCAGGACCAAGAGCCAGGCGGTGCGCGACTTCTTCCTCGCCGCGCCCGGCGGGGTGCCAACCCAGGTGGCCTTCAGCCAGGACCGCCGCTGGGACGAGCTCGACCTCGACCGCGAGAAGGGCGTCATCCGCTCGGCCGAGCATCCGTTCTCCAAGGACGGCGGACTTGCCGTGCTCAAGGGCAACATCGCGCTGAACGGCTGCGTAGTGAAGACCGCCGGCGTCGACGAGTCGATCCTGAAATTCTCCGGGCCGGCCCGCGTGTTCGAAAGCCAGGACGCCTCGGTGAAGGCGATCCTCGCCAACGAGGTCGTGGCCGGCGACGTGGTGGTGATCCGCTACGAGGGCCCGAAGGGCGGCCCCGGCATGCAGGAGATGCTCTATCCGACCAGCTACCTCAAGTCGAAGGGCCTGGGCAAAGCCTGCGCGCTTCTGACCGACGGGCGCTTTTCGGGCGGCACCTCCGGCCTGTCGATCGGCCATGTCTCGCCGGAGGCGGCGAATGGCGGCGCCATCGGCCTGGTGCGCGAGGGCGACATCATCGACATCGACATTCCGAACCGCACCATCAGCCTGCGCGTCGACGAGGCCGAGCTCGCCACCCGCCGGGCCGAACAGGACGCCACGGGCTGGAAGCCGGTCGAGCAGCGCAAGCGCAAGGTGACCAAGGCGCTGAAGGCCTATGCCGCCTTCGCCACCTCCGCCGACCGCGGTGCGGTGCGCGACCTCGGCGACTTCGAGTAAGGCCGGCGGCCCGCGCCGCGACGAAACAAGACAAAGACTTTTCCGCCCCGCCCGATCGACCGATCCGGCGGGGCGGAACTTTTTTGGCCAGCCGAGAATTTCCTTCCTGCGCGCCCCTCCGAAACGAAATTCGCTGCCTTTGTTTGAGCCGGGCGCCGCCGATAAATGCGGCCAGACCGGCCGGACGTGGCCGCAAGATCAACCGGGCGGCAGTGTCTGTCCGACCGAGATGGGGTAAGCTTAATGAAACTGCCGGATGAGGGAGGTGCTGCCATGAGCCGCTTGAACCCACCCTTCAGGTCTGCGCTCGATCTGATCGGCGACACGCCGATCGTGGAGCTCAGGCGCTTCGACACAGGGCCGTGCCGGCTGTTCATCAAGCTCGAAAGCCAGAACCCCGGCGGCTCGATCAAGGACCGCATCGCGCTGTCGATGATCGCGGCGGCCGAACACGCGGGCAAGCTCAAGCACGGCGGCACCATCGTCGAGGCGACCGCCGGCAACACCGGACTAGGCCTCGCCCAGGTCGGCATTCCAAAAGGCTACCGCATCATCCTGGTGGTGCCCGACAAAATGTCGCGCGAGAAGATCCAGCACCTGAGGGCGCTGGGCGCGGAGGTCCGGCTGACGCGCTCGGACGTCGGCAAGGGCCATCCCGAATATTACCAGGACATGGCCGAGCGGATCGCCGCAGAGATCCCCGGCTCGTTCTACGTCAACCAGTTCGCCAATCCGGCGAACCCGCACGCGCATGAGACGACGACGGGCCCGGAGATCTGGAAGCAGCTCGAAGGCGACGTCGACGCCGTGGTGGTGGGGGTGGGCTCCGGCGGGACGCTGACCGGGCTCGGCCGCTTCTTCGCCAAGGTGTCGCCGAAGACCGAGATGGTGCTGGCCGATCCGGTCGGCTCGGTGCTGGCGCCACTGGTCAAGACCGGCAAGATGGAGGAGGCCGGCAGCTGGACGGTGGAAGGCATCGGCGAGGACTTCGTGCCGCCGAACTGCGACCTGTCCTTCGTCAAGCGCGCCTATTCGGTCAACGACAAGGCGAGCATGCTGGCCGTGCGCGACCTGCTCGCCAAGGAAGGCATCCTCGCCGGCTCCTCGTCGGGCACGCTGCTTTCGGCGGCGCTGCGCTACTGCCGCGAGCAGAAGACGCCGAAGCGGGTGGTGACCTTCGTCTGCGACAGCGGCAACAAGTACCTCTCCAAGGTGTTCGACGACTTCTGGCTGGCCGAACAGGGCCTGGCCGAGAAGGAACAGCACGGCGACCTGAGCGACCTGGTGGCGCGCTCGCACCGCGAGGGCGGCACGGTGTTCGTCGGGCCCGGCGACAGCCTGCTCACCGCCTATGGCCGGATGCGGCGCGGGGACGTGTCGCAGCTGCCGGTGCTCGACGAGGGCAAGCTCGTCGGCATCATCGACGAGAGCGACATCCTCGCCAAGGTGGAAGGCCCCTATGACGGGCGCTGGGACCGTTTCAACGCTCCGGTGGCCACAGCCATGACCAAGGAGCTGCACACGCTGCAGGCCAGCCAGACGCTCGACGCGCTGCTGCCGATCTTCGACCGCAACGAAGTGGCGATCATCTTCGACGGCGAGGAATTCATCGGGCTGATCACCCGGGTCGACCTCATCAACCATCTGAGAAGGGCAAGATGACGACGCAGAAGAACAGGCTGGCATTCTCGACGCGCACCATCCATGGCGGCCAGAGCCACGACCCGACGACGGGTGCTGTGATGGTGCCGATCTACGCCACCTCGACCTACGGCCAGCAGAGCCCGGGCGTGCACAAGGGCTTCGAGTACGCCCGCAGCCAGAACCCGACGCGCTTTGCCTTCGAGCGCGCCATCGCCGATCTCGAAAGCGGGGCCGCCGGCTTCGCCTTCGCCTCGGGGCTGGCGGCGATCGGCACCGTGTTCGAGCTGCTCGACTCCGGCGCCCACATCGTCGCCACCGACGACATCTATGGCGGCACGTTCCGGCTGCTCGAACGCGTGCGCAAGCGCTCGGCCGGGCTTCAAGTGACGTTCGTCGACTTCACCGACCTCGCCGCCGTCGAGGCGGCGATCCGGCCGGAGACGAAGATGCTGTGGGTCGAGACGCCGACCAACCCGCTGCTGCGCGTCGTCGACCTCGAGGGCGTGGCGGCACTTGCCAGGCGCAAGGGCATCCTGTCCGTCGCCGACAACACCTTCTGCAGCCCCTACCTGCAGCGGCCGCTGGAACTCGGCATCGACATCGTCGTGCACTCGACGACCAAATATCTCAACGGTCATTCCGACATGGTGGGCGGCTGCGTGGTGGTGGGCGACGACAAGGACCTGCGCGATCAGCTGAAGTTCCTGCAGAACGCCATCGGCGCGATCTCCGGGCCGTTCGACAGCTTTCTCGCGCTGCGCGGCATCAAGACCTTGGCGCTGCGCATGGAGCGGCACTCCGCCAACGGCTTGAAGATCGCGCGCTGGCTGGAGGGGCAGAAGGACGTGCGGCGGGTGATCTATCCCGGCCTCGAAAGCCATCCGCAGCATGCCATCGCCAAAGCGCAGATGTTTGCCTTCGGCGGCATGATCACGGCGGTGCTCGACCGCGATCTGGCGGCGACGAAACGCTTCCTCGAGCGGACGCAGCTGTTCACGCTCGCCGAAAGCCTCGGCGGCGTCGAAAGCCTGATCGAGCATCCGGCACTGATGACCCACGGCTCGATCCCGTCGGAAAAACGCGCCGAGATCGGCATCTCGGATTCGCTGGTCAGGCTGTCCGCCGGCATCGAGGACGGCGACGACCTGATCGCCGACCTGGAGCAGGCGCTGGCGGGGTGATTTTTTCCCCACGCTCATGTGGGAAGCTGGAGCTGCCCCTCACCCTTACCCTCTCCCCGTGAAGAACGGGGAGAGGGGGACGTCAGCGTAGAGCTCCGTCCTTCTCCGCTTCTCAAGAAGAATACCGATCTCCTCAAAAAGGGAAAATCGCTGCGGTCAGCCGTCCCTCGTCACCGCAAGAGCGGGCGCTGGCATCGGGCCAGTCTCCTTCTCCCCGTCCTGACGGGGAGAAGGTCCGGCAGGGGATGAGGGGCAGCGCCAACCTTCACCCACCAGCGTCACTCGCTCTCGAAGCCGACCAGGAACTTGCTGAGCAGTACATTCAGCACGGTGCGTTCGTCAGGGGCGAGCGTTTCGACGATGCGCGTCTGGGTCGCGACATGGTCGGTGACGGCCGCGTCGATGGTGGCAAAGCCCTTTTCGGTCAAGGAGACGATGAAGCTGCGGCGGTCGTCCGGGTTGAGCCGGCGCTCGACCAGACCGGCCTTTTCCAGCTGGTCGACACGGTTGGTCATGGTGCCCGAGGTGATCATCATGGTGGCGGAGAGGTCGCCCGGCGACAGCGCATGGGGCGGGCCGGAGCGGCGCAACGTCGCCAGCACGTCGAAGCTCGCATAGTTCAGCCCGTGGCGCGCGAAGGTCTTTTCCATCTCGCGCCCGAGATGCTGGGCGAGCCGCGAGATACGGCCGATCAGGCCCATCGGCGCGACGTCGAGGTCGGGCCTTTCGCGGTTCCACTGGGCAAGAATGTCGTCGACGCGATCCATGCCGCAACCCTCTCCAAATAATATCTTGACGTCAAGAGAAATGGCCTTATCTTGATGTCAAGATATTTGATGTGGAGACAATCCCCATGTCCCGAAACTCCGACCTCCTGCTGACCGCGCTGGCCCCCGCCATCTGGGGCAGCACCTATCTGGTGACCACCGAGTTCCTCCCGGCAGGCTATCCGCTGACGGTGGCCATGCTGCGCGCCCTGCCCGCAGGCCTTCTGCTGCTGCTCTTCGTCCGCAAACTGCCGCAGGGCATCTGGTGGGCGCGGGTGCTTCTGCTCGGCGCGCTGAACTTCTCGGTGTTCTGGTGGCTGCTGTTCATCTCGGCCTACAGGCTGCCGGGCGGCGTGGCGGCAACCGTCGGGGCGATCCAGCCGCTGATCGTCATCCTGCTCTCCCGCGCCCTGCTCGGCACCACGATCAGGCCGCTGGCGATCGTCGCGGCGATTGCCGGCATGGGCGGGGTAGCACTGCTGATCCTGACGCCGAATGCGGCGCTCGACCCGATCGGCATCGCGGCGGGCCTCGGCGGCGCGGTTTCGATGGCGGCCGGCACCGTGCTCAGCCGCCGCTGGCAGCCGCCGGTTTCGCCGCTGACTTTCACGGCCTGGCAGCTCACCGCCGGCGGGCTGCTGCTGCTTCCAGTCGCCCTGCTGCAAGAGCCGGCCCTGCCGTCGCTGACAACGGACAATGTGCTCGGGCTCGCCTGGCTCGGCCTGATCGGGGCAGCGCTCACCTACATCGTCTGGTTCCGCGGCATCGCCAGGCTCGAACCCTCCGTCGTCTCCCCGCTCGGCTTCCTGAGCCCGATGACGGCCGTCATCCTCGGCTGGTCGGTGCTCGGCCAGTCGCTGAGCGCGGCACAGATCCTCGGCATGGCCGTGGTGCTCGGCAGCGTATGGCTCAGCCAGCGCGCCCAACGGCAGGCCGCACCGGCCACAGGACCCGCCCTGCCCGCCGGCTCCTTCAGCCGGTCATGAAACCAGGATGCCGATTTCTTCCGCGGCAGCGATGAAGGCCCGCCGCGCGGCTTCGCGCGTGCGGGTCCCGGCAAGGGCGGCCGAGACCACCTCGACCGCCTCGCGGTAGAACGGGCCGGCGCGCTTGGTATGCGGCCAGTCGACCAGCGCCTCATAGGCGCCCTTGACGGACGTGACCTCGCGCCGGGTGCTTTCGGGCCCGATCCGGACGTTGACGGAATGGTCGAACAACATGCGGTCCATGGCAGCCTCCAGGATGAACGCGACCCACAACGCGCGGAAATCGCTCAGGTTCCCAGCCCGAGCCGAACGAGCCGCAGCAGGTCCCGCGCTGCGCTCGGATGCTAGTCCCGCCCCGGCGGCCATTCAAGAACGGCGGTACTTTGTTGCCGAGCGCCTGCTGCCAGCGTAGCGTGGGGCAAGGCGATTTGGGGGACACGGCCATGGCTCAGGCACACCCGACCAAGCGTGGCGCTGACGCCGCAGGTGCACACACCCTCCGCATGCTGGCGCTGTCCCTCGTGCTACCTGTCGCCGCCTGCCAGCCACAGGCGGAAGCGCCGCGCCAGCCCGTCATGGTCAGCGCCGTCGAAGTGCAGGTCTCCGACTATGCGCCGACCGCGACGCTGACCGGCGTGATCGCGGCGCGGACGCTGAACAAACTGTCTTTCCAGGTCGGCGGCCGGGTCGGCGAACGCTCGGCCGATATCGGCCAGCGCGTCGAAAAGGGACAGGTGCTGGCGCGGATCGACCCGCAGGAGCAGCAGTCGGACGTGCGCGCTGCGCAGGCGAGCCTCGATGCGGCCGACGCCCAGTTCCGGCAGGCGTCGGCAGCCTTCGATCGACAGAAGACGCTTCTGGCCCAGGGCTTCACGACGCGGCGCGAATACGACCTCGCCGAGCAATCGATGCGGGTGGCCCAGGGAGGCGTCGACCAGGCCCGGAGCCAACTCGACAATGCCAGGGACCGGCTGACCTATACCGAGCTCAAGGCGAGTGCTGCCGGGGTGGTGACGGCGCGCATGGTCGAGGTCGGCCAGGTGGTGCAGGCGGCGCAGACCGCGTTCAGCATCGCCGAGGACGGCGACCGCGACGCCGTGTTCAACGTCGACGAGGCGATGATCGCCCGGACGCCGGTCGCGCCGGTGGTGAAGATCGCCCTCGTCTCCGACCCCAGCATCGAGGCCAACGGCGAGGTGCGCGAGGTGTCGCCGGCGGTCGATCCGGCCTCCGGCTCGATCCGCGTCAAGGTGGCGGTCCCGGACACGCCAGCCGGCATGCCGCTCGGCGCCGCAGTCACCGGCACGATAACCGCCAAGGCGCAGAAGGCGATCGTCCTGCCGTGGCAGTCGCTGATGTCGGACGCTGGCAGGCCGGCGGTATGGACGGTCGACCCGGCCAGCCGGGCGGTGACGCTGGTTCCGGTGGAAGTGGCGGCCTTCGCCTCCGGCATAGCGGTAGTGACGAAGGGGCTGGAGCCCGGCCAACAGGTGGTCGCCCGGGGCGGGCAACTGCTGAGCCCCGGCCAGGTGGTGGAGGTGGCACGATGAGGGCCCTTGCGACGTGCATCTGGCTGACAGGCGCGTTGGCGCTGGCAGCCTGCAGCGAGAGCCCGAACGAACCGGCCGGGGAGATCGTCCGGCCGGTGCTGTCGCAGCTGGCCGAACCGCACGCCCACGGCGCGCAGGATTTCGTCGGGACGATCCAGCCGGAATTCTCCGCCGAGCTGGCCTTTCGCGTGCTCGGACAGCTGGTGGCGCGCGACGTGGGCGTCGGCGACACGGTGAAGAAGGGCACGACGCTTGCAGCGATCGACCCGTTGTCGCTCGAGCTGGCGGCGCAATCGGCGCGCGCCGACCTTTCCTCCGCCGAGGCGCAATTCGCCAACGCCTCGGCCAGCGAGGAGCGCCAGCGGACCCTGCTCTCCGAAGCCAACACCTCGCAGGCGGTCTACGATTCGGCCAGGCAGGCGCTCGATTCCGCCGCAGCCAACGTCGAACGCGCCCGCGCGGCGCTGGCCAAGGCGCAGGAGCAGCTCGGCTATGCCCGCCTGTTCTCCGACTTCGACGGCGTGGTGACCGCCGTCGGCGCGGAAGTCGGCCAGACGGTATCGCCGGGGCAGATGGTGGTGACGGTGGCCCGGTCGGACAAACGCGAGGCCGTGGTGGACATTCCCGACCAGATGGCGGCGGCCCTGAAGCAGGGCGAAGCCTTCGAGGTGTCGCTGCAATCGGTGCCGTCGCTGCGCACGGCCGCTCAGATTCGCGAGATCGCGCCGCAGGCCGACGCCTCGACCCGGACGCGGCGCGTGCGGCTGGCGCTCGACGCTCCCCCCACCGCCTTCCATCTCGGATCGACCGTGACGGCGACGATGCTGGCCAAGGCCGACGAGAGCATCGACCTGCCGCTGTCGGCGCTGCTCGAAAGGGACGGCAAGAGCTATGTCTGGGTCGTCGACCCGGCGGCATCGACAGTCAGCCTCCAGGCGGTCGAGGTGCTGGCGAGAGATGCCGGCAAGTTCACCGCCGGCGGGATTTCGGCAGGGGCGCGGGTGGTGACGGCAGGCGTCAACAGCCTGAGCGACGGCCAGAAGGTACGGATACCGGAAGGAGCGTGAGGTGAAGGATTTCAATCTCTCCGACTGGGCGCTGGGCCACCGTTCGCTGGTCTGGTACTTCATGCTGATCTTCATGGTCGCCGGCGTGTTCGCCTATCTCAACCTCGGCCGCGAGGAAGATCCCAGCTTCACCATCAAGACCATGCTGATCCAGGCCAACTGGCCCGGCGCGTCGGTCGACGAGACCACCAGGCAGGTGACCGACCGGATCGAGAAGAAGCTCGAGGAGCTCGAGAGCCTCGACTTCTCGCGCAGCGTCACGACCGCCGGCCAGACCATCATCTTCGTCAACCTGAAGCAGACGACCAAGGCGCGCGACGTCGAGCCCACCTGGGTGCAGGTGCGCAACATGATCAACGACCTGAGGCCCTACTTCCCGGAAGGCGTGCAGGGACCGTTCTTCAACGACCGTTTCGGCGACGTGTTCGGCAACATCTACGGCTTCACCGCCGACGGGCTGACGATGCGCCAGCTGCGCGACTACGTCGAGATGGTCCGCAGCCGCGTGCTGACCATCCCCAACGCCGGCAAGGTCGAGCTGATCGGCGCGCAGGACGAGGTCATCTATCTCGAGTTCTCCACCCGCCAGATCGCGGCCCTCGGGCTCGACCAGCACGCCATCGTGGCCAGCCTGCAGGCGCAGAACGCGATCTCGCCTTCCGGCGTGATCCAGGCGGGCGAGGAGCGCATCGCCGTGCGCGTCGGCGGCCAGTTCACCTCGGAGGAGAGCCTGAGGTCGATCAACCTCAAGGTCAACGACCGCTTCTTCCGCCTGAGCGACGTGGCAACCATCAGCCGCGGCTATGTCGATCCGCCGACGGCGCTGTTCCGTGTCAACGGCCAGCCCGCCATCGGGCTGGCCATCGGCATGAAGCCCAACGCCAACCTTCTGGAGTTCGGCGCAGCACTCGAAAAGCTGATGGATGGGGTGACGGCGGAGCTGCCGATCGGCGTCGGCGTGAACCTGGTCGCCGACCAGCCGCTGATCGTCGAGGAGGCGGTGTCGGGTTTCACCCGGGCGCTGTTCGAGGCGGTGGCGATCGTGCTCGCCGTCTCCTTCATCAGCCTCGGCCTGCGCGCCGGACTGGTCGTGGCGCTGTCGATCCCGCTGGTGCTGGCGATCACCTTCCTGGTCATGGCCTATCTCGGCATTTCGCTGCAGCGCGTGTCGCTCGGCGCCCTGATCATCGCGCTGGGGCTTCTGGTCGACGACGCGATGATCGCGGTCGAGATGATGGTGGCCAGGCTGGAGATCGGAGATTCGCTCAGGAAGGCGGCGACCTACGTCTATACTTCGACGGCATTTCCCATGCTGACGGGCACGCTGGTGACGGTGGCCGGCTTCATCCCCATCGGCCTCAACACCAGCCTGGCGGGCGAATACACCTACACGCTGTTCGTGGTCATTGCGGTGTCGCTGCTGCTGTCGTGGATCGTGGCGGTGCTGTTCGCGCCGCTGTTGGGCGTGACGCTGCTGCCGGCGACGATGAAGAAGCACGACGCGAGGCCGAGCAGGTTCTCGGCGGCCTTCTCGCGCCTGCTGAACCTGGCGGTGCGGCGGCACTGGCTCACCATCTTGGCGACGGTCGCGCTGTTTGCCCTGTCGGTGGCCGGCCTCGGGCTCGTCCAGCAGCAGTTCTTCCCGCCGTCGGACCGTTCCGAGCTGATCGTCGACTGGAACCTGCCGCAGAACAGCTCGATCGCCGAAACGCGCGCCCAGATCGAGCGCTTCGAGGAGGTCGCGCTCAAGGACAACGCGGATATCGACCACTGGAGTTCCTATGTCGGCCAGGGTGCGGTGCGCTTCGTGCTGGCGTTCGACGTGCAGCCGGCCAGCCCCTATTTCGGCCAGACCATCATCGTGACCAGGGACATCGAGGCCCGGCACAGGGTGCAGGCGGCGATCGAGAAGATCCTGCGCGAGCAGTTCGTTGGCACCGATGCCTTCGTCAAGACGCTGGAGCTCGGACCGCCTGTGGGGCGGCCAGTGCAATATCGCATCAGCGGCCCCGAGATCGAAACCGTGCGCGGCCTGTCGCAGCAGCTGGCGAGCGTCATCTCCGCCAATCCTAGGCTGCAGGCCGCGAGCTTCGACTGGAACGAGCCGTCGCGCGTGCTCAAGGTCGACGTGCTGCAGGACAAGGCGCGCCAGCTCGGCATCACCTCGCAGGACATCGCCAGCGCCATGAACAGCGTGGTGGGCGGCGTGACCATCACCCAGGTGCGCGACGCGACCTATCTGATCAATGTCGTGGTGCGCGCGGGTGAAAAGGAGCGCGGCTCGATCGAGACCCTGCGCAACCTGCAGATCCCGACCGGCAACGGCGAGGCCATCCCGCTCGCGACCGTCGCCGACTTCCGCTACGAACTCGAGCAGCCGACGATCTGGCGGCGCAGCCGCCTGCCCACCATCACGGTCAAGGCGGGCGTCGTGGGCAAGGCGCTGCCCGACACGGTGGCGGCCGAACTCAGGCCGGCGATCGACAGGTTCTCAGCCGGGCTGCCGGCGGGCTACGCGGTCGCGGCCGGCGGCACGGTGGAGGAAAGCGCCAACAGCCAGGGGCCGATCATCGCCGTTGTGCCGCTGATGCTGTTCATCATGGCGACGGTGCTGATGATCCAGCTGCAGAGCTTCCAGCGGCTGTTCCTGGTCGTGGCGGTGGCGCCGCTCGGGCTGATCGGCGTGGTGACGGCACTGGTGCCAAGCGGCGCGCCGCTCGGCTTCGTGGCGCTGCTCGGCGTCTTGGCGCTGATCGGCATCCTGATCCGCAATTCGGTGATCCTGATCGTGCAGATCGAGGACCTGATCAAGGAAGGCGTCCATCCCTGGAATGCTGTGATCGAGGCGACGGAACACCGCATGCGCCCGATCGCGCTGACGGCGGCGGCGGCGAGCCTGGCGCTGATCCCCATCGCGCGCGAAGTGTTCTGGGGGCCGATGGCCTATGCCATGATGGGCGGCATCATCGCCGGCACGGCGATCACGCTGCTGTTCCTGCCGGCGCTCTATGTCGCCTGGTTCAGGATCAAGGCGCCGACGGAAGGGGCAGAGCGGCACAAGGTGGCGGAATCGGCAGCGCTGTGAGCGCTCAGTGGAGGCCGCCGACGCCGAGCAGCCTTTCCACCACCTCCGGCTGGGCGGCAAGCTCGGCGGGCGTGCCCGACCAGGCGACGCGGCCGCGTTCGAGGATGACGGCGCGGTCGGCGAAATCGAGCGCGCTCTGGATGCGCTGCTCGACCAGCACGACCGTCATCTCGCCGCCCGAGGCGAGCCTGGAGAAGGCCGCCATGAGTTCCTCGCAGATGACCGGCGCCAGCCCCTCCAGCGGCTCGTCGAGCAGCAGCACGGTCGGCTTGCCCAAGATGGTGCGCGCGGTGGACAGCATCTGCTGCTCGCCGCCGGAAAGCTGCGAGCCGAGGTTCCTGCGCCGCTCCTTGAGCCGCGGGAACATCTGGTAGGCTTCCTCGATGGCCGAACGGTCGCGGTCCTTGAGGCCGACGAAGAGGTTTTCCTCGACCGTCAGCGACGGGAAGATGCAGCGCGCCTGCGGCACGTAGCCGAGGCCGCTGCGGGCGCGCGACGAGCTTTCGAGATGCGCCAGCTCGGTGCCGCCGAGGCGGATCGAACCGCCATAGCGCCTGGTCTGGCCGGCGATGGTGGCGAGCAGCGTGGTCTTGCCCATGCCGTTGCGGCCGAGCACGGCAAGGCGCGCGCCGGCCGGGACGGAGAGGCTGACGTTCTCCAGCACCCGCGTCGGGCCATAGCCGGCGCTGAGATCGGCGATTTCAAGCGGCGCTGCGGTCATTGGCGTAGCTTCCGAGATAGGCTTCGCGCACACGCGCATCCTTGGTGACGTCCTCAGGCGAGCCGTCGAAGATGATGGCACCGGCGGCGAGCACGATGACGCGCTTGGCGAAGCGAAAAACGAGGTCCATGTCGTGCTCGATCATCAGCACGGCGAGGTCGGATGGCAGGCCGGCGAGCGCGGCCTCGATGCGCGGCGTGTCGCTCTGCGGCACGCCGGCGGCGGGCTCGTCGAGCAAGAGCACCTTGGGCTTGAGCGCGAGCGCCAGCGCGATCTCGAGAAGGCGCTGCTGGCCGTAGGCGATCTCCGCCACCTTGCGCGTGGCGATGTGGTCGAGGCCAAGCGCGGCGAGCAGTTCGCCGACCTCGGCCATCACGTCGGCCTTCGCCTGGTAGTGGCCGAAGATCGCACCGGTGCGGCCGCTGCGCTGCATGACGGCGAGCGCGAGATGCTCCTCGGGCGTCATGTCGGGGAACAGCCGCGTCACCTGGAACGAACGCACCAGGCCCTGGCGGACGCGCGGCGTCGGGCCGATGCTGGTGACGTCGTTGCCGGCGAGGATGACCTTACCGGAATCGGGCACGAGATGGCCGGTGACCAGGTTGACGAAGGTGGTCTTGCCGGCGCCGTTGGGGCCGATCAGGGCCACCCGGTCGCCCGGGTTCATGGTGATCGACACATCCTGGGTGACGGCCAGGCCGCCGAAGGCCTTCCTGAGGTTCTGGACCTGGAAGACCGCGCTCATTTGCCGGAACCCCTGAAGCGATCGACGAGCGCCAGGGCGGAGCCGTAGAGGCCGCGCGGCGCAAACAGCACGACCACGATGAGCAGCGCGCCGACGATGGTGAGCCAGTGGAACGGATTGGCCGCCGAGACGAAGTCCTCGAACCACATGAAGGAGACGGTGCCGACCAGCGCGCCGTAGAGCGAGCCTGTGCCGCCGAGCACCAGCATGACCAGCGACTCGGCCGAGAGCGTGAAGCTGAGCGAGTCGAGGCCGACCACCTGGGTGGAGATGGCGTTGAGCGCGCCGCCGACGCCGGCGACCAGGCCGGAGATGACGTACATCTTGAGCAGCGTGCCGTGCACCGAGGCGCCCATGGCGCGGACGCGGATCGGGTCTTCCTTGATGCCGCGGCAGAGCATGCCGAAGGGCGAACGCGTCAACAGGCGCAGCAGGATGAAGACGACGGCGAGCAGCACGACCGCGAAACCGTAGGCCGTGCGGCCCCAGAGATCGAAGGCGAACATGCCGAAGATCGGATCGGGCGCGATGCCCGACAGGCCGTCGCTGCCGCCGGTATAGGCGGAGGCCTTGTTGGCAGCCTCGTGGAACAGGTTGACGACGGCAATCGACAGAACCAGTTGCGCCAGCCCGTGGCCGCGCAGGATCACGGCGCCGGAGATGAGGCCCGCAACCGCGCCGCCGGCAGCGCCGATGACGACCATCAAAAGCGGATCGGTGATGCCCCAGTGCACGGCGGCGATGCCCGCCGCATAGGCGCCTGCGCCGAACAGCGCCGCGTGGCCGAGGGTTGCGATGCCGCAGAAGCCGGTGACCAGGTCGATCGACAGCACCAGGAGCGCGATCGCCAGGATGCGGGTGAGCAGCGCCAGGTTATTGGGGAACAGGAAGTAGCCGATGGCAGCGATCGCCAGGATGACGGCGAGGCCGATCAGATCGCGGACGAGCCAGTTGGGGCGCGCGGCAGCCGGCGTGGCGACGGAGCTTTGTTCGACGGCAGCCATCTACCTGCTCCTGCCGAGAAGGCCGCGCGGAAACACGCAGACGATCGCTATGACGGCGAGATAGAAGAAGAACTCACCATATTCGGGCAGCAGGTAGCGGCCGGTGGTGTCGATCGCGCCGAGCAGAAGGCAGGCGAGCAGCGCGCCGGGGATGGATCCCGCGCCGCCGACCGAGACGACCACCAGGAAGGTGACCATGTAGCGCAGCGCGTAATAGGGCTCGATGGGCAAAAGCTCGGCGCCGACGATGCCACCGAAGGCAGCGAGGCCGACGGCAACGGCGAAGCTCACGGCATAGACGATCCTGGTGCGAACGCCGAGCGAGGCAGCCATCGCCGCATTGTCGACCGAGGCGCGCAGCTTGACGCCGAAGGAGGTCTTCTCGATCAGGTACCAGAGGCCACCGGCCACCACGACGCCGCAGGCGATGGCGAACAGCTTGTGCGCGGCGATGGAGCGGAAGCCGAGGTCGACCGGACCGCGCAGCGTCTCGGGCAACGGAATGGTCTTGAGCGTCGGCCCGAACACGTAATTGGCGATGCCGATGACGCAGAAGGTGATGCCGATGGTCATCAGCACCTGGGTGAGTTCGGGCGCGCCGTAGATGCGGCGATAGAGAAACCGCTCGACGGGGATGGCGATCAGGATGGTGCCGACGACGGCGGCCAGCACCGCGACGGCATAGCCAAGGCCGAGCGTCTGCGCGGCGTAGGAGGCGATGTAGCCGCCGATCATGGCGAAGGCGCCGTGGGCAAGGTTGACCACGCGCATCAGGCCCATGGTCACCGAAAGTCCGATGGAGATGACGAACAGCACCATGCCGTAGGCAAGGGCGTCGATCCCAACGCTGAATACGGTTTGCATCGTTCAATCCAGCAGTGGCCCGGATGCCGCCGCGGCATCCGGGCTCTGTCGTTGACGTATCGCTGCTACTTCACTGCGGCAAGGCCGGGGTCGCCCTGCTTCTCGAAGGTCGCGATTTCCTTGTTGTAGTAGGTGCCGTCCTCGGCCTTGGCGACCTCGCGCAGATAGATGTTCTGCGTGATGTGGCGGCTTTCGGGATCGATGGAGACCGAGCCGCGGGGGCTTTCCCACGCCATGCCCTTGACCGCGTCAACGGCCTTCTGGGCATCCTGCTCGCCGCCGGTGGCCTCGATCATCTTGTAGATGACGTGCATGCCGTCATAGGCGCCGACAGCGGGGAAGGACAGCTCGGCCGGGTTGCCGATGGCCTTGCGGGCAGCCTCGACGAACTTCTTGTTCTCGGCCGAGTCGTGCGAGACGGCATAGTGGAAGGTGGTCAGAAGACCCTCGGCCGCCTGGCCGAGCGCCGGCAGGTCGGCTTCCTGGGTGAGGTCGCCGGGCGCGAGGAACTTGACGCCGGCCTTGGCGAGGCCGTTGTCGTTGTAGGCCTTGACGAAGCCGAGCGTGGTCGGGCCCGACGGCAGGAAGGCGAACACGGCGTCGGCGCCAGAGTCCTTCACGCGCTGCATGATCGGGCTGAAATCGTTGGTCGACAGCGGCATGCGGATGGAATCGACGACCTCACCGCCTTCGGCGGTGAACGTGGTCTTGAAGGCATTCTCGGAATCAACGCCCGGACCGTAGTCGGAGACCACGGTGATGACCTTCTTGACGCCGCGCTCCTTGGCGACCTTGGCCATCGGCGCCGAGGTCTGCCAGGTGGTGAAGGAGGTGCGGACGACGAGCGGGCTCTTGGTGACGATGGCCGAGGTCGCGGCGTTCATGACGACCAGCGGCACGTTGGCCTGCTCGAGCAGCGGGGTTACGGCCATCGCATCGGGGGTGAAGTAGAAACCGGCGAGATACTGCACGCCTTCCTTGACCACCAGTTCCTGCGCCAGCGCCTTGGCCTGGGCCGGATCGGCCTGGGGAACGTCGCGGTAGACGATCTCGATGTCGTCGTCGCCGACCTTGCTGCCGTTGAGCGCCATCCAGGCGTCGATGCCGGCCTTGAAGTTCTTGCCCTGGATGGCGAACGGGCCCGAGAACGGGCCGACCACGCCAACCTTGATCGTGTCGGCAAAGGCAGTGCCGGAAAGGGCCAGGACCGCAAGCGCGGCCAGAAGGGACTTCTTCAATTTTTCCTCCGTCTATACGGGCCGGCACTGTCGCGCGCGCCGGTCCCGGTATCTCCTATCCCGCCAAGTGTCATGCTCGAAACGGTAATGTAAAATGAAAAGAATCGAGCAACCTATAACCAGACGGGTATGCGATCGGCCCAAATCCCCTCAATAGGGCAGGCCGACATAGTTTTCGGCAAGTGCTGCCGCGGCCGCATCGGAATGCACGAGATAGTCGAGTTCGGCCTCCTGGATGCGCTGGCCGAAGTCGTCGGTGTCGGGGAAGCGATGCAGCATGGTGGTCATCCACCACGAGAAGCGCACCGCCTTCCAGACGCGCGCAAGGGCACGGGCCGAATAGGCATCGATGCCGGCCTGCGACTTGTCCCGATAGAATTCGCGCAGGCCCCAGAAGAGGTAGCGCACGTCGCTGGCGGCGAGGTTGAGCCCCTTGGCGCCGGTGGGCGGCACGATGTGGGCGGCGTCGCCGACGAGGAACATGCGGCCGAAGCGCATCGGCTCGGCGACGAAGGATCGCAGCGGCGCGATCGACTTCTCGAAGGACGGCCCGGTAACGACGCGCGCGGCGGCTTCCGGCGGCAGGCGGCGGCGCAGCTCGTCCCAGAAACGCTCGTCGCTCCAGTCCTCGACGTGATCGTCGAGCGGGCACTGCACATAGTAGCGGCTGCGGTGGGTGGAGCGCATCGAACAGAGCGCGAAACCACGCGGATGGTTGGCGTAGATCAGCTCGTGGTCGGCCGGCGGCACCTCGGCGAGCAGGCCGAGCCAGCCGAACGGATAGGCGCGTTCGTAGCCCTTGATGGCCCTTTCCGGCACCGACTTGCGGCTGACCCCGTGGAAGCCGTCGCAGCCGGCGATGAAATCGCAGTCGATGCGATGGGTGGCGCCGTCCTTCTCGTAGGTGACATAGGGCGCATCGCCGTCGAAATCGTGCGGCTGGACATTCTTTGCCTCGTAGACGGTGGTGGCGCCCGTGGCCTCGCGCCTATCCATCAGGTCGTGCGTCACCTCGGTCTGGCCATAGATCATGACCCGCTTGCCGCCGGTGAGGGACGCAAGGTCGATGCGGTGGAGCCGGTTGTCGAAGGCGAGCGAGATGCCCTCGTGCGGCAGGCCTTCGGCATGCATGCGCGCGCCGGCGCCGGCCTCGTCGAGTAGGTCGACCGTGCCCTGCTCGAGCACGCCGGCGCGGACGCGGCCGAGCACGTAGTCGCGGTCGACGCGCTCGAGGATGACGTTGTCGATGCCGCTGTTGGCAAGCAGCTGCCCGAGTAGAAGGCCCGACGGGCCGGAGCCGATGATGACCACCTGAGTACGCATTCGTTGTCCTTCCAGCCGCGCGCAAGCGTCACTGTCGGCAGGCGTTTCCTGGCCGGCGCGGATATTTGGTTGCGAGCGCCCCCGGCTAAAGACCGGCGTCCGCGCCCATACTTTCGATCTGCCCGGCAAGCACTGCGGCCCGCCCGAGCGATGCCGCTGTCGCCACCGCCATCTGCGGCAGGAGCAGCCATTCCAGCGTCCAGGCCGCGCCAGAACGTTCCTGTTCGTGCACCAGCGCGTGGTGCATTCCGGAAACTTGCGTGGCGTTGAAGCGGGCGAGCGCGACCAGCACCTCCGCCGCCACCGGGTTGTGCTTGTGCGGCATGGCCGACGAGCCGCCGCCGCCGCTGAGCGATATCTCCGACCCATCCTGCGCCATGAGCGCAACATCCTGGCCGAACTTGCCGAGGCTGCCGGTGATCAGCGACAGCAGGCCGGCGAAGTCGGCCAGCCGGTCGCGCTGGCAGTGCCATTGCGGCGCGTCGCCGAGGCCGAGTTTCTGCGCCAGTGCCTTGCGCACCGCAGCGCCCTTGCCGCCGAGCTTTTCCAGCGTGCCGGCGGCGTCGCCGAACTGCACGACCAGGAGCTCCGGGCGCATCGCCGCGAGCCGGGCCCGGTGACGCTCAATCGGCGCCCGCCAGGCCGAGACGCGGTCGGCGACAGAGATCGGGATCGCCGCCTGCATGCGGGTGCGGCCCATCAGCCGGCGGGGACCGAAACTTTTTTCCAGGGCGTCGAACTTCGCGATCACCTCTGCCAGCAATGCGTCCAACCGGTCGACGACCGGCACGAGCCTCAATATCAGCGCCGTGTCGATGACATCCTGGCTGGTGGCGCCGAAATGGACCTTGTCGGCATGCGGCGCCCCGACCGCTGCACGCAGCTGACGTACCAACTCGGGCATGACGACGCCATCGCGGGCAACGGCAGCGTCGAGCGCGGCCAGGTCAGCCACGAACGATACGATCGCCGAAACGATCGCATCGGCCGCGTCGCGCCCGATCACCCCCTCGTCCGCCTCGGCCTCGGCCAACGCGCGCTCGAAGGCGAGCATCGCCGCGATCTCCGCGCCGACCGAGAACTGGCGCGCGGTCTCGGCGTCGGCAAGCAGACCGGCGAGGTAGGGGTTATCGAAGGGCGAAACTGTCATGGATCAGTTCATCGGGCTCTGGTCATATGGTTCAGACATCGGACTCAGATGTCGAAGAACACCGTTTCCTTGTCGCCCTGGAGATGGATGTCGAACTCGTAGACACCGCTTTCCTTGGGCTCGGCGATCAGGGTCGACACGCGCTGGCGATGTTCGATGCGGGCAAGCACCGGATCCTCCGCGTTGGCTGCATCTTCGTCGGCAAAATACATGCGCGTATGCAGTCCGAGATTGATGCCGCGAGCGACGATCCAGAAGCTGATGTGCGGCGCCATCAGGCGGCCGTCCTTGAACGGCACGCGGCCCGGCTTGATGGTCTCGAAGACGCAGTCGCCCGACACCATGTCGGTCGGCTTGCGGCCCCAACCGGTGAAGTTGGGATCGGCCGTGCCGCGCAGCTCCGAAGGCGAATTGTAGAGGCCGTCACTGTCGGCCTGCCAGATCTCGATCAGCGCGTCCTTGAGCGGCGTGCCGGTGCCGTCGAGCACGCGAGCGCGCACCGAGATGCGCTGGCCCCGGGTCTTGTCGTTGACCATCTCGGTGCCGAGATCGCGGTCGTAGACGCCCGCGATGCCGGAAAAGTTCGGCGTCAGGCCGATATGGACGTAAGGACCCGCGGTCTGCGAGGGGCTTTCCTTGAGCCGGTTCAGCGACTGGACCATCAGTTGCCCTCCAGGCGGTTCTCGAACAGCGACGAACGGCGGCCGCGCAGGACGATGTCGAACTTGTAGGCGCGCGCATCCATCGGGATGGTGGCCTGCATGTCGAGCGCGGCGATCAGCGTCTCGATCGCCGCCTTGTCGGGAATGGTCCTGACGATCGGGCACAGCCAGATCAGCGGATCGCCCTCGAAATACATCTGGGTGATGAGCCGCTGGGCGAAGCCGTGGCCGAAGACCGAGAAGTGGATATGGGCGGGGCGCCAGTCGTTGACGCCGTTCGGCCAGGGATAGGGACCGGGCTTGATGGTGCGGAAGGCGTAAGCGCCGTGCTCGTCGGTGATGGTGCGGCCGCAGCCGCCGAAATTGGGGTCGAGGGCAGCGATGTAGCCCTCCTTCTTGTGGCGGTAGCGGCCGCCGGCATTGGCCTGCCAGAATTCCAGCAGCGCGCCGGGCACGCCCTTGCCGCGCTCATCGAGCACGCGGCCATAGACGATGATGCGCTCGCCGATGGCGCTTTCGCCCGGCTGGGCGAAATTGTGGATCAGGTCGTTGTCGAGCTCGCCCAGGATGTCGTGGCCGAACACCGGGCCAGCGATCTCGGAAAGCGTGTTGTCGAGCGACAGAAGCGCCTTCCGCGGCGAGCGCAGCACCGAGGTCTTGTAGGTCGGCGTGAAGGCCGGCGGATGCCAGTCGCGGTCGCGCTGGAAGAAGGCACCGGTCTCGGGCCGGCGGTCGGCGGTCGGATCATTGCTCATCGGACTTACCCGCATCGATTTCGGCAAAGACCTGCTTGGCGATCTTGATGGCGCGGTTGGCCGCCGGCACGCCGGCGTAGATCGCCACGTGCAGGAAGGCCTCGCAGATGTCCTCGCGCGTTGCCCCGGTGTTGACGGTGGCGCGCACATGCATGGCCACCTCCTCGTCGTGGCCGAGGGCCGCGAGCAACGCCAGCGTCACCATCGAGCGCTCGCGCCTGGTCCAGGTCGGGCGCGCCCACACCGTGCCCCAGGCAGCCTCGGTGATGAGCTGCTGGAACGGCCGGTCGAAGTCGGTCGAGGCCGTTTCGGCGCGGTCGACATGGGCGTCGCCGAGCACGGAGCGGCGAACGGCAAGGCCTTCGCGATACCTGGCCGAGGCTGGCGCCGATGCAGTCATGACAAGTTCACTCCAATGGAAGCTGGGCGACGAAGCGCTTGATGAGGGCTGTGAGCTCGTCCGGCTTTTCGATGCAGGGGATGTGGCCGGCGCCGTCGATGATCTTGAAGCGCGAGCCGGGGATGAGATCGGCCATCGAGCGCACCAGCGCCGGCGGCGTCGAGCCGTCCTGATCGCCGACGACGCAGAGCGTGGGCACCGCGATTGCGCGGGCCGCCTCGGTGTAGTCGGCATCACGCAGGGCGGCACATGTGCCGGTGTAGCCGGCCAGCGGCTGGCGCGTCAGCATGTTGCGGTAGCCGACGAGGTCGGCCTTGCGCTGCTCGTGGAACTCGGGCGTGAACCACAGCTTCAGCACGCCATCGGCGATCGAGGCGATGCCGTCCTTTTCGACGGCGGCGATACGGGTGTTCCAGGATTCGTTGGTGCCGATCTTATGGGCGGTGTCGCACAGCACCAGCGCCCGCACCAGGTCTGGCCGCCGGGCATAAAGCCCCTGCGCGATCAGCCCGCCGACCGAGAGACCGACGACGATGGCCTTCCTGACGTTGAGATGGTTGAGCAACCCGGCGAGATCGCCGACGTGGTCGTCCATCGAATAGGGTGCCGCGCCGACGTCGGAGAGGCCGTGCCCGCGCTTGTCGTAGGTGACGATGGGATAATCGCCGGCAAGGCGTACGATGACGTCGCGCCAGATGCGGAAATCGGTGCCCAGCGAATTGGCGAAAACCAGGACCGGCTTGTTCGCCGGTCCGCCAATCAGCTGATGGTGCAGCGTGATGCCGCCGATGTCGGTGAATTGCACTCGATTTCTCCTCGCGATGACAGTGAATGAGTTGTTTGGTTTGGTAAAATGATATTTTGTGGCCTTCTCTTAACTCCTGGGTTATGAGAAATCATGATCGAAAGCCGTGTCAGGTTCCGCCATCTCCAGACCTTCCTAGAAGTTGCGCGCCAGAAAAGCGTGGTCAAGGCGGCCGGGCTGCTCAATGTCAGCCAGCCGGCGGTGACCAAGACCATCCGCGAGCTGGAGGAGGCGCTGGGCGTCACCGTGTTCGAGCGCGACGGCCGCGGCATCAAGATCACCCGCTCGGGCGAAGTGTTCATGCAGCATGCCGGCATGGCGATCACCGCCCTGCGCCAGGGCATCGATTCGGTTGCCAATGCGCGCGCCGAGGGCGGACCGCCGATCCGCATCGGCGCGCTGCCGACGGTTTCGGCCCACATCATGCCTCGCGCCATGAGCCTGTTCCTCGGGGAGAAGACGGGAGCTGCGATCAAGATCGTGACCGGCGAGAACGCGGTTCTCCTGGAGCAGCTCCGCCTCGGCGAGCTCGACCTCGTCGTCGGCCGCCTTGCGGCGCCCGAGAAGATGACTGGCTTCTTCTTCGAGCACCTCTATTCCGAGCAGGTGGTGTTCGTGGTGCGCGCCGGCCACCCGCTGCTCGAGGCAGACCAGGGCGTGTTCGAGCGGCTGGGCGAGTTCCCGCTCCTGATGCCGACGCGCGGCTCGATCATCCGGCCCTTCGTCGAGCGCTTCTTCATCACCAACGGCGTCGCCTCGATCCCGACGGAGATCGAGACGGTGTCGGATTCGTTCGGCCGCGCCTTCGTGCGGCAGAGCGATGCTATCTGGATCATCTCGCATGGCGTGGTCAGCGACGAGATCAAGGCCGGCACGCTGAAGATGCTGCCGGTGGACACGGCCGAGACACGCGGCCCGGTGGGCCTGACCATGCGCACCGACACGCAGCCCTCGGCAGCGTTCTCGATCCTGCTCAAGACGATCCGCGAAGCCGCGGCCGAGCGCGGCTGAACGCCGCCATGAGCCGTGCCCCCTCGCAATGGCAGGATGCATCCGCTACATACGCTGTAAGCTTGAAATGAGGATGCAATGGCCGAGAAGATCGACGGGCGAAAGACAATCGTTTTGACCGGAGCCAGCCGCGGCATCGGCCATGCGACAGTCAAACGCTTCTCCCGCGAAGGCTGGCGCGTCATCACCTGCTCGCGCCAGGCGTTTTCCGACGACTGCCCGTGGCCGGCCGGCCCGGAAGACCACATCCAGGTCGACCTCGCCGACCAGGGCGACGTCGGCAGCGCCGTTTCGGAAATCCGCCAGCGGCTGGAAAAAGAAGGCGGCATGCTGCATGCGCTGGTCAACAATGCCGGCATTTCGCCCAAGATGCAGGGCGGCGGCCGGATGAATTCGCTCGACACGCCGATGCATGTCTGGCGCGACGTGTTCCAGGTCAATTTCCTGGCGCCGATCATGCTGGCGCGCGGCCTGTTCAAGGAACTGGCGGCGGCGAAGGGCTCGGTGGTCAACGTCACCTCGATCGCCGGCACGCGCGTGCACCCCTTCGCGGGGGCGGCCTATGCCACGTCGAAGGCGGCACTCGGCGCGCTGACGCGCGAGATGGCCGCCGACTTCGGCCCGCACGGCATCCGCGTCAACGCGATCGCCCCCGGCGAGATCGACACGGCGATCCTGTCGCCTGGCACCGACAAGATCGTCGAGCAGATTCCGATGCGGCGCCTGGGCGCCACCTCCGAGGTGGCAGACATCATCTATTTCCTGTGCTCGGGACAGGCGTCCTACGTCACCGGCGCCGAAATCCACATCAATGGCGGCCAGCACGTGTGATGGGCTTGTCCTTCTCCCACAGGGGGAGAAGGCCACGTCGCGGCCCACCCCCCCAAAACGAAAAAGCCCGCCGGTTGGCGGGCTTTTTGCTGCTGGGCAGAGGTGCCCGTTGTCAGGCCCTGACCTGCTTCGCCGCCTCGTCGAGCGACTTCTCGACGATGTCGAAAAGCTCGTCGACCTGCTTTTCGGTGATGATCAGCGGCGGGCAGAAGGCGAGCGCGTCGCCCATGTTGCGGGAGATGACGCCGTTCTGCTGCAGGATGCCGTTGACCAGGCCGCCGAGCGCGCCGACCGCATTCCACGGCGCCTTGGTGGCCTTGTCGGCGACGAGTTCCATCGCGCCGATGAGGGCGATGCCGCGCACCTCGCCGACGAGGTCGTGCGAGGCGAGCCTGGCCAGGCGCTTCTGCATGTGGGCGCCGACCTCGCGGGCGTTGGCGACGAGGTTGCGCTCCTCGATGATGGCGATGTTCTCGAGCGCAACCGCCGCCGCCACCGGATGGCCGCCGGCGGTGAAGCCATGGCCGAAGGTGCCGATGCGGTTGCTCTCGTCAGCCAGCGGCTCGAACACCTTGTCGTTGATCAGCATCGCCGAGATCGGCAGGTAGGACGACGAGATCTGCTTCGACATGACCATGATGTCGGGCTTCATGGCGTAGGTCTCGGTGCCGAACATGTTGCCGGTGCGGCCGAAGCCGCAAATGACCTCGTCGGCGACGAGCAGGATGTCGTACTTCTTGAGCACCGCCTGGATCTTTTCCCAGTAGCCGGCCGGCGGCACGACGACGCCGCCCGCACCCATGACCGGCTCGCCGAACATGGCGGCGATCGTCTCGGGACCTTCGGCCAGGATCAGCTTTTCGAGATCGTCTGCGAGGCGGGTCGAGAACTGCTCCTCGGTCTCGCCGGGCAAAGCCTCGCGCCAGTAGTGCGGCGACGAGGTGTGCAGCACGTTGGCGATCGGCAGGTCGAAGGACAAATGGTTGTTGGGCAGGCCGGTGAGGCTGGCCGAGGCGATGGTGACGCCGTGATAGGCGCGCTTGCGCGAGATGATCTTCTTGCGCTCAGGCTGGCCCAGCGCATTGGAGCGGAACCAGATCATCTTCATGGCCGTGTCGTTGGCCTCGGATCCGGAGTTGGTGAAGAACGCCTTGCTCATCGGCACCGGCGCCATGGTGACCAGCTTCTCGGCAAGGTCGACCAGCGGCGAATGACCCTTGTGGGTGAAGTTGTGGTAGAAGGGCAGCTTGGCCATCTGCCTGGTCGCGGCATCGACGAGACGCTTCTCGGAGAAGCCGACGCCGACGCTCCACAGGCCCGACATCGCCTCGATATAGCGCTTGCCGGCGATGTCCTCGACATAGATGCCATCGCCCTTGTCGATGATCAGCGGCCCGACCTCCTGGTGGCGGCGGGCGTTGGTGTAGGCGTGCATGTGGAATTTCTTGTCGCGCGCCTCGGGCGAATTGGGCTGGCTGTCCATGATCATTTCCTCGGTTGGGGGCGGTGTCGCCGGACGGGCGACGATGTCGTCGATTTTGCGGTCGCCTTGTCGGTCGATCGCTTGCAAAATCCGTAAATTGTTGTTTGATGCATCATGTTTTTCGTGTGGACCAATGTCAAGGGCCAGCGGCGCGGCAGCGGCGGGCCAGAAGCGGCTTTCGAGCACGGGCGATGAACGAGAACTTCGGCTTCCAGGCGGTCGCGCACGACAATCTCGGCGGGGTGGTCTACGGCCAGCTGTCGGAAGCGCTGACCAAGGGGCGCTTCGCTCCCGGCGCGCGGCTGACCATCCGCGACCTCGCCCAGTCGCTGGGCACCAGCGTGACACCGGTGCGCGACGCGATCCTGAGGCTGATCCAGGACGAGGCGCTGGTGCAGAAATCGGCGCGCGAAGTGCGCGTGCCGGTGATGACGCTGGAGCGCTATCTCGAAATCCGCCAGATCCGGGTGAAGCTCGAGGGGCTTGCCGCCCGCGAGGCGGCGCTGAAGGCGGCGCCTCGTGATATCGCCAGGCTGCGCGAGCTGATCGAGCGAAACGAGCATGCCATCGCGAGCCAGGACTGGAGCGCAGCACTCGAACTCAACCAGACCTTCCATTTCGCGCTGGCCGAGATCGCCGACATGGCGGTGCTGCGCGGCATCCTCGGCCGCCTGTGGCTGCAGATGGGACCGCTGATCGCCGCCTCCTACGAGCATGGCGGCCGCGCTATGATCGACCATCACCACGAACTGCTGGAGGCGATCGAGGCGCGCGACGCCGACGGCGCCGAGCGCGCCATCGTCGACGACATCGTGGGCGCGAGCTCGGTCATTATCGACCGGCTGGCCGCGCTCAAGCCGGCGGGGGACTGACATGGACACCGTCGACTGCATCGTTGCCGGCGCCGGCGTCATCGGCCTCGCGGTCGCCCGCGAGCTAACCCGTCGCGGCATGGAGACGATCATCGTCGAGGCGGCCGACGCCATCGGCACCGAGACCAGCTCGCGCAATTCCGAGGTGATCCACGCCGGCATCTATTATCCGCAAGGCAGCCTGAAGGCCGAGCTGTGCGTTAGCGGTCGCCGCAAGCTCTATGCCTATGCCGCCGAGCGCGGCATTCCGCACAAGCGCTGCGGCAAGCTGATCGTGGCGACCCTGCCCGAGCAGCAGGAGACCCTGGCCGGTATCATCGCCAAGGCAAGGGCCAACGGCGTCGACGACCTCGTGATGCTGGGCGCGGAGGAGGCGATGGCCATGGAGCCATCGCTCACCTGCACGGCCGCGGTGCACTCGCCCTCGACCGGCATCATCGACAGCCATGCGCTGATGCTGGCGCTGCTCGGCGAGGCCGAAGACGGCGGCGCCTTTCTCAGCCTCAACACCGAGATCGTGTCGGGGCGTATCGACGGAGGCACCTTCGTGCTCCAGACGAAGGACACCTCGACGGGCGAGGAATTCGAGATCGCCGCCCGCCATGTCGTCAACGCCGCCGGCCTCGGCGCCAACAGGCTGGCCGCATCGCTCGAAGGTCTCGACCCCAAATTCGTGCCGCCGCTGCGCTATGCCCGCGGCAACTATTTTTCGGTCACCGGCAAGCCCGCCTTCTCGCGCCTGATCTATCCCGTGCCCGAACCGGGCGGGCTCGGCGTGCACCTGACGCTCGACCTCAATGGCGGCATGCGCTTCGGCCCCGATGTCGAGTGGATCGACGAGAAGGACTACACGGTCGATCCGCGCCGGGCCGACCATTTCTACGACGAGATCCGCAAATACTGGCCCGGCCTCGCCGACGGCGGCCTCAGCCCGACCTACAGCGGCATCCGCCCGAAGCTCTCGGGACCGGGCGATCCGGCGACCGATTTCGTCCTCCAGGGGCCCGAGGTCCACGGCGTCGCCGGACTGGTCAACCTGTTCGGCATCGAAAGCCCGGGGCTGACCTCGTCGCTGGCCATCGCCGAGCTTGTGGCTCAAAAGATTAGTCCAACCTATATCTAGCGCATCCACGCCAAATCACGTTTAGGCCAGTGTGACGCGGGCCTAGACCCGCCTACCCGTTCCGGCAAACCAGCCCGATACCCAGCAAGGACCGACCATGTATCCTGATGTAAACCTGTTCATCGACGGCAAGTGGACCGCCGCCGAAGGCGGCAAGACCATCGACGTCTACAACCCCGCCACCAACGAGGTGATCGGCAAGGTCGCCTCCGCCGGCAAGGGCGATCTCGACCGGGCGCTGGCTGCCGCCGACCGTGGCTTCAAGGTGTGGCGCAGGATCTCGGCCTACGAGCGCTCGAAGATCATGCGCCGCGCCGCCGACCTGATGCGCGAGCGCGCCGAAACAATTGCCGAAGTGCTGTCGGTCGAGCAGGGCAAGCCGTTCGCCGAATCGAAGATGGAAGTGCTGTCGTCGGCCGACCTGATCGACTGGTTCGCCGAGGAAGGCCGCCGCACCTATGGCCGCGTCGTGCCCGCCCGCGCCGCCGGCATCACTCAGCTCGTCATCAAGGAGCCGGTCGGCCCGGTTGCCGCATTCACGCCGTGGAACTTCCCGGTGTCGCAGGCCGTGCGCAAGATCGGCGCGGCACTTGCCACCGGCTGCTCGATCATCGTCAAGCCGCCGGAAGAGACCCCCGGCTCGCCCGCCTTCCTCGCCGACGTCTTCAAGGATGCCGGCCTGCCCGACGGCGTGCTCAACCTCGTCTACGGCAATCCTCCCGAGATTTCCGGCTATCTCGTGCCGCATCCCGTCATCCGCAAGGTGTCGTTCACCGGCTCGGTGCCCGTCGGCAAGCATCTCGCGGCCCTTGCCGGCCAGCACATGAAGCGCGCCACGATGGAGCTCGGCGGCCATGCCCCGGCGATGGTGTTCGACGACGCCGACATCGACCACGCGGCCGCGACGCTCGCCGGTTCGAAGTTCCGCAATGCCGGCCAGGTCTGCGTGTCGCCGACGCGCTTCCTGATCCAGGAAGGCGTCTATGAGCGCTTCCTCGGCAAGTTCGTCGAGAACGCCAAGTCGGTGAAGGTCGGCGACGGCCTGGCCGAGGGCACCCGCATGGGCCCGCTGGTCAACGAGCGCCGCCTCGAAGCCGTGGAGAAGCTGATCAACGAGGCCGTCAGCGATGGTGCAAAGATCGAGACCGGCGGCAAGCGCATCGGCAACAAGGGCTCCTATTTCGAGCCGACCGTGCTGACCGGCCTGCGCCCCGACATGCGCATCATGAACGAGGAGCCGTTCGGCCCCGTCGCCCTGGTGCTGCCGTTCAAGAGCTTCGACGACGTGGTGGCGGAAGCCAACCGCCTGCCCTACGGGCTTGCGGCGTATGCCTTCGCCAAGTCGAGCAAGACGATCACCGATCTCAGCGCCGAGATCGAGACCGGCATGCTGACGATCAACCATCTCGGCCTCGCCTTGCCCGAAGTGCCGTTCGGCGGCATCAAGGACAGCGGCTACGGCTCGGAAGGCGGCACGGAAGCGCTGGAAGCCTACCTGATCACCAAGTTCGTGACCCAGGCCGGCGCCTGAGGTCATCTGCCGGGGAGGAGACCATGGCAGGCGATCACAACCCGGCTGACGGCATCGCCTTCGTCAACGGCACCTATGTGCCGCTGGCGGAGGCGTCCGTTCCGCTTGTCGACCGTGGCTTCGTCCGTTCGGACGCAACCTATGACGTGGTCCATGTCTGGAAGGGCAGCTTCTTCCGGCTCGGCGACCACATCGAACGCTTCCAGGCGTCGATGCGCGGCCTGCGGCTGAGCCTGCCGCTTTCGGCCGGCGAGATCGCCTGGATCCTGACCGAATGCGTCCGCCGCAGCGGGCTGCGCGACGCCTATGTGCAGATGACCTGCACGCGCGGCATCGCCCCCAAAGGCACGCGCGATCCGCGCCTGTGCGAAAACCGCTTCTATGCCTTCGCCCAGCCCTTCGTCTGGATCGCCAACGAGGACCAGCGCCGCGACGGGCTGAAGATGATCATCAGCTCGGTGCAACGCATCCAGCCGGAGGCGCTCGACCCCCGGCTCAAGAACTTCCACTGGCTCGACCTGACCATGGGCATCTTCGAGGCCTATGACCGCGATGCCGTGACCGCCGTGCTGTCCGACCGCGACGGCAATGTCACCGAGGGTGCGGGCTTCAACGTCTTCACCGTCCGCGGCGGAACACTCGCCACGCCCGACCACGGCGTGTTCGAGGGCATGACGCGCCGCACGGTGATAGAGATGGCTGCGGAGATCGGGCTCGCCTGCGCGCTGCGTCCGGTCAGCGCCGGCGAGTTGCGGGACGCCGACGAAATCTTCATCACCAGCACCGCCGGCGGCATCATGCCGGTGACCGAGATCGACGGCCGCATCCTCGGCAACGGCAGGCCGGGACCGGTGACCCAGCGCATCCACGACCTCTACTGGGACCGCCAGCACGCGGCGGGCCTGTTCACCGCCGTCGACTACCGCGACTGAACAGCATTTCTCCGGCGGCTCAGCTCGCCTTGGGGCGCTTCGACTGCAGCACGTTGCGGATCGAGAAGCTCGAATGGATGCGGGCGAGACCAGGCAGCGCCGACAGGATCTCCTTGTGCACGCGCTCGAAGTCGGCGGCGCTCTCGACCTCGACGCGCAGGAAATAATCGGCGTCGCCGGTCATCAGGTAGCACTCCTTGATCTCGGGATGGCGCCGCACCGCGAGCTCGAAGCGGTTGAAATAGTCCTCCGTCTGCCGCTCCAGGGTGATCTGGATCATCACGGCGATACCCTCTTCCGCAGCACCGCTGCCGAGTAGGGCGGTATAGCCGCGGATCACGCCGTCCTGCTCCAGCAGTTGCACCCGCCGCAGGCAGGCGGACGGCGACAGCCCCACCTCCTCGGCCAGCCTGGCGTTGCTGATACGCGCATTGGCCCGCAGAGCGCGGATAATGCCGCGGTCGATCGCGTCAAGCGAGGGCATCGCATTTCCTTTCAAATCACCGACGAAAATTCGGCGATGTGCCTCCAGTTCGCATAAATCGTACAAGATTGGCAAGATTTTCGACGATCGTTGCGGTATCCTCCGGGGCAAAGGCGAGGACAGTCCCGGACATGCACATGAGCGCGCAAAGCGAGATCGAAAGCCGTGCGGCCTGCGGAGTGCTGACGATCGACCTTGGGGCGCTGGTCGCGAATTACGAGCAACTCTGCCGCCGAACGGCACCGGCAAAGGCGGCTGCCGTGGTGAAGGCGGACGCCTACGGGCTCGGCGTCGCCCATGTCGCGCCCGCGCTCTACGACGCCGGCTGCCGCGACTTCTTCGTCGCCCACTTCATCGAGGCGCTCCGCCTGAAGCCCTATCTGCGCAGCGACGCGCGCATCCTGGTTCTCAACGGGCTGCTGCCCGGCAGCGAAGGCGATTGCGCAGACCTCGGCATCGTGCCGGTGCTCAACTCGCTCGAACAGGTGGCGAACTGGTCGGCAACCGCCCGCTCGCGCCACGTGACGCTGCCCGCCGCACTCCAGGTCGACACCGGCATGTCGCGGCTCGGGCTGGAGCCGGACGAGGTCGATGCGCTTCTCGCCGAGCCGGCAAGGCTCTCGGGCATCCATGTCGACATCGTCATGAGCCACCTCGCCTGCGGCGACGAGCCGGCGCACGCCGCCAATGTCCGCCAGCTCGGCCGCATGAAAGCCGTCCGTGAGCGCTTTGCCGACGCGAAGCTGTCATTCGCCAATTCGGCCGGCATCTTCCTCGGCGACGACTATCGCGGCGACCTCGCCCGCCCGGGCATCGCGCTCTATGGCGGCGCGCCGCTGGCCGGTCATGACAACCCGATGCGTCCCGTGGTGCGCCTCGACATCCGCGTGGTGCAGACCCGCACGGTGCCGGCAGGCGCGGAGATCGGCTATGGCGCGAGCTTCGTCGCCCAGTCCGAGATGCGGCTGGCCACCATCGCCGCCGGCTATGCCGACGGCCTGCCGCGCCATCTCAGCAATTCGGGCGCGGCCTGGTACGGCGGCGTGCGCCTGCCCATCGTCGGCCGCGTCTCGATGGACAGCATCATCCTCGACGTGACCGCACTCGAGCCCGGCACGCTGAAGCTCGGCAGCATGGTCGAGCTGATCGGCCCGCACCAATCGCTGGAAGCGATCGCGGCGGATGCCGGCACCATTTCCTACGAAATCCTGACCAGCCTGGGACGGCGCTACGACCGCCGCTACCTCGGCCCGGCAGAGCGCTAATCCACAGGGGCAACCATGCGCATAGTCATCCTCGGCGCCGGCGTCATCGGCGTCACCTCCGCCTACTACCTGGCCAAGGCCGGCCACCAGGTCACGGTGCTCGACCGCCAGGCAGGACCGGCGCTCGAGACCAGCTTCGCCAATGCCGGCGAGATCTCGCCCGGCTATGCCTCGCCCTGGGCCGCCCCCGGCATTCCGCAGAAGGCGATCAAGTGGGTGTTCATGAAACATGCGCCGCTGATCATCCAGCCGATGCTCGACGCCTCGACCTGGCGCTGGGTGACGGCGATGCTGCGCAACTGCACCTCGGCCCGCTACGCACTCAACAAGAGCCGCATGGTGCGGCTGGCCGAATACAGCCGCGACCGCCTGATTGCACTGCGCGACGACACCGGCATCGAATACGACCACCGCACGCGAGGGACGCTGCAGCTGTTCCGCTACCAGAAGCAGCTCGACGGCATGGCCAAGGACATCGAGGTGCTGAAGAGCGACGGCGTGCCCTATGAGGTGCTCGACGCGAGCGGCTGCATCGCCGCCGAGCCCGGCCTCGCACCCGTGCGCGAGAAGATCGCCGGCGGCCTGCGCCTGCCCAACGACGAGACCGGCGACTGCTTCAAGTTCACCAACGAGCTGGCCAGGCTCGCCGAAAAGCTGGGCGTCGAGTTCCGCTACAATGTGAAGCTCGAGAGCCTGCGCCAGGAAGGCAATCGCATCGTCGCCGTGCGAACGTCGGAAGGCGAGGTCGAGGCAGACATGTTCGTCGGCGCGCTCGGCAGCTTCACGCCCGCCTTCGTCAAGCCGCTCGGCCTCAAGGTGCCGGTCTATCCGGTCAAGGGTTACTCGATCACCGTGCCGATCGTCGACGAGAGCAAGGCGCCGGTGTCGACCATCATGGACGACACCTACAAGATCGCCATCACTCGCCTGGGCGACCGCATCCGCGTCGGCGGCATGGCCGAGATCGCCGGCTTCAACACCGAGCTTTCGCCATCGCGCAAGGCGACGCTGCAGTTCTCGGTGGAGGACCTGTTCGGCGGCGCCGCCGACCAGAGCCGCGCCAGTTTCTGGAGCGGGCTGAGGCCAATGACGCCGGACGGCACGCCGGTGATCGGCCGCACGAAATTCGACAATTTCTACCTCAACACCGGCCACGGCACGCTGGGCTGGACCATGGCCTGCGGGTCGGGCAGCGTGCTGGCCGACATGATCAGCGGCGCCCGCCCCGAGATCGACGTGGCCGACCTCGCGCTGTCGCGCTACGCGTAACACCGGCATTTGCCGAACAGAAGAAGGCGTCGGAGCCGGGCTCCGACGCCTTGGTTTCGATGCTAGCCTGCGCCCTATGTAAGCCGGCTAAAAACCCGAGGTCGACTTCTCGACCAGCTTGAGCTTGCCCTTGTCGACGCGGAAGAAGGGCATGGCGCGCTCACCCGCACCGTCCTCGCGGAAGCGGAACACGCCGGTCGAACCACGGAAGCCGGTGGGGCTCTCGATCACCTTCTTGGTGAAGCCCTTGGGGCCGAGCGCGCTGGCAATGCCGGCTGCGAGCGCCACCGTGTCGTAGCCATAGGCGACATTGACGTCGGGCTCGTAGTTGTAGGTCTTGCGGAAGCGCTCGGCGATCGGTCCGATCTCGGCGCTGTCGAGGGTGGCGATATAGGCACCCTGCAGCGTCGGGTCGTCGATGCCGTGCTCGAGCCAGCGGTTCGAGCCGACCAGGCTGACGTCCTTGCCGAGCATGCCCTTTGCACGCAGCGCCGCCACCAGCGGCGCCGGGTTGGCACTGCCGCCGGCGACGACGATCGCCTGCGGATCGCCGACCAGAGCCTGCATGTCGGCCACGGCCTTTTCCGATCCGCCGGTCGACGGCCCGAACGGCAGCGCCACGGCAAGCGAGGCGCCGTAGATGGAAAGGCTGTTGGCGACGCGCTTCTCGGTCGCCTTGCCGGCCTCGCCTTCCGCCATGAACAGCACGAACTTGCGCGCGCCCTTGGCGGCGATGGCCGCGGCACCCGCCGCCGCGCTGTCGGCCTCGTTGAGGCGGACGGAATAGACGCCCGGCGCGCCGGCGTAGTTGTCGGCGAGCGCCAGCACCAGCGGCCGGTTGCTGCCCGAGACGGAGCCGAGCTGACGCACCGCGCCCGGCTCGGACGGCCCGATCACCAGCTTCGCGCCCGAGGCAAGCGCCCCGGTCGTCAGCGTCCTGGCGCGGGCATCGTCACCGCCGGTATCCTCGACATTGAGCGTGATGAGGTCGTTGCCCAGGTCGGCCATGGCCAGTGCCGCCGCGTCGCGGATCTTGCGGCCACGGTCGCCCGCGGCACCACCGGCCGACAGCGGAAGGATCATCGCCACCTTGACCGGGCCCTTGCCGAGGCTCTCGGAAGCCTTGGCCGGCCCCGAAGCGGACTGGGCCGGCGGGGCGGCCTGGGCGGCTTGGGCCGCCGTAGCGTCGCCGGCGACCGCGCCGAGCGTGCCCTCACCCTCGTTCCCCGACTGGCAGGCAGCGAGACCGATCGGCAGGGCCAGCATCGCGGCCAGCAGGGACGCCGGAAAGCGCCGGACAGATTGCGTCATCATTCCCCCTCACTCATCGGTTGGGTGTCACTGTCGCGACGACTGCGGCACAAGAACGGCACGCCGAGCTAGCTGCCGAACAATTTCGCGCGCAGGCTGCGGATATGACGCGCCTGGGCAGCGGGCCGGTACTCGGCGCAGCGCATGTAGCGCGACCCCGGCACGAAGTTGCGGCGCACGCACACCCCCTTGGGAGCCGCCGAACCGGCCGCGCCCACCGGCCCGAGACCGGCCACCGCGGCGAAGCCAAAGGTGGCTTCGGGCACCGTGCCCGTGACGGCATAACCGTCGCGTTTGAGGATCTCGCGCGCCCGCTGGCAATAGCGGACGGACAGGGCCGAGAAGCGCGTTTCCGCATGGCCGGCACGATATTTCATGACGGTGGTGCAGAGATCGCCTTCCGCCAGCCGGAAGGCGTCGGCGAGGTAACGCACGCCGAGAGCTATGTTGGTGCGCGGCTCGGCGAGCTGCTCGTCGGTGCCGCGAAAGCCCATGAGCCGTGCGGTGGCAGGCATCACCTGCATCAGCCCAACCTCGCCGTCGCCGCCGCGGGCCTCGGGATCGTAGAAGCTCTCGATCTCCATCACCGTCAGCGCCAGCTCGGCCGGCAGCTGCTTCATGCCCGCCTCACAGGCGGCAAGGACGCGAAACGCCTCCTTGCCCGATTCCGCACTGGGCGGACGGCACTCCACATGTGCCGGGGGCGAGCCGTCCGCTCCGGGCCGGACCAGCTCGGGAGCAGCGGCGGATGCGGCACCCGCCGATGCCGAGAGCCAGGCCAGAACCGCCGGAATGGAGCGAAGTACCATCGCGCGAGGCCGCGCCGGAACGTGCCGCCTGGGGCGCGTCAAAGCCGCGCCCGCCGGGCGGCTAGTTCTGGTATTCCACCATGCGATCGTAGAAGCACTCGCACTTGTTGAGGTAGTCCTCGTCGCGGTAGCTGGTCTTGAGGTAGCCATAGGCCTTGCCGCAGGCGACCTTGGCTTCCGAAGCCCAGACGAAGACCGGACGCGAGGAATCGACCCACTCCGAGCTGTTGGCCGCCGCCACCGCCTCGTCCATCATGCGCACGACCTCGGTCTTGAGCTCGCCCATGTCTTCGGTGAGCGCCAGGTTGGACGGGCCGGCGACGCGGCAATAATTGGTCACCGGCGTGCCGATGGGGTCGGCGGCCATGGCCGGACCGACAAAGGCAAACGCGACGACGCCGGCGAGCGCCGACCGCTTCTTCCAGTTGAAAGCCATCTTTTCTTCCCTCTCCTGTCCGGCATCGGCTCGATGCCGCCCGTCACCCGTTGAATTTCCAGCCCGGCAAGCCGGGCGCATCCATCTTCACACGGCCCCGTGTCCCGAGGAGCCGTCGTCTTCGAACAATATGGCAAAAGGCAAGGAAGCCGCCACGCCCTCGCCGCCCGTCTCGACGACGGCAGGCGCGCTGTCGGCCGACAGCTCTTGCCCACCCGGCTCCGGCCCCAGGAGATGCGGGATGAGGTCCGCCATCTCGATGACATCGCCGAACAGCGCATCGTCGAGGATCTCGCCGAGCGCGGCAGGATCGATCACCGGCACGGGCGATGGCGCGAGGATGGGGAGGGCGTCGACAAGCAAGGCCTGTTCCGAATCCAGCGTGATGACGGGCATTTCCGCGCCGTCGGTTTCAAGCTCGCCCGTTGGGCCCGAGACTCTGTCGACCATCCCGTTCGCCTTCGTTGCTACCCTGCTCTCGTCTGCAGAAGACGGGGCATCTATTCTCTTCAAAGCCTTAACCAACTTACGCCAGTTCGGCAATTGCGGGACAACCCGCAAGTGCCGACTGCGAAAAAGTCAGTCCTGTCGCATCATGGAATTCCAACAACCGTAACGTCATGGTCGACATAGAGGTTGGCGACCGCGCCGTTGACCTGCGCGGTGTAGAGGTTGAACACCTGCCCGCCAGGCGAGGTCGTGGTGGTGCCGGTATCGGTCCATACCGCCGTGTCTGCGCTGAGATCGACCTTGTCTCCGCTTGAGCCGACGACATACAGGTCGTTGCCCGTGTCGCCGGTGAAGTCGACCACATCCTGCGCGGTGAATTTGAGCGTGGTTCCGACGTTGTCCAGCGGAATCGCTTCCTCGGTAATCAGGATCTCCTCGATATTGACGATCGGTTCCCCGGTCAGGTCGACGACTGCATTTGCAAATCCGGAGGCGGGGCCCCCTTGCGCCGTCGTGTTGAACAATGCGCCATCATCGATCCTGAGGATGTCCCAACCCGCACCGCCGTCAAGCTGCAGATCAAGCCGGTCGTAGACGAGGATGTCGTTGCCAGCGCCGCCCTGGACCGTATCCGCGCCGCGGCCGCCATTCAGGACGTCGGGGCCGGCGCCGCCATCGAGCGTGTCGTTATCGTCGTTGCCGAAGGTGTAGTGCAGCCCCGTATTCGTATCCGTGATCGTGTTTGCGTTGGTGGTGCCGTCCGTAGAATATGTCCCCCCAACACTTGCCGGGCCGGTCGGATTGATAACGGCGGTGATACCCATATTGGTGCCACCGCTGGTGTCGTAATCCAGCTGGATGTTGCCCTTGGGCGGTGTAATCGTCACTCCCTCGAGATTGAAATTGGTGATGATCACCTTGCTGGGCGAGTTGGCCGTATCTTCCGCTGCAACATAGAAGCTGTGCGACGCGTCGATGCTGAACCCCGCATCGGACAACACAGCACCTTGCTGGCCTTGCCCACCCCTGAGCACCACCTGGGAGTACGAGTCGAGCGGCACGGATGAATCGACGAAGGTCAGGATCATCGTCTGGGCGCTGCTGTTGGTGTTCGTCACCATCGAGCCATTGAGGACGCGGGTGGCGGGGATGCCGGTCATGTCCGTCACCGTAGCGACATTGTTGGCCGGATCGTCGGTGTGCCCCGGAGCGCAGCCGCCGCCGCTCAGAGCGGTCTCGGTGGCCTTGACCGTCAAGTCGAAGTTGAGGTTGGACGGGAGCGTTCCGCTTGCCGGCGCGGTCACGGGGATGTTGAAATCGACCGTCGCCACATTCGACGGTGCAGTGACGGTAATGACACCGGTAGCCGCGTTGTAGGTGTAGGCGTAGGTGACGTTTCCTTGGGTGAAATTGCCCGCGGCAGACAGTCCGGCGGTGAAGCCCGGAGCGAGTTGGACCGTCAGCGTATGCGTCTCGGATCCGTCGAGATCGCTGAACACCGCATGCACTTGCACCGTCCCAGGCTCGCCGTTGCTGAACGAAGAGCCGGAGTCGCCTGAGTCGGCGACGGTGATATCCACCGCGGTGGGGGCATCGGCGACCGCGTCGACATACAATGTCGCCGCAACGTCGGCACTCGTGGTGCCCACGCCGTTGTAGGTCGACGTCGCATTGACCAGGATTGAGGCATCGACGTCGCTGTTGGCCGGGGGCGTCATCGGAACGGTCGCCGTCACTGCCGTGCCGGCCGCGGCGCCGACGACCTGGATCGTCAAGACCCCGCCGGCAAATGCGACCGTGCCGACAGTGCCTGAAGTAAGAGAGATGGTATTGGTCGGCACTGTCCAGTTGGTGAGACCGGATATCTTGATCTCGGTGACCGCCGACAGCGCGTCGACGGGAGCTGCGGTGAAGGTCGGCGAAAGGGCGACGTCTTCTGGAGTGCAGTCACTGCCGCCCACGGTCACCACCGGAGCGTCACTGGCGCCGTTGATGGTGATCGTCAGCGTCGCAGTGTCGGTGTCGCCGTCGCCGTCCTTCATCGTATAGCCGAAGCTGTCGCCGAGCTGCTGGCCGGGGCTCAGTGCCTGGATGGCCGCCTGCGTTACCGCATCCGTCTTCAGCGTGTAGGTGTAGCCGCCGTTGGCGTTCAGCTGCAGGGTGCCGTAGGTGCCTTCGTAGCTGCCCGGCGTCGTCACAGTCTTGCCGCCGTCCGCACCCGCCACATCGTTGTTCAGCACGTTGCCGTCGACGCTCGCCGCATCCTCGCTCAGGCTGTTGGTGTCGTTCGCCGCCACCGGCGTGTCGTCGTCGACCACCACCGTGAACGAGGTGTTGACCGCCGGACCGTCCGTGTCGCTCACCGCGACGTTGACCGTGAACGGCGCCGTATTGTCCTCCGTGCCGCTCACCGTGTGCTGCACAGGCTGCAGCAGCGTCATCGTGTAGGTCGCCGTGTTGG
>NZ_JARKMU010000015.1:115208-124117 GCF_037625995.1 Aminobacter sp. Piv2-1
GCACCGCGCCCGTCCGCCCCGAACTGGTCGTTCGACAGAAGAAGCGTCTCGGCAGAGCCGATGTTGGCCCCCGTCACCTGCTCCGCAACCGTCAGCAGATTGCCGTCGTTCGCCGCCACCGGCAAATCGTCGACGATCTCGATCGTCAGCGTCGCAGGCACGGACGACGCTTCCCCGTCGGAGACGACCAGGTTGAAGACGTCGGTCTCCGCGCCAGCGCCATCCTGCGTCGGCTCGGTTAGCTCGTACTGGTAGGTCACCACGCCTGTGGTCGGGTCATAGCCGGTGATCGTCAGGGTGCCGTGCTCGCCGGCAAAGGTCGCGCCAACCAGACCGGAGATCGGGACAGTGACAGGATTACTGCCGTCGGCTGCGCTGATTGTCAGGCTCTCCAGATCGCTCAGGCCATCCGGGTCGGAAAGGGTAAACGTGCCCTGATGGAATTCCTTGTCCGAATCGGGATCGGAACCGACAGAGCCATTGGTCTTCAGACCAGCCTCGTCCACGATCCCCGAGCCGAGGGTCGTGCCGGGCTCGAAGTTGATCGCGGGCTCGCCGTTGCGGCGCTCCGCCGGGAAAAGCTCGCGCCGCTCGAATTCGGGAAACTGCAGGGCCGTCGGCGGAAGCAAGGCGCTGAGGTCGAAGCCGTCGCCGATGCCGCCGACCGGGGCTTCGAAGTTGCCGCCCGAACTCTCGGCCGAACCGGGAGCGGCCGACATCGCGCCGTCGGGACCGAAAGCAACGTCGACGCCGGCGGATTCGAGGGCCGCGATCAGCGCGACGCGGGGCAGTTCGACGTCGCCGAGGATGAAGGTCGGCACGTTGGCGGCAGCGTCCTTGATGACGATGACGCTGCCGTCGGCCTGCTCGAGGATCAGGTTGGCACCGTCGACGCGGATGTTGTCCACCGAAACATTGGCCGGCAGCCGCACGACGTTGGAGGCGTCGGCGGCATATTCGCTCGGCGCCGCTGCGGCGGGGGCGGCAGCCTGCGGCTGGGGCGCCTGGGCCGGCTGGCCGGAACCGGCATCGACCGGCACCGGTTCGGCCTGCGCCGCCGGCTGTTGCTGCTGCGGCTGGCCCTCGGCCTGTGCCACAAGCAGCTCGTTGCCGCCACCCGACCGTCCATTGCCGGACAGCGCCAGACCGCCCTCGATCTCACCCGAATTGTTGCCGAACTGCGAGCCGGTCGTCGCCATCGCCCTATCCCCTGTTTTGTTGTCCGACAGAACAGTGCCACAGCGACAATTGCAACCAAGGGGAAACTTGGTACATATATGGTGATATGTAGGGTGGGCGACTTTTTGATGATGGTAAATTTGGCCTATATTATCCAGTATATCTTTCATTCAAATGCATCGCCAATGCACGGCCACGCTGCGAGCAACGAGCGGTTGCAGCGGGCCGGCCCTGCCGGCGGATCCCCCCGGGGGACCGCGAAGGCCCCGGCCGGCGGCCCGATTGCAGGGTGCGCAACCGGCTGCATGCCGGCCGCGCCCGCAGCGGCGGCGGCCGTCACACTGTGAACAGCAAACGGCAAGCGTTTGCCACGGCTTACGCTGTTGTGCTAGCTTGCCTTCCGTAGCGGTAAGGAGATGCGGACTTGTACCGCTTGAGACGTTGGCTTGCGAACGTGCGGGGCGCGCAAGGCAGGGGAAGCCGGGAAGGAAGTGCATCCGACCTGCCCTCGACCGACGTGCGACTTCAGGGGTTATTGGCCGACACGACCGATATCGTGTCGTTCTACGGTCGTGATTTCCGCCTGACCGGCCATGCCGCCGGACTTCGGGACGTTCACGGCAACCCGGCTTCGGGAGGCGCACATCTGCGCGACATCTATCCGAAACTCGTCGAGACAGTGCCGGCGGACGCCCGTCAGCTGGTTCCGCGACACGGCGTACCGGCAATCTTCAACCTGAGCGGACACGGCGAGGAGCCCAGGCGCGTCGTGATCTTCCAGGCCGCGGACGGGATCGGCATTCTCGAGCTGTCCGACGCCGGCCCCGATCGCAGGAGCGCGGACAAGGAGGCCGAGCACGTCAGGCTGCTGCACCAGGCGACGCATGATGCCCTGACGGGCCTGCAGAATCGCCGGCACTTCGGCGAAACGTTACGCCAGATCCTGGCGGGAATCGAAAAGTCGGGAGATCGTCCCGCGCTGCTCCAGATCGACCTCGACGACTTCAAGTCGGTCAACGACACCCTCGGGCACGGCACGGGCGACACGCTTTTGCAACTCGCCGCCAACCGCATCAGCGGCGCGCTCGGCACGGGCGAAAGCGCATACAGATATGCCGGCGACGAGTTTGCCGTCATCCAGACCGGCAAGCAGCAGCCGGGAGAGGCCGAACGCCTCGCACAGGCGATCGTCGACGCCTTCAAGGCGCCCTTCATCATCAACGACATCCCGCTCTTCGTCGGCGCCAGCATCGGCATCGCCTTCGGGCCGCAACATGGCACCGAGAACGAGGAGCTGATGAAGGCGGCGGACATCGCCCTCTATGCTGCAAAGCGCGACGGGCGCGGCTGCGCGCGGGTCTTCAACCGCTCGATGATGCTGCTGCTCGAGCAGCGCGAAAACCTCAGGCGCAGCCTGCGCATGGCATTGGAGCGGCAAGAGCTCTATCTTGAGTACCAGCCGCTGATCAGGCCGCCGAAGACTGTGGTCGGCTTCGAAGCGCTGCTCAGATGGAACCATCCGGAAATCGGCCTGATACCGCCGGGCGTTTTCATCCCCATCGCCGAGGCCGACGGCCTGATGGACGACATCGGCGCCTGGGTCATCGAAGAGGCCTGCCGCCAGGCGATGAGCTGGCCGCCGTCGCTGACGGTGGCGGTCAACCTGTCGCCGGCGCAGTTCCTGAGCGGCACGCTCACCGACACGGTCGCGCAGATCATCGACAATGTCGGCATCCGGGCGGACCGGCTCGAACTGGAAATCACCGAGACGGTGCTGCTCGAGCAGACCGTCGACAACCTGGACACGTTGAACACGCTGAACGTGCTCGGCATCCGCATCTCGCTCGACGATTTCGGCACCCACTATTCATCGCTGGGCTATCTCAAGAATTTCCCCTTCGACACGCTGAAGATCGACCAGTATTTCATCAACGAGCTGGCGACGGACCGCAAGAGCCAGACGATTGTCCGCTCCATCATCGGCCTGGCGCACGGTCTCGGCATCAGCGTGACCGCGGAAGGGGTCGAGACGGCCGCCCAGGCACGCTGGCTCGTTGACGAAGGCTGCGACTGCCTGCAGGGCAATTTCCTTGGCCGCGCCCAGGGGGCGCAGCCGACACGGGAATTTATAAAGCGTTCGGGGGTTAGGCTGGTTGCGACGGAGGAAGATCGGGCCTTCCAATAGTCATCACCGACCTGGCATGGCTGCTGTCGCATGCGACGGGCAGACCCTGTCCGGACAACGGAAAAATCGAACCGGTGCTCATGTCAGGATCGCGGATCGTCTGCGTCACGGCATCCACCCTATCCGGCGAGGATATCAATGTCGGCAAATGCCGCACCCCAACAACCAGGTCCCGAACGCGAGTTCGGCCGGATGATCCAGCTCGACATGGATGTGACCGCATTCCTGTCGAACTGGATGAACTGCGACTACATTTCGAATTACGTGGCCAGGGCCATCAGCCATAACCGGCCCGATTCGGTGTTGTTCTCCAATCTGTTCTCATCTGCCTTCAACGAATTGCTGGAGGTCGCCTTCCGGACCCGACATCCGGGGGGCGTGATCGCGTGCAAGGTTTCCCGGCACGCCCACATCGACCGCATCGAGCTGGCATTCGCCTGCACAAGCGAGGAGCGTCAGTTCTACGAAAAGGCAATCCTGCAGGCGCAGAGTGCCGACGCGCAGCAGCGCTATCTCAATTCGCTGTCGGGCGACACCGCGCCGAGCCGGGATATGGTGCTGCTCGAACTGGCCGTCGACTACGAGGCCGCGTTGTGGCTCGAAACATCCGGCGAGGACAGGATCGCGCTCGTGGTAGACTTGCCGCTCGGGGGTTCCGCACATTGAGCCCGCATTCTTCCCGCTTCCGGGCACAATACGACATGAACAGCCAGGAGTTCACGCTCTCGGGGAGCGTGAGGCCACAGTCGATCGACGAACTCGCCCCCAGCCTCAGCCTGCTCAAGGAGGCCATAGACCGCGTGCGGGGCGTTCTCTACCTCAACGTCCGGCGCCTCGCGCAGATGAACAACGTCGCGTTCCATGCCTTCTCGAGGATCATCGTCGATGCCTGCCGGATGCGCCCCGACCTCAAATTCGTGGTCGTCACCTCGAGCGTGGTCGGCTGGACGACACGCAAGTTCAGCCGCCTGAGCAAGATCGAGCCGAACATCACGGTCGAGGAATATGACAGCGCCTTCTATCCCGGGCAGAGCTTCCTCGAGGAAGGCGGCTTCATCCCGATCCTGCGCACGCAGACGAAGATGACCTGGCGACACGAGCGCTCGATACTCGAGCGGCACGGCATGCGTCCGGGCATCTCCATGGCGGACATCTGCTGCGGCATCGGCGACTTCGCCATGCTGGTGCAGAAGGAGTTCGAGCCGGCGCGCATCGTGGCGCTCGACCATTCCCGCTCCAGCCTGGCCTACGCGCGCAAGGTGGCGGAGGAGTTCGACGTCCGCGGCATCGAATACACCTATGGCGATGCGTCGGAAATGCTGCTCGACGACGACCAGTTCGACCTGGTGACATGCCGGCACTCGCTGCAGATCTTCAACCGGCCGGATCTCATCCTCAAGGAGCTGCTCAGGATCTGCAAGCCGGGCGGGCGCGTCTACATCACCAACGAGAAGAATTCACACTGCCTGGGCGAACCGCGCGCGGAAAGCATCCAGTGGACCTACAACGAGGTCGCCAAGCTGTTCGAGCATTTCGAGATGGATGTGGAGTTGGGCCCGAAGAGCCGGCGCTACCTCGCCGAAGCCGGCTTCGAGGACATCAGGGTCGAACAGTTCATGGTGACGAACCTCGATGGCGACCCGAACGACTTCGCCGATGTCATCTCCGCGTGGGAGGACGTCTACGCCGGCGACATGGCCGCCAAGCGCGGCGATTCGCCGGAGTTCGTCAAGCGCTTCCGCCAGGGCTTCCGGGACCACATCTACGCCGCCCTTCACCCGAAGGGTTATGCTGGGTGGCCGATCTGGGCCGCATCCGGGCGCAAGCCGTCATGAGCGCCCCCGCCGAGGAGACGCCGCGATTCGGTTTGCGCTCCTTCCGGGCGAAGTTCGTTCTGGTGGTCGGCGGCGCCGTGCTGTTCGACCTGCTGATGAGCGGCGGCCTGGCATTGTGGAACGTCCAGCGGCTGTCCGAGGACGCTACCTCCGAGGTCGGCGCCGGCCTGACCGAGGCCAACCAAGCCTATATCCGCTCCTATGCCGAATCCACGGCATCCCGCGTCGACCTTCTGCTCGACCGCGTGCATGCGGACGTCAAGTCGCTGGCCGGCGTGCTGCAGGCGCAGATCGACAATCCCGACAGGCAGAAGCAGGTCGGCGCGACGCTGGCGCGCCAGACCGCGGGGTCGGTGTCGGTGGTCTACAACGCTCAGGGCGACTGGGCCCAGAACCTGCCGGGTGCGCCGTCCGTCGTCAGCGTCTGGGGTTATCTGCTCGGCCCGGACCGCAAGCCACTGCCGGCGGTGCAGGAGGAGATCGAAAACAGCGCAGTGCTCGACCTGGTTGCGCCAAGCCTGCTGACCACGGGCTCGTCGAAGCTGCAGATGTACTATATCGGGCCCAAGGAGCGGCCGATCTTCAGGACCGCCCCCTACACCGATCAGGCTCAGACCTTCGATCGGCTCTATCCCGGGCATAACAAGGCCGAATTCTGGGAGTTCTTCTTCCCGGGCATCTACGGTTCGTGGCAGCAGTGGGCGGCGAAGCCGGAATCTCGCGCCGTCAGCGGCAACGACATCACCCAGACGGCACCCTACACCGACGCCATCACCGGCAAGCTGATCGTCAGCTTCTTCCATCCGCTGTGGACTCCCGATCGCAGCGGTGTGGCAGGTGCGGCAGGCGCCGACATCACGCTCGACCAGCTCGCCGAGGTCGTGGAAAACGTCAGGGTCGCCGACAGCGGCTTCGGCTTCCTGACGATGTCCAACGGCAATGTGGTCGCCATCAATCCCAAGGGCGAAGAGACCATCGGCCTGGTTTCGTCGAGCGGCAAGGCCGGCGAAGGCGTCACCGGCCTGGAGCGCTCGCTCGGCGGCAGCACCCAGCCGGCGATCGCCGCGCTCGCTTTCGACCAGAACGATGACGGCGTCATCCAGCACATCACGCTGAACCAGGGTGGCGAAGGGGTTCCCTACATTGTCGTGCTGAAGAAGCTCAAGCAGACGAATCTCTGGACCTCCGGGCCGATCCAGGCCCAGGCGATGTCCGTCGGCATCGTGGTGCCGGAACGCGAGATCTACGCGTCGCTGTTTGCTGCCCAGAAGAGCATCTCGCAGGCAACCAACCGCATCCTGCTCTACCAACTGCTCGCGATCATGGTCTCGCTGATGATCGTGTTTGCGGCGGTCTTCGGCCTGTCCAAGCGCATCACCGCCGGCCTGAGCGCGCTTGCCGGGGCGGCTCGCCGGCTGCAGAACAAGGATTATTCGGTCCGCGTGAACATTCCATCGCGCGACGAGGTCGGCGAGGTCGGCGTCGCATTCAACCGCATGGCGCAGGAGATCAGCTACAACACCGAGCACCTCGAACAGCTCGTCGACGACCGCACCCGCGACCTCGAAGACGCCAACCAGGAAATCTCGAGCCTCAACGACAAGCTGCGCAGCGAAAACCTGCGCCTCGGTGCCGAGCTGGACGTCGCCCGCCAGATCCAGATGATGGTGCTGCCGAAGGAGCGCGATCTGGAGGCCATCCCGGAAGTGGAGATCGCAGCCTATATGCGGCCGGCCGACGAGGTCGGTGGCGACTATTACGACGTGCTGGAAAACGGATCACGGGTCAAGATCGGCATCGGCGACGTCACCGGGCACGGACTGGAGAGCGGCGTGCTGATGCTGATGGTGCAGTCGGTCGCCCGCGCCCTCCAGGAGACGGGAGACGGCGACCCGCTGCAGTTCCTCGACCGGCTCAACCGGGCAATCTACAAGAACATCGAGCGCACCAACTCGGACAAGCACCTGTCCCTGGCCTTCCTGGACTACGACGGCGGACGCATGACCCTGTCGGGACAGCACGAGGAAGTGCTCGTCCTGCGCGCCGGCGGCGAGGTCGAGCGCATCGACACGCTGGACCTCGGACTTCCGGTCGGCCTCGAGCGCGACATCTCGCCCTTCGTCGCCACCCGCGACATCCCGTTCGTCAGCGGCGACGTGATCGTGCTGCACACCGACGGGGTAACCGAGGCCGAAGCCGAGGACGGCGAGCTGTTCGGCCTCGATCGCCTGTGTGAAAGTGCGCGACAACGCCACGGCAGCTCTGCCGAAGAGATCAAGACCGGTATAGTAGAGGACCTGATGGCACATATCGGCGCCAGGAAGATCCACGACGACATCACGCTCGTCGTCATGCGGCACAGGTGAGACCATGACCACGTTGTATGGACCGGCCGACATTGCCATCGGCATGAGGGAGAGCATCAGCCGCGTCACGCTGTTCGACGGGCCGCTCGAACTCAAATGGCACCATTGCGCCACCACTTCGGACTTCTTCGCCGAGCTGTTCGCGCTGCCCTTCCACGCCTCGCGCAACGACTACAAGGAGGTGCGGCACAATATCGGCTATCTCGTCAACGAGCTGATCGAGAACGCGCTGAAGTTCCGCGAGCCGGGCGAGATCGTGGTCGAAGCGGCGATGGAGCAGGGCAACTTCAAGGTCAAGGTGACCAACGTCATCGCCGAGGCCTCCGCCGCCGACTTCCAGCGCCTGCTTGCCGAAATCACCATGGGCGACCCGGCCGACCATCTGATCCGCCGCATCGAAGCCAATGCAGAAGACGCCGACGCTACCGGCTCCGGCCTGGGACTGCTCACCCTGATGAGCGACTATGGCGCCCGGCTGGCATGGATCTTCAGCCCAACCGAGGCGGTCAACCGCATACACCTCGAGACCTATGCCACCATCCCGGTCTCGGAGATGAGAAACTGACGGACATCGTATTATGGAAATAAGAACCGACGACTATCGCGTGTGGACCGAGGCAGGCGAGATCTTCTTCGACGGCACCATGCGGCTCTCGGGCTCCGATGCCTATGCCCCGATCCTCGCCTTGATGCTGGACGTGCTCGAGCGGAAGCCCGCCGAGATCTCGCTCGACCTCCGGGACCTGGAATTCCTCAACTCGTCCGGCATCAACCTCCTGGCGAAATTCACCATCGAGGTCCGCAAGCATGCCGATGTCCGCCTGATCGTGCGCGGCAGCTCGGAATTCCCGTGGCAGGCAAAATCCCTACCCAATCTCAAGAAACTTCATCCCGCGGTGACGCTGCAGATCAACTGAGGACAGCTCCTGCCCCGCAGTGTCGACCGCTTCGCTTGCTCCAGCCACACCAACAACGGCTCGTGCACCAGCCGCTGCACCATTGCGCGCAGTGACCTGGAGCAGCGCGTGCTTGCCGGCCTGAAGCACCGGATGATGGCGCCGGAGGCCGCCGCTGCTGCGATACGGGCCTATGCCGCGGAGACCAACCGGCTCAACCGCGAACGCCGCGCCAACGCCGACAGCTGGAACGTGGAACTGGCAAAGGTCGACAAGCAGATCCGCGGCATCATCGAGGCCATCAAGGCCGGCATGTTTCACGCTAGACTAGAGCGGCGGACGCTCAGATTGAATCAAGAGGGATTCCATTGAGGCAAACTTGGTGATTCACTTCCGGTAGGAGGTGATTTGCGATGCCCAAGCCCTATTCGATGGATCTGCGGGAACG
>NZ_JARKMU010000016.1:0-96838 GCF_037625995.1 Aminobacter sp. Piv2-1
CAGAACCATCGATGCCCTGTGGAAGGCCATCGGTGACATCTGCAATCTCTTCTCGCCAACAGAATGCAGAAACTACTTCAACGCCGCTGGATATGGACTCATATGAAAGTCCGTCGCTCTAGCTATATGCAGTCGATGCTCGGCCAGCTGCGACAGATGGCCGAAGTCGAGCGCTGCCACATGCTCGCCTACCTCATCGAGATGGCCTACATCGAGGCGGGCGACATCATGCGGGGCGAGCGCCCCTCAGTCGTCCGGCGTGACGAGCGAAACCCGTCCGCCTGAGTGGCGTTCGAGACGGCCGGCCAGGTCGAGTTCCAGCAAGACCATGAAGATCTGCGCCGGATGCAGGCCGGTATGGCGAATGAGTTCGTCGACCTCGACCGGAACCGGCCCCAAGGCCTCGACGATGCGTGCCCGGTCGCCCTCGGCGGGCGGCGGCGCTCCGGTGAAGTCCGGGGGCTCCTCGACCTTCGGCGGCGTCGCCGGCAAGTTGCCGCCGGCGAGTGGCGCAAGGGCCTCGATCACGTCCGAGGCATCCGTCACCAGGGTCGCACCTTCCTTGAGCAGGCCGTTTGTCCCGGCCGCGCGCGGATCGAGCGGCGATCCCGGAACGGCGAATACCAGCCGGCCCAATTCCGCCGCGAGCCGCGCGCTGATCAGCGAACCGGAGCGGGTCGCCGCCTCGACCACCACCAGTCCGAGCGCCAGGCCGGCGACGATTCGGTTGCGCCGGGGAAAATCCTGCGCCCGCGGCTCCCATCCGAACGGCATTTCGGAGACGATCGCGCCGCGGATGGCGATCTCGTCGCACAGGTCGGTGTTTTCCGGCGGATAGGGATGGTCCAGGCCGCCGGCCAGCACGCCCACTGTCCCGGTGTCGAGGCTGCCGTGGTGAGCCGCCGTATCGATGCCGCGCGCCAGGCCCGAGATCACGGCATAGCCGTTGCGGCCGAGTTCGGCGGCCAGGGTGCGCGCCATCTTGATGCCGGCGAGCGAGGCGTTGCGGGCGCCCACGATGGCCACCGGCGGCAGTTGCAATACGGCAGCCGTTCCCTTCAGCGCGAGAAGGGGAGGCGGGTGGTCCATGCGCCTGAGCATCGGCGGGTAGTCGGCCTCGCCGATGGCGACGAACCGGGCGCCGAATCGGCGGGCCGCGTCCAGCTCGGCCTCGGCTTCGGCCACGGAGGGGATGCGCACGCTGCGCTGGGCGCCGCCGGCACGCATGACCTCGGGCAGCATCTCGATCGCCGTCTCGGCCGAGCCGAAGCGGTTGATGAGGTTGCGGAAACTCGCCGGACCCACGTTGGGCGTGCGGATGAGGCGCAGCCAGTGAAGCCGCTGCCGGTCGCTCAGTTGCGGCCCGGCGGCGGCTTGGCTCATCCCTTGGCTCCGATCCGCGATTCGGTGCCGGAGAGCAGCCGCGAGATGTTGGCGCGGTGGCGAATGAAGACGATCGCGCTCATCAGCGCGAGCAGGCCGGCAGCCTTGGGAAGGTCCATCATGTAGAGGGCCACGGGGACGACCACCGCCGCGGTGAGCGCGGCGAGCGAGGAGTAGCGGCTGACAAGTGCCACGAAGAGCCAGGTGGCGGCGAAGATCAGCGCGCCGAGGTAGGAGAGGCCGAGCAGGACGCCGAGATAGGTGGCGACGCCCTTGCCGCCCTTGAAGCCGAGCCAGATCGGATAGAGGTGGCCGATGAAGGCGCCGAAGCCTGCGAAGATCGCGGCGTCGTGGCTCCAGCGGCTGGCGATCACGACCGCGACGGTGCCCTTGAGGGCGTCGAGCAGCAGGGTCGCGGCAGCCAGCTTCTTGTTGCCGGTACGCAGCACGTTGGTGGCGCCGATATTGCCGGAGCCGATCTTGCGCACGTCGCCGAGGCCGGCCGCGCGCGTCAAAAGCAGGCCGAACGGAATCGAGCCGAGCAGGTAGCCGAAAACGGCAGCCGCGATCAGCACGCTCACCGCCGTCGGAAAAATGTCGTCCGGCATCAAGATACTTATTCTCCCCCGTGGCCGTCAGGCCGCGAATACTGTGCGACCGGCGACCATGGTTTGCAAGACCTTGCCCTGGAGCCGCGCGCCTTCGAAGCAGGTGTTCTTGGAGCGCGAGCGGATATCCGTTTCGCGTACGATCCACGGCTCGTCGAGGTCGACGAGCGCGAGGTCGGCCGCCGCACCCGGCCGCAGCGTGCCCCCGGGCAGGCCGAACAGCCTGGCGGGCGCCGTCGACAGCGCCTCGATGATTCGGATGAGCGGAACGTCGCCGTTGTGGTGCAGGCGCAGCGTCACCGCGAGCAGCGTCTCGAGCCCGATCGCACCGACGGCGGCGTCGGCGAACGGCAGGCGCTTGGTGTCGACGTCCTGCGGGTCGTGCGAGGAGACGATGATGTCGATGGTGCCGTCCCTCAGCGCCTCGATCATGGCCAGGCGGTCGTCCTCGGCGCGCAGCGGCGGCGCCAGGCGGAAGAAGGTGCGGTATTCGCCGACGTCGTTCTCGTTGAGCGACAGGCTGTTGATCGACACGCCCGCGGTGACCTTGGCGCCATCGGCCTTGGCGCGCGCGACCGCTCCGGCCGCCATCGCCGTCGAGATCTTGGCCGCATGGTAGTTGCCGCGCGTCAGCCGGGCCAGCGCCAGGTCGCGCTCGAGCGGGATGGTTTCGGCTTCGCGCGGGATGCCGGACAGGCCGAGCCAGCTGGCGTAGAGGCCTTCGTTCATGACGCCGGACGAGGCAAGGTCCGCGTCCTGCGTCTCGTGCGCGATGACGGCGCCGAAGTCGCGTGCATAGGTCAGCGCCCGGCGCATCATCAGCGCATTGGCGATGGTGTGGCGCCCGTCGGTGAAGGCGACCGCGCCTGCCTCGCGCAACAGGCCGAACTCGGTCATCTCGTGGCCGTCGAGGCCCTTGGTGATCGCGGCTGCCGGAAAGACGTTGATCGACGCCGTTTCCTTGGCGGTGCGCAGCACGAACTCGACGAGCGCGACATTGTCGATCACCGGGTCGGTGTCGGGCATCATCACCATGGAGGTGACGCCGCCCGCGGCTGCGGCAACGCTTGCCGATGCGATGGTCTCGCGATGTTCGGCGCCGGGCTCGCCAATGAAGACGCGGCCGTCGACCAGGCCCGGGACGATCGCCTTGCCGGCACAGTCGATGACCTCGGCGCCTTCCGGCACACCCTGGTTCAGGGCCGCCGCTCCGGCAGCTGCGATCTTCTTGCCGTCGACGATGACCGAGCCGGTCTCGTCGATGCCGCGGGAGGGGTCGACGACGCGGGCGCGCTGGAAAACCGTGATGCTCATGCGTTCATTCCGTCGCGGTTGCGGCGCGGGTCGAGCAGCGCCTCCATCACCGCCATGCGCACGGCGACGCCCATCTCCACCTGTTCCTGGATGACGCTCTGCGGGCCGTCGGCGATTTCGGAGGCGATCTCGACGCCGCGATTCATAGGGCCGGGATGCATGACGAGCGCGTCTTCCTTGGCGGCCTTCAGCTTCTCGGCATCGAGGCCCCAGTAGCGGAAATATTCGCGCACCGACGGCACGAAGGCGCCGGCCATGCGCTCGCGCTGCAGGCGCAGCATCATCACCACGTCGGCGTCCTTGAGGCCCTCGGCCATCGACTGGGTGACCTCGACGCCCATCTGGGCGATGCCCGAGGGCAAGAGCGTCGAAGGGGCGACGACGCGGACGCGGGCGCCGAGCGCATTGAGCAGGAGAATGTTGGAGCGGGCGACGCGCGAGTGCAGGATGTCGCCGCAGATCGCCACGGTGAGGCGTCCGATGCTGCCCTTGGCGCGGCGGATGGTCAGCGCGTCGAGCAGCGCCTGCGTCGGGTGTTCATGCGCGCCGTCGCCGGCGTTGACCACCGAGCAGCCGACCTTCTGGGCGAGCAGGGCGGCAGCACCCGCCGACTGGTGGCGGATGATGAGGATGTCGGGCCGCATCGCGTTCAGCGTCATCGCCGTGTCGATCAGCGTCTCGCCCTTCTTCACCGACGAGCTTGCCACCGACATGTTCATGACGTCGGCGCCCAGCCGCTTGCCGGCGAGCTCGAAGGACGACTGCGTGCGCGTCGAGGCTTCGTAGAAGAGGTTGATCTGGGTGCGCCCCCTCAAGGTGGAGGTCTTCTTCTCGGACTGGCGCGAGATCGACACGGCTGCGTCGGCACGATCGAGCAGCAAGTCTATGTCGGAAGGGGAAAGGTCGCGTATGCCAAGAAGATGGCGGTGCGGGTAGAGCGGCAGGTGCGGAGCGTCGGTCATCTCAAGCCGCTGCTATAGGCTGTGCTTAAGTGACCCGCAAGCCGACTTTTGGATGCCGAAAGTTGTCCCCCGGGATTTTCGTCGCAAGAAAGCTGCGCCATAAGCTATCGATAAGCATTTCGGCTATAAAGCCGGCCAAGGGCAGCGGATTCGTGCCGTCGCCAGACCGATGAAGGACGAGCGTGACGCAGGACGTGCCGAACCAGCCCCCGCCGCTGACGGGCAGCAATGCCTGGCGCGGCGACCCGCTGCTGATCCAGATCGCGGAGAATTTTTCGGAGCCGGTCCGGCGCGATCTGGACGGGCTGGGGCGCTTCGTCTTCACCCACGAGGCGCAGGATCTGGCGCGGCTCGCCAATAGCGAGGTGCCGAAGCTCAAGACCTACGACCGGCAGGGGCGCCGCATCGACCAGGTCGAGTTCCACCCGGCCTACCATGCCCTGATGCGCCGCTCGATCGCCGGTGGCCTGCATTCGTCGGTGTGGGAAAACGGCGAGGCCGAGACAGGCCGCAGGCACCAGGTCCGCGCGGCGCGATTCTATCTCACCGCCCAGCTCGAATGCGGCCATCTTTGCCCGATCACCATGACCAGCGCTTCGCTCGCCGCGCTGATGGCGAGCCCCAAGCTGTTCCGCGAATGGGCGCCGCGGGTGACCACTCGCAAATACGACCAGGCGCAGAAGCCGCCGGTCGAAAAGACCGGCCTGACGCTCGGCATGGGCATGACCGAGAAGCAGGGCGGCACGGACGTGCGCGCCAACACCACTAGGGCCGAGCGCGCCGGCGGCAGCTTCTACCGGCTCACCGGCCACAAGTGGTTCATGTCGGCGCCGATGTCCGACGCCTTTCTGATGCTGGCGCAGGCGCCCGAAGGGCTTTCCTGTTTCCTGGTGCCGCGCATCCTGAGCGACGGTTCCGCCAACGGGCTGCAGTTCCAGCGCCTCAAGGACAAGCTCGGCAATCGCTCCAATGCTTCGTCGGAAGTCGAGATCCAGGATGCCATCGGCGATCTGGTGGGCGAACCCGGCGGCGGCGTGAAGACCATCATGGACATGGTGACGCTGACGCGCCTCGACTGCGCGGTGGCGTCGTCGGCCATCATGCGGGCCGGGCTTGCCGAGGCGGTTCACCACACGCGCCATCGCCAGGTGTTCGGCAAGAACCTGATCGATCAGCCGCTGATGCAGCGCGTGCTCGCCGACATGGCGCTCGACGTCGCCGGCGCGACCGCGCTCGCCTTCCGCCTGGCGCGCTCCTTCGACGAGGCCGCCAGCGACCGCAGCGAAGCCGCGTTCGCGCGCGCCATGACGCCGGTGGTGAAATACTGGGTGTGCAAGATCTCTCCGGCGCTGCTCTACGAGGCCATGGAGTGCCTGGGCGGCAATGGCTATGTCGAGGAGATGGCGATCGCGCGCCACTATCGCGAGGCGCCGGTCAACGCCATCTGGGAAGGTTCCGGCAACGTCATGGCGCTCGACGTCCTGCGCGTCCTTGGAAGGGCGCCCGGCCTGTTCGACGACGTTCTGGCCAGCATCGAGCGCGACCTCGGCGCGGGCGGCCGCAGCATCCTGGGCGTGCTCCGGGCGGCGATGCAGGTTGCCAATTCCGACGAAGGCTCGGCCCGTATCCTGACCGAGCAGCTGGCCATCTCGGCGGCGGCGGCGGAACTGCGCCGCATGGGGGCAGGGCGCATCGCCGACGCTTTCATCGAGACGAGGCTCGCCGGCCAGTGGCGCGGTACCTACGGCATGCTCGACGCGCGCCACGATTCCCGCCTGATCATCGACACGCTCTATCCCCAGTCGAACTGAGTTCGCCGGGGGAGCCCGCCGCGAGGCTCCGCGTCGGCCGCCTCCCTGTTAACCTTAACGAATGGTTTACGTTGCACGGCGGGGACGCAGGGGTCACAGTCCTCCGCGAACAGGCGGGACTCCCCCATGCGCGTTTCAAGGCACCGGCCAGACATCGGCGAACTCCAGGGCTTACAGGCCCGGGACGGCATGTGATGCGCTACATTTTCGCGGCCTGGGCCACACCGTTGGTGCTCTTCTGGGGCTGGTACTTCCTGTCGATCAACGACATCAACTTCGGCACCCCCTGGTTCAGCCGGGCGTTGAACCTCGCGATCTTCAACCTCTACGGCGAAGTGCTGGGCGTCGACCCGGCCACGATCCCGTGGATGATCGCCAAGGCCTGCGTCATCGACACGCTGATCCTTTTGGCGATCTGGGCGTTCCGCCGCCGCAAGGTCATCGCGGTGAAGTTGCGGTCGCTGCGGGCGCGCTATTTTCCGGCGGAATCCGCCCCCAGCGTCTGAAGCCGGTCCAGCACGCCCTGGAGGATGAAGGCGGCGGCGGCCGAATCGATCCGCTCGTCGCGCTTCCGGCGCGAGACGTCCATTTCGATCAGGACCCGCTCCGCCGCCACCGTCGACAGGCGTTCGTCCCAGAAGGCGAAGGGAAGATCGGTGAGCGTCGAAATGTTGCGCACGAAGGCGCGCGACTTCTGGGCGCGCGGGCCCTCCGAGCCGTCCATGTTGATGGGAAGCCCGATCACGACGGCCGCGACATTCTCCTTAATCAGGAGACCGATGAGGGTGCCGGCATCCAGCGTGAACTTCTTGCGCATGATGACCGGACGCGGGTGGGCGAAGGACAGCCCGCGGTCGGAAACCGCCACGCCGATCGTCTTGTCGCCGAGGTCGAGGCCGGCGAGGGTCTTGCCACCGGCAAGAAGGGCTGGAAGCTGTTCAATGGTGACGACGGCCACGCGGCTTTCCTTTTGACATGCAATCGCGGCGTTCTATCCTCTGGCCGACGAAATTACGAGGAGTGCCGGACGAATGAAACTGACCTGGTATGGACATTCGGCGTTCCGCATCGAGGCTGCGGGGGCGACGATCCTGATCGACCCGTTCCTGACCGGCAATCCGTCCTGGGGCAAGTCGTGGGAGCAGGCGGCCGAAGGCGTCACCCACGTGCTGCTCACCCATGGGCATGACGACCACATCGGCGACGCCGTGGCGATCCTTAGGAAGACCGGCGCCATGCTGGTCGCCAATTTCGAGATCTGCATGTATCTCGTCGGCAAGGGCGTCAGCGACAGGAAGATCAATCCGGGGAATCACGGCGGCACCGTGGACTGCGGCGGTTTCACCACCACCTTCGTCAACGCGCTGCATTCGTCGTCTGCCGGCGGCGCGGGCGGCACCAACACCTATCTGGGCAACCCCGCAGGGCTGATCCTGCACTTCCCGGACGAGCGCACGCTCTATCACATGGGCGACACCGACATCTTCTCCGATATGGCGCTGATCAACGAGCTGCACGAGCCCAAGATCGGTATCGTGCCGATCGGCGACCGTTTCACCATGGGCGGCGCGGTCGCGGCACTCGCCTGCCGGCGTTTCTTCAATTTCGAGACCGTGCTGCCTTGTCACTTCGGCAGCTTCCCGATCATCGACCAGACGGCGGAGAAATTCGTCGCCGGGCTCGATGGCTCGGGCGTCGAGGTGGTGCTGCCGAAGGTGGGCGAGGCGAGGGAAATCTGAACGCGGCGGCCTGCGGCTGCGCACCTAAGGGGGCTTTGATGCGTGATTGGCGACTGCTTGCAGCCGTTACGGCGTTTGTGCTGGGTGTCCAGGTCGCGACGGCCGAAGAATTCATCAAGGGCGTCTACCTTCAATCCGAGGAGCTTTGCGCCAAGGCCAAGAAGGAAACGCTGCAAGCGGTCATCGATGACGGCAACCTGATGCTGTCGGCCAACGGCATCGAAAGCGTCGAGTACAATTGCGAGTTCCTGAACATCGCAAGGGGGCAACGCTCGCCGGCCTGGGCGGTCACCGCGCTGTGCCAGGAGCCGGGTCACCTGTTCCCCGACGTGTTGTCGATCCTCGAACTCAGCCCGACGCAGCTCGACCTCGTGTCGGTGCGGACCGTTGACGCCGAAAGCGGCCAGACCAGCAATGCCGGCACCTATTACCTCTGCGACGGCGTCACCATGCCGTGAGCGTGATCATGCGTGTTGCGCCGCGCGCGCCGCGCCGTTATAGCCGCCAATGATCCTTTCCCCCGGTCTGCCGGAGTTTTTTCGATGTCCGTTGATCTCAAGACAGTCAAGCGCGTCGCGCATCTCGCCCGCATCGCGGTGAGCGAGGAGGATGCCGAGCGCATGACCGGCGAACTGAACGCCATCCTGGGTTTCGTCGAGCAGCTCAACGAGGTCGATGTTTCCGGCGTCGAGCCGATGACCTCGGTCACGCCCATGGAGATGAAGAAGCGCGTCGATGCCGTCACCGACGGCAACAAGGCCGCCGACATCGTCGCCAATGCGCCGGCGACCGACGAGAACTTCTTCCTGGTGCCCAAGGTGGTGGAGTAAGCCACGGTGGCCATCGATATCGCCGTCGAAAGCCCGTTGCAGGATGAGGTCCGCGGCCTGATCGCCGAGCTCAACGCGACCCTGCTCGAGCTGACGCCGCCGGAATTCTGCTTCCATATGACGGCCGAGCAGATGGCCGAGCCGGAAACCACGGTTTTCATCGCCCGCGACAACGGCGAAGCGGTCGCCTGCGGCGCCCTGAAGCGCCACGAGGATGGAGTTGGCGAGGTCAAGCGCATGTACACGCGCCCGCCCCATCGCGGCAAAAGGATCGGCGCCGACATCGTCGGCCGGATCGAGGCCCTGGCGCGCGAGGAAGGCATTACCCGCCTGGTGCTGGAGACTGGCGACCGTCATCCGGCCGCCTGGGCGGTCTATGAGGGCGCCGGCTTCAGCCGCTGCGGCCCGGTACTCGACTATCCCGACTCGCAGTGGTCGATTTTCTACGAAAAGAATCTTTCGAGCTGAGCACATGACCGATCTGACCAGACTGACGATTGCCGAAGCGCGCGGGAAGCTGCGCGGCAAGGAGATCACCGCTTCGGAGCTGACCGAGGCCTATGTGTCGGCCGTCGAGCAGGCCAATCCGAGCTTCAACGCCTATGTGGCGACGACGCCCGACAAGGCGCGCGAGATGGCCAAGGCATCCGACGCCAGGCTCGCCAGGGGCGAGGGCGGGGCGCTCGAAGGCATTCCGCTCGGCATCAAGGACCTGTTCGCCACCGAGGGCGTGCACACCCAGGCCTGCAGCCATGTGCTCGACGGCTTCAAGCCGCGCTACGAATCGACGGTTACCGCCAATCTCTGGGCCGACGGCGCGGTCATGCTGGGCAAGCTCAACATGGACGAGTTCGCCATGGGCTCGTCCAACGAAACCTCCTATTACGGCCCGGTGGTCAACCCGTGGCGCCGCTCGCGCCTCGATCAGGTCGTGACGCCGACCACGCATCAGGGCGACGGCGGCTTCGTCTCCGCAGGCGGCGCCAGGACCGCGCGCACGCTCGACAACGCCCAGCTCGTGCCGGGCGGCTCCTCGGGCGGCTCGGCCGCTGCCGTTGCCGCATGGCTCTGCGCCGGTGCCACGGCAACCGACACCGGTGGCTCGATCCGCCAGCCGGCGGCCTTCACCGGCACGGTAGGCATCAAGCCGACCTACGGCCGCGTGTCGCGCTGGGGCACGGTCGCTTTCGCCTCGTCGCTCGACCAGGCTGGTCCGATCGCCCGCGACGTGCGCGACGCCGCCATCCTGCTCAAGTCGATGGCCTCGGTCGATCCGAAGGACACGACGTCCGTCGACCTGCCCGTGCCGGACTACGAGGCTGCCATCGGCAAGTCGCTGAAGGGCATGAAGGTCGGCATCCCGAGGGAATACCGCGTCGACGGCATGCCCGACGACATCGAGGCGCTGTGGCAGAAGGGCATTGCCTGGCTCAAGGACGCCGGCGCCGAGATCGTCGACATCTCGCTGCCGCACACCAAATACGCGTTGCCGGCCTATTACATCGTGGCGCCTGCCGAAGCCTCGTCCAACCTCGCCCGCTATGACGGCGTCCGCTACGGCCTGCGCGTGCCGGGCAAGGACATCGTCGAGATGTACGAGAACACGCGCGCCGCCGGCTTCGGCCGCGAGGTCAAGCGCCGCATCATGATCGGCACCTATGTGCTGTCGGCCGGCTACTACGACGCCTACTACCTGCAGGCGCAGAAGGTGCGCACGCTGATCAAGCGCGACTTCGAGCAGGTCTTCGCCGCCGGCGTCGACGTCATCCTCACGCCTGCCACGCCTTCGGCCGCCTTCGGCATCGCCGACCAGGACATGGCCTCCGATCCGGTCAAGATGTACCTCAACGACATCTTCACCGTCACGGTGAACATGGCGGGCCTGCCGGGCATCGCCGTGCCTGCCGGCCTCGACGGCCATGGCCTGCCGCTCGGCCTGCAGCTGATCGGCCGTCCGTTCGACGAGGAGACGCTGTTCCAGACCGCGCATGTGGTCGAGCAGGCGGCCGGACGCTTCCAGCCGGAGAAGTGGTGGTAGGCGCTTCGCGCCTGCCTTGAGGCGATGTTCTTCTACCTCTCAAAAATCTTCTGGTTCTTCGCCCAGCCGCTCAATTTCGCGATCCTCCTGCTGGCGTTCGGGCTCGCCGCCAGCTTCTTCGGCCGGCGCCGCCTGTTGCGAACGGCGTCCTTGCTGGCCTTCCTGATCCTCGCGCTCGCGGCCTGGACCTCGCTCGGCGCCGTCCTGCTGACCCCGCTCGAGGAGCGCTACCCGCGACCAGCCCTGCCGGACGAGGTCGCGGGCATCGTCGTGCTCGGCGGCGGCTTCGAGGGCGCGATCAATCTCGCCCGCGGCGGCTACGAGCTCAACAGCGGCGGCGATCGCTTCGTCGAGACGGCCGTTCTGTCGCGCCGCTACCCGCAGGCGAAGGTCGTCGTCTCGGGCGGCACCGGCACGCTGGTCCTCGACGGCGAGGGCGATGCCGACACGGCGCCGCGGCTGCTCGAGGCACTCGGCGTCTCGCGCGACCGTCTGGTTCTCGAGAACCGCTCGCGCAACACCTACGAGAATGCGCTCTATTCCAGGCAACTTGTGTCGCCCAGGCCGGGCGAGACCTGGCTGCTGGTCACTTCGGCCTTCCACATGCCGCGCTCGATGGCGCTGTTTGCCAAGGCTGAGTTTGCCGTCGTTCCCTGGCCTGTCGATTATCGCACGTCCGGCCAGGAGGGTATCGGCCTGTTCACCGACAACCCGGCCGATTCGCTGCAGAACACGACGATCGCCCTGCGCGAATGGGCCGGCCTGCTCGCCTACTGGCTGTCGGGCCGCATCGACGAGCCTTTCCCCGGTCCCTGAAGCAGGACGGCCCGCCGGGCTTCGGAGAAGAACTGGCGCCGGACCAGCACCGCCAGCAGCACCATGGTGGTGAAGAAGAAGACGCTGGCGTCGACGAACCAGCCAAGGTAGCCGAGCGAGAAGAACACGCCGCGCAGCCCGGCGTTGAAATGCTTGCCGCCAAGCACGTTCATGCGCGTGGCCCGCATCACCGCCAGGCCGATCTCGTCGTCGGGCTCGCCGCCGGCGCGAAGCTGCGGCACCGCGCCGATCAGGATCGAGCAGTAGTTGAACAGGCGATAGGCCCAGCCGAACTTGAAGAACGAATAGGCGAGCACGACGATCAGGCCGAAGACCTTGATCTCGAACAGCGGCCGTGCCGTGTCGCCCGCCAGCGGCACGTCGCTCAAGACTGCCAGCACGCGATCGGACGCGCCGAGCAGCGCGAAGCAGCCGCCGATGGCGATCAGCGAGCTCGACGCGAAGAAGGCCGTGCCCTGCTGCAGGCCGTTCATGATCGAGGTGTCGACGATCCGCACCTCGCGGCGCGCCATGGTTGCCATCCAGGCGGCACGTTGGGTGTTCATCGCCCGCGTGAGCGACATGCGCTTGACGATATGGCCTTCCGCCGCCGCGGCGTGGAATACCCAGCCGGCGACGAAGAACGCCAGCGCGGCCACGTCGAGTGTGCTCATCAGGCCGAGGATCGAGAAGGAATCGCCGTTCATCCGCTAGAGATAGCACGGTGGGAAGCGCGATTTCGAGAGCGCCCGTCTGTCACGCCGTTGCCGCACATGTTGACGATATATGAACCAATACGTCGGCTTAACCGTATGAATCCATTAAGGTGATGGTCTCGATGGGAGCCGGCATACGCATGCTTGCCATGGTTTCGCCATCTTTGGCCGTTGCGAAATCCCCGGCAAGGGCGTATCCAGCAGTCCCACTCGGGACAGGCTGCATGGCCGGCGAAATCGCCGGCCCGCCCAACGACAAGGGTCTTGCGACACATCATGGACGACGGCGTTCAGAAATCCTGCTGGGGCTTGACGGTCAAGGCAGTGCTCGGTTTTGCGGTTTTTCTCCTCCTTGCCTGGCTCGTCAGCGGCAATGCCGAAAAGGTGGCGGTCGTGACTGCCGGATGATCCAATCATAGAGAAAAATGGATACAGAAAGCGCGGCGGAGCCGCGCTTTTTTGCTATGTGGCAAATGTCGCGCGATGATCAGGCGGCGTCGGAGCGTGCCAAGCATTGGTGTAGAATGGGCGGGAAGATCGCATGGATACGCGACCGAACCGCGCCGTCGCAGGGAGTGAAACTTGTTCCTTTCGGTATTTGACCTGTTCAAGATCGGCATCGGTCCGTCGAGTTCGCACACGATGGGGCCGATGACGGCGGCTGCGCGCTTCCTCGACGAGGTCCTCAGCGGTGACTGGCCCCGTCCCGCCGGGGCCAAGGTCGACAGGCTGGCGGCCAGCCTGCACGGCTCGCTCGCCTACACCGGCGTCGGCCACGGCACCGACAGGGCGGTCATCCTCGGCCTGACCGGTTTGACGCCCGTGACGGTCGATCCGGACAAGACCGACGCGATCATCGATCAGGTTTCCCAGGACAAGCGGGTGTCTCCGCCCGGTCATCCGTCCTATCGCTTCGACCCGGCCGTCGACCTCGTGCTCGACAAGAAGACGCCGCTGCTCGGACATGCCAACGGCATGGCCTTCTATGCCTATGATGCCGGCGACCGGCTGCTGCTCAAGCGCATCTACTATTCGATCGGCGGCGGCTTCGTCGTCTCGGAGGAAGAACTGCAGCGCATGAAGGCCAAGACCGCGTCGCCCGCCCAGGGCAAGCGCGTGCCCTATCCCTTCTCCAACGCCGTCGAGATGCTGGCCATGGCGGCGCGCAGCGGGCTTTCCATCGCCGAGATGAAGCGGGCCAACGAGGAAATTCACATGCCGCGGGGCGAGCTCGATGCCGGGCTCGACGCGATCTGGGATGCCATGAGCCGGTGCATCGACCGAGGCTTGTCGCAGGACGGCATCATGCCGGGTGGGCTGAAGGTGCGCCGCCGCGCGCGCCAGTTGCACGAGAAGCTGCAGGAGCAGTGGAGCCAGAACCGGCCCAATCCGCTGCTCGCCAACGACTGGCTGTCGATCTACGCCATGGCGGTCAACGAAGAAAACGCGGCCGGCGGGCGCGTCGTGACGGCGCCGACCAACGGTGCGGCCGGCACGCTGCCGGCGGTGCTGCGCTACTGGCTGCATTTCCATGTCGAGGCCGACAAGGAGAGCATCCGCGACTTCCTGCTGACCGCCGCTGCCGTTGGCGGCATCATCAAGACCAATGCCTCGATCTCGGGCGCCGAGGTCGGCTGCCAGGGCGAGGTGGGCTCGGCTTCGGCGATGGCCGCAGCCGGCCTCTGCGCGGTCATGGGCGGCACGCCGGAGCAGGTGGAGAATGCGGCCGAGATCGCGCTCGAGCACCATCTCGGCATGACCTGCGATCCGGTGGCCGGCCTCGTCCAGGTGCCGTGCATCGAGCGCAATGCGCTCGGCGCGGTCAAGGCCGTCACCGCGGCCTCGCTGGCGATCAAGGGCGACGGCAAGCATTTCGTGCCGCTCGACGCGGCAATCGAGACCATGCGCCAGACCGGCATGGACATGAGCGAGAAGTACAAGGAAACCAGCCTCGGCGGCCTCGCGGTCAACGTCGTTGAGTGCTGAAGCTTTCCTTCTCCCCGTTCACGGGGAGAAGGTGGCCCGAAGGGCCGGATGAGGGGCGGCGCATCGATCTGCGAGGTTGGCTCAGTCCGTCTTCCGCCTGCCCGTCGCGGTGATGGTTGCCGGAGCCGAAAGCAAAAGCCTGGACGAACGGCTGTCGGAGGCGATCGAGCGCGCCGCAGGCGCTGCCTGAGCTGTGGGCGAGAGCCCGTTCGTTGTTGACCGCAGCACTTGTCGCGCCCATGTTCGAAACATGTCACTCAACTTGATTAAGCTCTGCGTCGGCTGCGACAGCGTCGAGGATCTCGAGGAATTGATCACTTTCCGCCTCGACGAACGGCGCCGCGCCGGCGAGCCCGCGGAGCAGTTCCACACCACCCGCATGGTCCCGACGCGGGGCACGGAGCTCACCGACGGTGGTTCGCTCTACTGGGTGATCAAGGGCATCGTGCAGTGCCGCCAGCGCCTTCTGGAGATCCGGCCGTTCACCGATTCCGAGGGCATCGGCCGCTGCCACCTGGTGCTTGAGCCGACGGTCGTGCGCACCGAATGGCAGCCGCGCCGCGCCTTCCAGGGCTGGCGCTATCTCAAGCCCGAAGACGCCCCGGCCGATCTCGGCCAGGGCAAGGCTGCACTTGCCGAAATGCCGCCCAAGCTCAGACTGGAGCTGGCCGAACTCGGCCTGCTCTGACGGCGCCGAGCCGCCGCAATCGACGGTCTTGCAAGCCGGCGCGCGCCGCCACATCTTGATGGGTGATGAGCGACGATCGCAAGCCACTCGCACCTTCTGCGAACCGCCCTCCGGCGGAGCGCCGTTCGGATGCGGTGGAGATCGATGCCTTCGTGCGTCAGGCGCGCGCACTGGCAGGGGCCAAGGCCAACGGCCGCCTGATCCTCGCCCTTGATGCCACCATGAGCCGCCAGCCGACCTGGGACCTTGCCTGCGAGCTGCAGGGCCAGATGTTCGACGCCGTCGGCAAGGCCGGCAAGCTCAACGTGCAGCTCGTCTATTTCCGCGGACTGGGCGAATGCCGGGCTTCGAAGTTCGTTGCCGATACGACTGCCCTGAAGGGCCTGATGACCTCGATCCAGTGCCGCAGCGGCCAGACGCAGCTCGGCAAGGTGCTCAGCCACGCGCTCAAGGAGACCACCGCCGCCAAGGTGGATGCACTCGTCTACATCGGCGACGCGATGGAGGAAAATGTCGACGAGCTCGCCGAGAAGGCCGGCCGGCTGGGCCTGCGCGGCGTTCCGGCCTTCGTTTTCCAGGAAGGGCACGATGCCGAGGCCGAACGCGCGTTCAAGGAGATAGCGCGGCTGTCCAAGGGCGCATGGTTCCGGTTCGACCGCAAGGCTGCGGCAACACTGTCCAAGCTGCTCTCGGCAGTCGCAGTCTTTGCGACCGGCGGCATCAAGGCGCTGGAGGCGAGGGGGCGGCCGGAGGACGTGCTGATGATCGAGCACCTGAGGGGGCGCAGTTCGCCATGACCGCGTTCGCCGTCATTGCGTTCGTCCTGCTGACCTTGGCCGCGCTGATCGCCCTGCTTGCGCGGGCCGATGCGGCCAAACTCGCCTGGGCGCTGAAAATGGCCGGTCCGATCGCCCTGGGCTTGGTCGGTGTCGTCCTGCTGCTTCTGGGCCGCGCTGCGATCGGAGGCGGGCTCATATCGGCGGCGCTCGCCTGGTATGCCGCGAGCCGGCGCGGCGGCTCTTCAGCCAGGACGCCGGGGCGCCGATCGACCGTTCGGACGGCGGCGCTCGAAATGGAACTCGATCACGACAGCGGTGTTCTGACCGGGATTGTCCTGGCCGGCCGCCAGGAGGGGAAGTCTCTCGCCTCGCTCGGTCTCGCCGAGCTGAAGGGACTTCTGGCCGAGCTCTCCGGCGATCCGGAGAGCCGGCAACTACTTGAGACCTACCTTGACGGCAGGTTTCCCGTTTGGCGCGAAGACGCGAAGCCTGACGGTCACGAGGGGCTGGGTGTTCCGCCAGGTTCTGGCGCCATGACTAAGGAGGAGGCCTACAAGATCCTTGGTCTTGAAGCGGGGGCTGCCGCGGCGGATGTCCGCAAGGCCCACCGCCGACTGATTCAGCGCCTGCATCCCGATCTCGGCGGATCGTCTTTCCTGGCGGCGCGGATCAACGAAGCCAAGGACGTCCTTCTCTCCGATCATCACTAGTTCTCCTTCGACTCGACACAATTCAGGAGATTGGCGGTCGCCTATTGCGCGATGGCGTAGCAGGCGATCTTCTTCTTCTTCAGTGCGTTGCAGGCCTTCCAGGCTGCGTCCTTCGAATCGAAACCGGAGAATCGGGCGCGGAAATAGGTCACGCCGCCCTTCTCGAAAGGCACCGTGAATGCGGATGCGTCGGCGAGGACCTGCGGAACCTGCTTGGCTGCCTTGTCGAGGATGGTGCGGGCTTCCGAGTCGCTCGGCGACGAGGCGATCTGGACGGCCCAGCCGGTCGGCACCGAGGCGGTCTTGAAGGCGTCCACTGCCGGAGCCTCGGACGGCTCGGCGAATGCCTGCTCGACGGCCTCGGCGGCGTTGCTCGGCACGGCCTCCTTGGACTTGCGGATCTGGAACGGGATGTTGCCGCCGAAGCGCTCGGCCGAGGCCATCGCGATCTTGGGCTGTGCGGAGAGGCCGATGGTCGGCTTCTGCGCAGGCGCCGCCACGGGGGCGACTTCGGCTGCCGCAGCCGGCGCGTCGTCGGAAACGGCTGCTACCTCGATCGGCTGCTCAGCCTGCGGACGGCGATCCGGCGTCGGCACTTCCTGCTTGGGCAGCGCGACCTTGGCGGCGACGACCGGCTCAGGGGCGCTCACATCGGCCTTGGCGATCAGATCGCCGCCGCCACCGCGTCTGGACGCCTGCGGAAGATAGGTCTTGATCAGTTCGGCCATGCGGCTGTCGCGGCCGGCGCCGCTGGCACCGCCCATGACGACGGCGACCAGGCTGCGGTTGCCGTCCTGCACCGAGGAAACCAGGTTGAAGCCGGAGGCGCGGGTGTAGCCGGTCTTGATGCCGTCGACGCCCTTGACGCGGCCGAGCAGGCGGTTGTGGTTGGCGATCCGCTGGCGGCCGAAGGCGAAGGAGCGGGTCGAGAAATAACCGTAGTACTGCGGGAAATGTTCACGCAGCGCGATGCCGAGCGTCGCCATGTCACGCGCGGTGGTGAATTGCGCGGTGTTGGGCAAGCCGTTGGCGTTGCGGAAGACGGTGCCCTTCATGCCGAGGCTACGCGCCCTGGCGGTCATCATGCGGGTGAAGTTCTCCTCGGAACCGCCAATCATCTCGCCAAGCGCGGTCGCTGCGTCATTGGCCGAGCGCGTCACGAGCGAAAGGATCGCGGCCTCGACCGTGATCGAGCTGCCAGCCTTGACACCGATCTTGGTCGGTGGCTCGGACGCTGCGTTCTTGGAGAAGACGACCTGTGTATCCTTGCGGATCTTGCCCTTCGCAAGCGCTTCGAAGGTCATGTAGAGCGTCATCATCTTGGTGAGCGAGGCCGGATAGCGCCGGGAATCGGCGCTCGACGAATGCAGCACCTTGCCGGTGTTGGCGTCGATGACGATGGCTGCGTACCTGCTGTCCTTCGCTGCCGAAGTGGGGGCGACCGTCGACAGTCCGATCGCTGCCGCGAGCGTGTAAACCATCATGGATTTTAATGAGATAGCCGCCTTGAAGAGCTTACCCGGCAACGCCTGACGCACTGTTTCACCCTTGGATTATCGTTGCGTTCGGGGCGGCAAAGGTTCCTGCCCCATATCCGCGCACTCTAAGGGTGGCCGCGTTACCAATCCGTTTATGGTAACCGCCCCGTTCACACTTTTGCTCGGGCTTAAATCGAAATTTAGGGAATGGCAGGGGCTGGCAAATGACGCTGGGTCAGTTGACAATTTGTGCGGTGCACAATATGTAGGCTGCATCGCACAATCGCATAGCGCAGCGCTCCCAACCCGAAAGGATGCAGCGATGACCCAGACCTATGAAGATTTCAGCAAGTACGGCAAGGAATTCGTGGACACCGGCCTGAAGAGCTATGCTTCGCTCTCCAAGGGTGCCCAGGCGATCGCCACCGAGGCGACCGACTACACCAAGAAGAGCTTCGAGACGGGCGCTGCCGCCTTCGAGAAACTGCTCGGCGTCAAGTCGTTCGACAAGGCTATCGAGATCCAGGCCGACTACGTCAAGCAGGCCTACGAGGGCTTCGTCGCCGAGGCGACCAAGTTCGGCGAACTCTACGCCGAACTGGCCAAGGACGCCTACAAGCCCTTCGAGTCGCTCGTCGCCAAGGCGAAGTGACCGATCCCAACAGTGGGGGGCGGATCTCAGCATCCGCCAAGAAAGACCCGGCTGCGCCTTCGCAGCCGGGTTTTTTGTTGCAAGAGCAGTCGTCGGCTTCACGAAAGAGGCAAAACGCTCTGGGTAGTCCAGTGGCCATATTGTCAGCACGTTAGAAGGGCTTAAAATCCTCCCAGTGACACCTACATGACGAGGTGGGTCGGAATTGACGAAGGGCAGGACCACGGTGACTATCGGCTTGGAGGCCACACGGCTTGATGTGGCGCGGATGCAGAACGGTGACGAGGGCGGCAACGGCCCCGGCCGCGGAACGGCAGTCATCACCCGCAGCAAGACCAAGACCAAGCGGCCGAGCCTCTACCGGGTCCTCATCCTCAACGACGACTACACCCCGATGGAGTTCGTCGTGCATGTGCTCGAACGCTTCTTCCAGAAGGACAGGGAGGCCGCGACCCGCATCATGCTGCACGTCCACAACCATGGCGTCGGCGAGTGCGGGATCTACACCTATGAGGTGGCCGAGACCAAGGTGTCTCAGGTCATGGATTTTGCCAGACAGAACCAGCATCCGCTACAATGCGTGATGGAGAAGAAGTGAGGTATTGAATGCCGGCTTTCTCCCAAGGCCTCGAAAAGGCGCTGCACCAGGCGCTGACGCTCGCCAACGAGCGTCACCACGAATACGCGACGCTAGAACATCTGCTGCTCGCATTGATCGACGACACCGAGGCTGCCGCCGTCATGCGCGCCTGCAACGTCGATCTCGACGAACTGCGCCAGACGGTGCTGACCTACATCGACACCGAACTCGACAACCTCGTCACCGGTTACGACGAGGACTCCAAGCCGACGGCCGGGTTCCAGCGCGTCATCCAGCGCGCCGTCATCCATGTGCAGTCGTCCGGCCGCGAGGAAGTATCCGGCGCCAACGTGCTCGTCGCCATCTTCGCCGAGCGCGAGAGCCACGCCGCCTATTTCCTGCAGGAGCAGCAGATGACCCGTTACGACGCGGTCAACTACATCTCGCACGGCATCGCCAAGCGTCCCGGCGCCTCCGAGGGCCGCACGCCGCGCGGTGCCGACGAGGAGCAGCACGGCCCCGGCAACGAGGCGGGCGAGGAAAGCGCCAAGACCAAGAAGCAGCAGGACGCGCTGACGGCCTACTGCGTCAACCTCAACGCCAAGGCACGCGCCGGCAAGATCGATCCGCTGATCGGCCGCGAGGCCGAGATCAACCGCACCATCCAGGTACTGTGCCGGCGGTCGAAGAACAATCCGCTCTATGTCGGCGATCCTGGCGTCGGCAAGACGGCGATCGCCGAGGGTCTGGCCAAGCGCATCGTCGAAGGCGACGTGCCGGAAGTGCTCGAGGATGCTACCATCTTCGCCCTTGACATGGGCACGCTGCTCGCCGGCACGCGCTATCGCGGCGACTTCGAGGAGCGGCTGAAGCAGGTCGTCAAGGAACTCGAGGAATATGCCGGCGCGGTGCTGTTTATCGACGAGATCCACACGGTTATCGGCGCCGGCGCCACCTCGGGCGGGGCGATGGATGCTTCCAACCTGCTCAAGCCGGCTCTGTCGTCAGGCGCCATCCGCTGCATCGGTTCAACGACTTACAAGGAGTTCCGCCAGTTCTTCGAGAAGGACCGGGCGCTTGTCCGCCGCTTCCAGAAGATCGACGTCAACGAGCCGACGGTTGCCGATGCCATCGAGATCATGAAGGGCCTGAAGCCCTATTATGAGGACTTCCACAAGGTGAAGTTCACCAACGAGGCGATCAAGGCCGCGGTGGAACTCTCGGCGCGCTACATCAACGACCGCAAGCTGCCGGACAAGGCGATCGACGTCATCGACGAGACCGGCGCCTCGCAGATGCTCTTGCCCGAGGGCAAGCGCAAGAAGACCATCGGCATCAAGGAGATCGAGGCGACCATCGCCACCATGGCTCGCATCCCGCCGAAAACCGTCTCCGCCGACGACGAGAAGGTGCTTGCCGGCCTCGAGACCGAGCTCAAGCGCGTCGTCTATGGTCAGGACACGGCGATCGAGGCCCTGGCCGCATCGATCAAGCTGGCGCGTGCCGGCCTGCGCGAACCGGAGAAGCCGATCGGCTCCTACCTGTTTTCCGGCCCGACCGGCGTCGGCAAGACCGAGGTCGCCAAGCAGCTCGCAGCCTCGCTCGGCGTCGAACTGCTTCGCTTCGACATGTCCGAATACATGGAGCGCCACACCGTCAGCCGTCTGATCGGCGCGCCTCCCGGCTATGTCGGCTTCGACCAGGGCGGCCTGCTCACCGACGGCGTCGACCAGCATCCGCATTGCGTGCTCCTGCTCGACGAGGTCGAGAAGGCGCATCCCGACCTGTTCAACATCCTGTTGCAGGTGATGGACCACGGCAAGCTGACCGACCACAACGGCAAGCAGATCGACTTCCGCAACGTGATCCTGATCATGACCACGAATGCGGGCGCCTCCGACATGGCCAGGGCGGCCATCGGCTTCGGCTCGTCCAAGCGCGAAGGCGACGACATGGAGGCGATCAACCGGCTGTTCTCGCCGGAGTTCCGCAACCGTCTCGATGCCATCATCCCGTTTGGCTCGCTGCCGGTGCCGGTCGTTCACCAGGTGGTTCAGAAGTTCGTCATGCAGCTGGAGACGCAGCTCTCCGAGCGTGGGGTCACATTCGACCTGTCGCAAGAGGCCGTCGCCTGGCTGGCCGACAAGGGCTACGACGAACGCATGGGCGCGCGCCCGCTCGCCCGTGTCATCCAGGAGCACATCAAGAAGCCGCTGGCCGAAGAGGTGCTGTTCGGCAAGCTCAAGAAGGGCGGAACGGTTCGCGTCACAGTGGAGAAGAAGGAGACCGGCGAAACCGGCCTCAAGCTCGAAACCGTGGCGGACGACGTGCCGGTCAAGCCAAAGAAGGAAGAGCCGGCCGACCGGCCCAAGACCAAGCGGATTGCCGCCAAGAAGCCCGCGGCCAAGAAGGTCGTGGCCGCCAAGCCGAAGTCCGACCCCAAGGGCAAGGACGGAGGCAAGCGGAGCCTGGTTCCGCAATTGCCCAGAAAGGGTTGAAATCAGACGAGAAAGCCCCGGTAACGGGGCTTTCTTTTTTGGCATTCCGCCAGCGATCAGTCCAGGATTGCGCTCTCGACGCGGTTGCGCCCCCGCCGCTTGGCCTCGTAGAGCCACTTGTCGGCGTCCTTGGTCATTTCCTCGACGGTCGCCGGACCGCCCTCGACGGTGGTGATGCCGATGCTGACGGTGGCGCTCATGCCGAGATCGGTGACGCTGGCCGACGCGACCGCGGCGCGCAGGCGCTCGCCCATGACCGCAGCATCGCCCGCATGCAGGTCCTGGCAGATCGCGGCAAATTCCTCGCCGCCGTAGCGGAACAGGTAATCGCCGCTGCGCAATGAGCCCGCCAGCGCATGCGCCACGTCCTTCAGCACCTTGTCGCCGGTCACATGACCGAACTGGTCGTTGATGTTCTTGAAATGATCGATGTCGATCATCAGCAGGCTCACCGGCTTGCCCGCGCCGACGCTCCGGTCGACCAGCGACTGCGCCATCGATTCGAACTGGCCGCGGTCGCGCGCGCCGGTCAGTGAATCGATGCCGGTGCGCTGCAACAGGTCTTCGTAGCGGTGGCGAAAGGTGAGCCTGTCGAAGACCTTGAGCAGCGGCTCTGGGCTGGCGGGGGCGGGGCGGGTCTCGACATAGCGCAGATAGCCGACAAGAAGCAGGCTGTAGAGCGCGGCCGCTCCCATCTTGGCAATCCAGCCGCCGTAGAGCGCGCTTATCGGCACGCCCGTGACGAGGCGCAAACCGATGAAGAACAGCAGCTGGTCGAAGGTCAGCACCACTGCAAGGCTCAGGAATGCGCGCTTGAAGATCGTGCCGGCTATGCGCTGGCCGAGCTTTTCGTAGAGCAGGATGAGGGCGATGCTGTCGACGAAGAGCAACAGCGTTCCCCACACCATCAGCAGGCCCATCTGGTCGAGGAAGGTGAGGTCCGGCTGGTAGCCCGGCAATTCGGCCGCGCCGCCGTAGAGGCGCAGAACCAGCGCAAGCCCGACCATCAGGCAGTTGCCGATCAGCAGGCCGTAGATCGGCTGGCGGACGGTCTCGGCGTCCTCCTTGATGTAGAGGAGCAGGAACATCACCAGCTTGCCCGAGAACATGACGGTCGAGCCGGGCGAGATGAGGCCGAAGGGAAGCGGCAGGAAGAAGACCGCGGCCAGGTAGGTCTCGAGGAAATGCATCACGCCCAGCACGCAGACGAAGATGCCGATGCCGAACCTGTGCCGGGCGTGGAACACGGCCGCCATGGTTGCGAAATAGATCAGAGCCTGCACCACTAGCAGAATCGTGCCGGACATGACTTCCTCGCTTCCCCACAAGACTTCTCTACATGTTGACGGTGCGTAAGTTGTCAATATGCCGTCGCGGCGTTCCGCAACTTTGACATGGCTGGGGGATCGAAGGCCTATCGGCTCGCAGAACCGCCGCGTAGGTCGGACGGCGGCGCTGACTTGGCGCAATGCCCGTGCTATCGGCTTGGCAATGGCTGCCCCGACCCACCACCTTCCGTGCCGAGCATGACCGCGCGCCGTCTTTGGTATCTGCGCGGCGCTCGAACGGCGGTTTCCATTCCGGGCCTCATCCTGGCCAGCGCCTTCGTCGGCTTTGCCGGCCTCGCCAAGGAAGCGGGGCTCACTCTGGCAGAGACCGTGTTCATGGTCGGCATGGTCTGGGCCTTGCCCGCCAAGGTCGTGCTCGTCGGCGCCATCCTGTCCGGGGCCTCGCTGCCCGCCGCCGCCTTTGCGGTCGCGCTTTCGTCCATTCGCCTCGCGCCGATGGTGGTTGCCCTGGTTCCCGAACTGCGCGGGCCGAAAACGCCGCGCTGGGTGCTCTACGTGCTTTCCCATTTCGTCGCGGTGACCTCGTGGGTGCTCGCCATGGAGCGGCTGCGCGGCATCCCCCGCGACATGCGCACCAGCTACTATGCCGGGCTCGGCTCGACGCTGGTGCTGGTCAACATGGCCGTGGTCGCAATCGTGTTCCTATTGGCCGACAGCTTGCCGCCGGCGGTTTCGGCAGCCCTTTTCCTGCTCACGCCGATGTATTTCCTGACCTCGCTGTGGGGCTCGGCGCGCGAGCGCGCAGGGCACGTCGCCATGGCCATCGGGCTGGTCGTCGGCCCCTTGCTCCACCTTGTGGTGCCGGGATTCGATCTGCTGGGGGCAGGGCTGATCGGCGGTGGCGTCGCGTTTGCTTTCCACAAGCTGTTGCGTCGGAGGGCGCCGGCGTGACGTTCCAATCGGTCGATGCCTGGTGGTGGCCGTTCCTGTTCATCCTGGTGGGCGGCTGGCTGGCTACCGACGCCTGGCGCTTCCTCGGCGTCTATCTGGGCGACCGCCTCTCGGAGGATTCCGACCTGCTGGTGCTGGTCCGGGCGCTCGCCACGGCACTTGTCGCAGCGGTCATCGGCAATCTCATCGTCTTCCCGAGCGGCGAGCTGGCCGAGACACCGCTGGCGCTGCGCCTGGCCGCCGTCGCGGCAGGCTTCGCCGCCTACATGCTGCTGGGGCGCAAGGTCATCGTCGGCATCATCGCGGCGGAAGCCGTGCTGCTCGGGGGGATCGCACTGTTCTAACTGCGGCCACGCTCGACGGGGACGTCGCGACAAGGATGGATTCACACGGGCTTAACCGCCGCTAACTAATGTGCTGCTCGGGTGCGAGGGGCAAATGGTGGAAATCCATTCGACGGTCAGGCACATTCAGGTCGCTGGAGCGGATCTGGGCACGGCGGGACGGCTGAAGATCGCCCTGATTTCCAGTCTCGTGGTCATCGACACGATCTGGATCGCCGCGTCGGATTTCGAATTCGATCTGCGCAGCCTGGCGAAGGTTGCGGCCGTCACCATCGCGTTGGCCACCATTTCCTGGTTCTACCGCGTGAAGCGCCCGATAAGGCAGTTCGAGACGCTTTGCACCGAGACCGCGTTCCTGTTGGCCTTCTCCGCATCGGCTGCGGTCTTCAGCGTCCTGATGACCTCAATCGGCTTGCCCTTGGTCGACGACAGGCTGATGGCGATTGACGCCGAGTTGGGTTTCGACTGGCTGGCCTATGTGGGTTTCGTCAATGACAGGCCCTGGCTCGGTGTAGCGTCGTCCTTGGTCTATGTGACCACCATCTCGCAGGTGGCGCTGACGGTTGTTGCCGTCGGAATGCTGGGACACCTCCAGATGGTCCAGCGTTTCGTCCTTTCGGTAATGTTTGGCGCTCTGATCTGCATTGTCATCTCTGCTTTGCTGCCTGCGGCTGGCGCATTGGGCACGATACGACCATCGCCGGACTTCATTGCGGCGAACAACCCCGTCGTCGACCTGGAATACAAGCAGGCCTTCTTCGACCTGCGCAACGGTCTTGGCCGCCTGATCTCGCTCGACGAACCGCGTGGCCTCATCGCTTTCCCCTCCTACCATAGCACTCTCTCCGTCCTGATCGTCCTCGCGTTCGTGGGGACAGGCAGGTGGTTCTGGCTGGTGTTGGCCCTCAATCTCGCCGTGATCTTCTCCACGCCAGTGGACGGTGGTCACCACCTCATCGACGTGCTCGGCGGCGTTGCGGTCGCCTTCGCGGCGTGGGCACTGGCCGGTCGCTTCTTCGCGGTGCGGACATCCATTCGGACGGATTCATGAGCGAGATTCCCTTCAGAGATGGTCCCGGTCCTTCGCTCGCCCCGCGCAGCCTGGTGGGGGATGCGCCACTCGGCCGGAGGTTGGCCGAGTTCCTTCGGTTGAATTGCAAGGAGCAGGGCCTGTTTCTCGGTGCGGTTCTGCTTGTCGTTGCCGCCCGTTTGATCCTGTTGCCCGGTGCAGTTGAAATGATGGCATGGTCCATCACGCAGAGCCTGCGGCCGTTCGTCGGGGCCTGGGCGCTGGCCATATGCGGCTACCTGGCGATCAGGACGCTTCGCTCGGGATCGATTTCGAAGAGTTTCGACTACCTTTGGGCTGAAGTGTTCACGTGGCGCAATGCAGCCGTGGCCGTTCCGGCCTTGGTGGCGGCCGCCCTCTTGATGAATTCGTTCAGTCATTTCAAATCAGCGATCCCGACTTTCAATCCGTATGGGCTCGATGCCTTGTTCAGGGATGCAGATCGCTATCTGCATTTCGGAACGGACCCGTGGAGATGGCTCGATGCCGTGCTGGGATACGGAACTGCAACGGTAATACTGGACCGCGTCTACTACCTGTGGTTCTTCGCCGTGTATCTTTCCATGGGACTGGTGATGGGGTTGCCGGACAAGTTTGGCATCCGCCACCAGTTCATGCTGACCTATGTGCTGATCTGGGGCGTCCTCGGCATCATATTCGCCACGGCGTTGTCGTCCGTCGGTCCGATCTTCTACGATCTTGCCTATGGCGGGCCGTCCTCGTTCACCGAGTTGATCCGCAATCTCGAGGCGGTAAACGCCACCTGGGGCCTGAATACCCTGCAGGTCCGCGAAGTGTTGTGGGGTTCCTATGTGAACGATATCGACACCGTCATTTCGGGCATCTCGGCCATGCCTTCCATCCACAACGCGATGTGCGTGCTTTTCTTTCTTGCAGCCCGGCATATCAACCGCTGGCTGGCCGCAGCCGCGGCGGTCTTCGCCCTGATTATCTTCGTGGGATCGGTCCATCTGGGCTGGCACTACGCCATTGATGCATATGCATCGGCATTCGGCGTTGCCCTGCTTTGGAAACTGGCTGGGCTCCTGACCGGCAACGCCGCAGCCCGCCGCGCAGTGGCCCCGCTTCACGTCGCGGAGCCAGCTCGACCGTAGGCCTTGGCCCGCAGCAGCGGGTTCAGGCGTTTGCCAGCGCCGCCCTGATCCTCTCGGCGTTGGCCGCGAGGACTTCCGGCTTTTCCATCGGCCCGCCCGGTGCCTTCAACGCCACGCCGTCGAATCGCGGGATCACGTGCACATGCAGGTGGAAGACCACCTGGCCGCCGGCGCTTTCGTTGAACTGGTGCACGGTGACGCCCTCGGCGTCGAAAGCCTTCTTCACCGCGCGCGCCAGCTTCTGCGCCGTGCGCATCACCGCGGCCAGGCTCTCTGACTCCACGTCGAGGATGTTGCGCGCCGGCTGCTTTGGAAGCACCAGGCAATGGCCCTCGCCACGCGGCATGATGTCCATGATGGCGACCGTGTCGGCGTCCTCGTAGAGCTTGTGCGACGGCAATTCGCCACGCAGGATCTTGGCAAAGACGTTGTTTGGATCGTAAGCGATGCTCGACATGGCCTATCCCGTTTGATGCTGATACGTGGTGGATGTTTCGGCGCTGGCGCCGACCGCGTCAAGCCGCGAGGGGGCCGAGAGGAGCGAAGTTGAACTACGTCTATTTGATCGTTGCGATCGCCTTCGAGGTGGTGGCCACCTCGGCGCTCAAGGAAACCCAGGGCTTTACCAAGCTGATCCCGTCGGTCATAGCGCTCGCGGGCTATGGCTTCGCCTTCTACTACCTGTCTCTGGTGTTGAGGGTCGTCCCGGTCGGCATCGTCTACGCTCTATGGTCGGGTGCCGGAATCGTCCTCATCACCGGGATCGCCTGGGTGTGGTTCCGCCAGTCGCTCGACCTGCCGGCGCTGCTCGGCATCGGCCTCATCATGGCCGGCGTGGTGGTCATCAACCTGTTCTCGAAATCGGTCGCGCACTGAAGCTCAGCCGCGCCGGAACGGGCCGTGGTCTTCCAGATATTCGCCGATTTCGGCGACCTCTTGCCGCTCGCGCTCTAGATATTCGGCCACTGCCCGGCGCAGGCCGGGATGCACGATGTAGTGTGCCGACTGGGTGGTGACGGGGCGGTAGCCGCGCGCCAGCTTGTGCTCGCCCTGGGCGCCTGCCTCGACGACCTTGAGCTTGCGTTCGATGGCGAAGTCGATGGCTTGGTGGTAGCAGACCTCGAAATGCAGGAACGGGTGGTCCTCGATGCAGCCCCAGTTGCGGCCGAAGAGCGTGTCCGATCCGATGAAGTTGATCGCGCCGGCGATGTAGCGCCCGCCGCGGCGGGCCATGACGAGCAGCACGTCGTCGGCCATGCGTTCGCCGATCAGCGAGAAGAATGTCCTGTTGAGGTAGGGCCGACCCCATTTGCGGCCGCCCGTGTCCATGTAGAAGGCGAAGAAGTCGTCCCAGGCCGCCTCCGTCAGGTCGCGGCCGGTCAGCCATTCGATCGAGATGCCCGCGGCCAGCGCCTCGCGCCGCTCCTTCTTCAGCGCCTTGCGCTTGCGCGAGGCGAGCGTGGCCAGGAAGTCGTCGTAGCAGGCAAAGCCTTCGTTGATGAAGTGGAACTGCTGGTCGGTGCGGCGCAGGAAGCCGGCCGCCTCGAGGACCTCGACCTCGTCGGCCGGGGCGAATGTCACATGCGCCGAGGAGACGCGCAATCCCTCGGCGACGCTGCGAAGGGCGGTAGCCAGCGCCGATCTCGCTTGGCCGGTATCGGTCTCGGCCACCGTTAGCAGGCGCGGGCCGGTGGCCGGCGTGAACGGGACCGAGCACTGCAGCTTGGGATAGTAGCGTCCGCCGGCGCGCTCGAAGGCGTCGGCCCAGCCATGGTCGAACACATACTCGCCCTGGCTGTGGGATTTGGCGTAGCAGGGAAGGGCCCCGAGAAAGGTGCCGTCAGCTTCCAGCCGCAGATGATGCCCCTGCCAGCCGGTCTTGCGGACGGCGCAGCCGGACTCCTCCAGGATGTTCAGGAAATCGAATGAAACGAAGGGGTTGTAGGGAATTCCTGCCTGGCCCTTGGCCGCGCCCGACAGTCTGCTCCATTCGTCGCGGCTGAACTCTGCGATCGAGGCGGCGACGCGGACGGCGTATCCGCCATCCGCCAATTTCGCCCCGGCGTCGCTCGCATTGGTCATTGGCTTTACTTACGCTCGAAAGCCGTTGTTGCAAGGGGCTAGGCGACCGCCGCCCCGTCGGGCAGGAACCCCTCGAAAGTCATCTGGTCGGCGTGGGCGAAAGTCCTCTCGACCGCGTTGCCGTCGCGCACCGTCCAGGTGATAACGGGCATGTCGAGGCGTTCGCGCACAAAGCTCACGAAGCGGTTGGGCAGGTGGTCGACCGCGTAGGAAACGAATGAGATCCCGTGCGCGAGCATGGAGAAATGCGCCTCGAGTTCCCGATCCTTGTCGCCCCATGCGGTCAGGCCGCCGGGAATGCCGGGGGCATGTCTCGCGAAATCCCGGATCAGCCAGTGGTCGAAGGACATGATCGCCGCCTTGCCGTGGTAACCGCGCAGGACTGCACCGACCTTGGCGACGAGGCCGTCGTCCTTGCCCGGGATGCCCTTGAGTTCGATCACCAGCGGCACGCGGCCGTCGACGAGCCTGAGCAGTTCCTGGAGCGTTGGCACGTGGTCGGCGGTGGCGCCGATGCGCAGGGCGCCCAACTCGGCCGCGGTTCGCTGCCAGACATAGCCTTCCGTGCCCGTCAGGCGGTCGAGCGCATTGTCGTGGAAGACGACCACTTCGCCGTCCGCCGTCAGATGCACGTCGCATTCGATCGCGTAGCCGTGCTGGGCGGCCCTTTCGAATGCCGACAGCGTGTTTTCCCAGCACTGCTTGTTGAGGTCGTGCAGGCCCCGGTGGGCGATGGGGCGGGCCGTGAGCCAGGCGAGGTCGGTCATCGGCATTTGTCCGTTCACTCGGTTTCAACGATCGCTTCGATCTCGACCGCCGCATTGAGCGGCAGCGAGGCGACGCCGACCGCCGAACGCGCATGCTTGCCGCGCTCGCCGAGCACAGCCACGAGGAAATCGGAGGCGCCGTTGGCGACCAGGTGCTGCTCGGTGAAGTCGGGCGTGGACGCCACGAAGACCGTGATCTTGACGATGCGGCGGATCTTCTCGAGGTCGCCGAGGGCGGCCTGCACCTGGGCCAGGATGTTGACGGCGCACTGCTTGGCGGCGTCCTTGGCCCCCGCCGTGTCGACGTCACGACCAACCAGGCCGGAGGCCAGGAGCTTGCCGTCCTTGAGCGGCAGCTGGCCGGCGGTGAAGACGTAGCTGCCGGTCGCCATGAACGGCACGTAGTTGGCCGCAGGTGCCGCGGCAGCGGGCAGCGTGACGCCGAGGTCGCTCAGCCGCTTTTCGATTGTTTCGCCCATTGTCTTTCCTTATCTCTGAGTCTGGCGTGGAAGGTGAGTTGGCGCCGAAACTGCTATTTTTGCCTCGCTTCCGCCACGACTTTTTTTAAGGTGGACCATCATTCCCAGCGGTCTGTCAGACCGCGCCGACCGGAGCCTCATATATGCGCGCAGCGCGCCTTGCCCTACTTGCCACCCTGTCCGCTCCGGCTTTCGGCGCCATGCCTGCCTTTGCCGCCCCTGTGGCGCTCGCTCCGCACCGCGCGGTCTATGACCTGGTGCTCGACCAGGCCTCCGATCGGTCGGGAATCACCGGCCTGACGGGCCGCATGGTCTACGAATTCAACGGCTCGCCTTGCGAGGGCTACACGGTCAAGTTCCGCTTCGTCACGCAGATCGCGACGCGCGAAAATACCCGCGTGACCGACCAGCAGACGACGACCTTCGAGGATGCGGAGGGAAAGACCTTCTCCTTCGTCACCAAGTCCTTCGTCGACCAGAGCCTCGACCGGGAGGTGAAGGGCACCGCGACGCTCGAGCCCAACGGCCTGAAGGTCGAGCTGGAGAAGCCGCAGGCCGGCGTGGTGGACCTGGCGAAGACGCAGTTCCCCACCCAGCACCTGGTCGAACTCATCGGCAAGGCGGAGAAGGGCGAGACCTTCTACGAGACCAGCCTGTTCGACGGTTCCGAAGACGCCGACAAGGTGATGACCACCACCGTCATCGTCGGCAAGAAAAGCCAGGCGCCGAGCGGCGATCCGGAGCTGCCGGTTCTGGCGGGGCTCGCCAAGGACCAATATTGGCCGGTCGACATCGCCTATTTCGACCTGAGCAAGGGCGGCGGCGAGGAAGTGCCGGAGTATCGCATCAGTTTCAAGCTGCACGAGAACGGGCTGACCCGTGATCTCGTCATGGACTATGGCGACTTCTCGATGACCGGCAAGCTGGTCAACCTTTCCCTGTTCCCCACGCCCAAGGGCGAGTGCAAGCGGTAAGCGAGCGCCGGTGGCGGTCTATGTCGACGCAGCTATCTGGAAGTGGGTGGGCCACCGCTGGTGCCACCTGCTCGCGGACGACACGGCCGAGCTGCATCGTTTCGCCGCGCAGCTGGGCCTGAAGCCGTCCTCCTACCAGGGGCCGCCCAAGACGTCGGCGCCGCATTACGACATCACCGGTTTCGAACGCGATCGGGCCGTGAGGCTCGGCGCGATCGAATGCAGCCGCGAGGAGATCGTGGCGGTGTTCCGGCGGGTCCGTGTCCGCAACTTCAGGCGGCGCGATCCGAAGCCCGCGGAGAAGCAGGCGCCGCCCGAGCCGACGCTTTCTGGATGGGCCGCCGGCAGCTGAACGGACCGAACCCGAGCGGGCAGGGCAGGCGATGCGGTTCGCGGGGTTGCCTTCGCAGCGCAACACGTCTATATGCCGCCGCATTCCACACACGGACTTTGGTTTCCGACCGGGAGAAATCCGGCTGAGACCTCCGGTGGCGTTTCGAGCAATCCAGCGAAAAGCGTCATGTCCGTGGAGGCTAACCGGAAAGGAAAATGACAGATGGCATTGCCTGATTTCAGCATGCGCCAGCTCCTCGAAGCTGGTTCTCACTTTGGCCACCAGACCCACCGCTGGAACCCGAAGATGGCGCCCTACATCTATGGCGCCCGCAACAACATCCACATCATCGACCTGTCGCAGACGGTTCCGCTGCTGCACCAGGCGCTGAAGCAGGTTTCGGACGTCGTGTCGCGCGGCGGCCGCGTGCTGTTCGTCGGCACCAAGCGCCAGGCTTCGGACATCGTTGCCGACGCCGCGCAGCGCTCGGCCCAGTATTACGTCAACTCGCGTTGGCTCGGCGGCATGCTGACCAACTGGAAGACGATCTCCAATTCGATCCAGCGTCTGCGCAAGCTCGACGAGATGCTCGCCGGCGAAGCCCAGGGCTTCACCAAGAAGGAGCGCCTGAACCTCGACCGTGAGCGCGAGAAGCTCAACAAGGCCCTCGGCGGCATCAAGGACATGGGCTCGACCCCGGACCTGATGTTCGTGATCGACACCAACAAGGAAGCGATCGCCATCCAGGAAGCCAAGCGTCTCGGCATCCCGGTCGTCGCGATCATCGATTCGAACTGCGACCCGGACAAGATCGACTTCCCGATCCCGGGCAACGACGACGCCGCCCGCGCGATACAGCTTTATTGCGACCTGATCGCCAAGGCTGCCATCGACGGCATCGCCCGCCAGCAGGGCGCGCTGGGCGTCGACATCGGCGCTGCGGCCGAAGCTCCGGTCGAGCCGGCTCTCGACAATTCCGCGTCGGGCGAAGCCGAGGCGTAATCGCGAAGGCCGGGTGACCGGCCTTCCTTCCAGGATTTGGCGCATACCTCGCGCCGGCGTACGGCGCATCATCGAACCCTCGGTGGTGCGCCAGCGCATTTAGAAACAAAGAGGCCACAATGAGCATTTCGGCAGCACAGGTTAAGGAACTCCGCGAACTCACCGGCGCGGGCATGATGGATTGCAAGGCGGCGCTGGCCGAGACCGGCGGCGACATGGAGGCCGCGGTCGACTGGCTGCGCAAGAAGGGCATCTCCAAGGCTGACAAGAAGGCCAGCCGCACGGCGGCCGAAGGCCTGATCGGCGTCGACGCCGGTGTCCGCGAAGCCGTCGTCGTCGAGGTCAACTCCGAGACCGACTTCGTCGCCCGCAACGCCGCCTTCCAGGAGATCGTTGCCAACGTCGCCAAGGTCGCGCTCGCCTACGGCACGACCGAGGCCGTCGCCGCGGCCAAGTATCCGGGCTCCGACAAGTCGGTCTCCGACACGATCAAGGACGCCGTCGGCACCATCGGCGAGAACATGAGCTTCCGTCGTTCGGTCAAGCTGTCGGTTTCGGAAGGCGTGGTTGCGACCTACGTCCACAACGCCGTCGCCGACAACCTCGGCAAGCTCGGCGTCCTGGTCGCGATCGAGACCGCCGGCAACCATGATGCGGCCCGCGCCTTCGCGCGTCAGGTCGCCATGCACGTCGCCGCGACCAACCCGCTTGCCCTGACCCCCGACGAGGTCGACGCCGCTCACGTCGAGCGCGAAAAGGCGATCTTCGCCGACCAGGCCCGCCAGTCGGGCAAGCCGGAGAACATCATCGAGAAGATGGTCGAAGGCCGCATGCGCAAGTTCTACGAGGAAGTCGTGCTCCTGAAGCAGGCCTTCGTGCTCAACCCCGACCTGACGGTCGAGGCAGCACTCAAGGACGCAGAGAAGCAGATCGGCGCGCCGGCCAAGATCTCCGGCTACATCCGCTTCGCGCTCGGCGAGGGCATCGAAAAGGAAGAGAGCGACTTCGCAGCCGAAGTCGCAGCCGCTGTTAAGGGCTAAAAGCCGCGCTGCATCAAGCGCTTCCTGAGGATAGCCGAAGGGCGCCGCGTGACATCGCGGCGCCCTTCGTGTATCGGAACTCCCGATCTTTCAACAGCCGCGAGGAATTCATGACCGCCAAGCCGCTCTACAGGCGTGTTCTGCTCAAGGCCTCCGGCGAAGCCCTGATGGGCGACCAGCATTTCGGTATCGACGTGTCGGTGGTGGACCGCATCGCGTCCGACATCGCGGAGGCGAGGGCGCTCGGCGTCGAGGTCGGCGTGGTCATCGGCGGCGGCAACATCTTCCGCGGCGTGGCCGTGGCCTCGAAGGGCGGCGACCGCGTCACCGGCGACCACATGGGCATGCTCGCCACCGTCATCAACTCGCTGGCGCTGCGCACGTCGCTGGTCAAGATCGGTGTGGACGCCGTCGTGCTGTCGGCCATCGCCATGCCGGAACTATGCGAGAGCTTCTCCCAGCGCCAGGCGACCGCCTACATGAACGCCGGCAAGGTGGTGATCTTTGCGGGCGGTACGGGCAACCCGTTCTTCACCACGGATTCGGCCGCGGCGTTGCGCGCCGCCGAGATCGGGGCGGATGCGCTGTTCAAGGGGACGCAGGTCGACGGCGTCTATTCCGCCGATCCCAAGAAGGACCCGAGCGCGACGCGCTTCGAGCGCATCACACATGCAGAAGTGATCAACCGCGGCCTGGCTATCATGGATACGGCGGCGATTGCGCTTGCGCGGGAAAACAACATTCCGATAATCGTCTATTCAATCCACGAAAAAGGCGGTTTCGGTGAAATATTGAAGGGTGGCGGCCACTGCACGGTTGTTGCGGACGCCTGAGGATATGAACGGTGGCCCCGGGCTTCGGGACCAAGGAGACTGCTATGAGCCTTGACTACAACGATCTTCAGCGGCGTATGGACGGCGCCATCAGCGCTTTCAAGCACGACCTCGCTTCGCTGCGCACCGGTCGCGCCTCGAGCAACCTCCTCGATCCGATCCACGTCCAGGCCTATGGCTCGGCGATGCCCATCAACCAGGTCGCCACGGTATCCGTGCCGGAGCCGCGCATGATCTCGGTCTCGGTCTGGGATAAGTCGATGGTCGGCGCGGTCGATCGCGCCATCCGCGAGGCCAATCTCGGCTTCAATCCGATCGTTGACGGCACCAATTTGCGCATACCGCTGCCGGAGCTCAACGAGCAGCGCCGCAAGGAACTGGTGAAGATCGCGCACGGCTATGCCGAGAATGCCAAGGTTGCGGCCCGCCACGTGCGCCGCGACGGCATGGAGGCGCTCAAGAAGGCCGAAAAGGACGGCGACATCAGCCAGGACGACCATCGCGTCAAGTCCGACAAAGTGCAGAAGCTGACCGACGACACCATCAGCCAGATCGATAGCCTGCTCGCCGGCAAGGAAGCCGAGATCATGCAAGTCTGAGCCGACGAAGAGCCGGCCCGAAAGCGAACTGATGACTACGCCCGCGCATGTCGCGATCATCATGGACGGCAATGGCCGCTGGGCAAAAGCCCGCGGCCTGCCGCGCGTTGCGGGGCATCGCGCTGGCGTGGAGGCGTTGCGCAAAACGGTCCGCGCCGCCAGCGATCTCGGCATTTCCTGGCTGACCGTCTACGCCTTTTCGTCGGAGAACTGGTCTCGCCCGAAGTCGGAAGTCACCGATCTGCTGGGTTTGCTGAAGCTGTTCATCCGCCGCGACCTTGCCGAATTGCACAACGCCGGCGTCAGGGTTCGCGTCATCGGCGACCGCGAGACCCTGCAGTCGGACATCAGGAGCCTGCTGGAAGAGGCCGAGACGCTGACGGCCGGCAACTCGGCGCTGAATCTGGTCATTGCTTTCAACTACGGCGGACGCGACGAGATCTCGCGAGCCGCGCGACAGCTCGCCGAGGCCGTCGTGAGAGGCGAGCTCTCTAGCGACGAGATCACGCCCGAACTTTTTGCCGAGCGTCTCGACACCGCGGGTATCCCGGATCCGGACCTGGTGATCAGGACCAGCGGCGAGGTCAGGCTTTCGAATTTCCTGCCCTGGCAGTCGGCCTACAGCGAACTTGTCTTCCTGCCCTGCTACTGGCCCGATTTCACGCGCGAGCATTTGGCCGAGGCGGTGCGCGAGTTCACCGGCCGCGAGCGTCGTTTCGGCGGGCTTGCGGCTCGCGACATCGCCTTGTGACGGCGGCAGGCATGAGCAATCTTCAGCTCCGGACCATCTCGGCGGTCGTGCTGGCCGTCGCAGCGCTGGTGCTAACCTGGGCCGGCGGCCTGCCTTTCAGGCTGCTTTCGGCGGGCATCGCGCTCGGCATCTTTTACGAATGGTCGCGCATGTCGCGGACCCGGGCGGAGGGCGCATGGGCGCCGGGTCAGATCGGTTTCGTGCCGGAGGCGCTGATTCTTGTCTTCGCGGTAGCCCTGGCGTTGGGCGCGCCCGCCATCGTGCTCATCGGGCTGGCGGTCCTGTCTGCGGCCGTGCTGTGGCTGCTGGGACGGATTCGCGAGGCCGGCGCGTGGGACGCTGCGGGATTCGCCTATGCCGCCCTTTCGGGGCTCTCGCTCGCGCTACTGCGCGGCAATGACGCAGCTGGCCTTGCCGCCATCCTGTTTCTCTTTGCGGTGGTGTGGTCGACCGACATCTTCGCCTATTTCGTCGGCCGCAGCGTCGGCGGTCCGAAGCTCGCCCCTGCCATTTCGCCCGGCAAGACGCGCAGCGGTGCCGTCGGCGGTGCCGCAGGCGGTGTCGTGGCGGGCGTTCTGCTCGCGCTGGCGGTCGGCGCCGGCAGCGTAGTGATGCTCGCCGGCGTGGCGTTGCTGCTGTCGGCGATCTCGCAGGCGGGCGATCTTTTCGAGTCCTGGGTCAAGCGTCGGCATGGCTACAAGGATTCAGGATCGCTCATACCCGGTCACGGCGGCGTGATGGACAGGGTCGACGGGCTTGTCGCCGCGGCTTTTGCCCTATACGTCATCGGGTGGCTGTCTGGTTCGGCCGATCATCCGGCGCAGGCCCTGTTTCCGGTCTGAGTTACCGGCGGCAAGGCCTGAAGGGTGCCAGACGGAGGGGTGATGCGGCGGTTCGTGGTTGAGGGCATGACTTGAGCGAGTATCTTCCCGCATTCCTGAGCACGGATGGCCTGCTGCTCGGCACGATCGTTCCATTCCTGTTCGTGCTGATGATCGTCGTGTTCGTGCACGAGATGGGGCACTACCTCGTCGGCCGCTGGTGCGGCATCGGCGTGAAGGCTTTCGCCGTCGGCTTCGGGCCGGAGCTGATCGGCTTCAATGACCGGCGCGGCACGCGCTGGAAGCTCTGTGCCATTCCACTCGGCGGCTACGTCAAATTCGTCGGCGACATGAATGTCACCAGCTCGCCCGAGGGCGGCGAGGCCGACCGGCTGAGTACAGCCGAACGCAAGGTTGCCTTCCACACCCAGCCCGTCTGGAAGCGCGCCGCAACGGTGTTTGCCGGGCCGCTGTTCAACTTCCTGCTCACGATCGCCGTCTTCACCGTGCTGTTCACGGCCTATGGCCGCTACGTCATGGAGCCGACGGTGGCCGAAGTGCGTGCTGAAAGTCCGGCGGCCAAGGCCGGCATCCAGCCGGGCGACCGATTCGTCAGCGTCGACGGCAGGCAGGTCGAGACGTTCTCCGACGTCCAGCGCCTGGTGTCGGGCCGCGGCGGCGATCCGATCGCCTTCGTCATGATGCGGGACGGCAAGGAGGTTTCCGTCACCGCCGTGCCGGAACTCATGGAGCAGCAGGATGCCCTTGGGAACAAGGTCAAGGTCGCCGTCATCGGCGTGGTCAACAACGAGGAGCTGGGGCAGCCGCGGCTCATCACCTACGGCCCGGGCGGAGCCTTCGTCCAGGCGGTCACGGAAACCGGTCAGATCATCGCCCGAACCGGCCAGTTCCTGAAGCGTTTCGTCTTTGGGCGCGAGGACAAGTGCCAGCTCGGCGGGCCGGTCAAGATCGCTGACATGGCCGGCAAGGCGGCCAAGCTGGGCTTCGGCTGGCTGGTGCAGCTGGTTGCATTGCTGTCGGTCGGAATCGGGTTCCTGAACCTGCTGCCGATTCCGCCGCTCGATGGCGGCCACCTGGCTTTCTACGCGGTCGAGGCGGTCATCCGTCGCCCTGTTTCCGAAAGGGCCATGGAGGCTGTATACCGGGTGGGAATGATTCTGGTTCTTGCGTTCATGGGGTTCGTTTTCTGGAACGACCTTTTTGGATGTTGAATTCATGAAGAAAATCGACGCGGAGAGGGCGTCTGTTGAGGGACCATTTACCATCCCGGTCGGTATGAGTGACGCGAAAGTCACGCTCGCTGGGTAAGTAAGTGCAAATTAACCAGAACCCTTGCGTGTAGGGAAAATCCGGTTATTACGGTACGGGAAAATTTACCGCGACGTCCGGTTTTCTCGCCGTGGGGACTTCGAGAAAAGGTTGTAAAGGCCGATGAAGGCAGCATTTAAGTTTGCGAGCGCCGCGTCCGCGGTAGCTCTGTCCGCCGCTCTGGCTGTGCCTGGCGCGGTCGTTGTTCAGTTTGCCGCCGTTTCGGCGGCGGAAGCTGCCGTCGTCAACCGGATCGAGGTGCGCGGCAACCAGCGCGTCGACGCCGAGACGATTCGCAACTACATCACCATCAAGCCGGGCAAGACGTTCTCGAACGCCGACATCGATGAGGCGGTGAAGTCGCTGTTCGGCAGCGGCCTGTTCTCCGACGTCCGCATCAACCAGGTCGGGTCGACGCTCGTCGTCCAGGTGTCCGAGTACCAGGTCGTCAACAACGTCCTGTTCCAGGGCAACAAGAAGCTGAAGGACGCCCAGTTGGGCGCTGCCGTCCAGCTCAAGCCGCGCGGCGCCTTCTCGCAGGCGACGATGGAGGCTGATGCCGAGGCGATCAAGGAAGCCTACAAGCGCGTCGGTCGCGACGACGTGACCGTCAAGACCCAGGTCATGGATCTCGGCGAAAACCGCGTCAACGTGGTCTACGAGATCAACGAAGGCGGCCGCACCAAGATCGCCGCGATCAATTTCGTCGGCAACAACGCCTATGGCGACCGCCGTCTGGCGGACGTGATTTCGACCAAGCGCTCGTCGTTCCTGTCGTTCATGCTGCGCGACGACATCTATGACGAGGATCGTCTGCGCGCCGACGAGGAAGCGCTGCGCCGCTTCTACTTCAATCGCGGTTATGCCGACTTCCAGGTCGTGTCCGCCTTCGGCGAGCTCGACGAGGCGACCAACCAGTACACGATCACCATCACGGTGGACGAGGGCCAGCGCTACACCTTCGGCGACGTCTCGGTGGAAAGCACCATTCCCGAGATCGACGGCGCCACGCTGCAGTCGCTGGTCGAGACCCGCAAGGGCGACGTTTACAACGCCAAGAACGTCGAAGATTCGATCATCGCGATCACCGAGAACGTCGCCGGCAAGGGTTATGCCTTCGCCAAGGTGACCCCGCGCGGCGACCGCAATTTCGAGACCCGCACGATCAACGTCGTCTATACGGTCGACCAGGGCGCCAAGGCCTATGTCGAGCGCATCGAGATCCGCGGCAACGAGCGCACGCGTGACTTCGTCATCCGTCGCGAGTTCGACGTCAGCGAAGGCGACGCCTTCAACCAGGTTCTCATCCAGCGCGCGAAGAAGCGGCTTGAAGCGCTTAATTTCTTTGAGCGCGTCGAGATTTCGACGGCCCCCGGCTCGCAGCCGGACCAGGTCGTGCTGGTGGTCGATCTGGTCGAGAAGTCGACCGGCGAGTTCTCGATCGGCGCCGGCTACTCGACGGGTGGCGACAATGCCGGCCCGTCGGTGGAAGGCTCGATCACCGAGCGCAACTTCCTCGGCCGCGGCCAGTTCATCAAGTTCTCCGCCGGCGGCGGCAAGAACTCCCGAGACTACAGCTTCTCGTTCACCGAGCCGTATTTCCTCGGCCGCCGCATCGCTGCAGGTTTCGACATCTATCGTCAGACCCGCAAGTACGACGAGTACGACAGCGACATCACCGGCGGCACGATCCGCTTCGGCCTGCCGATCACGGACAACATCTCGACGCAGCTGGCGTACAACATCTCGCAGGAAGAATATTCCTTCTCGGAAGGTTGCGACGGTGCAACGGATCCCAACAGCCCGGATCTTGATTGCGACGTGTCGCCTGCGATCATAGATGGCGTCGAGCGCAGCCCATGGATCAAGTCGTCGGTCAGCGGCACGCTGGTCTACAACACCATCGACGACATGAAGAACCCGCGTAACGGCATCTATGCCAACTTCACGACTGAAGTTGCCGGCCTCGGCGGTGACGCGAAGTTCGTCAAGTTCACGGGCCGCGGCAGCTACTACCAGACGATCTCCGAGGAAATGGACATCGTCGGTCTTGTTTCGGTCGGCGGCGGTCACATCCAGGGCTTCGGCGACGACGGCCTGCGCGTGTTCGATCACTTCAAGAACAACGACCGCATGATCCGCGGCTTCAAGTACAACGGCATTGGTCCGTTCGATCAGAATGGCGAGGATCACCTCGGCGGCACGACCTATTTCAATGCCTCTGCCGAAGCACAGTTCCCGATCCCGGTCGTTCCCGAGAGCTTCGGCCTGCGTGGTGCGGTGTTCGCGGATGCCGCCACGCTCTACGGCAACAAGGTCGATGTCGCGGGTACCGATATCGTTTCGACGGGCATGGAGTGGCGTGCCTCGGTCGGTATCGGCCTGCTCTGGGCGTCGCCCTTCGGCCCGCTGCGTATCGACTACGCGGTGCCGGTCAAGAAGGAAGACACCGACGACACCCAGGAATTCAACTTCGGCATTTCGACCCGCTTCTAATCGCGTGGAACGATGCTTCCGGGCCGCAACGGCCCGGAAGCCCGCCCGGCTCAGCTGGAAAAGCACTTCATGACGGACCCGGTGTTCTTTGTGCCGTCACGCCGCTTGACCGCAGGCGAGGTGGCCGACTTGACCGGCGCCGTGCTCGCAGATCCCGGCCACTCCGACATCATCATCACGACCATCGCCTCTGCCGCCGAAGGCGGCGAGGGCGCCTTGGTGTTCGTCGACGGCAAGCGCAATGCCGGCCCATTGGCGACGCTCAAGGCCGCGGCTGTGCTGTGCACGGCGGACGTCGTCGGCCTTGTCCCCGCCGGCATCGCCGCACTCGTCACGCCCAGGGCCCAGCAGGCCTTCGCCCGTATCGGCCGCATCCTCTACCCGGCAGCCGAGCGCCCCGTGGGCGCGACCGGCGAGACCGGCATCTCGCCCCATGCCCATATCGACACGACGGCTCATGTCGAGGCGGGCGCGATCGTCGAGGCCGGTGCCGTCATCGGCCCCGATGCCGCGGTGGGCGCGGGAACCGTAGTTGCGGCCAACGCGGTCATCGGCCGTTCCGCACAGGTCGGGCGTGACTGCTACATCGGACCGCACAGCTCGATCCAGTATGCGTTGCTCGGCAATGGCGTCATTGTCCATGCGGGCGCCAGGATCGGCCAGGACGGCTTCGGTTTTGCCGGTGGTCCCAAAGGGCCGGAGCGGGTGCCGCAGATCGGCCGCGTCATCATCCAGGACAATGTCGAGATCGGCGCCAACACCACCGTCGACCGCGGCGCGTTGGCGGATACGGTCATCGGAGAAAACACCAAGATCGACAATCTCGTCCAGATTGCCCACAACGTGCGCATTGGCCGCAATTGCGTCATCGCCGGGCTGACGGGTATCTCGGGCTCCTGCGTCATCGGCGACAACGTGATGATGGGCGGCGGCGTCGGGCTGGCGGACCATCTGACCGTCGGCGACGGCGCCAAGCTGGCGGCCCGCAGCGGCTTCATGAACAATGTGCCGGCAGGCGAGGTCTGGGGCGGTTTCCCGGGCAAGCCGATAAAGGAAATGATGCGCGAGTTCGCGGTGCTCAAGAAGCTGGCCAAGGCCAGGACCAAAGAGGGTGGGAGCAATGACTGACCAGGCAACAACGACGCTCGAGGCCGTCGACATTTTCGGCCTGTTCAAGCTGCTGCCGCACCGTTATCCGTTCCTTTTGATCGACCGCATCGTCGAGATAGACGGCGACGACTCCGCCGTCGGCATCAAGAACGTCACCTTCAACGAACCGCATTTCCAGGGCCATTTCCCCGGCCAGCCGGTCATGCCCGGCGTACTCATCATCGAGGCGATGGCGCAGACCGCGGGCGCGATCTGCCTGCGCCTGGTGGTCGATGAAAGCCCGTCGCTGGTCTACCTGATGACCGTCGACGCGGCGAAATTCCGCAAGCCGGTCGTGCCCGGCGACCAGTTGCGAATCCACGTCAAGAAGATCAAGAAGCGCGGCAACATCCTGAAGTTCGCCTGCGACGCGCGGGTGGACGGCGCGACCGTGGCGGAGGCCGAGGTTGCCGCGATGATGGTGCCCAAGGAATAGTACTTATCGTCATGCAGACCGAGACATTCATCCATCCTGCAGCCGTCGTCGAAGCCGGCGCAAAGCTCGGCGCCGGCGTTCGCGTCGGGCCTTTCTGTCATGTCAGCGCCGACGCCGTGATCGGCGACCGGGTCGAACTGGTCAGCCATGTTGCGATCATGGGGGCGACGACGCTCGGCGAAGGGTGCAGGGTTTTCCCGCAGGCCACGCTGGGCGCGGCACCGCAGAACAACAAGCACAAGGGCGGGCGCACCACGCTGGTGGTCGGCAGGAACTGCACGATCCGCGAAGGCGTGACCATGCATCTCGGCAGCGACAGCAGCCGCGGCGAGACGACGGTCGGCGACAACGGCCACTTCCTCGCCTATGCGCATATCGCGCATGACTGCGTCGTCGGCGACAACGTCACCATGGCCAATGTCGCCACCCTAGGCGGCCATGTCGAGGTCGGCAACAACGTCACCCTCGGCGGCCTCGTCGCCGTGCACCAGATGACGCGCATCGGCCATCATGCCTTTGCCGGCGGTGCTGCGATCATCGATGGCGACATCATTCCCTACGGCATGGTCATGGGCAACCGCGCCCGCCTGCGCGGGCTCAATGTCATCGGCATGAAGCGATCTGGCGTTGCGCGCGCCGAAATCTTCGCGCTGCGCAAGGCCTACAAGATGATCTTCGATCCGTCCCGGGCGGTGGCCGAGAACATCCCCGAGGTCGAGAAGCTGTTCGGCACGTCGCCGATCGTTCGCGACATGCTCGATTTCATCCAGGCGCGCGGCAAGCGCCACTTCACCGTCCCGCCGCTGCGCAACGCCGTCTCCGACGACGCCGCCGATGACGAAAGCTGAGGCTGGGCGGAAGACAGTCCTTGCCGCGGCCGACAAGGTCGCCATAGTCGCCGGCAGCGGCCGGCTGCCCGTCAATGTCGCCGAAAGCCTGGCCTTGGTCGGGCACGTGCCCTTCATCGTGCGCATCGCCGGCGAGACGGACCCCGGCACCAGCCTCGAAACCTACCCGGGCTCCACGCTCGCCGTGGAGCAGTTCGCCGGGCTTCTGCCGCTGCTCAGGCGCCAGGGCATCACCCATGTCGTACTTGCCGGCGGGGTGAGCCGGCGGCCGATGTGGCGCGCCATACGCCCCAGCCTGTCGCTGCTGTCGATCCTGCCGCGCGCCATCCTGGCCCTGCGGCGCGGCGACGACGGGCTCCTGCGTATCCTGGTCGACCTCATCGAAGACAATGGCATCAAGGTGGTCGGTGCCCACCAGGTCGTGCCGGAACTGCTTGCGGTGGAAGGCCGCATGGGCACGCATGCACCTATCGCGGCCGATTGGGACGATCTGCGGGCGGGTCTGGAAGCTGCCCGTGCCATCGGCGCGCTCGATATCGGACAGGCAGCAGTCGCCATCGGTGGCCGTGCGATTGCGCTCGAGGGCATCGAAGGAACGGATCTTCTGCTCGAACGCGTGCGGGATCTGCGCAAAAACGGCCGCATCGCCGGGCGAAAGCGCGGCGTGGTGGTCAAATGTGCGAAGCCTGGCCAGGAACTGCGCGCTGACCTGCCGACGATCGGTCCCGCGACCGTCGATGCCGCACATGCAGCCGGGCTTGCCGGTATCGGCGTCGAGGCCGGACGTTCGCTCGTGCTGGATTTCGGCGAACTCGTGGAGCGGGCCGACCGCCTCGGCCTGTTCGTCGTCGGCCTCACCGGCAGGGAGACGGCACGATGACCCAGCCGCCGCTCAAGATCGCGATCGTGGCGGGCGAGGAATCGGGGGACCTGCTCGGGGCCGACCTCGTGCGTGCCCTGCGCCAGATGAGCGGGCGCGACGTGCGATTGGCGGGGGTGGGCGGCAGGCATCTGCAGGAGCTCGGGCTTTCGCCGCTCTTCAATGCCGGCGAAATCGCCCTGATGGGCCTGTCGGCGATCTTGCGCGACCTGCCGCGCCTGATCCGGCGGATCGGCGAGACCGCGCGCTTCGTCGCGGCCGAGAAGCCGGACTGCCTGATCACGATCGACAGCCCCGATTTCTCCCTCCGCGTTGCCAGGAAGGTGCGCGCGCTCGCCCCAGAGATCCCGATCGTCCACTATGTCTGCCCGAGCGTCTGGGCGTGGCGACCCGGTCGCGCCAAGGCCATGCAGCCGCATGTCGACGAGGTGCTCTGCATCCTGCCGTTCGAGCCGAAGGAACTTGCCAGGCTGGACGGGCCACCCGGTACCTATGTGGGGCACAGGCTGACCAGCGATCCCGGCGTGCTGATCGCGGCGGCCATGCAGGAGCGCGGCAGCGGTCCCTCGGAGGAAGGCGGCGAGAAGACCCTATTGCTGCTGCCGGGCTCGCGCCGCAGCGAGGTCCGCGCGCTGCTCGGCCCGTTCGGGGAAACGGTTTCCATCCTCAAGGCGCGCGGGCATCGCCTGCGCCTCTTGCTGCCCACGGTCCCGCATGTCGCCGACATCGTCACGGCGACCACGAGCCAGTGGCCCGACAAGCCGGAAATCATCCTCGACGCGCAGAAGAAGTGGCAGGCTTTCGGCGAGGCCGATGCGGCCCTGATAGCGTCGGGCACGGTGTCGCTCGAACTGGCGCTCGCCGGCGTGCCGATGATGTCGTGCTACAAGCTCGATGCGGTGATGCGCATGGTGCAGCGCCTGATCACGGTCTGGAGCGCCTCGCTGCCCAACCTCGTCGCCGACCGGCCGGTGGTCATCGAAGCCTACAACGAATTTGTGCGGCCGCAGTGGATGGCCCGGCATCTCGAGGGGCTGCTGGTCGACAGTGCACTGCGGCAGTGGCAGAAGGACGGCTTTGCCGAAATCAGGCGCCGCTTCGCGACCGAGCGGCCCTCCGGCGAGTTGGCCGCCCAGGTCGTCCTGAAACATATCCGCAAATGAAAACGCCCGCCGGAAGGCGGGCGTTTCACATTGAGGTCGTACCGGCTCAGCGCTTGGCGATCGGCACGTAGTCGCGCTCGGGCGCGCCGGTGTAGAGCTGGCGCGGGCGGCCGATCTTCTGGCGCGGATCCTCGATCATCTCCTTCCACTGGGCGATCCAGCCGACCGTGCGGGCGAGTGCGAACAGCACGGTGAACATGGTGGTGGGGAAGCCCAGCGCCTTCAGCGTGATGCCCGAGTAGAAGTCGATGTTCGGGTAGAGCTTCTTCTCGATGAAGTACTCGTCGGTCAGCGCGATGCGCTCGAGTTCCATCGCCACGTCGAGCATCGGATCGTCCTTGATGCCGAGTTCGCCGAGCACCTCGTGCGTGGTCTTCTGCATGATCTTGGCGCGTGGATCGTAGTGCTTGTAGACGCGGTGGCCGAAGCCCATGAGGCGGAACGGGTCGTTCTTGTCCTTGGCGCGGTCGATGAATTCCGGGATGCGGTCGACCGAGCCGATCTCGGAGAGCATGTTGAGCGCGGCTTCGTTGGCGCCGCCGTGAGCCGGACCCCAGAGGCAGGCGATGCCGGCCGCGATGCAGGCGAACGGATTGGCGCCCGACGAACCGGCGAGGCGCACGGTCGAGGTCGAGGCATTCTGCTCGTGGTCGGCGTGCAGGATGAAGATGCGGTCCATGGCACGCGCCAGCACCGGATTGACCTTGTACTCCTCGCACGGCACGGCAAAGCACATGTGCAGGAAGTTGGCGGCGAAGTTCAGCTCGTTCTTCGGGTAAATGAAGGGCTGGCCGATGTGGTACTTGTAGGCCATCGCCGCGATCGTCGGCATCTTGGCGATCAGGCGGATCGAGGCCACCATCCGCTGGTGCGGATCGGAGATGTCCGTCGAGTCGTGGTAGAAGGCCGACAGCGCGCCGACCACGCCGCACATCACCGCCATCGGATGGGCGTCGCGGCGGAAGCCGGTAAAGAAGCGCGACATCTGCTCATGCACCATGGTGTGGCGCGTGACGCGATAGTCGAAGTCGTCCTTCTGGGCCTTGGTCGGCAGTTCGCCGTAGAGCAGCAGGTAGCAGACCTCGAGGAAGTCGCCGTGCTCGGCGAGCTGGTCGATCGGGTAGCCGCGGTGCAGCAGCACGCCGGCGTCGCCGTCGATGAAGGTGATCTGCGACTCGCAGCTTGCCGTCGAGGTGAAGCCCGGGTCGTAGGTGAACGCGCCGGTGGTGGAGTAGAGCGAGGCGATGTCGATGACATCCGGCCCGACCGTCCCGCCTCGGACCTTGAACTCGTGGGTCTGGCCGCGGAACTCCAGTTTGGCGGTTGAATCTGTCATCGCATACTCCTTAGTGCTGAGTTGCCGCTGGGCGGCGCAATCTTCTTAACAAGCAACCCGATAGGTCCGGAACGCTCGGTCTCGCCCTCCAGCTTTCCCGCTGCTGTCAAATTAGCCTGTTGCCGCAATGTTGCACCGCAAAAGCCTCATTACAATGCAAAATTAGGAAAGCACTGCTGACCTAATCGATTTGATCAGAAATGCGGGCCAGACTTTCGTCGCGCCCCAGAACGGCGAGTACATCGAACACGCCGGGGGAGGTGCTCTTGCCGGTCAGGGCGGCGCGCAACGGCTGGGCGACCCCGCCCAATTTCACATTTTCGCGACCGGCGAACTCGCGGATTGCAGCCTCGGCGGAGGCCGCGTTCCAGTCTGCGCCTGCCACCGTCGAAAGGGCTGCATGCGCACCCTTGAGGATGTCCTTGGCCGGACCAGCCAGCAGACCGGCTGCCTTCTCGTCGACGGCCAGCGGGCGCAGGGCGAACAGGAAAGCAGCACCGTCTGCCAGCTCGACCAGCGTCTTGGCGCGCTCCTTCAGGCCGGGCATGGCGGCGAGCAGTTGCGCCTTGGTGCGGTCGTTGAGGCCCTCGGCAACGATTGCGCCATTGGGCAGGTAGGGCAGGGTGGCGATGAAGATGTCGAGCAGCCTGGCGTCGTCCATCTGGCGCATGTGGATGCCGTTCAGCGCCTCGAGCTTGGCGAAGTCGAAGCGCGCGGCGCCCTTGTTGACGTCCTCGATCTCGAACCAGCCGATCATGTCGGCGATGCTCATCACCTCGTCGTCGCCATGGCTCCAGCCGAGGCGGGCGAGATAGTTGAGCAGGGCTTCCGGCAGGTAACCCATGGCCCGGTAGGCGTCGACGCCGAGGGCGCCGTGGCGCTTCGACAGCTTGGCGCCATCGGCGCCGTGGATCAGCGGTATGTGCGACATCACGGGCACGTCCCAGCCCATGGCATCGTAGATCACCGTCTGGCGCGCGGCATTGGTCAAATGGTCGTCGCCGCGGATGATGTGGGTGACGCCCATGTCATGGTCGTCGACGACCACGGCGTGCATGTAGGTCGGCACGCCGTCCGAACGCAGGATGATGAAATCGTCGAGGTCCTTGTTGGGGAAGCGCACGTCGCCCTGCACGCGGTCGCGCACCAGCGTCTCACCCTCGGTCGGTGCCTTGATGCGGATGACCGGCTTCACGCCGGCCGGTGCCTCGGACGGGTCGCGGTCGCGCCAGCGGCCGTCATAGCGCGGCGGGCGGCCCTCGGCGCGCGCCTTCTCGCGCATCTCGTCGAGTTCGGCCGGCGAGGCGTAGCAATAATAGGCCTTGCCCATGCGGACGAGCTCCTCGGCCACCTCGCGATGGCGCGGGGCGCGCTCGAACTGCGAGATCGGCTCGCCCTCCCAGGTGAGTCCCAGCCAGGTCAGGCCCTCGAGGATCGCCGCGGTCGCCGCGTCGGTCGAGCGCTCGCGATCGGTGTCTTCGATACGCAGCAGCATCTTGCCGTCGGTATGGCGGGCATAGAGCCAGTTGAAAAGTGCGGTGCGGGCCCCGCCGATATGCAGGTAGCCGGTGGGCGAGGGGGCGAAGCGGGTGACGACGGGCATGGCGAATTCCAAGGCAGGCATGGCGTCGCCCGGCCGGAGACCGGCGGCGCATGGCGTTTCGGTGGCGTTGATGTAGCATAGAAGGTCAGGGGCGCAAGGGGCATGCCCGATGGGCGACCATGTGCGGGAGGGGCGAGCCGGCGAAAGACCGGTCGCGGAGACGGCCGAGCGCGTCCTGCTCGCCGGCGGCGAGGCGTTGCCCCCGCTTACCTGGGCGCGTCGGCGCGACCCTCAGCCATTGTCCGCAGGTACAAATCACGCGCCGCGGCCGGGCAATCGGCGGTCGTGGATGCAGACTCCCATGGCCGTCGTCCATGGACGCTTCACGGTCCGGACACTGGCAGCGGCAATCGAGACCGAACTCGACCGCGGCGTGGCGTTCCTGCTCGTCCCGGTGTTCCTGGCGGTTGGGGTGCTGGCCTATTTCAGCCTCGCCGAGGAGCCGGCCTTGCTGCCGATCGCGTCGGCAGCCCTGGTCATGGCAGTGCTGGCGTTGGCCGCGCGCACCAGGAGATGGCTTCACTACGGGCTGGCCGCTCTGGCCTTCTGCCTGCTCGGCATGGCGGCGGCAAAGCTCGAAACCGCCCGCCTGGGCACGAAAATGCTCGGCGCCGAGATATCGACGCAGTTGCAGGGCCGCGTGGTGGAGATCGACCGGCTCGACAAGGGGCGCGTCCGCCTGACCATCGACGTCATTGCCACCGCGCGGCCAACGCTGCGCTATGCGCCGGATCGCGTGCGCCTGACGGCGCGCCGGGCGCCGGCAGGTCTCGCGGCGGGATCCCTGGTCAGCGGCTATGCGCGGCTGATGCCGCCCTCCGGTCCGATTCGGCCCGGCAGCTACGACTTCTCCTTCGAAAGCTACTTCGACGGGATCGGCGCCAGCGGCTTCTTCATGAAGGGGCCGGAACTGGTCGCGGACGCGCAACCTGTTGCGCTCGCCCTTGGGATCGAGGCCTGGCTCGGAAACCTTCGCGACCGCATTGCCCTGCGCATCCGCGACCGGATCGGCGGCGTGGAGGGCGAAATCGCCGCGGCACTCATGGTCGGCGTGCGTGGCGGCATTCCGGAGGAGGTCAACGAAGCGCTGCGGCGGACGGGCCTCTATCACATCATCTCCATTTCGGGCCTGCACATGGCCATGGTCGCCGGAACCGTCATGCTGGGCCTGCGGTTCGGTTTTGCGGCCTTTCCGGCCTTCGCATCCCGGCATCCGGTGAAGAAATACGCCGCCCTCGCTGCCCTGGTCTCCACCGGCGGCTATCTTTCCATTTCCGGTGCCGAAGTTGCGGCGCAGCGCAGCTTCATCATGCTCGCCGTCATGTTGACGGCCGTGCTGTTCGACCGCGCCGCCCTGACCATGCGCAACCTCGCGATCTCGGCCATCATCGTCATTCTCGCATCTCCCCACGAGGTGGTCGGTCCGAGCTTCCAGATGTCGTTCGCGGCAACCGCGGCACTGGTCGGCGCTTATGGCTGGTGGTCGGACAGGCCGACCGACCAGGCGCAACCGGCGATCCAGCGTTCGCTCGCGGCAAAGACGTGGCGCAGGCTCTGGGCCCTGGCAGTCGGGCTTCTGGCAACCTCGCTGATCGCCGGGCTGGCGACGAGTGTGTTCGGGGCGTGGCATTTCCAGCGCATCTCGCCGCTCAGCCTCTTCGCCAACCTGGCGGTGATGCCCATCGTCTCGGTGCTGGTGATGCCTTTTGCGGTTGCCGCCGGCGTGCTGATGCCGCTTGGCCTGGATGGGCTGTTCCTCGACACGATGGGGCGGGGTCTGGGCGCGATGATCGCCCTGGCGCAATGGTTCTCCGAGCGGTCGCCGGTCGACGCCGTCCGCCTGATTTCCGCCCGGTCGGTGATCCTCGTGACGGTTGCGCTCTGCGTCGCCTCCATGGCGACCACCCGGCTGAGGTTAGCCGCCCTGCCGTTCGCCGCGAGTGGATTGCTGCTGCTCGGCGAGGCAAGGACGCCAGACATATTGATCTCCGAAGACGGCCGGCTGGTCGGCGTGCCGACAGCGGACGGCAGGCTGGCGGTCAACCGCGCACGTCCGAGCGACTTCATCACCGACAGCTGGAAGAGGGCGGTTGTGGCGGAGGACCTGGTCGGCCCGGTTGGCGCGGGCGGCAAGGCGGCCCCGACCGCGAAGGCCTCCGCCGCGCGGCCAGATGCCGCGCTGCCGCCAGAGTCGGCCATGTCCCTGCAAGGAGAAGAAAAACCGGACCGCCGGCGGGCCTTTATCTGCGACGGCGGCCTTTGCACCATCGAGCACCCGTCAGGCGCCGTGATCGCCTATGCCGGCAACGCGGCAACGGCGAAACCTGCATGCGTCGTGGCGAGCCTGATCGTGATCGACGACGCGACGGCGCGGGACCCGTGCGCGAATTCGGCGACGACCGTGGTCACCAAGCGCGACCTGGCGCGTTTCGGCAGCGTGGCCGCGTTCTTGCCTGAAAAAGGGGAGGCGGCGGTCCGTCAAATCGAAATCCAGAGGGCGATAGCCGAGCCGTACCGGCCATGGCATGCGCAGCGGGCGTTCTCCCGCGAGGCGCGGGGCCTGCCGCCCTTCCGCCGGGACCGTGCAAAGCCGCCAGTGGAGAAGGCTGCGCCATAGAGCGTTTTGCAGCCAGACAGAAGCGCCCGGCATCGCATGAATGCGGTCGAGAAAGGCAGCCAGGCGCAGAATGCGCATTCTTCGGAATGCCCGCCGAGCTAGCCCGGACGCGCTGCACCCTGACCGGATGCTCTGCCCCCTGAGAGGCGATCGCTCCTAACCAGCGCTGGGCGAGTTGAGGGCGTTTCCGCCTTCCCTCGCATCGCGAAAGCGCTCTATCTCCTCGCTTTCACGCAATCCCGGGCGGAAAATCGCTTCGCGCTTTTCCTGAATTGCCCTAGTAGCGCCGGATCAGCCCGACCAGCTTGCCCTGTACCTTGACCCGGTCGGGGCCGAAGATGCGGGTTTCATAGGCGGGATTGGCGGCCTCGAGCGCGATCGATGCGCCCTTGCGGCGGAAGCGCTTGAGCGTCGCCTCCTCGTCGTCCACCAGGGCGACGACGATCTCGCCCGGATTGGCGCTATTGGCATTGCGGATGATGACAGTGTCGCCGTCGAAGATGCCGGCCTCGATCATCGAATCGCCCTTGACCTCGAGCGCATAGTGCTCGCCGCCCGAAATCATGTCCGGCGGCACCGAGATCGAATGCGTCCTGTGCTGGATGGCGTCGATCGGCACGCCGGCGGCGATGCGTCCCATCACCGGGATGGCGACCGCCGCACCTGCGTCGTCGTCATTGCCGGCCGAGAGCGCGCGCGACGGCTCGGGCTTGCGCCCAAGGCTGCCTTCGATGACACTCGGCGAGAACTTCCTGGCGGCGTTGAGGCCCGGAGCGATCGAGTCTGGCAGACGGATGACTTCCAGCGCGCGTGCCCTGTTGGGCAGACGCCGGATGAAGCCGCGCTCCTCGAGCGCGGTGATCAGGCGATGGATGCCCGACTTGGAAGCGAGGTCCAGCGCCTCCTTCATCTCGTCGAAGGACGGGGGGATGCCCGCCTCCTTCAGCCGCTCATGGATGAACAGCAGAAGCTCGTGTTGTTTGCGCGTCAGCATCGCTGCCCCCAAGGGAATCGAAAGAAAAACAAACCCGGAACAAACACTATATGTTCCAGTTGTGTTCCGCAACCGATTAAATTTTGGTGAAGGTGCCGAGGGCGGTCAGCGCAGCATGAGCACCCGGCAGCCAGTGCCAGATTCGGCAGCTGGTGCGAAGGGCTCGCGGATGATGACGCAATTGGCTTCGGCCAGGGTTCGCAGCATCGACGAGTCCTGGACCCCGAAGGGCATGGCGACCAGGCCGGCGTCGGTCTCGCTCACCATGCCGCGCACATAGTCCTGGCGCAGGTCGTTTGCCTTCATGGGCGCACCGAGCACGGCCTCGCGGATGTCGGGTGCGTAGACCCGTCCGGCAAGCTTTGCCAGGAGCGGCTTCAGGAAGAGGTGCGAGCAGATGAGGCTCGCCACCGGATTGCCGGGAAGGCCGACGCAGCGAGTCTCGCCGAGCCGTCCGAACATCAGCGGCTTGCCCGGGCGCATGGCGATCTTCCAGAAGTCGAGCTTCATGCCGAGGTCGGTCAGCACGCCGTGCACCAGGTCGTGGTCGCCGACCGAGGCGCCGCCGAGGGTGACGATCACGTCGGCTGCGGCGTCGAGCGCCTCCCGGACGAGTGCGGAGATCGATTCGGTCTTGTCGGGCGCTATGCCGAGATCGAGGACGCGGGCGCCGACCGAGCGGGCAATGGCCGCCACGCCGTAGGCATTGGAAGAGATGATCTGGTCGGGGCCGGGCGTGCTTCCCGGCGGCAGCAATTCGTCGCCGGTGGCGATGATCGCGACCAGCGGCGCGCGTTGCACGTCGAGCGTCGGATGGTTGGCGGCGGCCGCGAGCGACAGCGCTGCCGGGTCGATCAGGCGCCCGGCATCGAGGATGAGATCGCCTTCGTTGAAGTCGAGGCCCTTGGTACGGATGTTGCGGCCGGGCGCGGTCGGCTCGAACACCTCGACCTCGCCGTTGCCGAGATCGCGCACGTTTTCCTGGATGACCACCGTGTCCGCTCCGGCCGGCACAGGCGCGCCGGTGAAGATGCGCACGGCCTGGCCGCGCGCGATCTTTCCGGCGAACTGCCGCCCGGCAGCCGCCTCGCCGATCAGCGCAAGCCGGGCGGGCAGGTCGGCGATGTCCTGCGCGATCACCGCATAGCCGTCCATCGCCGAGGCATCGAAGGGCGGCTGGGTGCGCAGGGCGTGGAGCGGCGCGCCAAGGACACGTCCGAAAGCTTCGTCGAGGCCGACGCGTTCCGTGCCCGCCGTGGCCGCGCCTTCGAGCAGCCGTTCAAGCGCGTCGGCGACCGGCAGCAGCGCCATCTAGTCGACAGCCCTGTAGTCGCCCGACTTGCCGCCGGTCTTCTCGACCAGGCGGATGCCGGAGATCACCATGCCGCGGTCGGCGGCCTTGGCCATGTCGTAGATGGTCAGGCAGGCGACGGAGGCAGCGGTCAGCGCCTCCATCTCGACGCCGGTCTTGCCGGTGACGCGCGCCAGCGCGGTCACCCTGAGGCCGGGCAGCGATTCGTCCGGCTCGATCTCGACCGACACCTTGGTCAAGAGGATCGGATGGCAGAGGGGTACCAGCTCGTGCGTGCGCTTGGCGGCCATGATGCCGGCGATGCGCGCCGTGCCCAGAACGTCGCCCTTCTTGGCGTTGCCGGACAGGATCAGCGCCAGCGTCTCGGGGCGCATCGTCACGGTGCCCTCGGCGATCGCGGTGCGGGTCGTCTCGGCCTTGTCGCCGACGTCGACCATGTTGGCCTCGCCGGTGGCGCCGATGTGGGTGAGGGCGGCCATGTCAGGCGCTCGCCGCGACCGGGCTGCCTTCGAGCAGCGCCCGCGTGGCCGCGGCCACGTCGGCCTGGCGCATCAGGCTCTCGCCGACGAGGAAGCTGCCGATGCCCGATTTTTCAAGCCTCAGGCAATCCTGGTGGGTGAAGATACCGCTCTCGCCGACGAGCAGGCGGTCCGCCGGGACCATCGGCGCCAGGCGCTCGGACGTCTCCAGGCTCACCTCGAAGCTGCGCAGGTTGCGGTTGTTGATGCCGAGCAGGCGCGAGGCGAGCTTCATGGCCCGCTCCGTCTCGGCTTCGTCGTGGACCTCGATCAGCGCGTCCATGCCGAGCTCGAAGGCCGTGTCCTCGAGCCGCCTGGCGTCGTCGTCCGTCAGGCTCGCCATGATGATGAGGATGGCGTCCGCACCCCAGGCGCGGGCTTCATGCACCTGGTAGGGCTCGAACATGAAGTCCTTGCGCAAGGCGGGCAGGGTGCACGCGTCGCGGGCGGCGGTCAGGAACTCCGGCGCGCCCTGGAACGACGGCGTGTCCGTCAGCACCGAAAGGCAGGCCGCCCCGCCTTCGGCATAGGCGCGGGCGAGCGCCGGCGGATCGAAATCGGCGCGGATCAGGCCTTTCGACGGGCTCGCCTTCTTGATCTCGGCGATCAGCCCGAAGCGGCCTTGGCTGCGCTGTGCTTCGAGCGCTGCGAGGAACCCCCTGGGCGGGGCCACGTCGTGCGCCCGTGCCTTCAGGTCCGCAAGCGGCGTGAGCGCCTTGGCGGCGGCGATCTCGTCGCGCTTGTAGGCCTCGATCTTGCGCAGGATGTCTGCCATGCCGCTACCCGTTCGACACCGCAACGAGGCGCTCGAGGACGGCGCGCGCGCGTCCACTGTCGATCGCATCGGCGGCAAGCTTGATGCCGTCGCCGATCTCGGCAACCTTGCCTGCGACCACGAGGCCCGCGCCGGCGTTCATCAGCACGGTGTCACGATAAGCGCCCGGGGTGCCCTCGAGCACGGCGCGCAGGGCAGCCGCATTGTAGGCCGAATCGCCGCCGCGCAAAGCTTCGCGGCTGTGGCGCGCGAGGCCGACCCCTTCGGGTGTAAGCGTGAAATTGCTGATCTTGCCGCCCGACAGAGCTGAAACCTTCGTCTCGCCGGTGGTCGTGATCTCGTCGTAGCCGTCGCCGTGCACGACCCAGGCGCACTCGGCGCCGAGTTCCTTCAATGTCTCCGCGACGGGCTCGACCCATTCGGGCGAGAACACGCCGAACAGCTGCCGGTTGACGCCGGCCGGGTTGGAAAGAGGACCGAGCAGGTTGAAGATCGTGCGGGTGCCGAGTTCGACGCGCGTCGCGCCCACATGCTTCATGGCAGGGTGATGCGCCGGCGCGAACATGAAGCCGATGCCGGCCTGATGGATGCAACGACTAATTGCGTCGGGGGCCAGCTCGATATTGACGCCGAGCGCGGTCAGCACGTCGGCGGCGCCCGTCAGCGACGACAGGCCACGATTGCCGTGCTTGGCGACCGGCACGCCGGCGCCGGCAATGACGAAGGCCGAGGCAGTCGAGATGTTGACGCTGTGCGAGCCGTCGCCGCCCGTGCCGACGATATCGACGGCATTGGCCGGCGCCTCGACGCGCAGCATCTTGTCGCGCATCGTGGCGAGCGCGCCCGATATCTCGCTTACGGTTTCGCCACGCACGCGCAGCGCCATCAGGAAGCCGCCGATCTGGCCGGGTGTCGCTTCGCCCGACATGATGATGTCGAAGGCTTCGCGGGCTTCCTCGAAGGTCAGCGGCGTTCCCGTCGCAACCTTGGCGATGTATGGCTTCAGCGTGCTCATGGCGTTCCCACCGCAAGCGCGCGGGTGATCGCGTTCTGGTCGACGGTGACCGCATATTCGCGCTGCAGCTGCGCCACGAGCTGGTCGAGCAGGTCGTCCGACATCTCCGAGGCGAAGGTCTTCTGCACGTCCTCCGGCACCGAGGCGGCGTCGGCGCCGGCCGGCTCGAACACTTCGGCCACCTTGAACAGGATCTGGGCGTCGCCGGTCGGCGAGGGGATCACGCCGGTTCCGCCCTGGCCCATCGCGAACATGGCGGCCGCGCCGTCGCGGCCGAAGTCGGCGTCGTCGGTGTCGCGCTTGAGGCCGCGCTTGGTCTGCTTCTCGAGCTTGAGTTCGGCGGCGATGACGTCGAGCGCGGTGCCGTCCTTGAGCCGCTTCTCCAGTTCGCCCGCTTTTTCGTTGAGGCGTTTTTTCGCCTCGGCCGCGGTCCAGTCGGCCACGACCTTTTCGCGAACCTCGTCGAGCGTGCGGTCGCGCGCCGGAGTGATACCTTCCACCTCGTAGAAGACAAAGCCGTTGGTGCCGATGTTGAGCGGCTGGTTCTCGATGCCGGCCTCGGCCTCGAAGGCAGCCTCGATCAGGTTGCGCGAGTCGGGCAGGGTGTTGACCACGCTGCCGTCGGGCTGCTGCCCGGCGCGGTCGATGGCGTCGACGGTGACGACCTTCAGCTTCAGCTTCTCGGCCGCCGCCTGCAGCGACTCGCCGCCCGCGCGCGCATCCTCATAGGAGTCGTGTACGTCGAGCAGGATGCGGTTGGCTTCCGCCAGCGCCAGGTCCTTGCGGATCTGGTCCTTCACCTCGTCGAACGCCTTCGTCGCCGCGGGCGTGACCTCGCTGACGCGCACGATCACCGGGCCGAAATTGCCCTGGACGACGTCGCTGACCTGGTTGGCCTGCATGGCGAAGGCGGCGTCGGCAACGGCCTTGTCGCCGACCTTGTCCTTCGTCACGTTGCCGAGAAGCACGTCGTGCGAGGTCTTGCCCTGGTCGGCTACGATCTTGTCGAAGCTCGCGCCACCCTTGATCGCGTCGGACGCCGCCTTGGCGGCTTCGGCGTTCGGGAACACCAGCTGTTCGATCTTGCGCGTCTCGGGCGTCGTGAACTGGGTCTTGTTCTGGTCGTAATCTTTGCGGATCTGATCGTCCGTCACCGAACCGAGGTCGACGATGTCCTCCGGCTCCAGCTTTGCATATTTCAGCTTGCGATACTCGGGTGCGGCATAGGTCTTCTTGTTTTCCTCGAACCATGCCTTGAGCACGTCGTCGGCGGGTGCTGCGATCGGCTCGACCAGCGACTTGGGCAACGCCAGATAGTCGATCGTGCGGTCTTCGCCACGGTAGAGCGCCACCGCGCGCAGCAGCGTGTCGGGCGCCTTCAGGCCGTCGGAAACCGCTTCCACGATCTGCTGGCGCACGGCCACCTGGGCGCGGTTCTTGAGGTAGTCCTCGGGACGCATGCCGATCTGCCTGAGGATGAAGTCGAAGGCCTGGCGGTTGAACTGGCCGTCCGGGCCCTGGAAGGCCGGATCCTGCCAGGTCAGCTGCGCCAGGCTGTCCTTGGAAAGGCCGAGGCCCAGCTTGCGGGCCTGTTCGTCCAGCACCGCGCCGGCCACCAGCTGGGCGAGGACCTGGTTGTCGATGCCGAAAGCCCGTGCCTGGTCGCGGGTCAGCCGCTGGCCGAACTGCTGCGAAAGCACGCTGATCTGGCGATCGTAGGCGAGGCGGTACTCGACGCCGGAAACGCTGGTCTTGCCGGCGGTGACGATCTTGTCGCTGCCGAAGCCACCGCGGAGAGAGCCGGAAATACCCCAGATCGCGAAGCTCACCACGAGCAACAGCAGCAAAAGTTTTGCTACCCAGGTTCCGGCAGCATTTCTAAGCGTGTCGAGCATTTTCCGTTCCGGTCTTCGGGCGTCTGCGACGCTTGATATGAACGAAGCGCAATAGCGCCCTTCAGCGCCAGTGTCGATTGCTTTGTGGCTTGTTTTTGGTAGTGAGGGGGCCCGAACGAAGATCGTTTCCGAAGGAAGAGCACATGACGCCAGGAATTCGCCCACTCGTCGCCGGTAACTGGAAGATGAACGGGACGAGCGCATCTCTCAACGAGTTGCGAGGCATCGCCAACGGCTTCATGGGTGGTCTCGACGCCGATACGGAAGCGCTGATCTGCGTGCCGGCGACGCTTTTGTCGCGGGCCGCCGAAATTCTTCACCGCACCCCGGTCAAGGCCGGCGGCCAGGATTGCCACGCCAAGGAAAGCGGCGCGCATACCGGCGACATCTCGGCGGAGATGCTGAAGGACGCGGGCGCGAGCCACGTCATCGTCGGGCATTCCGAGCGCCGGACCGACCATGGCGAAAGCGACGCTGTCGTTCTGACCAAGGCCGAGGCTGCCTGGCGGGCGGGGCTGGTCGCCGTCATATGCATCGGCGAGACGCGCGAGGAGCGCGAGGCCGGGGCGACGCTTTCGGTGCTGTCCAGGCAGGTCGCCGGCTCGGTCCCCACCACGGCGACGCCGGCCAATTCGGTGATCGCCTATGAGCCGGTCTGGGCGATCGGCACGGGGCTCACGCCTACCGCCGAGGACGTGGCCCAGGCGCATGCCCATATCCGCGCCCGCCTGACGGAGCTCCTGGGAGCGCCGGCTGCCAAGATGCGCATTCTCTATGGCGGGTCGGTCAAGCCGTCCAATGCCGCCGAGTTGCTGGCTGTTGCCAATGTCGATGGCGCGCTCGTCGGCGGGGCCAGCCTCAAGGCGGCCGATTTCCTCGGCATCGCCGAGGCCTACCGCAAGCTCTGAATTTCAGGCGGCGGCGGTTGCAATGCCGGGGTGTCGCCCCATATTCGGGCGGCGGGCTTGGAAAAGCCGTGAAAGCATTGTAATGAGCCGCCTCCGGAATGCCTGGCGCGAGTGCGTGCCGGCGAAATCCCGCCAGGAAAGATCCCAGGACGCCCAATGGAAACCATCCTCATCGTCATCCACCTGATGATCGTGCTCGCGCTCGTCGGCGTGGTGCTCCTGCAGCGTTCGGAGGGCGGTGGCCTCGGCATCGGCGGCGGTTCGGGCTTCATGACCGCGCGTGGCGCCGCCAACGCGCTGACGCGCGCGACCGCGATCCTGGCCACGCTCTTCTTCGTCACTTCACTGACGCTGTCGATCATCGCCCGCTATGGCGAGAAGCCCATCGACATCCTGGACCGGGCTCCGGCCACCCAGGGCGGCAGCACGACCGGCGGCAAGGGCGTTCTCGATCAGCTCGGCGGCTCAGCCCCGGCGGCGGGTACGACGGCTCCTGCCACGACGACCGAGCCTGCGGCTCCGGCGACAGCGCCTGCGGCGTCCGGGACCACCGAGCAGCCTGCGTCCGGCACCGCGCCCGCGCCTGCCACGCCCCAGGTTCCGAACCAGTAATCAACCGGCAACGCCGCAACCTGTTGTTGTTTGAACACAGTTGCGGCAAATGCTGCAAAATCTTCGAATTTCCCTTGTGTAGCCGGAGCGGTCTCCCTTGAGACGGCTCCGGCTATTCGATTATAGCTGAACCGCGGCGAATGGACGGGGCCTTGGGGGCACCGCGCGTTGCCGCGCATTTCTTTTCGCGCTGAACGTTCGGGATTCTTCGCCATGCAGCTCCGCCGCATCCTTTTAGCAGGTCTATGCGCCACCCTCATGGGTTCGGCCGCCATCGCCGCCACGCCGGCCGGCACGGTTGCGCCGCCGCAGCCACAGGTTGCGGGCGACGTCGTGGCAATCGCGGCGAAGAGCGACGCGTCGGAATTGAAGGCGCTCACGAAAAAGAAGAAGCCCACGGACGCCGATCTGGCGCGCATCCGCGAGCTGGAAGCCAAGATCAAGGCCGACAAGGAAACGGCCCGGCTGAAGATGCTCGAGGCCAAGAAGATGGCCATGCGCGAAGCCGCCAAGCAGAAGGCAGAGCAGGCGCGCGAGCTCGCCCGCCTGAAGAAGGCGGAGAAGGCCAGCGGGCAGGTCGCCTCGGCTGCTCCGGCCGCCGCGCCCACGCCCAAGCGCGATCTGAAGCCGCTGGACGTCTCGCAGCCGGTTGCGCCGCTCGCGCCCGACGCCATGGAAGTCGTATCGGCCGGCAACAGCGGCGAGCTGCGCAGTGAAAGCGCTGCGGCGCCGAAGCAGACCGGCCTGTTTGCCGGGCTGTTCGGCGGTGCCGTGCAGCAGCCTTCGATGCTGCCGCAGACTCGCGCACTGGACTCGGTGCTCGCCGAGCGCGACAAGAACAAGAAGTTCAAGGTGAAGTCCGATTTCGAGCCGCAGGAAGTGGCGTTCTCGGGCTACGAGCGCGGCCAGATCGTGGTCGATACCGGCGCGCGCTACCTCTACCTGGTCGAGTCGTCCTCGACCGCCCGCCGCTATGCCATCGCGGTCGGCCGCGAAGGTCTCGAGTTCAAGGGCAAGGCTACCGTCGGCGACAAGCAGGAGTGGCCGCGCTGGATCCCGACCAAGGAGATGCAGGAGCGCGAGCCCAAGAAATACGGCCAGTACAAGGACGGCATGAACGGCGGACCCGACAATCCGCTCGGCGCACGCGCCATCTACCTTTACCAGGGCAAGAAGGATACCCATATCCGTATCCATGGCACCAACCAGCCTCAGACGATCGGCACCAACGCCTCGAACGGTTGCTTCCGCATGGTCAATGACCATGTCATGGACCTCTACAACCGCGTGAAGATGGGCACCGAAGTCATCGTCATGTAGGCCGTTTCCGGAGCGACTTTCGCAGTCCTCCTGAAGCGACGAGAGCGGGCCGGCGGTCACGCCGGCCTTTTTGTTTGCGTTCCTTCCGGGTCGCAGCACCGAACAGCCAGATAGGGAAAAGTCCGACGCGGCGGATTTTTCTCTGGCGGAATCGATTTGGCCGCGTTAAGCGATGACTCCCATGGCGCGATATGTTTTCATCACCGGCGGCGTGGTTTCTTCCCTTGGAAAAGGCATTGCCGCAGCGGCTCTCGGAGCCCTTCTGCAGGCACGCGGCTATCGCGTGCGCATCCGCAAGCTCGATCCGTATCTGAACGTCGACCCCGGTACGATGTCGCCTTACCAGCACGGTGAGGTGTTCGTGACGGATGACGGGGCGGAGACCGACCTCGATCTCGGACACTATGAGCGGTTCACCGGACGTTCGGCGAACCAGAGCGACAACATCACCACCGGCCGCATCTACAAGAACATCATCGAACGCGAGCGGCGCGGCGACTATCTCGGCGCGACCGTGCAGGTCATTCCGCACGTCACCGACGAGATCAAGAACTTCATCCTCGACGGCAACGACGAGTACGACTTCGTGCTCTGCGAGATCGGCGGCACGGTGGGCGACATCGAGGCGATGCCGTTCCTCGAAGCCATCCGCCAGCTCGGCAACGACCTGCCGCGCAACAACGCGGTCTATGTCCACCTCACGCTCATGCCCTACATTCCGACCGCGGGCGAACTCAAGACCAAGCCGACGCAGCATTCGGTCAAGGAACTGCGCTCGATCGGCATTGCCCCCGACATCCTTCTGGTGCGCGCCGACCGCGACATTCCCAAGGAAGAACGCCGCAAGCTGTCGCTGTTCTGCAACGTGCGCGAATCCGCCGTCATCCAGGCGCTCGACGTCGGTCACATCTACGACGTGCCGCTCGCCTACCACAAGGAAGGCCTGGATTCGGAAGTGCTCGCCGCCTTCGGCATCGACCCGGCGCCCAAGCCGCGCCTCGATGCCTGGCAGAACGTGTCGCAGCGCATCCACAACCCCGAGGGTGAGGTCACTATCGCCGTCGTCGGCAAGTACACGGGCCTCAAGGACGCCTACAAATCGCTGATCGAGGCGCTGTCGCATGGCGGGCTCGCCAACAACGTCAAGGTCAAGCTCGACTGGATCGAAAGCGAGATCTTCGAAAAGGAAGACCCCGCACCGTTCCTGGAAAAGGTCCACGGCATCCTGGTGCCGGGCGGCTTCGGCGAGCGTGGTTCGGAAGGCAAGATCCTGGCGGCCAAGTTCGCCCGCGAGCGCAAGGTGCCTTATTTCGGCATCTGCTTCGGCATGCAGATGGCTTGCATCGAGGCGGCGCGCTCGCTCGCCGGTATCGAAAATGCCTCGTCGACCGAATTCGGCCCGACCAAGGAACCGGTCGTCGGCCTGATGACCGAATGGCTCAAGGGCAACATGCTCGAGAAGCGCAAGGTTACCGGCGACCTCGGCGGCACGATGCGACTCGGCGCCTATGACGCCAAGCTGGCGGCAGGCTCGAAGATCGCCGAGGTCTACGGCGACACCGACATTTCCGAGCGCCATCGCCACCGCTACGAAGTCAACATCGACTACAAGGATCGCCTCGAAGAGTGTGGCCTGGTCTTCGCCGGCATGTCGCCGGACGGCGTGCTGCCCGAGACGGTCGAATATCCCGACCATCCCTGGTTCATCGGCGTCCAGTACCATCCGGAGCTGAAGAGCCGGCCGCTGGAGCCGCATCCGCTGTTTGCGAGCTTCATCGAGGCGGCCGTCGAGCAGAGCCGGCTTGTCTGATTTTGATGCGTGCCGACGGAACCTCGCCGGCGCGCAATTTCCTTCCGGGGCAGCGCGGCGCATGACCACCTACGTCGCGCTTCTCTACAGCATCGTCCTCGGCCCCGGCCGCCGCCTCGTCATGTCCGACCTGCGCGCCATGGCGGCCGCCCTCGGCCTCGCCAATCCGCGCACGCTGGTTGCGACCGGAAATCTCGTCTTCGAGGCAAATGGCAGCTCGGTTGCCGAGCTGGAGCGGTCGCTCGAAGCGGCCTTCGCGCAAAAATTCGGCAAGCATGTCGACATCATCGTGCGCGACGCCGAGGCATGGCTGAAGCTCGTCGCCGCCAATCCGTTTCCAGAGGAATCCGGGCGCGATCCCGACCAGGTGGCGGTGCGCGTCATGCGCGAGCCGGTGACACCTGAAGTCATCGAGCGGCTTCGACCCTATGTCTCTGCCGACGAGAAACTCGCCGCCGTCAACGGCGACATCTGGCTTTATTTCTCGCGCAATGCCGGCTCGTCGAGGCTGCTGGGGGCACTCACGCCCAGGCGCGCGGGCGGCATCGGCACGTCGCGCAACTGGAACACGGTGCGCCGCCTCGGTGAGATGGTCGCCGGGTGAGGGCGCGGCCCACAACCTTGCGCGAGCTGACGATTTGAGGCACAGCGCTGGCCGATGACCAATAACGTCCAAGCCGGGCCACGCGCCCTCGACCATGTGGTCCTGCCGACCGCCGACCTTGCGGTCGCGCGCGCACGCCTGTCTTCGCTCGGCTTCACCGTGGCGCCGGTGGGCGTCCACCCCTTCGGCACGGTCAACGCCTGCGTCTACCTCGCCGACGGCACCTTCCTGGAACCGCTGGCCGTGGGCGATGCCGCGGCCGCCGACAGGGCCGTTTCGGAAAGCAACGTCTTCGTGGCGCGCGACCGTTCGTTCCGCGCCGCTCGTGGCGACGAAGGTTTTTCCGCCGTCGTCTTCGCTTCCGATGACGCCGACGCCGATCATCGCGAATTTGTCGAGGCAGGCGTCTCGGCCGGCCCGCGTCTCGATTTCTCGCGGCCTTTCGTCGATGCCACGGGGCGCGCCGACGTCGCTTCCTTCCGGCTCGCCTTCGCGGCCGAGCCGGCGGGCGATGCGTTCTTCTTTGCCTGCGAGCGCGCCAATGCACCCAGGGTTGACCGCAGCGCCCTGCAAATCCATGCAAACGGTGTCCGTCGGGTCGTCGCCATCGAAGCGGACGCGGGCGACACCGCGGCGGCCTCAGCCTTCCTGTCGACGCTGGCGCGCAGCAAGGCGGAGCCAGCGACCGACGGCGTCGAGGTCCCGCTTGCCAATGCCGGTTTCGTGCTCCGCGCCGCTACCGGCGGCGACAATATCCGCCTCGGCGGCATCGTCTTTGCCGTCGGCGATCTGGCTGCGGCGACTGCGCTTCTTGCAGGGCGCGGCATCGAGCACGATCTAAGCGGCCATCGGCTGGTGATTCCGCCGGCGCCCGGGCAGGGTACAGCCTTCATCTTCGAGGAACAGAAATGACCAAGCCGAATGCAAACGTCACGGTCGGCAAGACCCTCTTCGCCAACGATGCGCCGCTGTCGCTGATCGCCGGACCGTGCCAGTTCGAATCGCGCCAGCACGCCTTCGATATGGCCGGCAGGCTCAAGGAACTCACCCAGAAGCTCGGCATCGGCTTCGTCTACAAGTCGAGTTTCGACAAGGCCAACCGCAGCTCGCTGTCGAGCACGCGCGGCGCCGGCCTCGATGCGGCCCTGCCGGTCTTTGCCGACCTGCGCAAGGAACTCGGCGTCACCGTCATCACCGACGTCCACACCGAAGAGCAGTGCGCCATCGTCGCCGAAGTGGTCGACGTGCTGCAGATCCCGGCCTTCCTCAGCCGCCAGACCGACCTGCTGGTCGCTGCAGCCAGGACCGGCAAGGTGGTCAACGTCAAGAAGGGCCAGTTCCTGGCGCCCTGGGACATGAAGAACGTGGTCGCCAAGGTCACCGGCTCGGGCAACCCGAACGTGCTGGTGACCGAGCGCGGCGCCTCCTTCGGCTACAACACGCTGGTCTCCGACATGCGCGCGCTGTCGATCATGGCCGACATCGGCGCGCCGGTGATCTTCGATGCCACCCATTCGGTGCAGCAGCCGGGCGGGCAGGGCGCCACTTCGGGCGGCGAGCGCCGTTTCGTCGAGACGCTGGCGCGTGCCGCGGTCGCGGTCGGCGTGGCCGGCGTCTTCATCGAGACGCATGAGGACCCCGACAACTCGACCTCGTCGGACGGGCCCAACATGGTGCCGTTCAAGGACATGCCGGCGCTGCTCGAACGGCTGATGGCCTTCGACCGCATCTCCAAGGGATGAGGCGCCGCCCCGGATTCGGGGCGTCCCGCCTGCAACTCCAGCTTGAGCCCGGCGTTTGCCGAGGGTAGGCTTTCCTCGTGACTGAGCATTTCAGCAGGAGGAGTTCCATGTCTGTTGCCCGCGTTACGGAAATCACCGCATCGTCGACCAAGAGCTTTCAGGATGCGATCGAGCAGGGCATCGCCCGCGCCTCGATGACGCTGAAAAATGTCGAGGGCGCCTGGATCCAGGATCAGAAGGTCGTCGTCGAGAACGGCAAGATCGTCGCCTACCGGGTCAACATGAAGGTGACCTTCATCCTCACGGACTGACGCAGCCGCGCCCGCGTCTGCGGCCGAAAATCACTGGAACCTGTCCGTCGGGGCATCGTTAACCCTGCATTCCGTAACCAAACAGGAGCAGGACCATGACGACTGTCACCGGCCATACCGAAGCGATTCCCGCATCGCGGGTCATTGGCACCAGTGTCTACAACGCGGCCGGCGAATCCATCGGCAGCATCGAGGACGTCATACTGGAGAAGACGTCCAACGACATCATGTTCGCCGTCGTGGGCTTCGGTGGCTTCCTCGGCATCGGCGAGAAATTTCATGCCGTTCCGTGGTCCACGCTGGACTACGACACGAGGCTCGGCGGCTATGTGGTGCCGTTCTCGACCGACCAGCTGAAGGCTGCGCCGGCCTATTCCGTCAAGGAACTGACCGAAGACGACGGTCGGGCGGCGCGAGACGCCTCGTTCGCCCACTACCAGGTCGAGCCCTACTGGCATTGATGGGGTCGGCCTTGCCGGAAAGAGAAAAGCCCCGCGCTTGCGGGGCTTTTCGATTGAGCGCGGCGTTTACTTGGAACTCGGAATAATCCGGATCTGCGACGAGCCCTGAGGGGGCGGCTGGCTGTCGCAGGAAGTAAGGAACGCCGCGGCGATGAAGAACAAACTCAGGATACCACTCAACTGGCTCATGGCGAAACTCCCTCTGTTTCGCCCCGCGCGCCGCCAATTTACCCGAAAGTGTTGGCCGATGCCTGCCTGTTGAGATGAAATATGATGACAGGCCATCGCCGAAAGTGAATCCGCGCCTGACGCTGCGTGATATTTCGGCCGGCGCGATTGCCTTTTCCTCTGCTTTGGCTAAGACGGGCGCGGAAATCCAACCGCTCCATCTAGTCGCACAGATCCCGGGGATGCCTTTATGACTGCAATCATCGAAATCGTAGGTCGCGAGATTCTCGACAGCCGCGGCAATCCCACCGTCGAGGTGGACGTCGTTCTCGAAGACGGCTCGATGGGCCGCGCCGCGGTGCCCTCGGGCGCATCCACCGGCGCCCATGAGGCGATGGAACTGCGCGACGGCGGCCCCCGCTACCTCGGCAAGGGCGTCGAGCGCGCCGTCGAGGCCGTCAACGGCGAGCTGTTCGAGGCGATCGGCGGCATGGAAGCCGAGAATCAGATCCACATCGACCAGACCATGATCGAGCTGGACGGCACCCCCAACAAGAGCCGCCTCGGCGCCAACGCCATCCTCGGCGTGTCGCTCGCCGTCGCCAAGGCCGCGGCCGAGTCGTCGGGCCTGCCGCTCTATCGTTATGTCGGCGGCCCCAACGCCCGCGTCCTGCCGGTGCCGATGATGAACATCATCAACGGCGGGGCCCATGCCGACAATCCGATCGACTTCCAGGAATTCATGATCATGCCGATCGGCGCGCCCAGCCTGCGCGACGCGGTGCGCTGGGGCTCCGAGATTTTCCACACCCTGAAGAAGGGGCTGAAGGAAGCCGGTCACAACACCAATGTCGGCGACGAGGGCGGTTTTGCGCCGAACCTCAAGAGCGCCCAGGCCGCGCTCGACTTCGTCATGGCCTCGATCGAGAAGGCTGGCTTCAAGCCGGGCGAGGACGTGGCGCTGGCGCTCGACTGCGCCGCCACCGAGTTCTTCAAGGACGGCGCCTACGTCTATGAAGGCGAGAAGAAGACGCGCGACCCCAAGGCCCAGGCCAAATACCTGGCCAAGCTCGCCGCCGACTACCCGATCATCTCGATCGAGGACGGCATGTCCGAGGACGACTGGGAAGGCTGGAAGTATCTGACCGAGCTCTGCGGCGACAAGGTGCAGCTGGTCGGCGACGACCTGTTCGTCACCAATTCGGCCCGCCTGCGCGACGGCATCAAGATGGGCGTCGCCAACTCGATCCTGGTCAAGGTCAACCAGATCGGCTCGCTGACCGAGACGCTCGACGCCGTCGAGACCGCGCACAAGGCCCGCTACACCGCCGTCATGTCGCACCGCTCGGGCGAGACCGAGGACTCGACCATCGCCGATCTCGCGGTCGCCACCAACTGCGGCCAGATCAAGACCGGCTCGCTGGCCCGCTCGGACCGCACCGCCAAGTACAACCAGCTCATCCGCATCGAGGAAGAGCTCGGCCCGCAGGCGCGCTTTGCCGGAAGGTCGATCCTTCGGGGCTGAACTGGCTGAAATCGAAACCGGAAGAGGCGGGGCGCTTGCCCCGCCTTTTTTGTTGCGCGCGCGCTTCCGCGTCCCCCGGCTCGTAACCGTCCATTAAGCACAATGGAGCGACAAGAGCACAGAAGAGGGGACGGCCATGTGGACACGCCATCACAAGCAGAGGAATACGGGTCGCCTGATCGTCCCGGCGCTTGCGGCGGTCTTCCTCTCCTATTTCGGCTTCCACGCCTATAACGGCGAATTCGGCATCTATTCGAAGTACCGCTACCAGGCCCGCGCCGTCGAGCTGCAGGCGCGGCTCGACACGGTCAAGGCGCAGCGGACGGAGATCGAGCGCCGGGTGCAGATGCTCTATGACGGCAGCCTCGAGAAGGACATGCTTGACGAACAGGCGCGCAGGACGCTCAATGTGTCAGGTGCCGACGAGCTGACGATCATGCGTCCGCTTTCGCGCGCGAATTAACTCGAAGTCAGTTAATCGCCAAGAAATCCAGCAATTCTAGGCCCTTAACCGCATGCCTGCTATGCATTTTTCCGCATGGCGCAAGGGCATCCTCCGTGCTAGCGTCAACTACATGGAGAGGAGGGCAATGCATGATCTCCTCCAATGTCCGTAAAGAGACGATCAAGGGAGTGATGCATGGCTACAGCCGCGAAACGTGCGCCCGCCAAAGCCAAATCAGATTCTAAATCGGGTCCAGTAGCACCCAAACCAACCGAATTCACCAAAGAGCAGGAACTCTCCGCCTACCGCGAGATGCTGCTCATCCGCCGCTTCGAGGAAAAGGCCGGCCAGCTTTACGGCATGGGCTTCATCGGCGGCTTCTGCCACCTCTATATCGGGCAGGAAGCGGTCGTCACCGGCCTGCAGATGTCGCTGATCGAAGGCGACCAGATGATCACCGCCTATCGCGACCACGGCCACATGATCGCCATGGGCCTGTCCGCGCGCGGCGTGATGGCGGAACTCACCGGGCGCAGGGGCGGCTTGTCGAAAGGCAAGGGCGGCTCCATGCACATGTTCTCCAAGGAAAAGCACTTCTATGGCGGCCACGGCATCGTCGGCGCTCAGGTGTCGCTCGGTACGGGCCTCGCCTTCGCCAACCGCTACCGCGAGAACCCGAATGTTTCCGTGACCTATTTCGGCGATGGCGCGGCCAACCAGGGCCAGGTCTACGAAAGCTTCAACATGGCCTCGCTGTGGAAGCTGCCGGTGATCTACGTCATCGAGAACAACCGCTACGCCATGGGCACCGCGGTTTCGCGCGCCTCCGCCGAGACCGATTTCTCGCAGCGCGGCGTCTCCTTCAAGATCCCCGGCATCCAGGTCGACGGCATGGACGTGCGTGCGGTCAAGGCCGCCGGCGACATGGCGACCGAATGGTGCCGCTCGGGCAACGGCCCGATCATCCTGGAGATGCAGACCTACCGCTATCGCGGCCATTCCATGTCCGACCCGGCCAAGTACCGCTCGAAGGATGAAGTGCAGAAGATGCGCTCCGAGCATGACCCGATCGAGCAGGTCAAGGCGCGCGTGCTCGCCAAGAAGTGGGCGAGCGAGGACGACCTCAAGGCCATCGACAAGGATGTCCGCGACATCGTGGCCGACGCTGCAGATTTCGCCCAGACCGATCCCGAGCCGGATGTTGCCGAGCTCTGGACCGACATCGTGATCTAAGGGAGGGCGAAAGATGCCGATCGAAATTCTCATGCCTGCGCTCTCGCCGACGATGGAAGAGGGCAATCTGTCCAAGTGGATGAAGAAGGAAGGCGACAAGATCGTCGCCGGCGACGTCATCGCCGAGATCGAGACCGACAAGGCGACGATGGAAGTCGAGGCCGTCGATGAAGGCACGCTTGGCAAGATCCTGATCGGTGCCGGCACCGAGGGCGTCAAGGTCAACACGCCGATCGCCGTGCTGCTGCAGGACGGCGAAAGCTCGGCCGACATCGGCAAGGCAGCCGCTCCGGCGAAAGCCGAGGCGCCTGCCGCCGCGGCTGCGCCCGCGCCCGCCAAGAGCGAGGCTGCCGCACCTGTCGCTGCCGCGCCGAAGACCGAGGTCGCCGCCGATCCCGACATTCCGGCCGGCACCGAGATGGTGTCGATGACGGTGCGCGAGGCGCTCCGCGACGCCATGGCCGAAGAGATGCGCCGCGACGCCGACGTCTTCATCATGGGCGAGGAGGTTGCCGAGTACCAGGGCGCCTACAAGATCACGCAAGGCCTGCTGCAGGAATTCGGCCCGCGCCGCGTGGTCGACACCCCGATCACCGAGCACGGCTTCGCCGGCGTCGGCGTCGGTGCTGCGATGGCCGGCCTCAAGCCGATCGTCGAGTTCATGACCTTCAACTTCGCCATGCAGGCGATCGACCAGATCGTCAACTCGGCGGCGAAGACGCTGTACATGTCGGGCGGCCAGATGGGTGCGCCGATCGTGTTCCGCGGCCCGAACGGCGCTGCGGCCCGCGTCGCGGCCCAGCACTCGCAGTGCTACGCCGCCTGGTACGGCCACATCCCCGGCCTCAAGGTCGTCATGCCCTACACGGCGGCCGACGCCAAGGGCCTGCTCAAGGCCGCCATCCGCGATCCGAACCCGGTCATCTTCCTCGAGAACGAAATCCTCTACGGCCAGCATTTCGACGTGCCGAAGCTCGACAATTTCGTCCTGCCGATCGGCAAGGCGCGCATCCACAAGCAGGGCAAGGACGTCACCATCGTCTCCTTCGGCATCGGTATGACCTATGCGGTCAAGGCCGAGGCCGAGCTCGCTGCCATGGGCATCGACGCCGAGGTCATCGATCTCCGGACCATCCGTCCGCTCGATCTCGACACCATCGTCGCCTCGGTCAAGAAGACCAACAGGCTGGTGGTCGTGGAAGAAGGCTTCCCGCAGTCCTCGGTCGGCGACTTCATCGCCAACCAGGTGTCGCAGCGCGCCTTCGACCATCTCGATGCGCCGGTCATCACCATCGCCGGCAAGGATGTGCCGATGCCCTACGCCGCCAATCTCGAAAAGCTGGCTCTGCCCAATGTGGCCGAGGTGGTCGAGGCGGTCAAAGCCGTCACTTATCGCTGAGACGGGCGGGAGGACATCATGCCGATCAACATCACCATGCCTGCGCTTTCGCCGACCATGGAAGAGGGCAACCTCGCCAAGTGGCTGGTCAAGGAAGGCGACAAGGTTTCGCCCGGCGACGTGATCGCCGAGATCGAGACCGACAAGGCGACGATGGAAGTGGAGGCCGTCGACGAGGGCACCGTTGCCAAGATCGTCGTTCCGGCCGGCACCGAGGGCGTCAAGGTCAACGCGCTGATCGCCATTCTTGCCGGCGAAGGCGAGGATGCGTCCGCCGCCGCCAAGGGTGGCAACGGCGCTCAGGCCGCGGCCCCCAAGGCTGAGGCTCCGAAGGCCGAGGTGGCTCCTGCCGCCGCGGCACCTGCACCGGTCGCGGCCGCACCGGCTGCGAAGCCGGCGGCCACCAACGGCGCTGCGGCCGCGAGCGAGGGCCGTACCTTTGCTTCGCCGCTCGCCCGCCGCATCGCCAAGGACGCCGGCGTCGACATCGGCGCGGTCGCTGGCACCGGCCCGCATGGCCGTGTCGTCAAGGCCGACGTCGAGGCGGCGATCGCCGGTGGCGGCGCCAAGGCTGCTCCTGCTGCCAAGGCCCCGGCTGCTGCTCCCGCGGCTGCACCCGCTGCCAAGGGCATGTCGGACGACCAGGTGCTCAAGTTGTTCGAAGCGGGCAGTTACGAGCTCGTCCCGCACGACAACATGCGCAAGACCATCGCCCGCCGACTGGTCGAGGCGAAGAGCACCATCCCGCACTTCTACCTCACGCTCGATTGCGACATCGACGCGCTGCTGGCGCTGCGCGCCCAGCTCAACGCCGCCGCGCCGACCGTCAAGACCGAGAAGGGCGAGGTTCCGGCCTACAAGCTGTCGGTCAACGACATGGTCATCAAGGCGATGGCCCTGGCGCTCAAGGCCGTGCCGGATGCCAACGTGTCGTGGACCGACCAGGCCATGGTCAGGCACAAGCACGCCGACGTCGGCGTCGCCGTGTCGATCCCGGGCGGCCTGATCACCCCGATCATCCGCCAGGCCGACATCAAGACGCTGTCGGTCATCTCCAACGAGATGAAGGACCTCGCCGGCCGCGCCCGCAACCGCAAGCTCAAGCCCGAGGAATACCAGGGCGGCACGACCGCGGTTTCCAACCTCGGCATGTTCGGCATCAAGGACTTCTCCGCCGTCATCAACCCGCCGCACGCCACCATCCTGGCGGTCGGCGCGGGCGAGGAGCGCGCAGTCGTCAAGAATGGCGAGATCAAGATCGCCAACGTGATGTCGGTCACGCTGTCGACCGATCACCGCGCCGTCGATGGCGCGCTCGGCGCCGAACTGCTCGCCGCCTTCAAGCGCTACATCGAAAACCCGATGGGCATGCTGGTGTAAGGCATTCGCCCTCCTCGTCCGCGGGGAGGGCATCCGCCTTCAGGGGCCGAAGGGGCAGGGGATCGAGGACCCTTTCATGAAAACCGTTCTTTGCTACGGCGACTCGCTGACCTGGGGCTATGACGCGGCCGGTCCCGGCCGCCACGCCTTCGAGGACCGCTGGCCGAGCGTGCTGCAGGCGGAACTCGGCGACGGCGTCCAGGTCATCGCCGAGGGGCTGAACGGTCGCACCACGGCCTTCGACGACCATCTTGCCGGCACCGACCGCAACGGTGCCCGCACCTTGCCTACCATCCTCGGCACGCATGCGCCGCTCGACCTCGTCGTCATCATGCTCGGCGCCAACGACATGAAGCCGTGGATCCACGGCAATCCGCTTGCCGCCAAGCAGGGCATGGCGCGGCTTGTGTCGATCGTGCGCAACTACGACCACGGCATGGACTACCCCGCGCCCGAAATCCTGCTGGTTTCGCCTCCGGCTGTCAGCCGTACCGAAAATGCCGAGTTCAAGGACATGTTCGCCGGCGGCGACAAGGCTTCGCACAAGCTCGCGCCGCTCTATGCGCAGCTCGCCGACGAGGTCGGCTGCGGCTTCTTCGATGCCGGCTCGGCGGCCGTCACCACGCCGCTCGACGGCGTGCATCTCGACGCTGAAAACACACGGAAAATAGGCCATGCGCTCGCGCCCATCGTGCGCGTGATGCTGGAACTCTAAGACTGGAGAAACGCCTTGGCTGAGAACTACGACGTCATCATCATCGGCTCCGGCCCCGGCGGCTATGTCACCGCGGTCCGCGCCGCCCAGCTCGGCTTCAAGACCGCGATCGTCGAGCGCGAGCATCTCGGCGGCATCTGCCTCAACTGGGGCTGCATCCCGACCAAGGCGCTCTTGCGTTCGGCCGAGATCAAGCACTATGCCGAGCACGCCAAGAACTACGGCCTCAAGATCGACGGCACCGTGACCGCCGACGTCAAGGCGGTGGTCGAGCGTTCGCGCGGCGTCTCCGCCCGCCTCAACGGCGGCGTCGGCTTCCTGATGAAGAAGAACAAGGTCGACGTGATCTGGGGCGAGGCCAAGCTCACCAAGCCGGGCGAGATCGTCGTCTCCAAGTCGTCGAAGAAGCCGATGGAGCCGCAGCACCCGGCGCCCAAGAACACCAAGGGCGAGGGCACCTACACCGCCAAGCACATCATCCTGGCCACTGGCGCCCGGCCGCGCGCGCTGCCGGGCATCGAGCCGGACGGCAAGCTGATCTGGACCTATTTCGAGGCCATGGTGCCGCAGGAGATGCCGAAGTCGCTGGTCGTCATGGGTTCGGGCGCCATCGGCATCGAATTCGCCAGCTTCTACCGCACCATGGGCGCCGAGGTGACGGTGGTCGAGCTCCTGCCGCAGGTCATGCCGGTCGAGGACGCCGAGGTCTCCACCTTCGCCAAGAAGCAGTTCGAGAAGCAGGGGATGAAGATCATCCTCGACGCCAAGGTCACCAAGGTCGAGAAGGGCGCCAACTCGGTCACCGCCCATGTCGAGATGAAGGACGGCAAGGTCGAGAAGATCACCGCCGATCGCCTGATCTCGGCCGTCGGCGTGCAGGGCAACATCGAGAATCTCGGCCTGGAACCGCTCGGCGTGAAGACCGACCGCGGCTGCGTGGTGGTCGACGGCTACGGCCGCACCAACGTGCCGGGCGTCTACGCCATCGGCGACGTCGCCGGGCCGCCGATGCTCGCCCACAAGGCCGAGCATGAGGGCGTCATCTGCGTCGAGAAGATCGCCGGCCTGCCGGGCGTGCACGCGCTCGACAAGTCGAAGATCCCGGGCTGCACCTATTGCAACCCGCAGGTCGCCTCCGTCGGCCTCACCGAGGCCAGGGCCAAGGAAGCGGGCTACGACATCCGCGTCGGCCGCTTCCAGTTCGGCGCCAACGGCAAGGCCATCGCGCTCGGCGAGGACCAGGGTTTCATCAAGACGATCTTCGACAAGAAGACCGGCCAGTTGCTCGGCGCCCACATGATCGGCGCCGAGGTCACCGAGCTGATCCAGGGCTTCGTCGTCGCCATGAACCTGGAGACGACCGAGGAAGAGCTGATGCACTCGGTCTTCCCGCACCCGACGCTGTCGGAGATGATGAAGGAAAGCGTGCTCGACGCCTATGGGCGTGCGCTCAACGCATAGCGGCCAAGCGCCGGCGCGCCTTTCGCGGCGCGCCGGTTGGCACTATATGCTGGGCTGCGTGTCTGTTGGCCCGGCGCGACCCGGCCGGAGAGGAGCTATGGAGCCAGGCTACGGAATTCTCGGCATGCCCGGTGTCGGATTCTTCGGCATGCTGCTCATCGGCTTCCTCGCCGGCTATGTCGCCGAACGCACCATGAACCGCGACCACGGCTTCCTCACCAACATGCTGGTGGGCGTTGCCGGATCATTTGTCGGCGGCACACTGGCGGGGCTGCTCGGCATCAACTATTACGGGTTCGCGGGCAACCTCATCGTCGCCATCGCCGGCGCGATATTGCTGCTCTGGATTTTCGGCCGCTCGCGACCGCCGCGGCCTCAGTAGGAAGAACCGATGGTCACTGTGCTCGATCTCAAAGACCGTCCGCGCCCGCGGCACCCGGAAAAGGCCCATCGGCCCGATCAGGAGGTTCTGCGCAAGCCCGACTGGATCCGCGTCAAGGCGCCGGTCTCGCGCGGCTACCAGGAAACGCGCGACATCGTGAAGTCGCACAAGCTGGTCACGGTCTGCGAGGAGGCCGGCTGCCCCAACATCGGCGAATGCTGGGAAAAGAAGCACGCCACCTTCATGATCATGGGCGAGATCTGCACCCGCGCCTGCGCCTTCTGCAACGTCGCCACCGGCGTGCCGACCGCGCTCGACCCCAACGAGCCGGAGAGTGTCGCCAAGGCCGTGGCCCAGATGGGCCTGACCCATGTCGTCATCACCTCTGTCGACCGCGACGATCTCGCCGACGGCGGCGCCCAGCATTTCGCCGACGTGATCCACGCCATCCGCCGGCTGACGCCCGAAACCACCATCGAGATCCTGACGCCCGACTTCCTGCGCAAGGAGGGCGCGCTCGAGATCGTCGTTGCCGCCCGTCCCGACGTCTTCAACCACAATCTCGAAACCGTGCCGTCGAACTATCTGACGGTGCGTCCCGGCGCGCGCTACTTCCACTCGATCCGCCTCCTGCAGCGGGTCAAGGAGCTCGATCCATCGATCTTCACCAAGTCCGGCATCATGGTCGGTCTCGGCGAGGAGCGGAACGAAGTGCTGCAGCTGATGGACGACCTGCGCACGGCCAGTGTCGACTTCATGACCATCGGCCAGTACCTGCAGCCGTCGAAGAAGCATCATCCGGTCAAGAAGTTCGTCACCCCGGAAGAGTTCCAATCCTACGCCACCATCGGCAAGACCAAGGGCTTCCTGCTCGTGGCGTCCAGCCCGCTGACGCGCTCGTCGCACCATGCCGGCGACGACTTCGCCAAGCTGCGCGCCGCGCGCGAGGCGATGCTGGCGAAGCGGGCCTGACGTTCGCCAGCGGATGCCGAAGTTCGAGACCACGCGCCACGTCGGCCACTCGCCGGACGAGATGTTCGCCCTTGTGGCCGACATCGAGAAGTATCCCGAGTTCCTGCCCTTGTGCGAGGCGCTCAACGTGCGCACCCGCCGCGAGCGCGACGGCCGCGAGGTTCTCGTGGCCGACATGACGGTGGGCTACAAGGCGATCCGCGAGACCTTCACGACCCAGGTGCTGCTGACGCCGGCCGAAAACACCATCGACGTGAAATATCTCGACGGGCCGTTCCGCTACCTCACCAACGAGTGGAAATTCGTCGACGCGCCTGGTGGCGGGGCGGAGGTGCAGTTCTTCATCGACTACGAGTTCAAGAGCCGCATCCTCGGCGCGCTGATGGGCACGATGTTCGACCGCGCCTTCCGCATGTTCGCGGAAGCCTTCGAGAAGCGAGCGGACGCGATCTACGGGGCCGCGTAGCCGGCCTGGCCCACCGCCTTCAACCCCAGCCCCAGCGCCGTCCTCACCGTTTCGTGGCGGATGAAGTCGCGGCCCTTGTCCTCGAACAGGCGGAACTCGGCCTCTGCCGGCGTTCCTTTCCGGGCTATGCCGAACCAGACGAGGCCGACCGGCTTTTCGGCCGAGCCGCCGCCAGGGCCGGCGATGCCGGTGACGGCGAGCGCGAGGCTTGCGTGCGAATGGGCGAGAGCACCGGCAGCCATCTCGAGCGCGGTTTCGCGCGAGACCGCGCCGTGCGCCTTGAGCGTCGCCTCGGAGACCCCGAGCATCTCCATCTTCGCTTCGTTGGAATAGGTGATGAAGCCGCGGTCGACCACGGCCGACGAGCCGGCGATGTCGGTCAACGCCGCGACGATCATGCCGCCCGTGCAGCTCTCGGCGGTCGCGATCATCAGGCCGCGCGCCTCGCAGGCTTCGAGCAGGGCGGCTGCGAGCGCGCTCGTGTCGCTCATTCCGGCAGCTCTCCCGGATAGACGACGCTTGCCGTGGCGATCGCCGCGATGCCTTCCTCGCGGCCGACGAAGCCGAGCTTCTCGTTGGTCGTCGCCTTGATCGAGATGCGCTCGGGCGCGATGCGCAGCATGTCGGCGAGCTCGGCCGTCATCGCCGCCCTGTGCGGCCCGACGCGCGGCGCCTCGCAGATCAGCGTGATGTCGGCATTGGCGATGCGGCCGCCGCGCGCGCGCACGATGGCCGCCGCATGCTCGACGAACAGGCGCGAGGCCGCACCCTTCCACTGCGGGTCGGAAGGCGGGAAATGCGTGCCGATGTCGCCGGCGCCGCAGGTGGCGAGCAGCGCGTCGGTCAGCGCGTGCAGGCCGACATCGGCGTCGGAATGGCCGTTGAGCTTCTTCGAATGCGGGATCTTGACGCCGCAGAGGGTGACGTGGTCGCCCGCCTCGAAGGAGTGCACGTCATAGCCGTTGCCGGTGCGGACGTCGGGAAAATGCGGCATCTGGCCGGAAAGGCGCTGGTCGGCCATGGTGATGTCTCGTGCCCAGGTGAGTTTGACGTTGTCCGGCGAGCCGAGCACCAGCCGGACCGGAATGCCCGCCCATTCGGCGATGGCGGAATCGTCGGTGAAGTCGCTGCGTCCGGCCTCGAAGGCGCGCTGGTGGGCGGCAAAGATCGGCGCGAAGGGAAAGCCCTGCGGCGTCTGGGCCGAATGAAGGCCGCCGCGCGGCACAGTCTCTGCCACGGTGCGGTCGAAGGCTTCCTTCTTCAGCGTGTCGGAAACGGGCAGCGACGGCAGCGAGCCGTGCTTGGCGTCGATGCCGGCGATCGTCCGGTCGATGACCTCGGCGCCGACGAAGGGCCTGACCCCGTCGTGGATGAGGACCGCGGCGGGTGCCGCATCCTTTATCGCGAGCAGGGCGAAGCGGGTCGAATCCTGCCGTGTCGCGCCGCCGACGACGGTGGTGACCCGGGCGGCGTATTCGCCTGCGGCGGCAGCGAACAGCTCGGCGTCGTCGGCATGGATGGCGACCGCCACCGGGCCGATCCGTGGATGCTCGAGAAACGCCCTCAGCGTGTGCCAGATGACCGCCTTGCCGCCGATCCGGCGATACTGCTTGGGGCCGTCGGCCTGCCCGGCGCGCTCGCCGCGGCCGGCCGCGACGATGACGGCGGCGACGGTTGGCTGGCGGCTTGTGGGCAAGGCTCTGTCGTTCATGAGGTGAGGCTTAGTCGCGCGCATCGTAGAAGGCCAGAGGAATCCCGAAAGCGCCTCATTCGGCTGTCATTTCGCAGTTGCACAATAGGGCGAACCTGTCTACTCATTGTGCAGAGGCGAACGATGCTTTGTTTTTGTGCATGATTGATCTGGCGAAACTCGGCGAACCGTTGTCGATCGGCGACTTGACGATCCGCAACCGCGTGTTCCTGGCGCCGATGTCGGGCGTGACCGACGAGGCGTTCCGCACGCGTGCCCATGCGCATGGCGCCGGCCTGGTGGTTTCGGAGATGGTCGCCAGCGGCGAACTCGCCAAGGGGCGGGGCTCCAGCGGCTTCCGCATCCGCCATTCCGGCCTGCCGGTCCACATGGTGCAGCTCGCCGGACGCGAGGCCGCCCACATGGCCGAGGGCGCCCGCATCGCCGCCGGCGAGGGTGCCGATGTAATCGATATCAACATGGGATGCCCGGCCAAGAAGGTGACCGGCGGCTATGCCGGCTCGGCCTTGATGCGCGACCTCGACTTCGCGCTGACGCTGATCGATGCGGTGGTCGGGGCGGTCGACGTGCCGGTCACGGTCAAGATGCGGCTCGGCTGGGACGACGATGCGCTCAACGCTCCCGAACTCGCCCGCCGCGCCGAGCAGGCCGGCGTCAGGATGGTGACCGTCCATGGCCGCACGCGCTGCCAGTTCTACCAGGGCAGGGCCGACTGGCGGGCGATCGCGCAGGTCAAGCAGGCGGTGAGCATCCCCGTGGTCGCCAATGGCGACGTGGCCACGCCAGAGGATGCGGCTGAAATCCTCGAGCAGTCGGGCGCCGATGCCGTGATGGCCGGGCGCTCGCACTATGGCGCGCCCTGGACGGCGGGCGCGATCGCTGCGGCCGCGACCGGCGGGACGGCAGCCGGCGTACCTGCCGGAACCAGCGCGATGGCCGACTACGTCGTTGCCCACTACGAGGACATGCTTGCGCTCTACGGCATGGAAAGCGGCCTGCGCCAGGCGCGCAAGCATCTCGGCTGGTATCTCGACCGCCATACCCTCGGCGTGCCGGACCATCTGCGTCGCGGGGTGCTCACCTCGTTCGAGCCGAAGCAGGTGATTTCGTCGTTGCGTGAAGCCCTTGCGTCGTTCGGCGGAAGTTTTCCCGAAAGGAATGCGGCATGAGCTCCAGCATGGTTCCGGCCGCCGCCGATGCCGCGCAGATCGTGCTCAACACGATCCGCCGTCCGGTCATCATGATCGGGCCCGACAATTTCATCACCTTCGCCAATGCCGACGCCGAGGACTTCTTCCGCTCCAGCGCCGCCGTGCTGGCGCGCAGCGAGCTGTCCCGTTTCGTCCCCTTCGGCAGCCCGATCCTGACGCTGGTCGATCAGGTGCGCGAGCGCAACACGCCGGTCAACGAGTACCGCGTCGACGTCTCCTCGCCGCGCCTCGGCATCGAGAAGATGGTCGACATCTATGTATCGCCCGTGCCGGAGCTGCCGGGGTCGGTGGTGCTGATGCTGCAGGAGCGCTCGGTGGCCGACAAGATCGACCGCCAGATGACGCACCGGGGTGCGGCGCGCTCGGTGACGGGACTTGCCGCCATGCTGGCGCACGAGATCAAGAACCCGCTCTCGGGCATTCGCGGCGCGGCCCAGCTGCTCGAGCTCTCCGCCTCAGACGAGGACCGGGCGCTGACGCGGCTGATCACCGACGAAACCGACCGCATCGTGGCGCTCGTCGACCGCATGGAGGTGTTTTCGGACGAGCGGCCGATCGACCGCTACCCGGTCAACATCCACGTCGTGCTCGACCATGTGAAGGCCATCGCCCGCAACGGTTTTGCCAACGGCATCAAGATATTGGAGGACTACGATCCGTCGTTGCCTCCGGTCTACGCCAACCGCGACCAGCTGGTGCAGGTCTTCCTCAATCTGGTGAAGAACGCCGCCGAGGCCATCGGCCACCAGCCGGGCGGCGAGATCACGCTGTCGACCGCCTTCCGCTCCGGCATCCGCATGTCGATCCCCGGCACCCAGGACCGCGTGTCGCTGCCGCTCGAATTCTGCGTCCACGACAACGGTCCCGGCGTCTCCGAAGATATCCTGCCGATCCTGTTCGACCCCTTCATTACCACCAAGCCGAACGGTTCGGGGCTCGGTCTGGCGCTGGTGGCCAAGATCGTCGGCGACCATGGCGGGGTGATCGAATGCGATTCGACCCCGCGCGGTACCACCTTCCGCATCCTGTTGCCCGCCTGGAAGGAACTGCAGGCGCCGGACGCCGACATCCAGGGAGAGCACGCATGAGCCAGCGCGGAAACATCCTTGTCGCCGACGACGACGCCGCCATCCGCACGGTGCTCAACCAGGCGCTGTCGCGCATGGGCCACGACGTGCGGGTGACGTCGAATGCCGCCACGCTGTGGCGCTGGGTGGCGGCGGGCGAGGGCGACCTCGTCATCACCGACGTGGTCATGCCCGACGAGAACGCCTTCGACATGCTGCCACGCATCAAGAAAGCGCGGCCGGAGCTGCCAGTCATCGTCATGAGCGCCCAGAACACTTTCATGACCGCGATCCGCGCCTCCGAGACCGGCGCCTACGAATATCTGCCCAAGCCGTTCGACCTCACCGAGCTGCTCTCTATCGTCAACCGCGCGCTCGCCGAGCCGCGGCGGCCCAAGCTCGATGCGCGCCATGACGAGCAGCCCGATGCCATGCCGCTGGTCGGCCGCTCGGCGGCGATGCAGGACATCTACCGCATGCTCGCCCGCATGATGCAGACCGACCTCACTGTCATGATCACCGGTGAGTCGGGCACCGGCAAGGAACTGGTGGCGCGCGCGCTGCATGAATATGGCCGCCGCCGCAACGGCCCGTTCGTGGCGATCAACATGGCCGCCATCCCGCGCGACCTGATCGAATCGGAGCTCTTCGGCCACGAAAAGGGCGCCTTCACCGGCGCGCAGAACCGCTCGACCGGCCGTTTCGAGCAGGCCGAGGGCGGTACGCTGTTCCTCGACGAGATCGGCGACATGCCCATGGAGGCCCAGACCCGGCTGCTGCGCGTGCTCCAGCAGGGCGAATACACCACCGTCGGCGGCCGCACCCCGATCAAGACCGACGTCCGCATCGTCGCCGCCACCAACAAGGACCTGCGCACGCTCATCAACCAGGGCCTGTTCCGCGAGGACCTGTTCTACCGCCTCAACGTGGTGCCGCTGCGGCTGCCTGCATTGCGTGAAAGAGCCGAGGATATTCCGGATCTTGTGCGCCATTTCTTCAAGCAGGGCATGAACGAGGGCCTGCAGGCCAAGCGCATTTCCGTCGCCGGGGTGGAGCTGATGAAGCGCTATCCCTGGCCGGGCAACGTGCGCGAGCTCGAAAACCTGGTGCGGCGCCTGGCGGCACTCTATCCCCAGGACGAGATTTCGGCCGAGATCATCGAGGCGGAGCTCAAGACCGGCGAGCAGCAGCCGGTCGTGCCCGGCGGTAATCTCATCCCCGACGACCTCTCCGTCGGCCAGGCCGTCGAGCATTTCCTGCAGCGCTACTTCGCCATGTTCGCCGGCGAGCTGCCGCCGCCCGGCCTCTATCAGCGGATCCTCGCGGAAGTCGAATATCCGCTCGTGCTCGCCTCGATGACGGCGACGCGCGGCAACCAGATCAAGGCGGCCGAACTGCTGGGGCTGAACCGCAACACGCTGCGCAAGAAGATCCGCGAACTCGGCGTCAACGTCTACAAATCGTCGCGCGTCAGCTGATCTCCGCCACCCCAGCCTGCTGTCGATAGGCCGACGAAACATTTTCGCCGGCGGCGGAAATGTTGCACAATCGCCACAATGCGTTGCATAGATGTGACGCATTCGCGTCTCAACAAGGCAGCATGGCGATTCAGGCTCCATCTCTGAAGCAACCGATCTTTACCCCGCGCGGCGCGCAGGACGGCCGCCGTCTGCTCGCGCTTCCGGGCGTGGTGGCGATCGCCGCGGCCCTGGTCACGGCTGCGGTTTCCTTCGCGATTCTCGTCGGCGTGACGCCGATCACGCCCGATTCGACGACCACGCTGACGCTGATCGCCATCAATGCCGGTTTTGTCCTGATCCTCGTCGGGCTGATCGTGTTCGAGGTGCGCCGCATCGTCATGGCCCGGCGCCACGGCAAGGCGGCGTCGCGCCTGCATGTGCGCATCGTCACCATGTTCGCGCTGGTGGCGGCGCTGCCGGCGCTGCTCGTCGCCATCGTCGCCTCGATCACGCTCAACATCGGCCTCGACCGCTGGTTCGAGATCCGCACCAAGACGATCGTCAATTCGTCGCTGTCGATCGCCGAAGCCTATGTGCAGGAAAACGCCCGCAACCTGCAGAACACCACGCTGTCGATGGCCAACGACCTCGACAATGCGCGCTCGCTCTACGGCCTCGACCGCGGCGGCTTCCTCGATTTCATGGGCAGGCAGGCACAGCTGCGCGCGCTCGCCCACGCCGCCCTGATCAAGCCCGATGGCTCCTTCGTCATGAGCGCCAAGACCGGCGCCGACTTTGCCATGCCGGAGCCGCCGGCAGCGGCGGTGGAGGCCGCTGCCGACGGCAAGCCGGTGCTGATCGATCCGAGGACGCGCAACATCGTCGGCGCGATCATCAAGCTGCGGGAGATCGACGGGCTCTATCTCTACACCATCCGCCTGGTCGACCCCGACGTGATCAGGGCGCGCCAGATCGTGACGGCCAACACCGAGGAGTATCGCGACCTCGGCGCCAACCGGCGCACCACGCAGATCGCCTTCGCCTTGCTCTATCTCGGGCTGACGCTGATCGTGGTGCTGTCGGCCATCTGGACCGGCATCGCCGTTGCCGACCGGCTGGTGCGGCCGATCCGCCAGCTCATCGGCGCGGCCGACGAGGTCGCCACCGGCAATCTCGACGTCTCGGTTCCGGTGCGGCCGTCGGACGGCGACGTGGCGGCGCTTGCGGGCACGTTCAACAAGATGCTGCAGGAGCTCAAGTCGCAGCGCAACGAGATCCTGACGGCCAAGGACGTCATCGACGAGCGGCGGCGTTTCTCGGAAGCCGTGCTCTCGGGCGTCACCGCCAGCGTCATCGGCGTCGACCCCTATGGCAGCATCACCATCGTCAACCGGTCCGCCGAGGCCATGCTGGCGCTGCCGGCTGACGCGTCGCTCGGCCAGAACCTCTCTGTCCTCCTGCCGCATGTCGGCCGTGTCTTCGAGATCGGCCGCAGGTCGGGCCGCCCGGTTTATCGCGAGCAGGTCACCTTCTACCGTGCCGGGGCGGAGCGCACCTTCAACGTGCAGGTCACAGTGGAAGAGGGCGACAAGGAAACCGACGACAAGTCCTTCGTCGTGACTGTCGACGACATCACCGACCTCGTCACCGCGCAGCGGACGTCGGCCTGGGCGGACGTGGCGCGGCGCATCGCCCACGAGATCAAGAACCCGCTGACCCCGATCCAGCTCTCGGCCGAGCGCATCCGCCGCCGCTACGGCAAGGTCATTACCGAGGACCGCGAGGTCTTCGACCAGTGCACCGACACCATCATCCGCCAGGTCGGCGACATCGGCCGCATGGTCGACGAATTCTCGGCGTTCGCGCGCATGCCGAAGCCGGAAATGAAGGTCGTCGACATCCGCGAGCCGCTGCGCGAGGCCTCGTTCCTGGTCGAGGTGAGCCGTTCGGACATTGCCTTCGAACGCGACGTGCCGCCCGGACCGCTCAAGGGTACGTTCGACAGTCGGCTGATGGCGCAGGCCTTCGGCAATGTCATCAAGAATGCCGCCGAGGCCATCGAGGCGGTGGAGCGCCAGACGGGCGAGGGCGGCGTCATTAGAATCCGCGCCAGGCGGGATGGCAGGACGATCCGCATCGACGTCATCGACAACGGCAAGGGCCTGCCGCGGGAGAACCGCCAGCGCCTGCTCGAGCCTTATATGACGACGCGCGAAAAAGGCACGGGCCTCGGCCTCGCTATCGTCAAGAAGATCGTCGAGGACCATGGCGGAAGATTGGAGCTTCACGACGCGCCTGCCGATTTCCACGGCGGCCGCGGCGCGATGATCAGCATGATCTTGCCTGCGGCGGCCGAAGAGGCCCCCCCGGCCAATGCCGGAGACGCAGCGCAGGACGGACAAAACGAAAAGGTCGGAAATGGCGTCTGATATTCTCATCGTCGACGACGAGGAAGACATCCGTGAACTGGTCGCCGGCATCCTGAGCGACGAGGGCCACGAAACCCGAACCGCGTTCGATGCCGACAGCGCGCTTGCCGCGATCGCCGATCGCGCGCCGCGCCTGGTGTTCCTGGACATCTGGCTGCAGGGCTCGCGGCTGGACGGGCTGGCCCTGCTCGACGAGATCAAGACGCTGCACCCCAACCTGCCGGTGGTGATGATCTCGGGCCACGGCAACATCGAGACCGCCGTTTCGGCGATCCGGCGCGGCGCCTATGACTTCATCGAGAAGCCGTTCAAGGCCGACCGGCTGATCCTGATCGCCGAGCGCGCGCTCGAGACCTCCAAGCTCAGGCGCGAAGTCTCCGAGCTTAAGATGCGCAGCGGCGACACCCAGGACCTGATCGGCATGTCCTCGGCGATGAGCCAGCTGCGCCAGACCATCGATCGCGTCGCCCCGACCAACAGCCGCGTGATGATCATCGGGCCGTCCGGCTCGGGCAAGGAGATGGTGGCGCGCGCCATCCACGCGCATTCGGGCCGCAAGACGGGCCCGTTCGTCACGCTGAACGCCGCGACGATCACGCCCGAGCGCATGGAGATCGAGCTGTTCGGCACCGAATCGAATGGCGGCGAGCGCAAGGTCGGCGCGCTGGAGGAGGCGCATCAGGGCATCCTCTACCTCGACGAGGTCGCCGACATGCCGCGCGAGACGCAGAACAAGATCCTGCGTGTGCTGGTCGACCAGCAGTTCGAGCGCGTCGGCGGCACCAAGCGCGTCAGGGTCGACGTGCGCATCATCTCGTCCACGGCGCAGAATCTCGAGGCGATGATCGCCGAAGGGCGGTTCCGCGAGGATCTCTACCATCGTCTGGCCGTCGTTCCGGTGATGGTGCCGGGGCTGGCCGAGCGGCGCGAGGACATTCCCTATCTCGTTGACAATTTCATGAAGCAGATGGCCAAGCAGGCCGGCATCAAGCCGCGCCGTATCGGCGACGACGCGCTGGCCGTGCTCCAGGCCCACAACTGGCCGGGCAACGTCCGCCAGCTGCGCAACAACATCGAGCGGCTGCTCATCCTCGCCCGCGGCGACGATCCTGAGGCGCCGATCACCGCCGACCTCTTGCCGTCCGAGATCGGCGACGTCATGCCGCGCGCGCCGAGCCAGTCAGACCAGCACATCATGGCGCTGCCGCTCCGGGAGGCGCGCGAGATGTTCGAGAAGGAATATCTCATCGCCCAGATCAATCGCTTCGGCGGCAACATCTCCAAGACGGCCGAGTTCATCGGCATGGAGCGTTCCGCCCTGCACCGCAAACTGAAGTCGCTGGGCGTCTGAACGCCGCCGGCCAGCCAGGGTAGACAGCCCACATGCGCGTGATCATCTGCGGAGCGGGGCAGGTAGGCTACGGCATCGCCGAACGGCTGGCGGCCGAGAAGAACGACGTCTCGATCATCGACACGGCGCCGGAGCTGATCCAGTCGGTCCGCGATTCGCTCGACGTTCGCGGCTATGTCGGTCACGGCTCGCATCCGGAGGTGCTGGAGGCCGCAGGCGCTCAGAACGCCGACATGATCATCGCCGTCACCTTGTTCGACGAGGTCAACATCGTCGCCTGCGAGGTGGCGCACGCGCTGTTCAACGTGCCGATGAAGGTGGCGCGCATCCGCTCCCAGGCCTATCTCCAGCCGCACTACCAGGACCTGTTCTCGCGCGATCACCTTCCCATCGACGTCATCATTTCGCCGGAGCTCGAGGTCGCCGAGATGGTCCTTCGGCGCATCACGTTGCCGGGCGCCACCGACGTCGTGCGCTTCGCCGAGAACCGCATCGTCATGGTGGCGATCGAGTGCCTCGACGATTGCCCGGTCATCAACACGCCGCTGGGCCAACTCACCGAGCTTTTCCCCGACCTGCCGTCGACCGTGGTCGGCGTCAGCCGCAACGGCCAGCTGTTCATCCCGCATTCGGCCGATCAGCTCATCGTCGGCGATCTCGCCTATGTCGTTACCACCAAGGACCAGGTGCGCCGGACGCTCGGCCTGTTCGGCCACGACGAACAGGAGGCGACGCGCATCGTCATCGCCGGCGGCGGCAATATCGGGCTCCATGTCGCCCGCACCATCGAGCAGCGTCAGGGCCGCACGCGGATAAAGATCATCGAGGCCAGCAAGGAGCGCGCGGTGAAGGCGGCGGATGCGCTGCGCCGGACGGTGGTGCTCAACGGCAGCGCGCTCGACCAGAAGCTGCTGCTCGAGGCCGACATCCAGGACGCCGACCTCATGGTGGCGCTGACCAACAACGACCAGGTCAACATCCTGTCGAGCGTCATGGCCAAGCGCCTGGGCTGCAAGGGCAACCTGGCGCTCATCAACAGCCCGTCCTATCACGACCTGACCAAGTCGCTGGGCATCGACGCCTATGTCAATCCGAGCGCCGTCACCATTTCGCGCGTGCTCCAGCATGTCCGCCGCGGCCGCATCCGGCAGGTGCATTCGGTGCAGCGGGGAGCCGCCGAGATCATCGAGGCCGAGGCGCTCGAAACCTCGCCGCTGGTCGGTACTCAGCTGCGCGACCTCGAGCTGCCCGACGGCATGCGCATCGGCGCGATCTACCGCGACGGCCAGGTCATCAAGCCGGGCGGCTCCGTCAAGATCAAGCCCAAGGATCGCGTCGTCATCTTCGCGCTCGACAAGGCGGTCAAGCAGGTCGAGCAGATGTTCCGCGTCAGCCTGGAATTCTTCTGATCTGGATCACCAGTATCTCCGTTGCTGCCCGGCCGAGATCGGGTAGAACGCCGCAAACTGCCGAGGGGTTCGAATTCATGCCGCGCATCGCCTATGTCAACGGCCGCTATCTCCCGCATGCCTATGCCAGCGTGCACATCGAGGATCGCGGCTACCAGTTCGCCGACGGCGTCTACGAGGTCTGCGAGGTGGCGCGCGGCTTCATCGTCGACAGCAAGCGGCATCTCGACAGGCTCGACCGCTCGCTGTCCGAGCTGCGCATCGACTGGCCGCTCAAGCGGGCCGCGCTGGTCCATATCATGCGCGAGGTCATCCGCCGCAACCGCGTTGTCAACGGCATGGTCTACCTCCAGGTCACCCGCGGGGTGGCGTCGCGCGACCATGTCTTCCCGGTCGCTGGCACCCGCCCGGCGCTGGTCGTGACCGCCAAGCGCACCGACCCGGCCGCCGCCGCCAGGAAGGCCGCGGCCGGCCTCAAGGTGATCACGGTTCCGGAAAACCGTTGGGACAGGGTCGACATCAAGTCGGTCGGCCTGCTGCCCAACGTGCTCGCGCGCCAGCAGGCAAAGGAAGCCGGCGCCCAGGAAGCCTGGTTCGTCGATCCCGACGGCACGGTCAAGGAAGGGGCGGCGACCAACGCCTGGATCGTCACCAAGGACGGCAAGCTTGTCACCCGGCCTGCCGACCACGGCATCCTGAGGGGTGTCACCCGCACCACGCTGATGGAAGTGGCGGCAAAGCTCGGCCTAAGGGTCGAGGAGCGCGGCTTCACCGTCGACGAGGCCAAGGCGGCGCGCGAGGCTTTCATCACCGCGGCGACGACGCTGGTCATGCCGATCGTCGCGATCGACGGCCAGCCCGTCGCCAACGGCCATCCCGGCTCGGTGGCACTTTCCCTGCGTGAGGCGTTTTTTGACGTTGCGGAAAAAATCCAAGCCTGATAACCGCTTGGGCGTAAATGGTTAAATTCATCTCGTTCAGCTTGCTGCAGGTTGTGGCAAGGGGGTGTCTGCCGGCTTGACATGGGCCGTGTAATTTGGCGCATTGGCGGGCAGACAGGGATCGGCGAAAGAAAAAAACAATGGCGGAACGATCGCAGAATCTTCAGGATCTTTTCCTGAATTCAGTTCGTAAGAGCAAAAATCCACTCACCATTTTCCTCATTAACGGCGTGAAATTGACCGGGGTCGTGACCTCCTTCGACAATTTCTGTGTTTTGTTGCGCCGTGACGGACATTCCCAGCTCGTCTACAAGCATGCCATCTCGACGATCATGCCGAGCCAGCCGGTTCAGATGTTCGACGGCGAGGAAAGCCAGGGCGGCTGATTGGCGCGCGATAGAAACGCCGGCTCCAAGTCCGGCGCCAGCAACGGACCCGATTCGGTAGGGGGCGACAAAGCCCCGACCCGTGCGGTCGTCATCGTGCCGGTGCTCACGCGCCAGGCCAAGGGTGACGACGACAGCGCGCGGCCGCGCCTGTCGCGCTCGTCCGATGCTCGCCACGACGAGGCGGTGGGCCTGACCAAGGCGATCGATCTCGAGCCCGTCCACACGGCTGTCGTGGCGGTCGCCGAACCGCGGCCGGCAACCCTGCTCGGCAGCGGCAAGGTCGAGGAGTTCGCCGGGATCGTGAAGGAGCGCGGCGCCGAGCTGGTCATCGTCGACCATCCGCTGACGCCGGTGCAGCAGCGCAATCTCGAGAAGGAATTCAACGCCAAGGTGCTCGACCGCACCGGCCTGATCCTCGAGATATTCGGCCGCCGCGCCCGCACCAAGGAAGGCACGCTGCAGGTCGAGCTCGCCCACCTGAACTACCAGAAGGGCCGGCTGGTGCGCAGTTGGACCCACCTTGAGCGCCAGCGTGGCGGTGCGGGTTTCCTCGGCGGTCCCGGCGAAACCCAGATCGAGGCCGACCGGCGCGCCCTGCAGGAAAAGATCCTCAAGCTCAAGCGCGAGCTGGAGACGGTGCGTCGCACCCGCGACCTGCACCGCGCCAAGCGCCGCAAGGTGCCGTTCCCGGTCGTCGCCATCGTCGGCTACACCAATGCCGGCAAGTCGACGCTGTTCAACCGCCTGACCGGCGCCGGCGTTCTCGCCGAGGACATGCTGTTCGCCACGCTCGACCCGACGCTCCGGCGCGTGCGGCTGCCGCACGGCACGCCGATCATCCTGTCCGACACGGTCGGCTTCATCTCCGACCTGCCGACGCACCTGATCGCCGCCTTCCGCGCCACCCTCGAAGAGGTGGTCGAGGCCGACCTCGTCATCCATCTCCGCGACATTTCCGATCCGGACACGGCAGCCCAGGCCGACGACGTCGAGCGCATCCTCGCCGATCTCGGCGTCGATGCCGGCGACACCGACCGCGTCATCGAAGTCTGGAACAAGATCGACCAGCTCGACGAGGGCAATCGCGAGCGACTGCTATCGGACAGCTCCGGCGACCGCGGGACGCCGCCGATCGCCATCTCGGCGATCACGGGCGAGGGCATTCCCGCCCTGACGGCGGTCATCGAGCAGCGGGTCTCGGGCGAGCTGGAGACCATCGACGTGATGCTCGAGCCGAGCCAGCTCGGCCAGATCGACTGGCTCTACCGCAACGGCGACGTCGTCTCGCGCACCGACAACGACGACGGCAGCGTGTCGATGACGATCAGGGCCACGGCCTCGGCCCGCGAAGAGATCGCGGCGCGGATCGTGCGCAAGGGCAGGCACTGAGTTCGCCTGTTTCCGGGTTTCGCTGCCCCTCATCCCCCTGCCGGGACCTTCTCCCCGTTCACGGGGAGAAGGTCCCGGCAGGGGGATGAGGGGCGGCGCGAGAAGGCCTACTTCACCGTCTTCGCCTGCTGCCAGAGCGCTTCCATCTCGTCGAGCGTCGCCGCCTCCAGGCTGCTGCCGGCCTCGTCCAGCGCCTTTTCGACATAGTGGAAGCGGGTGCGGAACTTGTCGTTGGTGCCGCCGAGTGCCGCCTCCGAATCGAGCTGCAGGTGGCGGCCGAGATTGACCAGCGCAAACAGCATGTCGCCGAATTCGTCCTTGATCGCCGCCTGGTCGCCCTTGGCCATGGCCTCGCGCAACTCGCCGATCTCCTCCTCGATCTTGTCGAGGATAGGCGCTGCCTCGCCCCAGTCGAAGCCGACGCGCGCCGCCTTTTCCTGCAGCTTCAGCGCCCGCGTCAGCGCCGGCAGCGCCACCGGCACGGAGTCCAGGAAGCCGTTGCCGTGGTCCTCGGGGTCGAGTCCGCGCGCGATACGCGCCGAGCGCCTTTCGGCCTTCTCCTCGGCCTTGATCTTCTCCCACATGCCCTTGGCCGAACGCGCCTCGCGCGCCTCGGCGTTGCCGAAGACATGAGGGTGACGGCGGATCATCTTGGTCGTGATGCCCTGCACGACGTCGCCGAAGGAGAATTCGCCGGCCTCCTTGGCCATCTGCGCGTGGTAGACCACCTGCAGCAGCAGGTCGCCGAGTTCCTCGCGCAAATGGTCGATGTCGTTGCGCGAAATCGCGTCGGCGACCTCGTAGGCCTCCTCGATGGTGTAGGGGGCGATCGTCGCGAAATTCTGCTCGATGTCCCACGGGCAGCCGGTTTCCGGCTCGCGCAGGGCTGCCATGATCTCGATCAGGCGGGTGATGTCCTTGGAAGGGTGCATGAGAGCGATGCTATTACCCGCTCGCGCCCGCCCCAACAACCGCCTTGCCGGCCGAAGGCTTGTCCACAACGTAGTTGGGAGGCCTGCCGGCCCCGCTTCCGGCCTGTCGCGGGCCTCGGACGGCGCATTGCCCATTGACCTCCATGGCGCGCGCAGGCAGGTAGTCGCCATGCTGCATCTATCTCTCGTTGCATTCGGCGGCGCCATCGGCGCCTCGCTGCGCCATCTGGTCAACCTGGTGTCGCTGCGCCTGTTCGGCCCCAACTTTCCCTGGGGCACGATGGCCATCAACATCGTCGGGTCCTTCGCCATGGGGCTGTTCATCGGCTGGCTGGCGCGCCGCGCAGGCGCATCGAACGAACTGCGGCTGTTCGTGGCCACGGGGATCTTCGGCGGCTTCACGACCTTCTCGGCCTTTTCGCTCGATGTCGCGACGCTTTGGGAGCGTGGCGCGACCGTTTCGGCCGCGGGTTATGCGCTCGCGAGCGTGATCGGTGCGGTCCTGGCGCTGTTTTGCGGCTTGTGGCTCGCAAGAAGCATCGGCTGATGCTATTGGGCCGCTTCGAAACGTACAGGTGAATGATGGCAGGCGTCGAACAGATCACGGTGGAAGCCGGCGAAGCGGGCATGCGGCTCGACCGCTGGTTCAAGACCCATTTTCCCGGGCTCGGCTTCGGCCATCTGCAGAAACTGCTGCGCTCCGGCCAGATCCGCGTCAATGGCGGCCGCGCCAAGGCCGACACGCGCGTCGAGCCGGGACATGTGATCCGCATTCCGCCGCTCGACGTCGACAAGAAGGGCGAGGGGCCGCTGACCGCGCGCACCATGCGCAACCAGGACGACGGCGACGTGCTCGCCCAGATGCTGCTCTACGAGGACCCCAAGGTCTTCGTCTTCAACAAGCCGGCCGGCCTTGCCGTGCAGGGCGGCTCGGGCGTCTCCCGCCATCTCGACGACATGCTGGAGGCCTGGCGCAACAAGAAGGGCGAGAAGCCGCGCCTGGTGCACCGCCTCGACCGCGACACTTCCGGCGTGCTCGTCGTCGCGCGTACGCGCCTTGCGGCGATGAAGCTCGCCGAAGCCTTCCGCGCCCGCGAAACCAGGAAGACCTACTGGGCGCTGGTCAAGGGCGTGCCGCCCAAGCGCGAGGACAAGATCTCGACCTGGCTGATCAAGGAGCAGACGCCCGACGGCGACCGCATGCGCATCGCCAAGCACGGCGAAAAGGGCGCCGATCACGCCGTTTCCTACTATCGCATCCTCGAACAGGCGGCCCAGGCGCTGACCTGGCTCGAAATGGAGCCCTATACCGGGCGCACCCACCAGTTGCGCGTCCACGCCGCCCATATCGGCTGCCCGATCATCGGCGATCCGAAATATTTCGAGCACGACACCAACTGGGAATTCCCCGGCGGCATCCAGAACCGCCTGCACCTGCATGCCCGCCGCATCGTCATCCCGCATCCCGACCAGGGCGTGATCGACGTCACCGCACCGATGCCGCCTCATATGCGCCAGAGCTGGAACCTGATCGGCTTCGACGAGGAAAGCGGCTCGCCCGAGTGAGCCCTGGACGACCATGAAACTCGTACTTTTCGATTGCGACGGCACGCTGGTCGACAGCGCCGACATCATCCACGCCTCGATGGTGGCGACGTTTCGCGAGGCCGGCCTGCCGCTGCCGACGCCCGCCGCCACCAAGGGCATCATCGGCCTGACGCTCGACATCGCGATAGCCGCCCTGCTGCAGCGTCCGCTCGACGACGAGTGCCGGCATCTCGCCGCCCGCTACAAGGAACATTTCAACGCCTCGCACCGCCGGCCCGAATTCGAGGAGCCGCTGTTCGACGGTATTGCACAATTATTGGGCGCCTTGGCGGCGCGCGACGACGTGCTGATCGGCATGGTCACCGGCAAGTCGCGGCGCGGCGTGCGTCGGATCCTCGAAGCGCACGGCTTCGAACGCTATTTCGTCACCGTGCGCACGGCGGACGACTGCCCGTCGAAGCCGCATCCGGCCATGGTGCTGGAATGCTGCGCGGAAATGGGCGTCGACCCGGCCTCGACTTTGGTGGTCGGCGACGCCATCTATGACATGCAGATGGCCAGGAGCGCGGGTGCGCGCGCGGTCGGCGTGTCGTGGGGCTACCACCACCGTGAAGGCCTGTTCGCCACCGGCGCGGATGCCGTGATCGACACGCCCGCCGAACTGCTGGCCCTCATCGACTGACAGGAACGAACCATGCGCGACATTCTGAGCGATCTCGAAGCCGGCCCGCAGCTGTCTGATCCCGATCCGATCCGCCGGGCGCAGATCCAGATGCGCACGCCGCTGCCCAAGCGCTTCTACAAGGAGGCATCGGTCGCGGAAGCGGACGGCGCCCATGCCGTGCAGCTCGACGGCAAGTCGGTGCGCACGCCCGGCAAGGCCCTGCTCGCGCTGCCCACCGCGGCGGCGGCGCAGCTCGTCGCCGACGAATTCGCCGCCCAGGCCGAAGTCATCGACCCCTTCACCATGCCCGTCCTGCGGCTCGTCAACACGGCCATCGACGGCGTCGCCGCCGACCCGCAGGCGGTGCTTGAGGACATCCTGCGCTTTGCCTCCTCGGACCTGCTCTGCTACCGCGCCGACAGCCCGGAAAAGCTCGTCCAGCGCCAGTCCGATGCCTGGGATCCGGTGATCGACTGGGCGAGGGCGTCGCTGGGCGCCCGCTTCGTGCTCGCCGAAGGCGTGATGCATGTCGACCAGCCGCGCGAGGCGATCGCAGCGCTCGGCGTCCATCTTGCGCAGCGCTCGGAGCCGATGCGGCTCGCAGCACTCCATGTCATGACGGCGCTCACCGGTTCGGCGCTGCTGGCGCTGGCCGTGGAGATGGGCGAACTCGACGTTGAGGAGGCCTGGACGGCCGCGCATGTCGACGAGGACTGGCAGATCGAGCATTGGGGCCAGGATTCCGAGGCCGTCGCCCGCCGCGCCAACCGCAAGCGCGACATGCAGGCGGCCGTTGCCCTGCTGACCGCGCTGAAGCCGGTCTGACCCTCCGGGACGGCGCAGCACGCCGCTTGTGCAGGACGATCCCGGGCTGAGCTCTTGCCTGCCTAATATTTATGCAGTTCTCCAGTGGGCCGTCTCGCGAAGCCTTGCACTAGCTGCATTTCGCAGTTGGCACGAGGCTTGCTTCTCATGTGTCGGCAAAACAGCCGCCCCGGCGGCAGCACGACATGAGAGGACAGCATGACGAAGTACAAGCTCGAGTACATTTGGCTGGACGGATACACGCCGACCCCCAATCTTCGCGGCAAGACGCAGATCAAGGAGTTCGCGGAATTCCCCAGGCTCGAGCAGCTTCCGCTGTGGGGCTTCGACGGCAGCTCGACCCGGCAGGCCGAAGGCCGCAGCTCCGACTGCGTGCTGAAGCCGGTTGCGGTCTATCCCGATCCGGCCCGCACCAACGGCGTGCTGGTGATGTGCGAAGTGATGATGCCCGACGGCGTCACCCCGCATCCGTCCAACACCCGCGCCGGCATCCTCGACGACGAGGGCGCCTGGTTCGGTTTCGAGCAGGAATACTTCTTCTACAAGGACGGACGTCCGCTCGGCTTCCCGGAAAGCGGTTTCCCGGCTCCGCAGGGCGAATACTACACCGGCGTCGGCTACAAAAATGTCGGCAACATCGCCCGCCAGATCGTCGAGGAGCACCTCGACCTCTGCCTGGCCGCCGGCATCAACCACGAAGGCATCAATGCCGAGGTGGCCAAGGGCCAGTGGGAATTCCAGGTCTTCGGCAAGGGCTCGAAGAAGGCGGCCGACGAGATCTGGCTGGCGCGCTACCTGCTGCAGCGCCTGACCGAGAAGTACTGCATCGACATCGAGTACCACTGCAAGCCGCTCGGCGACACCGACTGGAACGGCTCGGGCATGCACGCCAACTTCTCGACCGAGTATATGCGCGAAGTCGGCGGCAAGGCCTATTTCGAGGCGCTGATGGCCGCCTTCGGCGAAGCCCGCGCCGACCACATCGCCGTCTACGGCCCGGACAACCACCTGCGCCTGACCGGCAAGCACGAGACCGCCTCGATCCACGTCTTCACCTGGGGCGTGGCCGACCGCGGCGCCTCGATCCGCGTGCCGCACAGCTTCGTGCGCAACGACTATCGCGGCTATCTCGAGGATCGCCGTCCGAACTCGCAGGGCGACCCCTACCAGATCGCCTCGCAGATCCTGAAGACGATCGCTTCGGTGCCGACCAGCGTCGAGACCAAGGAAGCTGCATAGCCTTTAGGCAGCGTCGAACAACAAAGCCCCGGGTTTCGGCCCGGGGCTTTTTTCGTTTCCAAAGGGTGGAGCGAGGCCTGATGCGCCTCGACCTCGCGGCCGCACAGATGCGCAGGTTGTGCGCAGCGCATAGAAAAAGCCCCGGATCGCTCCGGGGCTTTTTCGTTTTGTTTCTCGGATCATCTTAGATGGAGTAGTACATGTCGTACTCGACCGGGTGCGGGGTCATCTCGAAGCGCATCACTTCGGCCATCTTGAGCTCGATGAAGCTGTCGATCTGGTCGTCGTCGAAGACGCCGCCGGCCTTGAGGAAGCCGCGGTCCTTGTCGAGGCTCTGGAGTGCTTCGCGCAGGCTGCCGCAGACGGTCGGGATCTTCTTGAGCTCCTTGGCCGGCAGGTCGTAGAGATCCTTGTCCATCGGCTGGCCGGGGTGGATCTTGTTCTTGATGCCGTCGAGGCCGGCCATCAAAAGGGCGGCGAAGCCGAGATAGGGGTTCGCGCCCGGATCGGGGAAGCGGACCTCGACGCGCTTCGACTTGGGCGACGAGCCGAACGGGATGCGGCACGAGGCCGAGCGGTTGCGGGCCGAATAGGCGAGCAGCACCGGCGCCTCGTAGCCCGGCACCAGGCGCTTGTAGGAGTTGGTCAGCGGGTTGGTGAAGGCGTTGACCGCCTTGGCATGCTTGATGACGCCGCCGATGAAGTAGAGGCAGTTTTCCGACAGGCCGGCATATTCATTGCCGGCAAAGGTCGGCTTGCCGTTCTTCCAGATCGACATGTGGACGTGCATGCCCGAGCCGTTGTCGCCGAAGATCGGCTTCGGCATGAAGGTGGCCGTCTTGCCGTAGGCGTTGGCGACCTGGTGCACGACATACTTGTAGATCAGCATTTTGTCGGCGTTGCGGACCAGCGTGTCGAACTTGATGCCGAGTTCGTGCTGGGCGGCGGCCACCTCGTGGTGGTGCTTTTCGACGCGCACGCCCATCTCGGTCAGCACCGTCAGCATCTCGGAACGCATGTCCTGGCAGCTGTCGACCGGCGGCACCGGGAAATAGCCGCCCTTTACGCGCGGACGGTGGCCGAGGTTGCCGGTCTCGTAGTCGGTGTCGTCGTTCGACGGCAGTTCGGTCGAGTCGAGCTTGAAGCCGGTGTTGTAGGCGTCGGCCTTGTACTTGACGTCGTCGAAGACGAAGAACTCGGCTTCCGGGCCGACGAAGATGGTGTCGCCGATGCCTTCCGCCTTCATGTAGGCCTCGGCCTTCTTGGCGGTGCCGCGCGGATCGCGGTTGTAGGCCTCGCCCGAGACCGGGTCGAGGATGTCGCACAGGATCACCATGGTCGACTGGGCGAAGAACGGGTCCATGTGGACCGTGTCCGTGTCGGGCATCAGCACCATGTCGGACTCGTTGATGGCCTTCCAGCCGGCAATCGACGAGCCGTCGAACATGACGCCGTCGGAGAACATTTCCTCCTCGACTTCGGCGATGTCCATGGTGACGTGCTGGAGCTTGCCCTTCGGGTCGGTGAAGCGCAGGTCAACGAACTTCACGTCGTTGTCCTTGATCTGCTTCATGATGTCACTGGCTGTCGTCATATGCTGTTTCCCTGTCTGATGACGTTGGATTGGATGGATTGAAGAAGAGGTCAGATGGCGTCGATGCCGGTTTCGCCGGTGCGGATGCGCACCACTTCCTCGATGTTGGAGACGAAGATCTTGCCGTCGCCGATGCGGCCGGTCTGGGCAGCCTTGCGGATGGCCTCGATGGCCGCCTCGACGGCTTCGTCGCCGAGCACGACCTCGATCTTCACCTTGGGCAGGAAGTCGACGACATATTCGGCACCGCGGTAGAGCTCGGTGTGGCCCTTCTGTCGGCCGAAGCCCTTGGCTTCGGTGACGGTGATGCCCTGGAGGCCTGCTTCCTGGAGGGCTTCCTTCACCTCGTCGAGCTTGAACGGCTTGATGATCGCTTCGATCTTTTTCATGCGAATACTGGCCTCCACTTGCCGAATCCATTTGGGGTGATGCACCCGCTCGCGCTCATCGAAGCACGAAGCATGCCAGTTGCACCGCCTGCGACACAATTGAGCGGTTTGCCCACTCGTCGGCCGCAGAAGCCGGATATTGCGGTGGATTCCGCTCCGCTGACCAGAGGGCGCACAAACTTTCATCGCGAAATGCGCTCGAGGTCTGCCTAAAAATGCATCAGATTGCCGATGATTTGGGCTGCGGCCGATGTATTTCGAACCGAGCCTGCACTGTGATAACCATCATGGCGACGAGCGCACGGACATCGCCATGGCCTTCGAACTGCTGACCCCGAACGAGATGGCGGAAGCCGACAGGGCGACCATCGCCGCAGGGCCGATCGACGGCATCGGCCTGATGCGCCGGGCAGGGGGCGCCATCGCCGACCTGGTCTTGGCGCGCTATCCGGGCGCGCACCCCGTGCATGTGCTGTGCGGGCCGGGCAACAATGGCGGCGACGGCTATGTGGTGGCCCGCCTGCTGCGCGAAAGCGGGGTGCCGGTCAGGCTTTTTGCCGATGGCGCGCCGAAGGCGGGCAGCGACGCGGCACTGGCGGCGGCCGAGTGCCCGGTCGCGCCGGAGGCGCTTTCGCGGTTCTTGCCCGAGCCAGGCTGCCTGGTCGTCGACGCGCTCTATGGCGCGGGGCTGTCGAAGCCGCTGGCTGGCGAGGCCCTTGCGGCGGTCGAGCGGACGAACGCCTCAGGTGCCACCGTCGTCGCCGTCGACCTGCCGTCCGGCGTCTCGGGCGAGACCGGCGCGGTGCTCGGCGGCACGTTCGATGTTGCCGTGACCGTCACTTTCGCGCGCAAGAAGCCCGGCCACCTGCTGCAGCCCGGAAGGGCGCATTGCGGCGAGGTCGTCGTTGCCGACATCGGCATTTCCAATGCCGCGATCGCCGCCACCGGCACGCGCTGCCTGGAAAACGATCCCGCCTGGTGGCGCAGCCGGTTTCCATCGCCGGCCAACGACGCCCACAAATACAGCCGCGGCCATGTCGGCGTCTTCTCCGGCGGAGTCGCGGCCACCGGCGCGGCACGGCTGTCGGCGATGGCCGCGGCGCGGGCCGGGGCAGGGGCGGTGACTGTGCTGTCGCCGGGGGCAGCGCTGGCCACGAACGCCGCGCATCTCACCTCCATCATCCTCAGGCGCTGCGACGGGCTCGAGGACGCGCTTGCCTTTCTCGAGGCGCGCCGGCCGGCGGCGCTGGTCTACGGCCCGGGACTGGGGCCGGAACCGGAGGTCGGCCGCTTCGCGCTCGAGTTGATGATGCAAGGACATGGGCGCTTCGGCACGCTCGTGCTCGACGCAGACGGCATAACCTCGCTGTCGCACAAGCGCGCGGGCTTCCTGGAGGCGCGCCGCCGGCAGGGCCGCCCGGCGCTGGTGCTGACGCCGCATCATGGCGAGTTCGGCCGCCTGTTCCCCGACCTCGCCGCCGATGCCGCGCTGTCCAAGCTCGAACGGGCGCGGGCGGCAGCCGCCAGGGTGGACGCAACGATCGTCTACAAGGGGCCCGACACGGTGATCGCGGCGCCCGACGGGCGGGCTGCCATCAACGCCAACGGCACGCCGCTGCTCGCCACCGCCGGCTCCGGCGACGTGCTGTCGGGGATCGCCGCGGCTCTCGTGGCCCAGGGTATGCCGCATTTCGAGGCAGCCTGCGCTGGGGTCTGGATGCATGCCGACGCCGCCCGCCGCTTCGGCCCCGGCCTGATCGCCGAGGATCTTCCGCTCGCGCTGCGCGAGGTCGTCGCGGCGTTGACCGGGTGAGGGGCGGGCCGGGCTCTCCTTTCTTCTCCCTCGTGGGAGAAGGTGCCTGAGCGAAGCGAAGGCGGATGGGGGTGCTGGACGGCGTGCAGCGCCCGCGCCGGAGCTGCCAATCTCCCCTCATTTTCACCGCCTGTTTCTTCCCACCCCCCTCTGTCCTGC
>NZ_JARKMU010000017.1:0-77155 GCF_037625995.1 Aminobacter sp. Piv2-1
GAACGAAACCGACACCCCAAAATGCGCCGCGGCCGCGCGGCGTGAACGGCCGGCCTCGACATAACCGACAACACGTTCCCGCAGATCCATCGAATAGGGCTTGGGCATCGCAAATCACCTCCTGCCGGAAGTGAATCACCAACGTTGCCTCAACGGAATCCCTCTTGATTCAATCTGAGCGTCCGCCGCTCTAGAAGTGTACTAGAAAGCCAAGGACGATCCGACGGATGTCAAAGCCGAAGAATTCGACATCTCACGGCTCTTCAGCACGTCTATTGTGCATCGGCTTTCCCAGAGCCCTTGGCCAGCTCCAGTGTCAACTTTCAAGGCGTGACAGGATTCAACTCGACGGCCTGGATAAGGCCGTTGGCCTAACGTCGGCTTTGTCAGTGTCTTGGCCAGAAACGGACAGGCTGCAGTCGGCCCCTGAGCCGTCACTCAGCCGTCCTAAGCTCAAGTCACTGGCGGGCGGTCCGCCACCAGCTTGCTGCGCGCTTCTCCGAGCACTTAGGGACATCCATAGTGACCCCTGAACCGGTCGCGGTAGAAATGATATTCTTCTGCGACCTGCCACGACAGCGCCGTGCCATCGCCTGCTCTGGACGCTTCAAACACAAATGCCCGGCTGGCTTCCAGGGGCACTTGGGGCGCTGCGTTGGCGACACCAGCCATTTGGCAAAGCACCGTGGGCATGGCGATCATCGTTTTCAGCATGCGTCAACCTCCTTCTGTCTCGACTAAGGTTTCGGGCGCAGCGTAAGTGGCGCTTAAGAGTGCGGATGCCGGCTACGTCAGCGGCCCCTGTAGGCCGTGCGCCGTCTCACATCCGTCCGGGGTGAAATGCAGAAAGCTCGCCTGTGGTTGATAGGCGGGCCTCCCTATCTGGTAGTTGTCGCAACTGCGATAATCATGCCATTTGGTTAGGCATGCTCCTTGCGGCGCCCACCCTTTTTACGGTTCCCACAGGTTCGAATGCTCGGACTGAACTTCTGTACTCTCCTTGCAGCGAGTGGGGATCGTGAACGCCCCGTCGTGTCGGATTGATCGGTGCCGGCAAGTTCGGCGTTACACACCAGATCGAATGAGCGCTGGCCGGTTTCACCGATCGTTACGACCAGTCGCGAAATTGAACACCAGCGGATAGCTGATTGCCACTCAAGCCCGTTCCAGCATTCGCAGCTCGCTCGGCAGCACGCCGAGATGATCGCGAAACGTCTTCGAGAAATGCGAGGACGAGACGAAGCCGCAGGCCACGGCCACATCCATGATCGGCATGTCAGTAAGTTCGATCAACTGCCGTGCCCTTGCCAATCGCAGGGCCAAATAGTGCTGGAAGGGAGTGCGTGATAGATGGCGTTCGAAAAGCCTCTCGATTTGCCGGCGCGAGATCGCTACACAGCGCGAGATGTCCTGCAGCGACAGCGGATCCTCCAGATTTGCTTCCATCAGCTTGATGATCGGCAACAGCCGCTTTCCGGCCCCGCTGTAGCGCAGGCCCGGCGGCACTGACTGGCAGCTGGCGCCGTCACGCCACCGATCAGCAGCCACATGCTGGCAGATGCTGCCAGCGAGGCCAGCGCCCGCCCGCTTCTGGACCAAATCCATGGCGAGATCGAAGGCGGCGAACTCTCCGGCACAAGTGACGATGTGTCCATCTTGGACAAACAGTGCATCATCGACCGCAATATCTTCGAACGTTTCGGCGAGGGCGGCCATTCGTCCCCAGTGGATGGTGCAGCGCGCGTTGCGCAAGACAGATGCATCTGCCAGCAACCACGTTGCGGTGCCGAGCGCGTAGATTGGGGTCCTGGCGCGCACTATTTGGCGTAGACTACTGCGCAACGCGGCACCGCCGAACCTTTCGACATTTTCGCCGGCGCACATAACCAGGCTGACGTTCGTATCTAGGTCTTTTGCTGCATCCTCAAGTCGCCCGGCCACCCCTACCAACACACCGCTCGCGCATCGAACGGGTCGGCCGTCCAGGCTGATGATCTTCCAATCGAAGACAGCGGAACGCGTCAGCGAATTGGCTAACCGCAGTGGCTCAAGAAACGACGCAAGGCAGAGCTGGGAAAAGCCAGGCATTACCAGGACAACGAATTCCGTCAGCGGCGTCGGGTCGGGAAGCTTGGCTGAGACATTGGCGTCCTTTAGCGGCACTGCTGCGGAAAATGCCGCATGCTTGTTCGGCGCGTTCATGCGTTTCTCCTGATGCGTTAAAGTCGGACACTACGCGACTGCTTGCGCGATCCTGTTCGCGCTTCGCGTTTGGGCCAGCTGGCGCGGCCATTTCCGCCCGCACCAGCCTTTTTGAACGAAAGCGAAGCGCACGCTTTCGTCCGTCTACAGTCAATTACATTGTCGCCAGCCAATGGGAGACCGCCACGACCACAACAGCGCCGGCAAGCGCCAGATAGGGCAGCATGCCGGCCTTGGTGGCGACCCCCTCTTCATGCCCCAGGTGCATGTCTTCTTTCATGGCAGCGGGAAAATGCCCCTTGTCCTGGATGTAGTGACGGAACGCGAAGACAGGCAGGATGAGCGACGCGAAGAACAGTCCGGTCACCAGTGTCCCCTCGCCCCAGACGTCGGCACCCATGCCGAGGAAGACGAGGTTGACGTAGCCGAGCAAGGTGCCAGCCGCGAGCAGCCAGTTGGGCGCCCGGAATGGACGCTCCCAGTTGCTGCGGTCGATACGATGAATCCACCCGGAGTTCAGGTTCATGAAGATGAAAATGATGTAGCCGACATTGGAGGCCGCCAGGATGAAGACGATGTCCGACAACAGAAGCAGCATCAGGTTGAAGCCGAGATCGGTCCACATCGCGCGGGTGGGCGCTCCATGTTCGTTGACATGGTCGAGGTAGCGCGGCAGCCAGCCGTCGACGGCACCTTGATACAGCGTGCGCGACGAGCCGGCCATCGCCGTCATGATCGACAGCAGCAAGGTGCAGACGAGCATCACCACGATGACATTGGTCATGACGCCGCCGGCATGGACCATCGCCGCCATCGCCTTGGCCACGCCCATGCCGCTGTAGATATCAGGTGCGAGCATGCCGTCGAGCCCGAGCGAGCCCTGGAATGCGAGCGGGACGAGGATGAAGATGGCGAGGCAGAAAAGGCCTGAATAGAGCAGCGCCTTGAAGGTGTCGGCGGCAGGGTTCTTGAACTCGCGCGTGTAGCAGACCGCCGTCTCGAAGCCGTATGTCGACCACGCCGCCATCAACATGCTGCCGGCGACGACCACCACGCCCGGCCAGTTCCAAGCACCGTTGACGACGTTGCCACCCGCATCGTGGGTCAGCGGAACGAAGGGCGTGAAATTTGATGACACGACGTCGCCGGTGAAGAGCGGGACGATGCCGATCAGCACCAGCGGCAGCAATGACGAAACGGCGAAAATCTTCTGCAGCTTTGCGGTCGACAGGATGCCGCGATGCTGAATCGCAAAGACGACCAGCATCAGTACGAAGCCCAAAAGGAAAGTCGAGTTGATGCGAAGCGTCAGACCTGTGCGCAGCCATCCGAGATCGACGAGTGTGATCTGCCAGGTATTGACCACCGAGTCGGCGGGAAACAGGACGCCGAGGATGTAGCCGGCACCGAGACTGACGCCGATTGCCAGAACCGGCGACCAGGCAAACCAGTTGCACCAGACCGAGATCGGCGCGAGCAGCTTGCTGTAGCGCACCCACGCGATCGCTCCGTAGACCGACGCCCCGCCCGACTTGTGCGGGAACAGGCTGGCGATCTCGCCATAGGTAAAGGCCTGGATGAACCCGATGACGATCGAGGCAGTCCAGATCGCCACTGAAATGTTGCCTGCGGTCGCAGCGATTGGCCCGATGGTGAACAGCACCAGCGCCGGCACGCCGCTGGTGACCCAAAAGGCGTCAACCCAGGTCAGGGATCGTATCAGTTTGTGGTCCCGGTTTGCGGGGACCGACACAGCTATGTCCGTCATTGATTTTCTCCTCCCAGAGCTACGCCGGCATTTTGATTGCCATGGTCGGTGAACCCTCCTCACGGCTGTCGGCAGCGCTTTTATTAGTATTGCGCTACGATTAAAGCAAGGCGAATGCTGAAGATCAGGGGCGGCACGGCATGGATTTTTTCAAGGGGAAGCGCGAAAAGTTTTTTTGTCGGCGATCGCCAACAACCCCACGAGAGCGAGCGATCCGCAAGGCACTCCACCTAATTAACTGATAATAATGGCTTATTTTTCTAACTCGGTTCCTGACTGCGCGCTCCAGACGGTCGCAACCCAGTCACCGCGGTCATGAACGGCCGCACTCGGCAACCAAAATGCCACTTGATATTATCGTATTTCCATACTATTTACGGCGCCACATGGTTGATCAATGGCGGAAATGTTCCGCAGCTCGGCGTCATGTGGAATAACGGGAGGAAGGAATGAAATTGTCGGTCACGAGGAGTGATCTCGACGAGACCGTTAGCTCGCTCGTCGGAAACTTCTCCATAGAAGCTCTACCGAAAGATACGCAGAAACTTGACGACCTTCGGGATCATCTTCCGGCGGGAACGCGCGTCTACGTTGCCTACACGTCGGGCTCGACCTCGGAGATCGTCGACGCTGCCGAAAAGCTCAGGCATCAAGGCATGGAGCCGGTGCCACACATCCCCGCGCGGCGCTTCTCGAGCCATGATGAACTTAGGGAGTTCCTCGGCAAGCTCGCCGCACGGGCCGCGGTCAAGCAGGTCCTGTTGGTTGGTGGTGACGTTTCGCGACCTGAAGGCCCATACGCCGCTTCGTTGGATGTGCTGAGGACAGGCATGCTGGAAGGCCATGGCATCGAGGCTGTCGGTCTGGCTGGACATCCTGAAGGCCACCCCGCAGTCAGCCGCGACGAGCTGCGCAACGCCCTGATCGACAAGTGCGAATATGCAGACAAGGCCGGCCTGGAGGTGTCGCTTGTCACGCAGTTTCTGTTCGACACGGACAAGCTGTTTGCCTGGCATGCCGATTTTGTCGAAAAGACCGCGCCCGGGATCGCCGTAGACGTCGGTTTGCCTGGCCTCGCCAAGATCACCACGCTCATGCGTTTCGCCAAGGACTGCGGTGTTGGCGCTTCGCTCGGCATGCTGACGCGCCACGCCGGTCGCGCCTTCAAACTGGCGACATCCTTCTCTCCCGAAGACACGCTGCTCGACCTCGCCGGCGGTGTGCATAAGGCTGGGCGACCAATCTTCCGCTCAGTTCACTTCTATCCGTTTGGCAGTTTCGAGCGGACCGCCGATTGGCTTCGCGTCTTGCGATCGCAAGGCGCGGTGCACGATCCGCGGGATCTGGCCGAGGCGCTCTGACCTCAGTCCGGCATTTCTGCCCAATCACCAAAAACCAAAGTCGTCATCAAAGGAGGAACCCATGACGGACAATCTCACGCGCCTTGTCGTTTCAGCCCATGAAGAACCCGGCTGGGACTATGGCACCATCCGCAGCCCCTATTCTCGCTTCCATGTCGCCAATGGCGCAAAGTACTGCGTCTACAACAATCGGCTGATGCCGGTGTCGCAGAAGATCGACCGCCTTGACGGTTACTGGGCCCTGCGCACCAAGGCCGGGCTGTTCGATACCGGTGAGCGCCCGATCCAGATCAAGGGGCCGGATGCCGCCAAGTTCTGCAACCGCGTCTTCACCCGCGACTGCGCCAAGCTGAAGCCGGGCCGCGCCGGCTACGGCCTGCTCTGCTACCCCAACGGTACCATCCTGTGCGACGGCGTCTTGATGCGCCTCGAGGAAGACAATTACTGGTACGTCCAGGCTGACGGCCCCGTCTTCTCGTGGTTCATTGCCCATTCGCAGGACCTTGATGTGGAGATCTCCGACCCTGACTCCTGGGCCACCCAGATCCAGGGCCCGGCCTCGCTCGACATCCTTGCCAAGCTCAGCGATACCGGCGTGCCGGCCGAATTCAAGTACTTCGCCGTGGCCAGGACGACGATCGGCGGACAGCCGGTCATCCTGTCACGCACCGGCTGGACCAACGAGATGGGGTTCGAAGTCTACACGCTGCCGAACGGTGGCAAGTTCGATGGTGCGGCCATGTGGGAGCGTTTCCTTGCCGCCGGCAAGCCGCACGGCATGGAAATCTGCGCGCTCGACACCATGGACATCCGCCGCATCGAGGGTGGAATTCTCAACAGCGGTTCGGACATGGACGAGACGATGACCCCGTTCGAGGCCGGCCTCGGCGCCTTCGTCGACCTCACAAAGGACGACTTCGTCGGCAAGGCGGCGCTGGCCAAGGCAAGCGGCACGAACCGGGTGGTCGGCCTCAAATGCCCCGGCGGTGAACCGCTGCGCCTGGGCGCGGTTTCGGTCGGCGGCAAGAAGGTCGGCTTCGTCACCGCCGGCGCCTGGTCGCCCTATCTCAAGCAGGGTGTCGCCATCGTCCGCCTCGACAAGTCCATGGTCGCGGGCACGGCGGTCGAGGTTCTCTGCCGGGACGGCAAGTCGCATGCCGCACTGCTCGACGACATGCCGCTCTACGACAAGGAAAAGAAGATCCCGCGCGGGCTCGAGCCCAGCATCCCCGTCCAGCACGCGGCCGAGTAAGTTTGAAAGCGTCGGCCGGACGTTGCTCCGGGCGATCCCTGCAATTTTCGGACCGTGGGCGGCAGCTGCTGCCCACGGTCCGTGTCTTTTCAGCAGTTCAAATTCACGAGACCACATGTCCCGAGCGCAGCGCCACCCACGCGGGAAGGTCGTAGCCTGCCGCACACTGGAGCTGCGTTCCGAAACCGGGTATTGCCAAATTATGCCGCAGGCTTCAGCATCCGACGGCTTTTATGCTTTGCGAGGCACCGCAAGATGCTTTCGCAACCTGATTGCGCATGAGGAATATTTGAAATGCCAAAATTGGGCATGGCGCCCATTCGCCGGAAGCAGCTGATCGATGCCACCTATCTGGTGCTGCATCGCGAGGGCATCGATAACCTGACGCTCAAGAAAATCGCCACCGAGGCAGGGGTCGCCACCAGCATCATCACCCACTATTTCGGGACCAAGGAAGCGCTGATCGCCGAGACAATGTCGGATCTAGTCGGCTGCCTGCTGCGGGAGGTCCGCGACCGGCGCAAGCAGGCCAAAAGCACGATCGACGAGATCGTTGCGATCGTCGACGGCAATTTCGCGCCCTCGCAGGTGTCCCCCATGGCCGTGTCGGCTTGGCTCTATTTCTGGAGCCGCGTCCCTTACGATCCAGCTTTCGATCGCATGCAACGCCTGTGCGATTATCAATTGCGCAAGTACCTTGCCAGGTCGCTGAAGGATCTGGTGTCGAAAGAAGAGGCCGCTGATATTGCCGAGACCATCGTCTGCCTGTCCTACGGGTTCTGGCTGCAATTTGCGCATCGCCAGGGCGAATTCGACGTCGCCCGCGCCCATCGAATGGCACTCCAAGTCATCGAGGCCCGTATTCAAACTGCTTGGCAGAAGAACCTCCACCTCACGGAGCGGACAACTCTGACAGGGTGAACACCTTGCTGTTGGACGGATCCGGCCATGATGGGTCCTCCGAACTCATTCAGCCTCGTTTTGACGCGGCACATATCTTCGTGCTGAGCAGAGAGCCAAGGCAAATCCAATCGACCATTTACAAAGAAACCTATAGCTCCTGGTTCGGGAACGGGTCGGCTACGGTTCGCTAGGTCCTTCGCTGCATGCGCCACGGCCTACATATGAGCTGGTAGAAATATCCCGCCAGCACTGCACGCCCAACCAAAAGAAACGCTCCGATCTCGCAGCGAGATCGGAGCCAATATGTGGGTCGGCGTGTTTGCGGCAGCCTAATCTTCCTGCCGCCTGGCAATCAGGCGCCCCATGAGAGGACTGCTTTGAGTTCACAATAATCGTGAATGCCCCAACCGCCATATTCGCGCCCGTTGCCAGAATGCTTGTAGCCGCCATAGGGTGCGAAGAGGTCCCAGTCCGGATCGCCCAGATAGGGGTTGTTGAGATAGACGTGCCCGACCCGCAGGCGGCGGGCGATGGACTTCGCTTCCTCGTGCGGCCCGGCAATATAGGCGGCCAGGCCGTAGACGGTGTCATTGGCCTGCTCAATCGCCTCCTCGACCGAGTCATAGGGCTGAATTGCCAGAACCGGTCCGAAGATTTCCTCCCGCGAGATGGTCATGGTATGCAATACGTCGCCGAAAACGGTGGGGCGAACGAACCAGCCGCGTTTGAGACCGTCGGGACGGCCTAGGCCGCCGGCAACGAGGGTCGCGCCTTCGTCAATCCCGGCCTGGATATAGGCCTGAACCTTGTCGAACTGGATTTTCGAAACAAGCGGCCCGATCGCCATCGTCTCGTCACGGGGGTCGCCAACCTTGATCGCGTCGGCGACTTCCTTAGCAATCTTCAGCGCCTCGGCGTGCCGATCACGCGGCACGAACATCCGGCTCGGGGCGTCGCAGGATTGGCCGGCATTCGACATGACAGCGGTTACGCCACCGGCCACGGCCGTGGCCAGGTCAGCGCCAGGCAGGATGATGTTAGGGCTCTTGCCGCCCAGTTCCTGTGCCACGCGCTTCACCGTGGGTGCGGCGGCGGCGGCAACGGCGGTGCCGGCGCGGATCGAGCCAGTAAAGGACACCATGTCCACTTCGGGATGTTCCGACATGCGCGCGCCAACCTCAGGCCCAGATCCGTGCACGAGGTTAAACACGCCGGCCGGCACGCCCGCGTCATGGCAGACCTGCGCGAAAAGCGTGCCAGATATTGGCGAAATTTCCGAGGGTTTCAGCACCATGGTGCAACCCGCGAGGAGAGCAGGCGCTACCTTGAGAACAATCTGGTTAACTGGCCAGTTCCAGGGCGTGATCATGGAACACACACCGATGCCCTCATAGAGGATCCGGGTTTTACCGCGACTATGTTCCCAGACCATCTCCTCGGCAGCCTGGATCGCGGCCTCCAGATGCGCCTTTCCGGACCAGGCCTGCGCATTCCGCGCCCAGCTGATCGGCGAACCCATTTCGGCCGACATGACCTGCGCAAACTCTTCCTGCCTGCCATCGTAGACTTCAAGAATCCGCTTCACCAGCGCAATACGTTCCTTGACAGGCGTGTACGTCCAGCCGTTGAAAGCGGCACGGGCAGCCAAAATAGCGCGGTCGGCATCCTCACGGTTGCCCATCGCAACCTCGCAAAGGATTTCCTCCGTCGCTGGGTTTTCGACGGCCAGCCGATCCCTCGAAACGGGATCGACCCAATCGCCGTTGATATAGAATTTCAGCATTGTGGAGGGGATCATAAGCAGACTCCTGAACATTGGAATTCGGTAGTCGCATTAAATAGTAAGGGGCCGGAACGGAGAAACCGTTTAATCTCGCTCCGGCGTTCAGGGAATCTATATGTTCGGACAACAAAATGGAGAGTCACTTCAGCAAAGCGCGACCGCTCTGCCGGCTGGTAGAATCGTGAAACCCTGCTGTCTTCGAGCTGCCCTCAGCGCGGAGATGCAGCCAACGATCCGCTCGCTTCGGCTGTCACCCATTTTACGAAAGCGGCCACCTCGTTGCGCTTTAGGGCCAGTTCGTTGACCACCAGATCATAGCCTATGTCGGTCTTCACACCGCGCTGAAACGGGTTAATCAGCAGGTTAGCCTGAATCAAGTCATGCAGGATCGGCCGACTGCCGATGATCATGCCCTGGCCAGCAATCGCCGCCTGCACTGCCAGATTATAGTCGCTGAACTGCATGCCGCCACGCGGATGGATGTTTTCCGCGCCCATCTTGGAAAGCCAGTGTTCCCAGTAATTCCACTTGCGCGTATTTTCGGCCCAGCTGAATTGCGAGAGGTCCCAGCGCAGCAGCTCGACATGTTCAAGATGTTCCAGCTCCGTGATACGCGGTGGGCCTTCTGCAAGCCGAGGGCTACAAAAGGCGCAAAGCTCTTCATCGAACAGTCGATAAGATCGAAGCGGGCCATGATCTTTGACACCAAACCGGATGCCCACATCGGCTATGCCGTGATCGAGATCGACGATTTGTGGCGTTGAGTCGATCAGCACATCGAAAGTCGGATTGGCTGCCTTGAAGCGTTCGAGCCTTGGAACTAGCCAAGAGGCGGCGAACGACGGCGTAGTGGACGCTACCACACGCTGGCGACCACTCATGGCCCGCATCCGCTCGACCGTATCCGCGATCTGACGAAACGGCAGCGACAGGCCTTCGCGGCCGACGACACCAGTGGCTGTGAGTACGAGCTTGCGCCCTTTTTTCTCCAGCAGCGGACCGCCGATGGCCTCCTCCAGTTTTCGAACGAGCTGGTTTGCCGCGCCAGGGGACACATGCAGTTCCTGGGCTGCTTTCCGATAATTAAGGTGCCGGGACACGGCCTCGAATGCGCGCAGACCGTGCAGGGACGGGAGCCAGTTACTCATGATATCGCCCAGTAGGTCGCATATGTGCGAGTCTGTTAGCGCCGCAACATTGGGAGCTTGACGGGCGGCAGACCCGGCCAGCCTGATGGTGACGTCCCAGGCGGAAGGATCTCAATAAGCGATGCATATCATCTATATAGCTTCCATCGTCGGATATTCCTCCACATCCGAAAACAGCCAGCTACCCTCCCGTTACTGCGACTTCGTTCGCCACCTTTCGGCACATTAAATGATCAGCCGATGTGCGCAACCACCGGCACAGGCTTTCATCTTTCAGAAGCCTCGTTCGCCTGGTCGAGCCTTCACGAGGTCGTCCCCAGTCGCCTTTTCGTGCCGGCCTACGGAGAAACGCGACGTAGAGACAAACCCGGTAGCGACGGTCACATCGACGATCGGCAGGAGGAAAAGCGGAGCAGTTCGTGGATCGTGTCCAACCGCAACAAGGCTCCATCGCGGGTGCCGACACTCAAGGTTTCGATCGCCATGTACTGCGCGAGATCACGCCCGAAATAAGCGTACATACCGAATTCGCGCGACGGCCCTCAAGTGGAGGTTGCACTAACGGGCGACCGAAAGCTCCCTAGTATTGAGAATGGCAGACGTAATCCGAAACCACCGCGACACCCTTCGGCAAAACAAATGTCACTGTTATCCGGTCAGTGCATTTCGAACAGTCTTAGACCATTCATAGTGCCACGGTGCGCACCGGTTTGCCGGGTCTCTGCTGCAGCCGCCAACCTGGGTCCTGATAGGTCGCGACCTCAATCGGGGATAGCAGCCCCTTGCCCAATACATGATCGGCTCCCTTCTCACCGATCATGATGGTCGGTGCGTTGAGATTGCCGTTGGTGATCGATGGCATGATCGAACTGTCGATTACGCGCAGCCCGTCCATTCCATGTACACGTGTTTCAGGATCGACCACGGCCATCGGCTCTCGACCCATCTGGCAGGTGCCGCAGGGATGATAGGCCGTCGCCGCATTCCGTGCGACGAAATCGTCCATTTCATCATCGCTGCGCACATCCGGCCCAGGCAGTATTTCGGGACCGCGATAGGCGTCGAAAGCCGGCTGGGCAAAGATCTCACGGGTAAGCCGAATCCCGTCACGGAACACCTGCCTGTCATACTCGTCGTGAAGATAGTTGAAAAACAAACTTGGGGCTTCGCGGGGATCTCGCGATTTCAATTTCAGCTGGCCCCTGCTCTTGGGTTTTCCGGGAATGACATGCGCCTGAAATCCATGGCCCTTGAATGAGGACGAACCGTCATAGGCGATGGCGCCGCCCAGCAAGTGATACTGGATGTCTGGATAGGGAATTCCGGCGCGGCTCCTGATATGCCCATTGGCTTCCAAGTGATTGGAGGCCCCCAGCCCGGTTTTAAACAGCAGCCATTGCAAACCGATCCAGGCTTTGCTCACCGGGTTCAGTACTCCGTTGAGCGATATGGGCTGCGTGCATTCCTGTTGCATCCAGATTTCGAGATGATCGTGTAGATTGGCACCCACGCCCGGCAGGTGATGGACGACTGGGAGGCCGAGCTGCTGCAAGTCCTGGGCAGGACCGATGCCGGACAGCATGAGAAGCTTTGGCGAATTGATCGGCCCCGCGGAGACAATGACTTCCCGCCGGGCCTTCGCCCGCATCGTTTCACCTTCGCCGCGTGAATATTCGACGCCCACCGCACGGCGTCCATCGAGCAAGATCTTGTGCGTCAGCGCATGGGTCACAAGCCGAAGATTGGGCCGTTTCAGGCTGGGTTTGAGATAGCTGTTGGCCGTTGACCATCGCACGCCATCTTTGATCGACATGTCCATGATGGCGAACCCCTCTTGCATGTAGCCGTTGTAATCGGCGCCGACGGGATAGCCCGCCTGCCGTCCGGCCTCGATAAAGGCGCCATAAAGCGGGTTGCTCATGAGCGCACGAGAGACATGCTGCTCGCCATTTTGACTGCGATAGGCGTCTGCACCCCGCACATTATGCTCGGCTCGACGAAAATAGGGTAGGACGTCTTTGTAAGACCATCCCGTCGCGCCGCCCTCATGCCAGCTCTCGAAGTCAGCTGCATTGCCCCGAACCCAGACCATGCCGTTGATCGATGACGACCCACCGATCACCTTTCCTCTCGCTTGGTGAATGCGTCGTCTGGCCAGCCCCGGTTCGGGTTCGGTATGGAACCCCCAGTCGAACCGTTCCATGTTCATGGGGATGGACAGCGCCGATGGCATCTGGATGAACACGGAATTGTCCCATCCGCCGTGCTCGAGGATCAGAACTTTTGTGTCCGGATTTTCCGACAGGCGCCGTGCCAACACCGATCCAGCCGATCCGGCTCCGACAACGATGTAATCGTACTCTTCCATCTCGCTTCCCGCTGTTTCCGGCTCTTCAGAATCGCGCGGCATGCCGGGCGGTTACCGCCACGGCTTCCGACATTTGACTATCGCGCCAGTAAAGATGCTTCCGCTACGTCGACGGGGCTCGAGGCCGCCGTGCGTTTCTAGATCCGGATTCGCTGCCGCAACCGATCAAGAAACACCGCCGCCACGATGACTACACCGAGAACCACCTGCTGAAGGAAGCCGTCGATGCGTGTCAGGTTCATGCCGATGGACAAGACCGAAACCAGGAGTCCGCCGAGAACGACGTGACTGACGCGCCCCTCACCGCCGCGTAGCGACACCCCACCTGCCACGGCAGCGGCGATGCTGAGAAGCACGAGTCCCGCGCCCGTGCTGGGCTCACCGGTGCCGGTGCGCGCCATCATCAGGATGGCGCCGATCGCAACCAGGATAGAGCAAGCCACATAGGACAGCATTGTGAAGCGCCGCCATGGCAATCCGCCCACCTCTGCGGCTTTCGGGCTCGAGCCGATGATATAGAGACTCCGGCCAAAAACTGTGCGGTTCAGCACCAGAGACGAAATCAGCATGGCAGCCAGGCAGATCGCAACGGGCGGCGGCACCGGGCCGAATAGGGACCCGTTCTGGCCCAGCAAGCCAGTCAGCGCTGGCGGAAGGTCCATCACCGGAAAGCCGCCCGATATGGTGGTGGCGATCCCGAAGGCAACACCCTGCGTGCCGAGCGTCACCACGAAGGGATTAATATCGAGATATGCTACCAGTGTCCCGTTGATCACCCCCGCGAGCACGCCCATCGCGATTGCCGCGCAGAAGCCGACAAGCAGCGACAGCGCCACGGAACCTTCTCCGCCGGGCGCGATGGCCACGATCAACATCGCGGTCGCAACGCCGATCGCCGACACTACCACGCCCAACGAAAGATCAAATCCACGCACCAGCAGCACGAACATCTGGGCCAGACCCAGTACGATGAGATAGCTCGACTGCTCGATGATATTGAGAGCGTTGTCGAAGGTCAGGAAGCGCGGCTCCATCAAGCCAAACGCAATGCACAGCACGACGAGGATGATTGGCAGGAATCCGTAGTTCGCCAAAAAACGCAATGCCGCCTGTTTTGAGCCGCCATTCTGAATACCATTGGCCGAAACCAGATTTGTCATCGCCGAGCCCTCCGCGATTGGAGACGGTCAATGCCGACCGCCAGGATAAGGACAACCCCAACCACGATGGCCTGGAGCTTGCTGTCGATTCGCATCAAGTTGAGGCCATTGTTGACGAGCGCCAGGAAAAGTGAGCCAAGCGCAACCATTTCAACCCTTCCGACGCCGCCACGCAGCGACACGCCGCCGATCACCGCAGCCGCGATACTCTCCATCATCATATTGCCGCCAAGCGTTGCTTCACCCGAACCGACTCGCGCGGTTAGAAGCACACCCGCCAGTGCCGCGAATGCACCACACGCCGTATAGGTAGAAATGACGATCAGATTGACCGGCACGCCAGACACCCTTGCCGCGTGCGGATTGCTGCCGATGGCGTAGACGTAGCGCCCGTAGCGCGTCCAGTTCATCAGCCACCACATCACGATCAAAACGAAGGCTGTGAAATAGATGATGGCGGGAAGGTTGAGGAAGTGCCACTTGGCGAAATCACGCGTGAAGAGCTCCGGCATCCCATAGATCGGCACACCTTGGGTCAAATAGAGTGCCAGGCCTGAGGCGATCGAGAGCGTTCCAAGCGTGACCATGAAGGGATTAACCTTCATCAGCGCCGTGACGAGCCCATTCATCAGGCCGACGGCGGCGCCCGCGACAATCCCCGCAGCACCGCCCAGGGCAATGACCAGAAGTGGCGAGTCGGGCATAACGATCAAGAGGGCAGCCATGGACAGCGCCGCAGCCACGCTGGCGAAAGCGACAACCGCACCGACTGCCAAATCAAAACCGCCAATGATGAGAACGAGCATCTGTCCTGTCGCAACCAGCATCAGGAACGAGGCGTTACGGAGGACATTGATGAGATTGCCGGCGCGCAGAAATTTCGGCTCAACAATGCTGAGCAGGACGAACAGCGCGATAGCGACGATGGGCAAAAGTCCAATGGCCAGACCACGGTGCCCGTACCATGTGGCAAATCGCGTTTGTTGCGTGAGAGCGGGACTACCGGTCATACGGCGTTCCTCCGTGCAGGGACCTCGGGAAGGGCGTGATCGCGTTCGAAGAAATGTGCGAGGATCGTTGCCTCGTCGATCGACTGGCCTGACAATTCCGCGACAATAGCGCCTCGCTGCATCACGTACGCCCGGTTCGACAAATGGATCACCTCCGGCAACTCCGAGGAGATCACCACCACTGCGGCGCCCTGTTCGGCCATGCCGGCGATCAGCTTGTAGATTTCCGCCTTGGCGCCAACGTCGATGCCGACCGTCGGTTCATCAAAGATATAGACCGAGATTTCGCGCGCCAGGCCGCGGGCCAGCATGACCTTCTGCCGGTTGCCGCCTGAAAGGAATTCGACGCGCTTTTCAGGATCGGCCGGCGCGAGCGCCAGCTTGGCGATCATGGCAAGCGACTGAAGGCGCTCCTGCTGGAGGCGCAGGAAACCGCGCACCGCGATCGGTGGCTTGTCGAGAGCAGTGAAGGACATATTCTCGCGCACCGGCCGGCCTAGTGCCAGCCCTTCGGTACCACGGTCCGATGGAAAATAGCACAGGCCGCTACGCAACATCTGCGCCGGCGATGGCGAGCGGATTTGGTTCCCATCAAGATGAATGGTGCCTGATGCCAGATCCTTCAGGCCGAAGATCGCACGCGCCAGTTCGGACTTGCCACAGCCGACGAGGCCGGCAATCCCCACAATCTCACCTGCACGAACCTGAAAGTCGACGCCGCGTACCAGCCCATCGACGGTGCTGAGCCCGGTGGTCTGCAGCATCACCTTGCCCGGGCGATGGCTGATAGTGGGAAACACGGCCCCGACCTGGCGGCCGGTCATCATTTCGATCAACCGGGTCTCGCTGACTTCTGCGGCGGCCACGGTGCCAACGAGGCGGCCATCGCGCAGCACGGTAACCCGATCGGCGAGCCGCTTGATTTCCGCCATTCGATGCGAAACATAGATGATCCCAACGCCTTTGCGTTTGAGATCAGCGATAATCTCGAACAGACGCTCTGATTCACGTTCGGTCAGCGAGGCAGTCGGTTCGTCGAGAATGAGCACCCGGATGTCGTGCAGCAGCGCCTTCGCAATCTCGGTCATCTGCTGTTGGGCGCGTGAAAGGCTACCCACCAGGCCGTCGAGCGGCAGATCGAAGTCGAGGTCAGCAAGCAACTTGCTGACCTGGCTACGCATTTCGCTCTTCTGTAACACGAAGCCGCGGGTGCGCTCCCGACCAAGAAATAGGTTTTCCTCAACCGTGAGATCGGGCGCCAAGCTGAATTCCTGAAAGACCGGACAAATTCCGATTTGTCGCGCACGGTGCGGGTTCAGGTCTGTCAGCGATCCACCATTGTAGGCATATGTGCCCGCATCGTGCCTGTGCGTACCCGCAATGACATTTATCAACGTCGATTTTCCGGCGCCATTCTCGCCGAACAGCACATGGACTTCGCCGGCACGCAGATCGAAATCGACGGAACTGAGCGCGATGACGCCGGGAAACCGTTTCATGATGCCGCGCATTTCGATCAATGGCGGCGAGGGAAGAGTTAGGGTCACGACATTTCTTTCGAGATTTACCAGACTAGGTTCCGGCCGCCGCGGCATGTTCGAGGCGGCCGGACTGTACTGTTTGTGGGAGCAACAGAAGGCGTCACTCTACTGTGTAGGTCACATTCCAACCCGACGGCGGGCTGAACTTCGTCATGTCGTTGTTTTCGATGAAAGTCTTGTCGATCCAGACCGGCGGCATGCGCAGTCGCGCGGGTACGGTTTCCCCTTCCAGCACTCGGATCGCCAGATCCATCGCCACCGCCGATTCCACCGTCATCGGATTGGAAGCGAAGCCCAGAACGTCGCCATTCTTCACGCCCTGCATCGCGCCTTCGGTCAGATAGAAGGCGGCGATCACGACTTTGTCCTTCTGCCCCACCTGATCAAGCACGTCCGGGGCCACCTCCGCCATGACTGGCACGCCGACATAAGCGTCGATGTCGTCATAGGTCTGGGCTACGTCCTCGACCAGCTTCAGTTGCTCGGCCTTGCCGGTCTCGCCATACTTCAGCTCGACCACTTCGACGCCAGTGCCCTTGAATGCTTCCGCCCAGCCGCGAACGGCCTGCTCCGCCCAGCCAGCACCGGCAACGCCGGCGAAGTTGATCACCCGCGCCTTGTCCTTGCCATGGGCCTTCAAGTATTCAACCAGGGCCCGGCCGGCGACACCGGCATCGACGTTGTAGTCGCCGAACACTGCGGCATCCAGTTCCACGCCGGAGATAGGATTGCCGACCGCGACCACCTTGACGCCCTTGGCGCGCGCCTGCTCGATCTTGGGCTTCAAGGCACCTTCCGAGATGGCCGAGATCAGGATCGCGTTGGCGCCCGACGTGATACAGTCGTCAAATTGCGAAAGCTGCTTGTTCAGTTCGGTGTATCCACCAGCTTGGAACAACGATGCCTTGACGCCCTGCCGCTTGGCCTCGGTCATTGCGCCATAGGCGATGCCGACCCACCAAGTGTCTTTCAAATGCGGGAGCAACACGCAGATGTTCCATTTGCGGCTCGGCGGCACGAGGCGGGGCGTATAGTCATACGTCTCCACCTTGTCGCCGACGATCTTGTCCGCCGAATTCGGCCACCATGGCTTGGCGTCCTCCGCCAGGGCAGCACCTGCAGTTGATGCCAGAATGCAGGAAACGGCAGCGACTTTCAGCGTGCCTTTCAAAAACTTCATGATTATCCTCCCATTATGCCGTGTTGACCGTGAGACGGCAAAGCCGGAGCCTCGAATTGGCGAAGCACTGTGCAGCACCGCTATTCTGAACGAAACTCGGCTGTGACCGCTTAGCCTTCCTCCCGAAGGCGCAGCCCGTCCAATCTTGTTCCAGCGAATATTTGGCTTTGGAGGAACAAGATCGGGAAGAGTATGCCGAACGAAACCGTGCGAAGTAAACGCGGATAATCTGATCCAGTCGTTTAGAGAAACTAAACGATGCGCTCGCCTCGGATGTCTGAAAGGGCGTGGCTCTTCCTAGATTGATCGAACCGCTTTTGCCTGTTACGGAATGATCGGTGAGTTAGAAATTCTATCTAACGCGAAGAGATAATCCCGTTTCCCCTTCCCCGCACATTTTTCTAGAACCGGAAAGGGTCTCGCCGGCCTTTATCTGGCCCCGAGACGGTTGATTGCGACGCGATTGCGATACCCGCAGCGTCTAGAAAAAGGGTGGACACGATGCCAAATACTGCACCATCGCACGATCTTGACAGAGTCATTCACGCGCATTCTCACAGCGTGCTGCAGCTTAATACGAAGCGCTTTGACAAATCGCCTTACTTCGACAAATGGGCGACGCCCTCGACCATTTTCGGCATCTACAATACCCGCCTCTATCCGGTATCGTTTGGCGAAGATGTGATCCGCCATTATTGGAAACTGCGCACCGGCATCATGCTGTATGACGTGCCGGAAAAGCCTATCAGCATTCAGGGTCCGGATGCGATCGCGGTTCTGGAACGCGCTTTGACGCGCAAGATCTCCGATATGAAGCTCTGGAAGGCGCGCTATGCCATCGCCTGTACGCCGCAAGGCGGGATCATCATGGATGGCGTAGTCATCCGGCTGGCCGAGGACCATTTCTGGTATGTCCAGGCGAATGGCGGCTTTGAAAACTGGCTGAACCTTTTGTCCGAGGGCATGGACGCCGTTGTGAGTGATCCCCAGTCGCGCGTGCTGCAGATTCAGGGTCCTAAGGCGCTGGAATTCCTCGCCAAGGCCTGCCCAGGCCAGATGCCGGAGAAATTCGGCTACTTCAATGCCGGAAGGTTCAGCTTCAATGGAATGGAAGCTGTGGTCTCGCGAACGGGCTTCACGGGCGAGATGGGCATCGAGATTTATGGAAATCCGGCCAATGATCCGCACAAGTTTTGGGACTACTTGTTCGAAATCGGCAAGGAATTCGACCTCGAGATGGGCGCGGGCGGATCGATGACGCTGCGTCGTGTCGAAGCCGGCATTCTCGACTATGACATGGACATCAATCCGAACACGACGCCCTACGATGTCGGACTTGGCGCGCTGGTCGAGTTCGATGGTGCAAACTTCATCGGCAAGGAAGCGCTTCAGAAGGCTGACAGACGCCAGCGCCTGTTCGGTCTTACCAGCCAGACCGGAATTCCGCGGGTGGGAACCCAGGTATTGGACGGTGGTGTTTCAGTCGCTCGCATGACCATCGGCGACTGGTCGCCCACGCTGAAGAAGGGCATCGGCTACGCGTTGTTCGACAAGCCGGAAGGCGTTGCTGGCGCATGGGTCGGACGGACCCTGAAGATCAAGACCCCTGACGGGCAGATGCATGATTGCAACATCGTTGAACTGCCGTTCCTCGATCCCGAAAAGCGCATCCCCCGCGGATTGGAACAGGGCCTGGTACAGGCTCCAGCCTAACCGCCTTTGCCCCAATGCGGCGTTCGTGCGACACGCATTGACCACTGGAAAAAGAAGCAGGGCGGGATGTCTGTGAACATGCTCGCTCTGCCTGCTCACGCGGTGCACTCATCTGGCGACATTTTTCCAGGCACGTAGTTTTTCACCGCGTAAAAACGAAGATTGTGCGATGACCCGCCCACTTTTGCGGCGAGCACGGTGGCTTCGCGGTTCAGAGGAACTACCGCCTCCAGATCGTTTTTCACCCCGCTTGAACAATCTAGAATGCGGTGTTGCGCGGCGACTCTGATGCGGTATCCGCCACGCAGAGGGAGTTTTGTCGACGGTGATCAGTTCGATTCATTTAGGTGCAAGAGACCCAATTCGTATCAGCGCACATCGCTTTGAAAAGTCACCTTTCCAGAGTTGCTGGCAGCAACCCGACATGCTCATGGGTGTCTATGCCGGACGGTGCTACCCGATCGATGTGGGCGATGACGAGGCTGAAAAGTACTGGCTCCTGCGCCAGAAGTGCGCCCTCTATGACGTTCCTGAACGACCCATCGAAATCCGCGGGAAGGATGTGGTGAGATTCCTGGAGCGGATCTTCGCCCGCCATGTCGCCGACGTGAAGGAGGGTCGCGGCCGCTACGTCATTGCCTGCACCCCGCAGGGCGGCATCTATATGGACGGCGTACTTTTTCGCCTATCCGAAGACAGGTATTGGGTTGTCCAACCCGATGGCGCTTTGGTGCCCTGGTTGATTGCATATAGCGGCGATTTCGACGTAGCGATCAGCGATCCGGCTTCGCGGGTACTCCAGATACAGGGACCGACATCGCGCGATGTGATGCGGGCGGCGACCTCCGGTGCGATCGGCGACGACTTCAAATACTTCCATTCCGGTTTCTTCGACATAGGTGGCCAGAATCTCTATGTGTCGCGCACGGGGTGGACCGGTGAGATCGGCTATGAGGTCTATACGCAGGGCAACGCGACCGATTGCCCACGGCTTTGGAACGATCTTCTCGAGGCGGGCCGGCCCTATGGACTGCAATACAGCACGATCCGATCGATGGAAATCCGCAGGATTGAAGCCGGGATATTGGACAACCTCACTGACTTCGACTGGACGATGACACCCTTCGAGGCCGGCCTCAGCGCCTTTCTCGACCTGGACCAGCCCAATTTCGTTGGCCGGGACGCCTTGCTTGCCGCTAGCAGACTCACCCGGCTGTTCGGCGTGAAATGCGCGGCGGCAAAGCCATCGATGGGCGACGTCGTCTCCTATGCTGGCAAGCCCGCGGGGCGGATAACCGCCGGCGCTTGGTCGCCCTTCCTCAACGTCGGAATCGGCTATGTTCGCTTCGACGAGGCGAATGCCTGGCTCGGGCATGATATGAGCATTCACACGGACGGAACCGATCATCCGTGCAGCATTGTTGCACTTCCATTCTACGATCCCGAAAAAAGGATCCCTCGCGGGCTGGGGTAACCGGAAAACTTGCGGTCCCGCCTACTCAGCTACGCCGAGGACCCGCAGTTGTGCGGGATCGATGGCTTTTGTGTAGAAAAACTGAACAACTACGTCAGAAAATGCAGTTTCTTAACGGCCACCGCCCCGTCTAGTTTTGCTACGATAGGTGCTGGCGGGGCTGATGCTCAGTCATTGGCGTCGCGAAGCTTGGGAGCGAGAGCGTGCCAATCCTTATCCATGACCGTCAATGGAAGGTAGACAACCAACACGGGGCGAAACGCTCCGGCGCATCGCATTCGCTACAATCTGAGCCTAACCGGATACGACATAAACCAATGCGGCGCCCGAGTGACGATCATGAACGGCATATCGTCAAATCCTGCGCTGGCCATCGAGGCCGAGGGAAGTACCGTCACGACGCTCAAAGGCTTGATGGAGGGCGGCGAGATGCATCTGATGCCGCCGTTGCGCGGTCAGCATGGCTTTCAATGCGGAATTTGCGTGCCGGGCGTGGTGATGAGTTCGGTCGACCCGTTGAGGCAAGAGCGCGATCCGCCCCAGGAGGGAAATCTAAGCTATGAACAAGTTGCTGGTGGGCAAACCGCTCAAGCGGGTCGAGGACCAACGACTGTTGAGCGGCAAGGGAAGATATGTGGACGACATCCGAAGATACGGCGAGACATTCGCCGTTTTCGTGCGCTCACCCATTGCCCATGGCGATATCGCCTCCATTGACACGAGCGCGGCACTAGCAGCGCCCGGCGTGCTCGGCGTCTATACCGGCGCGGACATCCTGCGCGACGGCTGGAAATCCATCCCCTGCGGATGGAAGGTGATCGACCGGAACGGCGAGGCACACAAGGCGGTGCCGCACTACGCGCTGACCCCAGACCGCGCCCGCTATGTTGGTGACCACCTCGCCGTCGTCGTCGCGGAAACGCTGGCGCAGGCACGCGACGCGGCGGAGCTGGTCGAGATCGTTTTCGATGAACTCGCGCCGGTGGTCGACCTCGCGACAGCCACCGACGGAGAGCAAATCCACGCCCTCGCCCCGCGCAATCTCTGTTACGACTGGGTTCTGGGCGACGAGGCAGACATCGACAGGGTCTTTGCTCAGGCGCACCACGTCGCCTCTCTCGATTTGGTGAACAACCGGCTGGTACCCAATCCTATGGAACCCCGGGCGGCCATCGCCGAATATGACTCTGCGATGGGCAGCTACACACTGTGGTCCACAAGCCAGAACCCGCATATGCTGCGCTGGATGCTCAGCGATTCCGTGACCGGTATCCCTGAGACGAAGATTCGGGTGATTGCGCCGGACGTGGGCGGCGGCTTCGGCATGAAGATCTACTGCTATCCGGAGGAGACGACATGCCTCTGGCTGGCCAAAAAGGTCGGGCGCCCAGTCCGGTGGACGGCCGACAGGTCCGAGTCCTTCCTCGCCGACACCCATGGCCGCGATCATCTGACAACGGTTCAGATCGCGCTGAACACCGAGGGGCTGTTTCTGGGGCTCAAAGTCGATACGACCGCAAACATGGGCGCCTATCTGTCGAACTACGCCACGAGTATTCCAACCTATTTCTACGCAACGCTCCTATCCGGCTGCTATAAGATTCCCAAGATTTACTGCAATGTACGGGCAGTTTTCACCAATACCTCCCCCGTCGATGCCTATCGTGGTGCCGGGCGGCCTGAGGCAGCCTATCTGATAGAGCGCATCGTCGAGGTCGCGGCGCAGGAGATGAATATCGATGCCGTCGAAATCCGACGACGCAATTTCATCAAGCCTGGCGATTTCCCATACGAGACACCGGTCCATCTGACTTATGACATCGGTGATTACGATGCCTCCCTGGATGAGGCGCTCCGCATGATCGACTATGACGGTTTTGGCGCGCGCCGCGCGGATTCGCTTGCTCGGGGCAAGCTGCGGGGCATTGGTCTCGCCTGCTACATCGAGGCCTGCGGTGTGGCCCCCTCGCAACTGATAGGCAAGATGGGCGCCGGTGCCGGCCTCTGGGAGTCGGCGCAAATTCGTTTCAACGCGACCGGCACGGCCTTTGTGTTGACCGGCACCCATGGACATGGGCAGGGCCACGAGACGACATTCGGGCAGATCGTCGCGGACATGCTCGGCATACCGATTGAGGACGTGGAAGTTGTGCACGGCGACACGAGCCAGGTTCCGATGGGGATGGGCACTTACGGCTCTCGCTCCCTGGCTGTTGGCGGCTCCGCGATCGTACGGGCGGGCGAAAAGGTCATCGCGAAGGGGCGAAAAATCGCCGCCCATATGCTGGAGGCACCAGAAGGCGACGTTGTTTTCGAGCACGGCTATTACATGGTCGAAGGCAGCAACAAGCGGGTGTCGATCAAGGAAGTGGCCAAGCGGGCCTATGTGCCGCTGGATTATCCGGCCGACCTGGAACCGGGTCTCGACGAAACGGCGTTCTACGACCCCGCCAACTTCACCTATCCGGCGGGCACGCATATCTGCGAGGTCGAAATCGACCCCGACACCGGCGTTCTCGAAATCGTCGATTGGGTGGCGGTCGACGATTTTGGAACGGTCATCAACCCGATGATCGTCGAAGGGCAGATCCATGGCGGACTTGCTCAGGGCATTGGCCAGGCGATCATGGAGAATGGCGTCTATGACTCCGAGAGCGGCCAACTGCTGACTGGCTCCTTCATGGACTACTGTATGCCCCGGGCGGACGACCTGCCGAACTTCCGGGTCGGATACACGGTGACGCGCTGTACCCACAACCCGCTGGGCGCCAAGGGTGCTGGTGAGGCTGGAAGCATTGCGGCTCCCCCCACGCTTATGAATGCGATCGTTAACGCTCTTGGCATCCGCCACATAGACATGCCGGCCACGCGCGAGAAAATCTGGCGCGTTGCGCGCGGACGGACGGCAAACGAGACTGAGGGCAAGCAAGCATAGCTTTGACTATCTCGATCCGACGACGCGCGAGGTGGCGGAAAAGCGTCACGCGGCCGAGCAAGCCCCGGCCTTTCTTGCTGGCGTCCAGACGGTGCCGCCACCTGACCTGAAAACGGGTCGACAGACTGAAAGGGACTACCGGGTCCCGTCATCGTGGTCGCGACGACGGCCCAGGCGATCGCAATTCCTCGACCGACAAGCAGGAGGATAGCTTGAGCAACTTGATTGGAACCGATCTGTACCGACCGTTCAGTTAAACAACCTTAGATCTTTACGCCTGTTCTTGTCACTGACCAAACGCATTCAGCGCTCGAGGCATATCGCTACCGCCTGACCACCGCCGATGCAAAGCGAGGCAAGGCCCTTTTTAGCATTGCGCCGCAGCATCTCGTGGATCAAGGTCACCACGATGCGGCAGCCGGAACCCGCAAGCGGATGGCCAAGGGCGATGGCCCCGCCATTGACGTTGATCCGGTCGGTATCCCAGTCCATGTCACGGTTAACCGCGATCGCCTGCGCGGCAAATGCTTCGTTGATCTCCATGAGGTCAACTTCGTCGATTGCCCAGCCGGCCTTCTCCAGTGCGGCGCGCGAGGCATGCACTGGCGCAAGCCCCATATCCATCGGCGCAATGGCCCTGGACGCATAGGATGCAATTCGCGCCATCGGCTCGAGCCCTAGCGACCTCGCCCGGTCCGCTGACATGGCTAGAACTGCGGCGGCGCCATCATTCAGACCCGACGAATTTCCCGCCGTGATGCTGCCATCAGCGGAGAAGACGGGCCTTAGTTTGCCGAGCATTTCAACCGTTGTATCGGGGTTGGGATGCTCGTCGGTCCAGACCATCGCCTCGGACCGGCGCGAAACGACCGCTACTGGCGTGATTTCCGTGCCGAACTTGCCGGCCCGCTGCGCAACGACCGCCTTCCGCTGCGAATTTGCGGCGAAGACGTCCTGCTCGTCGCGGGAAATGCCATAGCGGCGAACGATATTCTCCGCGGTGAAACCCATATGAACATTATGAAACGCATCCCAGAGACCATCGACGACCATGGAATCCACAACGGTCTCCGCCCCCATCTTGAAGCCCCCGCGTGCCCCGTAGAGCAGATGCGGCGCACGCGACATGCTGTCCTGACCGCCGGCAACGACGATCCCGGCATCGCCGAGACGGATCGCCTGCGCCGCGAGATGGATCGATTTCTGGCCTGCGCCGCAGACCTTATTGACTGTCATGGCAGGCACTTCGACCGGAAGCCCCGCACCGATTGCCGACTGCCGAGCCGGGTTCTGCCCCGCGCCGCCGGTCAGAACTTGGCCCATGATCACTTCGTCGACCAACGCCGGATCGATCCCCGCGTCCTCGAGCACGGCCCTGATCACCGCACCACCCATCTGCGCCGCTGACAACGACGACATCGCACCATTAAGCTTGCCGATCGGCGTGCGCCGCGCCGCGACGATCACTGCATCCTTCATGGAATGCTCCTTACGCGCGGTCCGACCGTACGGCCCGACGGGTCAGGTCCGCGAACATGCCGGCAATCGCCTCGACGCGGATCGAACCTTCGGTCTTCACCCATAGGAACGAGTAGAAAAACATGCCGAGAAGTGCCTTGATCTCAAGACGCGTCATCGGCCTGAACTCGCCGCTCGCCGCACCATCCCTGAAGATCCGATCCCAGATTTCCAGATATTCGGAATGCAACCGCAATACGCCCTTCTGCCGCGCCTCGCTCAGGGCATGAACTTCGCGGAAGCAGACCGTCATCTCAGCCCGGCTGGCGAACATGATCGACATGAAGTTGCTGGACAGCGCACTGAGGCGCGCCGCAGCAGGTAGGTCGCTCTCGGCAATGCCACGTGCCGCGGCAATCAAGTCCATCATGTAGATGGTCATGATGTCGAAGAGCAGGTCCTCCTTGGACTTGATGTGGTAATAGAGAGCCCCCTTGCCGAAGCCGGTCGCCTCGCCCACCTCGCTGATACCGACGCCGTCATAGCCACGCTCAGCGAAGAGCTTCGCCGCGACCGTCATGATCATACGCTTCGTCTCGGAGGCTTCGGCCGCCCGTTCCGATCTCGCTTCAACTCCCGCTTGCTGCATCTTGATTCACCTCAACCTGTTCCGGGCAACCTAACCCATACCACCGAAGAACAGGCATGATTTCCGATTGACATCCCAGATTATTTTTGCATTGTACCGATCGGTCGGTACTTTTCAAGCGTTATGTGCCGCCGACGGGAGAGCCTTCATGCAGGACGACATTCTCTGGACGCCGGATGACGACGCGTTCGCCCATTCCAACCTCGCGCGTTTTGCCATCGAGAACGGTTTCGATCCGCATGATTACGATGCCCTGCATCGCTGGTCGGTCGCCGAAAAGGGTGCCTTCTGGCGCGCAGTCTGGGATTTCACTGGCGTGGAGGGCGATCCGGGTGCAGTGTCGCTGACAGAGGACGAAGGCCATCCGATGACCGGCGCGCGCTTCTTCCCCGCAGCCCGCATCAACCTCGCAGAAAACCTTCTCAAGGGCGAGGACAACCAGCTCGCGATTATCGAGGCTGACGAGACTGGCCACTACCAGACCTTCACGATGCAGGACTTGCGGGACCGCGTGACGCGTGTCTCGCGCGGCCTCAGAGAATTGGGAGTGACCGAAAACGATTGCGTTGCCGGAATCCTTCCCAACCGCCTCGACGGTCTCGTTGCCTTGCTCGCCACCGCCGCGCTTGGTGCAACATGGTCGTCCTGCTCGCCCGACTTTGGCACGGTCGCCATTCTCGACCGCATCGGCCAGATCAAGCCTAAGGTCCTCTTTGCCGCCGGCGTCTACCGCTATGGCGGCAAAGACCACGACATTACTGCGCGGCTCGCCGAAATCTGCGCGGCCATACCAAGTCTTACCGATTACATCTCCTGCGGCGAAGCCACTGACATCGCGCCGCCTGACGGCATCCGATCCCACCACATTGCATCCTTCGGCAGCACTGGCGCTCTAGAATTCACTCGCGTGCCGTTCCGCCACCCCTGCTATGTGCTCTATACGTCGGGAACGACAGGCGCGCCTAAAGCCATCGTGCACGGTGTCGGCGGCGTATTGCTGCAGCATATGAAGGAACATGTCCTGCATGGCGACGTGCGCCCCGGCGATGTTCTTAGCTGGTACACGAACACCGCCTGGATGATGTATCACTGGCTGATCTCGTCCCTGGGAGCCGGTGCCACGATCGTGCTCTATGACGGTGCACCGATTCTCAAGACGTCCGACGGCCTCGACCTCTCACCGATGTGGGCGGTGGCCGAGCGCGCCAGTATCACCCATTTTGGCACCAGCCCGAAGTATCTCGCGACGCTGGCCGACAACCATTTCTTCCCCGGCGACCGCTACGACCTCTCTGCTCTCAAGTCGCTGCTCTCAGCCGGCGCACCGGTTTCACCGCACCAGTTCGACTGGGTCTATGACCATATCAAGAAGGATATGGTCTTCGCCTCAATATCCGGTGGCACCGAGATCATCGGCTGTTTCATGCTGGGCTCGCCTATCCATCCGGTGCGCCGTGCGCAGTTGACCGTTCGCGGCCTCGGGCTGGCGGTTAACGTGATGGACGATCGTAACGCGCCTGTCATCGGCAAGCAGGCCGATCTCGTCTGCACCGAGCCATTCCCGTCCATGCCCGTGACCTTCTGGGGACCGGGTGGAGACGGCCGCTATCACGACACCTATTTCGCCGCGCGCCGCGAAATCTGGACCCATGGCGACATTGCAGAGATGACGATCCACGGCTCCGCGATCATCTATGGAAGGTCGGACACCACGCTGAAGCCTGGCGGCGTGCGGATTGGCACTGCCGAGATATATTCTGTCTGCGAAGCATTTGAAGAGATTGACGATTGCGTCGTTTTCGGCGCGCCTGTCGATGGCGACGAGGAGGTAGTGCTTTGCCTCAAGTTGCGTGAGGATCAGGCCCTGACATCGGACCTCGCTAGCCGCATCCGCGCTGCGATCCGTTCGGCGGCGTCGCCGCGCCATGTGCCGCATCGAATCCATGCGGTGACCGCAATCCCCTATACGCTCAATGGCAAGCGGGTGGAGGGTGCTGCCCGCACCGTTGTCGCAGGTGGCGTGGTCAAGAATATGGGATCGCTCGCCAACCCCGAAAGTCTCGAAGAGTTTCGCGCGCTCGAAAGGAGTGCCGCAGCATGACATCGGTCCGATCGAAAGGCGCAATCGTCGGCATCGGCGAACTAAAACCGCAGCGCCGTACCGAGGGAGTTACCACGCTCGAGCTCCTGGCCAAGGTCTCGGCCCTGGCCGTTGAAGACGCCGGCATCGAACCTCATGAAATCGACGGCCTGCTTGTCGGCCCCCAGGTCGGGGAAACACCGCAGCATGTGCCGGCGACGATCGCGGAGTATCTCGGCCTTAGACCCAATATGGGTAATGTTGTCGATCTCGGCGGCGCGTCCGGTGCCGGCATGGTCTGGCGCGCGGCCGCGGCCATCGAAGCAGGGATGTGCGAGACCGTGCTGTGCGTGCTCGGCAATGCCCGCGACGACAATCCGCCGCGCTCGCCAAACCGCAATCCGATACGGGAATTCGACGTACCCTATGGGGCCTCGGGCGCGAATATTTCCTATGCGCTGTTCATGCAGGCCCATATGGCGCGCTATGGTAGCAGACCCGAGGATTTCGCCACCATCGCCCATTGGGCGCGCCACAACGCACAGTTCAATCCGGATGCGATCTTCTACGGCAAGCCAGCCAGCATCAATGATGTGCTGGCGTCGCCGATCATCGCATCGCCGCTGCACCTCTATGAGATCGTCATGCCGGTTGCCGGCGGCGAGGCCGTCATCGTCACCTCGGTCCAGCGCGCCCGTGCGCGCAGTCAGAACATGGTCCACCTGCTCGGCGCTGGCGAAAAGATCACCCATCGCGCAGCATCGCAGGCGCCGGACCTCACCACGGGGCCGCTGAAGCAGGCTATGGCCCGCGCATTCGCACAATCGGGCACGTCGGCTAGCGATATGAACCTTCTCTCGCTCTACGACTGCTACACAATCATGGTGGCGTTGACGATCGAGGATGCCGGCCTCTGCGGGCCTGGCGAATTCGGCCACTGGCTGAAAGGCCGCAATCTTTCGCATGAGGGTGACACCCCGCTCAATACCCATGGCGGCCAGATCGGCTTCGGCCAGCCGGATCTCGCCGGAGGCATGACACAGGTGGTTGAGGCGGTCCGTCAGCTGCGCGGAACTGCCGCCGGCCGGCAGATCGCCAATCCCGACCTGGCGCTGATCACCGGCAATGGCGCGACGGTTAGCGAAGGCACCGCGCTTGTCTTGGGAGCAGACTGATGGATTTTGACCTTATCAGGGCCCCCGGCCCCACCATTACAGCGCTGACCGCCCCTTTCTGGAACGCCGCCGACCAGGGCCGGCTCATCATCCAGCATTGCGAGGATTGTGGTCGCGCGGTTTTCTATCCACGCCCGATCTGCCCGCATTGCTGGAGTTCACGGCTCGCGTGGAAGGACGCCAAGGGAACCGGCATGCTCAGAAGCTGGTCGACCGTCCACCGCCCCGGCCATCCCGCTTGGCAGTCCATCGCACCCTACACGGTCGGTGTCGTGGCACTTGCAGAGGGTCCGACCATGCTTAGCCTGATCCTGAAGCCTGAGGCGCGCGACTATGCTCTCGATGCCCCCGTCAAAGTCAGGCCGACCCGCGTCGCGGGCCGCACCTTGCCCGCTTTCGAACTGACCTGAACTGACATGAGGAGACTGCCATGAGTGACGCAAAACCGGATGGATGGGCTTTGACCATCAAGGGCAAACCCGCCGTCGGCTCCTTCGCGGAGCGCTCGCGCCGTACAAAAATGGAGGACATCATCGCCTTCACCGAAATGACCGGCGACCGCAACCCGCTGCATTACGATCGCGAGCTCGCCGAAGCCTCGGTGATGGGCAAGCTGATCGTCCAGGGCGGTGTGACTTCGGGTATCCTCAATGCGCTGGTCGCCGAGGACATTCCGGGCCCCGGGACGGTCTTCCTCGGCATCGAATGGAAATTTGTCAAGGCGGTCGGCGTTGGAGAGGTAATCACCGGCCGCGTGGAAGTCACCGAAGTGCGCGACGACAAGCCGATCTGCAAGCTCAATACCAGCGTCCGTAACGAAGCGGGCGAGGTCTGCCTCGCGGGCACCGCGACAGTCTATACCGTTCCGCTCAAGAAGGCCTGACCATGCCGCATGCCGCGATGACCGACCGAGCCCCGCTTGCCGTCGATGTGGTTGGACGCTGGCAGGCTTTGTCGATCATCGCGGTGGCAGTCGTGCTGTCGCTGACGACCTGGTTTTCAGCGACCGCCGTAACGCCTGAACTTACCGTCGCTTGGCATCTTTCCAGCACCTCCGTTGCCTGGCTCACCAATGCAGTGCAGCTCGGCTTCGTCGCTGGCGCATTGCTGGCAAGCTTGGTCAACCTGCCCGACATCGTCCGGCTCAACCGACTGATGGCCGCCTCGGCGGCGTTCGCCGGCCTCGCCAATGCCGGCCTGCTTTTGGAACCCGGCGCGGGAGGCGCAATCGTCTTCCGGCTTTTGACCGGCGTGGCGCTCGCGGCGGTCTATCCGCCGGCGATGAAATTGGTTGCCACCTGGTTCATTCGCAATCGCGGGCTGGCGCTTGGCACGGTCATCGGCGCGCTGTCGCTCGGCTCGGCGCTGCCGCATCTCTTCCGGGCCATCGGCCAGACGTTTCCCTGGCAGGCCGTAGTGGGCGCGACCAGCCTAATGGCTTTCGCTGCCGCATTGGTCTTCCTCGCGATGGTGCGTGAAGGGCCCTACCCATTCAGCAAGGCGGTATTCAATCCACGCCAGATCGGCGCCGTTTTCCGCGACCGCAACCTGCTGCTCGCCAATATTGGCTATTTTGGCCACATGTGGGAGCTCTATGCCATGTGGGCCTGGCTCCTCACCTTCCTGCGCGCGAGCTTCAGCGTCTCTGGCGGCAGCATCAATCCCTCGGTCCTGACCTTCTTGGTCGTGGCGGCGGGCATACCCGGCTGCATCCTCGCCGGCCAGTTCGCCGACCGCGTCGGCCGTACGCTGACGACGACCGTCCTCATGCTCATCTCCGGTAGCTGCGCGCTTCTCGCCTGCCTTTTCTTCGACGGGCCGACATGGCTGCTCGTCACCATCGTCCTGATCTGGGGGCTCACCATCGTCGCCGATTCTGCTCAGTTTTCCGCCGCCATCACAGAGCTCGCCAATCCGTCCTTCGTCGGTACGGCGCTCTCGGTCCAGATGGGCTTGGGCTTCGGCCTGACCGTCATCGCCATCTGGTTGATGCCGATTCTGGCTGACGTGTTGGGCTCTTGGCGCTGGGTATTCCTATCTCTGGTTCCTGGCCCGCTGATCGGCGCCTGGGCAATGATGGCCCTGCGGCGACGGCCTGAAGCCTTCAGGCTCTCCAACGGGAACCGGTGAGGTGACTTTCCGCTAGCACCCAGTCCTGAGCGCCTGACTGTTGGTCGCTCGAACCTGCTATTGGATTCCTGCAATCGCCTGTTTCGCCTACGGTCCGTTGCTTCCGGCAATGAAGAGCCTGGCCTCGTCCTGTTTCCAATCTGGGCGAGTACTCGCTCGGCAACTTGGCAGCGATCGAAACCGCCAGCGCCACCGTGCGCTAACTGCCCACGACTTCAAGCGATCGAGAACACCTTTCTCCAGCCCTTTGCCCACTGAAAACCGAGCGAACCGTCAAAACATTCTGGACCGCCATCTGCGACCTCATGCCAGCCCTACACCACAGAATGCGCCCACTGTTTCGCAGCCGCTGGATGCCCGACCCTGCTCGCGCTGAGCTGGCGTGAAGGGGATTGTGCGGCGCACTCGTCAAACTGGTGTCTTCTAAGACGGTTCGTTCGACGCACAATGCGGCCCTCAGGAAGCAAAACTGAGGTGGGAGAACCCGGAAACCAGTAATACAAAACAGCTGGTCATTTCGCGCTCGTAATCTTGGCCTAACGCACGAATTTTTGGACCTATTCGCTTCCTGAGATTGCTATCAAAGCCCATTCCGCGCGAAGACTTTGCCCGCGTTTCGCCGCTGCTTTACGCGCCCGAAATGGGCGTATAGTGAGGGCTCAGTCTCTCCTAAAAGCGCAAGATCACCACACCAGCTGACGAGCATTGCTGCATAGATGTCGGCGGCGCTGAATGTCTTCCCGATCCACTCGCTTTTGCCTAACAACTTTCCAAGAATAGAGAGGTCGCGCCAAATGTCTTTCTCTGCCGCCGCCTTAACACCCGCAGCTCCATTGGGATTGACCGAATAACGATTAGGGTAGAAAAACCGCAGATAGGCTGGATATGTGCTAGCGGCGAGAAAAAAGATCGCACGCAGATAATGCGAGCGGCGAGAGTCTGACGGGCGCGGCGCGAGACCAGCTTCTGGCATCAGGTCAGCCAAGTAGATCATCATTGCACCAGACTCGGTCATCACAGACCCATCGGGCAGTTCCAGGACAGGCACCTGTGACCGAGGGGAAATGGCTTTGAAATCTGAGGAAAACTCCCCGTGTGCGTCTTGGCCGACGATTTTCAAACGAAATGGCAGACCCAATTCGGAAAGCAGTGCTTCCACCGCCACCGAACCGCTCCCGTCGTATCCATACAATGTGAACATCCTTAGATGTCTCCCTCCCGCCCATGCCGAAGCGCTGTTGTTGAGCTGACGACGCCGTGGGATTGGGCGTCGATGATGTTTTTGAGATCCGGCGAATGCGCGGTTCTTAGCTTTTCAGGTTCTGTCCGACAGTTTGAGCGATGACCCGCATCGCTGGATGTTTGTCCGGACAGACATCGCGCGATGCGGGGGACGAGGGGGCAAGCAGAGAGATTTACGGCAGCCGACAGACATTCAGGATTCTGCACTTTGTCCGGGCAGGAATCACCGCCGCTTCCTAGCTCCGCTCAGGCAGCCAGTGTCGCCGGATCATTCGATCCAAGGCTTCCAGACCGCCTCGTTCTTGGCAAGCCAGCTGGCGGCGGCTTCTGTGGCAGTCATCTTGTCGACATCCACCAGTTTCGCCATTTCGGCGATCTGCGCGTTGGTGAAGGAGACTTTCTGGAAACTCGCATAGGCTTTCGGCCATTCGCCCTCCATGCCACTCCAACCCGCCTTCTTGAGATAGCCTGACGACGGGGCGCCGCAATCATAGGCTTTGGCCGGATTTATCCCGATCGACGGGTCGTCATTGCAGCCGGGCTGATAGGGTGGAAATTCGACGAATTTGCCTGAGTGGATCGCCTCGACAAAGTTAGGTGTCCAGTTCTGCAAGACGATCGGCTTTCCAGCCTTCTCGGCATCGGTGATCGCGTTCCACAATGCCTCGGCTGAAGCTGCGTGCACCATCTTGAAATTCAGATCGAGCGCATCAATGCGCTCCTCGTGGTGCTGCGGCCAGTCTTTCGGCCCAGCGAGGAACATGCCTTCGCCCTTCGTGTCCGTGGTCGCGAAGAGCTTCGCGCATTCGTTGAGAGCCTTCCAGTCCGGCAAGCCAGGACACGCGGCTTCGACAAAGTCGGGATACCACCACTCTTCGCGTGTCGTGGCGGTGTGAGAGCCAGCGTCGACCAGCCCGCCCTCGCTCTTTGCTTTGTCGAAAAGCTTGCCAAAAACGCCCTCCCAAACCTCCACTTCAAGCGTCACCTCGCCCTTGCGGATCATGTCATAGGTGGCGTTTGCATCGGTCTCGACGTACTCGACCTTGTTGCCGAGCTTTTCAAAGATGTTGCCAACCACGTGACTCATGACGATCTGGCTCGACCAGTTGTGGGTCGGGATTTTGATTGGGTTCGAACTGTCAGCCGCGATCCCCGTTGTCGGGAAAGCGATGGCCGAAGCAAGAGCAGCAAGAATTGTATGCCGTATCACTATTAAGTCCTCCCTTGGAAATCGGCGAACAGCGATGGCTGATGCCGACGGCGGTCAGCTTAGGCAGGCGGAGGGGATGCCCACAATGTTGAAGTTCTATCTGATAAGTATAGGTTTTCTGCATGCGACCCGTGCGTGGGTCGCTCCTCAAAACGCGGATCTGCAGCCGCAATCGGTTGAAAAATACAGCTCAGAAAACTGCCGATCGCGCCAGGTTCATTCCGACAGACAGGATCAAGACCAGCAGTCCGCCGAAAATCACGTGAATGACGCGTCCTTCGCCGCCGCGAAATGAAACACCTCCGTCCACGGCCGCAGCATGCCGAACAGGACGAGGCCGCTGTCTAATCGATACGCGACTTGGTCCACCCACAAAGCCAACCACCCACCGGGCAGCCCAGGTCGGTTTGCGCCATCACCATCGGCAGTTCGCGTGTAAGCGCGTCTTTCCGTAGGTCGTCCGAAGCTGAGAAGCCGTCGCGCATCGGCCTTGATCGGCGCGATGCCACGCAATCGTGTGCTGACCGAAACCGACGCTCCATTCGCTTCTGCGTTGGATGAAAATTGCCCCACCAAGGCGTTGTCCGCGTCGGTGACCGCATTGGCTCGGCTGTGAGGGCTCGACGAACGCACCGCGCAGAGGCACCTCAACGACAACCTTCGCAGGATGGTGGCCGAGGCGGATCGGTTTCGAGCACGGGCTAGGGCGTGGTCGAAATTGGTCGGTCGGCCGTCAACAGACCACCTACTAGCGCAGCTGTCGGGTGTCCGCGGTGCCACGGCCCTAACGGCGCGTCTGCTTTTCAGACGAAAGGGAAATTGCCTCAATGACCGAGTTGGGGTGCTTACCGACCCGGCAGCTTTCACATTGGTCAGGGCAAAGCTGACCTGCACACCGCATCAGATGAGTTGGTCGCATCAAATGCAATTCACAACACCACGGCTGATCGTAATTGCGGAGATTGATCTTACACTCTTTCGATGCATACGCGCAATGGACAGAATTATTATTGATTGAAAATAGCCTTCACTATTTGTTCTATATTCCAAAAATTAATCGACCCCATCACCAATTCTTTGTCAGCTTCGACGCCTTTAAAAAATACTTCCGGCCCTACTAGACCTGCCCTTGGCGAATCACTCAAGCTGACCATGCTTCCCCATGGGAGGCCGTGCCGCCGTCGTTCGATGGCCAAGCAAAGCGAACATTCCAGCTTGATCTGATGCCGCGACATCCTGTTGGCGGTGCGAGGAGGTTATTGCCATGAGCAAACTACGCGCAAATCATCCCGAACTCGAACTGATGCCGATCGACCGTTTGCGTGTGCCCAAGCGCGCGTTGCGGAAGGTCAGCGAGCGGCACATTGAGAGGGTGGTTGCGTCCATCGGCGAGTTCGGCTTTGTCGGCGCCATTGTCGTCGAGGCCGACCTGACCGTGCTGACAGGCCAGGTGCGGCTTGAAGCGGCGCGACGCCTTGGCTTTTCCGAGCTGCCCGTCATCAGGGTCGATCACCTGACCCCAGCGCAGGTGAAGGCATACCGCATCGCCGACAACAAGCTGGCCGAAGGCGTTGCCTGGGATACCGATGCACTCAGGCTGGAATTCGAGGAAATCCTGATCCTCGACAGTGATTATGAGCTGGAACTCACCGGCTTTTCCACCGGCGAACTCGACCTGGTGCTTGACCCTTCTGATCGTACCGATCCGGCTGACGAGAGCGAGATCGTGCCTGCTGCGTTCGCGATCACACGCATAGGCGACATCTGGCAGATTGGTCCCCATCGCCTGATCTGCGGGGACACCAAGGACCCTCAGACCTGGCAGCGTTTGATGCAGGGCCGCCAGGCGAGACTGGTGGTGACCGATCCACCCTACAATGTCGCCATCGACAGCATCATGGGACTTGGCGCGACCCGATACCGGGAATTTGCCGAGGCCTCTGGCGAGATGAGCGCCGACCAGTTCGAGCAGTTTCTGGCAACAAGCTTATCGGCCATGTCGGAGCATCTCGTTGCCGGCGGTCTGATCTATTCCTTCATGGACTGGAAGCACATCGAGACTCTGCTTTCGGCCGGCCGCAGTCAGGGTTATGACCTCTTTAACGTGGCCGTCTGGAATAAGATGAAGGGCGGAATGGGCTCGTTCTACCGCTCCGCCCATGAGCTTTGTGCCATCTTCAAGAAGCCAGGCGCTGCCCACATCAACAACATCGAACTGGGACGCCACGGTCGCAATCGAACCAATGTCTGGGATGTACCCGGGTTTAGCAGTTTTGGTCGCAACCGCGACAAGAGTCTGGCCGATCACCCGACCGTCAAGCCGGTCGAGCTGATCGTCGACATCATCAAGGACGCCAGCCGACGCGACTACATTGTCGTCGATGGATTTTGTGGGTCTGGGACAACGCTCATCGCAGCTCAAAAGTCCGGGCGGGTTGCCTATTGCGCGGAGCTGGACCCGCTTTATGTCGACGTCGCCTTGCGGCGCTTCGAAGAGCGCTTCGGCATCAAGGCCATCCATGCCCAAACGGGCCTCGACCTTGCAGCGCTGCGCGATCAGCGTGAGGCGGGAGAGGCCTCCTGCGAAGAAATGCCACTGTCCGACCCGATACCGCAGGCGGGCCGTTCGCCCGTCGTTTCGCTAACAGCGCCTGCATCTCCAATGGGCGCCTTGCCCGATGCGCCACGTCGTCGCCGGCGTCCACCGAGTTGGGTCATTGCACAATCGGCAAAAGTAGTAGGTAGCGAGGGAGGCCGCGCATGACCAGGATCGTCCGGAAAGTGCGCGGTGAGGCTGTTCCCAATCCCCCTCACCCTAGCAGACCGAGGCGCGTGCCACCGTGGTTGCGGAAAGGGCCAGCGACTGCAGCTCCGTCGGAGCCTCCTTCGGAACCGTCAACGCCAATCCATCCACGGCGCGGAGTATCCGTGGTCGGCGATGATCGCGGCGCTCAAATTCAGCCTATTCGGCACCGGCAGGCGACCCGGCCGAACGGTGATCAAGCAGAGGGAGCTAAGTCGTCCGACTACGAAGTTGGCTATGGCAAGCCACCTCGGAAGTCACAGTTCAAGCCGGGGCAAAGCGGCAATCCCAAAGGCCGGCCAAAGGGAAGCTTGTCGTTCAGCGCGCTTTTGCGCCAGGAACTCAAGCAACTCGTCGAGATCAGAGAAGGCAGTGGAACGCGCAGGATCAGCAAGAAGGAGGCTGCGGTCAAATCGCTGGCAATGAAGGCTCTCAAGGGCGATCTGAGTGCGCTGAAGACCATCACCATGCTGGTTGGTGATGAAGTTGAAGCCAACCAGCCAGCCAATGAACAGCCCCTGTCAGCCGCAGACGAAGCACAACTGCGTCGCCTCCTGGGCGATGAAGCGTTCGACCGACAGATCGGCGCAAGGAGCCATGGGAGGTGACCGATGGCACTCGCCAAGTCTTGCGTTCCTGATGTGCCACGCCCACGCGCCTTGTTGAGAGAACTTCGGCGACGGTCGCTGAGTGCGTTCGTCGAGGCATCCTTCATGGAACTCGGAGGTGAAGGCTTCGCGCCCAACTGGCATATCGATGCCATCACCTGGCATCTGGAAGAGGTCGAGCGAGGTGCAATCAAGCGCCTGATCATCACCTTGCCACCCCGCCATCTCAAATCCTTCACGGCAACGGTCGCTTACCCCGCCTGGGTGCTTGGCAGAGACCCTCGCCGCAAGGTGATTGCCGTCAGCTATTCTCAGGATCTGGCCAAGAACCTGTCAGGCGAGTTCCGACGCATTGTCGAACTGCCAATGTATCGGCAACTGTTCCCTGATGCCCGATTGAGCAGCAGGAAAAACACCGAGACCGAGCAGGCAATGACTTCCGGTGGCTTTCGATATGCCACCTCCGTCGGCGGCACCCTGACCGGGCGTGGCGGCGATATCATCATCGTCGATGACCCCATCAAGGCCGATGCGTCGATGTCGGATGCAGAGCGAACGTCAGTGAATGACTGGTTCCGCAATTCGCTGTTGTCGCGCCTCGACAACAAGAAGGAGGGCGCCATCGTCATTGTCATGCAGCGGCTGCATGAGGATGACCTGGTTGGGCATTTGACGGAGCGCGATGACCATGGCTGGACTGTCCTGAAAATCCCGGCGATCGCAACAGAAAACATCCACTACCGGATCGGCAATGGCGCCGAGCGGCGCGTCTATCATCGCAAGGCCGACGAACCGATCCAGGCCATTCGCGAAGACTTGCATCAGCTCAAATGCCTCAAGCGCGATGTCGGAGAACTGCGTTTTGCCGCACAATACCAGCAAGAGCCGATGCCACTTGCCGGCAACCTGATCCGCCGTGAATGGATCAAGAGTTATGCTGCGCCACCAGAAGAGTTCGATGCGATCATTCAGAGCTGGGACACGGCATCTAACGGGGAAGAGCACAACGATTTCTCAGTCTGCAGCACGTGGGGCGTGTTGGGCCAAAAGTACTATCTGCTCGACCTGTGCCGGAAGAAGCTCGACTATCCCGATCTGCGCACAGAAGCGATCCGCCTCGCCCGCAAGCATCGACCAGGCATCATCCTGATCGAACGGGCCGGCGTCGGCTTCTCGCTCATCAAAGACCTACGTCTGCAACATGGCGAAGCGCACTACCCTAAATCGACACCGCGCGGTGACAAGCCCAGCCGGGTCGCGGGCGTATCGTCAATGATCGAACAAGGCCGCATGCTGATTCCAGCGGATGCCTGGTGGCGTGATACCTTTCTCAAGGAGCTTCTGGCCTTCCCCAGCTCAAGACATGACGACCAGGTCGACAGCGTCGAGCAGTTTCTACGCTACATGCAATCACTCGGCCAACGCGTTCCGAAGTTCGACCAAAGTGGCCGCCTGGTGCGTGAACGCCGCAGCGTGACCAATCGCAGGTAGTCGCACCGTATTTGCCGCCAGCCGAGCCGCCTCCTCTAGGCAGGCGTCCTGGCCGGTCGCACTTCGCTTGATGACGACTTGCGTGCCAGCGCCTCAAGCGTTGCCACGGCCACCTCGAGCTCCGCCTGTCCCAGTTTGGTCAGAAGCTCACGCGCCACCACAACGAGGTCCTGGCCGTTAGCTGGTCCGGCAGTGCCGAGATCATCAAACAGCTCGGTCGTCGAGACTTTTAGAGCTGCAGCGAGGCGCTCGATAGTCGGAACCGACGGCCAGTTCTTTCCCCGCTCAATCATGGAGACCGCGTCCAGACTGCGGTCGAGCTCTGCCGCAAGGTCATTCTGGGTCAGCCCACGCAGCTCGCGCAGCGTCTTTATCCGTCGTCCAAGTGCCTGTTTGAGCTCCATGAGCCGTATCATGAAGCCGGGAACAATAGCGAAGAACTGACCTATCATACGGAAATGACTTGTAATTCGTATCTACAGTACGCCAATGTTCGGCCGACAACTGTTCTTGGTCCGATTAGCGGACGTCGACGACATTGGAGACCGAATCATGGGGGTAGAAAACGAGCTGGCGGCCTTCCTGGCTATTGGATGGCTGTTCGCATTCATGCTGGTTATCGCCAGCCTGTTCAGGCCGGTGCCACCGTTCCGCACGCGGCTCCAGGCCCTTTTGCTTGGGCTGCCGACGCTGATATTTGGACCCTTCCTGATCGGGATTGCGCTCGGATGGGCGCCAGAGCCGCGAGACACTGCCCGGTCCCAGCCATCTGCGTCGCAGGCGGCACCTGTCGCAGCAGCGCCCGACACTTCAACAGCAGCACAAACCGCCGATGCAGGATCCTCATCGCAGGCCGCAGGCACTGCTGAACCGCAGGTCGCGCCCACGCTCAAAGTGGTCGCACTTACCCATATCAATCGGGCCACCGGCAAACGCGTCACCTACCTCGAGCCGCGGACCAAAGTCCTGGTCAAACAGGATGTTCCAGAAGGGGCCTGGACGGTGGCCAGCAGCTCGCTACAGGTCGTGTGCTTCGCCGACGGCAACAATGCCGTCTTGTTCACCATGGATGGCCGCTTCATCGCCGCCAATGGCAAGGCCAGGCAGTTTGTCCGTTATGGCGACGGGGATGGCATCATTTTGGACAATGATACGGTCGTACCGGTCGAAGAACTCGAGCGTGGCAAGCATGTCGAACTGGTTAGTGCGGTGATCGATGCCGGGCTTGAGTTGTGTGGGCAGAAGTCAATCGAAGAGATCGGTGACGCCCTGCGCAAAGCAACAAACGACCCCGCTCCGACTTCGCCTGCCCTGGACAACGAAGCCCTGCTCAACGCGGCGCTAGCGATCAAGGGTGGAGAGCACTGCCAATTCGATTTCGATGCACCAAAGCTGGTCGACTACCTTGAGGAAAATGGTGTCGATCAGGCCCGCTTCACCGCGGAGATTGAACCCTACCTGGCAATTGCGGTCGGCATCATCGCCGGGAGCGGCAAGGACTACTGCAGGGAAAAGCTGCTGCCGAAGTTTGGGCCGGCGGGGTTCGGTATTGTCTCCGTGCGATAGGCGGTCGCGGGTTTGAACGCGCCACCACCGCGCAAGGCTGCAGTTGGTGGAAGCGCGTTACCCTCCAAAGATCCCGCTGAACGGCCCCTTCGCTGCTCAGCCCCGGAATTGAGACCGGCACTGCAAGTCACTCCCATGACGACGATCTGCAGTTGGTGGTCCGTAAGCAGGCACTCAACATGAAACAATCATCCCTGCGACTGGTCACTGGGTCAGCACGTTCCCGGCGCCGCCTAACTCCTGCCTGGCTGACGATCATGGTGGGACTGTTGCTTCTAGGAGCGGCGGCTGCCGGATATTCTGGCTTTGGCCACGGGTCGACATCCAGACCGAAGGCACCCGTCCAACCGCTCGTCGGCCGCGCCTCCGTCATCGATGGCGACACCATCGAGATCCACGGTCAACGTATTCGTCTCAATGGCATCGATGCGCCTGAAACGGCCCAGACATGCACTGATGAAATAGGAGCAACCTACCGCTGTGGCGCAAGTTCTGCGGCGGCCCTAGCCGACTATCTCCAACAGTCGTCTCCATCCCGCTGTTCGTTCGTCGCGCTGGATCGCTACGGTCGGATTGTCGGCAACTGCCGGCGCGCCGATGGCAAGGATATTGCCGCATGGCTGGTTCGCCACGGCCATGCGCTTGATTGGCCGCGCTACAGCAAAGGGATCTACGCGCCCCATCAACTTACCGCCCAAGTCGAACGCGTCGGTATCTGGTCCGGTTCTTTCCAGCCGCCCTGGGAATGGCGGAAACAACGCCGATAAGCCGCGTGTGCCTCGACTACCGAGTTACATAGGGCCGATAGCCCCCTTTCGGCCGGGTGCTCGTGACCGTAGGCTGCCTGGTGGTCATGATGTTCGTGTGAGCGGGGCCAATGCGGGATGAGTTCTCAATCCGGCATAAGTTAGCAAATGACCGAGATGGGGCCGTGTCCGGACCCTCCGGTTTTGGGAAACGCTCAGCGGTGGGCTACGATTGCTCGCCGAAGAACCGTCTCTTCTGAAGCCGACGTACTCCGTTGCGTCAAGCGCGACGTTGCGTCTGAGGTGGTGCCGTACAAGCTGAACGGCGATGACTTTTGCCCGTTGATCTTGCAGGAGGCGTAAACCCTTGGCAGTTGGCCAGAACGGGGATTAGTTAGCCCCGCCGTTGGGGGAAACATGATCAAGTTCAGGCTAACTGAGACAACTCTCGACTTTGAATATCGAGCTGACCGACCTGGAAATCACTGGGTCTGGAATGACCTCGAAGAGAAGCGTTCGGTCACGATTTCGTCTGTGTTCTTCTTTGACATCGAAGACCTCAGGAACCCGCCGACTGCCTCTGAACCCATGGGCGATGAGGACTGGTATGTCTTCAGGTTTGGCACGCGCGAGGGCGATTATATCCGAATCCATAGTCAGTATCTGGGCATCGACAATGATGTCCTGATGCCGTCGAGCACGGACTTCCGGCGACCGCTCTTCGCGGCCGAGAGGAATATCTCGATCTTCCGCCGGCTGTCAGCGCTCCTGGAAAACGACGACCCCATCGTCATTGGGGGGCCGGCCAAAGGCGCCATCCCGATGGCAGTCTACGAGAATCTGCTTGAGCAGTTCCCCAACACCTACGAAGTGACCCGCTATGCCGCAGCGCGGGTGCACACCGTCCTATCAGCCCATCTCGACGGCATGAAGGACGCACGTGGTCGCTATGAGGACTACCTCGACAAGAGGGAGAAAGGCCGATCAACTAAGATCGATCTCGGTTTCCTCAAGAAACTGGAAATCGAGAAGTACATCCTCATTCGGGACCATATCAAAGAGGCCCTCCGTTCGAAGGCCGACATGTCAGAGGGCCAATGGCAGTCCGTGATGATGTCGTTCCTGCTCCTCCTGTTCCCGAAGTACATTAAGGTACTCGAAAACGTTACGATCAGTGACTATTACAGCGATCGAACGAAGACGACCTCCCGATTCATCGACATCGCCTTGGTCGACTCCAATGGCAATCTGGATGTCATCGAGGTCAAGAAACCGTTTGACGACAAAATTCTGCGCAGGTCCGAATATCGCGGTAACAGCATTCCTACGTCCGAGCTCAGCGGCAGCATCATGCAGGCCGAGAAATACCTGTTCCACCTGTCGAAGTGGGGTGTGAAGGGGGAGAGGGCACTTACTGCGAGATATGCAGATCAGTTGCCGAAAGGGATGTCGATCCGCATCTCGAGCCCCAAGGCGATTATCATCGTCGGCCGAGACCAGATCGGCGGCGCCGACATGACGGACAGCCAGCTGCTCGACTTCGAGATCATCAAGCGCAAGTACGCGAACATGATCGACATCATCACCTACGACGACCTGCTCAGGCGCCTCAACAACACTATCATCGCCCTCGGGGGCGATGTGGGCGAGGACAAGGAAGACCTGGAGGACGACGACTTCGGGCTAGACCTCGAAGACGATGGTGATGATCCGGACGTCGATCTGCTTAGCGATGGCGACATCAATCTCGATTGAGCCTACGGCCACATCCTGTCCTGCCGCTGCCGAACCATGCGGAATTCCTCGAAAGAACCACGGGCCATGTAGACTTCGACGGTTGTGTCGTGGACGGCATCGATCACTTCTTGACGTTTCCCCTTGTAGCGCGAGCCTACGATGACCTCCCGAAGGCGGAGGTTGGTCGAGAACGGCAGAAAGTAGTGGACCGCGCCGTTGATCTCGACGCCATCCTTCAGTGCGAGATACGCTCGATACTCCCGCTCATAGCTCCACCCATCGGCCTTCGTCCGGGTCAGCCGCTTGATGTCCTCGGGGGTGATATCGTCCAGCGCCGATAACCCCATGTCAGCCAGGCTCGGTCGCTTGCCTGTGTAGTCGACCTTGTAGAAGGCCCGCTCAGGCACGTCGAAGCCAAGCACCATACCCTTGTGGCTCTCGGCGTAATGCGCCCACATGAGCGGGCTGTCCCAGGCTTCGCTCATGCAGAGCACGCCGCTCTTGACGTGGAGGTGACGGCGCACCTCCCGCAGCGCGATCCGGTCCGTCTTCTCCGCCAGCGCGAGCCCGAGGAACTCGAAATCGTCGTTGAGTTCCTCGATGCGCCCGATCCGGAGGCGCTTCTCCTGCAGAGACCTGAACCCGTACTCAGCACTCAAGAATCGATATAGCCGCATTAACGCCCCCCATCGGATCCTGTGTAGCGGATCCGGGTTCGTGCCGCTCCGCTCTTTCTCGCGATCAAGCGCTCGATCCTCGGAGACGCAGACGGCGATCGGCGTGACGAATTCCGCGAGGCCTCGCCGCTGAACCTTCCCGGCGTAGCCGCCCAGAATCTGCCAGTTCGCTTCCCGCCCCACTTGGAACCTAGGGGAATCCTATGTCCTCGAACTTGCAAAGGATTCGTTTGGGCAAGATCGGGGCCGTATCCAGACAGTCTGGTTTCCAGCATCGAGGCTCAGTTAGCTGCCGTTGAGCGCGGGGTGACTTCAGCGATCGCTTCCGACGTCATTGCAGTTGATATTGAAACGCGACGTGCGTGCCAAAAGCTGGCGTTGGTTCGCTCAGACTGGCAGCGGCACAGCGCCTCTCTTCGGCCGTTCGCAATTCACGAAAGCCCTATCGCGCATCGTCCGAGCTCAACTGATCGGGAGACTGGAATAGGTCGGCTTGCACATTGATGCTATGTCGAACTGAAGAAGGCGGATGATGGGGCGTAGCTATGGCGGTGTGGGACGACTACAAGATCACGATTCCAAAAGCTGGCAATCGGGGAGACGACGTCTCTGAGCTGGAGGATGTTAAACATGTGGTTCACCCCGCCGCTGCGCGACGCATTCTCGAAGATAAGAAGATTCGCGCGGGGATCGTTTACGATGAGAGCCAAATGAACCAGACCCGGCACACGGTTGTCTGGTTGTCAGCAAATACCTGGAGCTACGGATCGATCTACGGCACCGTGCAATTCACGTTTCCGTGGAAGGAACTAATCAAAGGGAAGCGCTTCTACTGGGTTGAGGCGATGCCATACCAGAACGCTGCCTACCGGATATTGATATCAGACAAAGATGTGAGCCACCTTAAGTTTCTAACCCCATATGATCCTTCGACTGATAAAGGACCAATCCGGGAACGGAACGACACTTGGTATTGGAATCATAAGTACACGTCCGAGTTCATGGTGGATTCCGATCTCAAGCTCTCTGACTGCATCAGCTTCAAAGGCATCGCACATAAAAGAGATGGGTGCAGAATATATGGTGGCAATTGCCCAGAACGTGAGGTTCTTCATTTCATAACGAGTGGCCGGATGCTCGCATTTTTGATGAGCAGCGGGAACCATGCTGTCGATCCCGCCCTGCGGGTCGCGCCTCCCAGATCATCAAAGACTTTCTCTTATGATTTCGAGAACGCAGTCAGCGGCATCTGGTTTGCGCTTGTGCAAAATAAAGACACACGTTTTGAGGGAGGCATCAAAAGGCCAGAAGAGAGTAAATCGATTGTAAGAGGTGCGTTGGCGCTCTTCGGGGCCGATCAACCGGGTGAAGCACGTGAGCTCGTTTCGCTATTGAAAGATGAGGCAACGTTCCAGGTGGCCCTAGAAGCCATCGTTAACGACCATTTCGGTGCTTGCGGCTGGAAACTTCCGTCCTGAGCTGGCGGCGCGCAATACAAACCGGTCTGCCACCGATTTGCTGACAGTCTTTGAGAGACCTCAGCCCGTGCTGCGAGATGCCCGGCCTGAACCTCGACATGGTCCTCGATAGAGCTCATCGAGTGAAGCGACCGTGCGGGTGAACTGCGCCCGGAACCAATCGTCCGACAGCTCCTTCTCCGCGAATCAGTATTCGCGGATCCCGGCAGTGGCCGGCCCGGCGAGCATGAGCTCGATCTGGCTTTCACCGACGAACTCGCACGTAGCCAAAGACCCCAATACTTCACTATGCTCGAGTATTTCGTTCTCGCCACGTCAACCAGAGGGCCTTTTGGGATGATTGATGATCTCTCGGTCGCAAAGACGGCCGTCTTTTTTTCTATCCGACGCGATCTGTCAGACAAGTCCATTGAGGACCTATTTCGATCAATACGTGCCGCGCACGGCGCGACCGGGAACAACATCTTCCGCCACACACGAGAGCATGCAGGGGACACCCGGTGGTCGGCAATATGCTTTACGTATGAGAGAGCGCCCGCATTCTTAGACGACTCGACCGACATCGTAGAGACGTTGTGTGGCTACGTGATGCTCGTCGAATATCAAAGCTACGTTGCCGTGTTCTCGTCACGTCTGAGCATACCGGCGCACTTCAAGACGAAATACCTTGCACCGGTATCAATAAATCGGGTCGAGCGCGCAATCGCCAAGCAGAACGCCGTTTTTCAGAAGATGCGCACGCGCAACATGTCCATCTCGCGACACGCCATGCGCTACAAGATGGTCGAGGCTGCCGATCTTTCAAACGTCGTCGGTCCGGCCGGTAGCCGCAGGCAGGCACCACAAACATACAGCGTCGACGTAGACGGCACACACATGACCGCAACTCCCGGCACGGGGCGCATTGCCCTCCGGTCCGATCGGGCAGGGTACGAGGAGATCATTGGGTTCGCCAAGGAGATGATCGACGCCCTACGCGCCGACGCGGGAGAAGTCTCTGCTTTTCTGCAGACCTTTGCGCGACCTATGACTCTTGCTGATGCGCTCTCCGTCGCCCAACCAACAGCGCTCGGCATCGACACATCGCGCTTGACCGACGCTGCAACGGGCGATGCACCAGCAATCCGGATTGTTCGCGCTGGGGATAACCCCACCCAACTAACCACCGCCGAACTTCGCACTCTCATCGAACAACTCGACCGGCCGCTTGATATCAAGGGAGACGATAAGCTGCGGCACGCGACACTGCCTGACACCGAAGAGCAGGTAGCTTCGCTCAGCCTCAATAAGACTCGCATCGCGCTTCGTTCGCTCGATCTACCGGTAGCAGCCACCGTTGAAGTCGAGTCAACGGCGTTTCCCTTGGGTGCAGATCCCGACCGCCAGCCACTCTACCGTTACCTCGATGAGAACGGCGCCATCATTGTGTTGTTCGACGACGTGCGCCTCGCGTACATCGACGGGATAGTTTTCCGTGACGAGACACTTCGGGACGGTGGGGCGGCGTTTTTGCGCTACCTGCACGTAGAGCCAAGTCTAGACGGCGTTGAGAGCGAGAAGGGGGAATTTACCGCAGCCAAGACGGCGTTTGACGCCGACTCTACGTTTGGGGTTGTCGTCAACCAACTGGCGGCCACCGATACAATCCTAGTCTGTGATGATCTCGATGACGAATGGGCCGACTTCATCGGCCTACGGACAGATGGCACGCTCACCCAAATCACATTCTATCACGCCAAAGCTGGCGACCTTTCCCTCGGCGCGGGACAGTTCCACATCGCAGTAAGCCAAGCGCTCAAAAATCTGGGGAACATGACCTTTCCAGCTGAGCGGATGAACGCGAAGGTTCAACGTTGGTCGAACCTCTATAACAATGAGGGACACGCCACGCAGATATCTCGCACCATCAGGTCTAACACGCCCCATCTCGGCGAGGCGATTGCGCAGGCAAGATCCGCTCCAGAAGCCATTCGGCGTGCGGTCATCGTCACTTCATCCTTGAGCAAACAGGCTGTGACGAATGTGCTCAACAATGCGCAGAACGGAGTAAGGCTGAGGCCGTCCTTCGTTCAAATGTACTGGTTGTTGCAGTCCTTTTTCTCTGACTGCGCCGAGGCCGGGGTGTCCGGCTCGATCGTCTGCCGACCCTAAGGGAAGTTCGCATTGGGGCCGATATCAGCCTGTCCGCTTTCGATCACGATTAGCGACAAGCGGCCATTCGGCATACGAACCCTTAGCCGATCCCAGCGACAATCCAGAGCGACTGAGCCAGCTGAAAGGAGATGCTCTTCGGCGAACTGTTCCTCCTGCCGTTGCTCCAGGACTAAGGCAGCATGCAGGCCTTCCCGGCTTCCGGATCGTTCCACCCCGCGGTGATCGCAGTAACGCGGTCCTTTCGATCGGGATGCGTGCGTGATGGGCGTTTATCGAGGATTTGTACGGTCGACAGCGCGGCCTCGAGAGACTTCCCCAGAAGCTTCGCCGCGGCGCCTGCGAAAGCATCTGCCTGGAGTTCCTTGCGCGGATCCACTGGCCTGCCCAGATGTCGACAGTGATGGTGCCCGAGTTCATGTGCGATGATCATTTCGGCACCGTCGCTGCCGACCAAAGGTGACAGCTCGCGGTCATAAACGATGACCTTGTTTCCGTCGACGACGGTTGCGAGGGCATTGCCTCCGATGGACGCGTTCATCGGGTAGATCAGGCAATCACCACCATCGATTGTGAAACCGACGGCATCGCAAATGTCAAACAGCATGAACGAGTAGTCTTCGAAGGCCGGGTACGCGGACACGATCTGCCCACCTGCCGGGAAGTGCACCGTCGGCACCTCTGAGAAGTCGATGTCGAAACCTTCCTGTGCCGAGGCAGACAAAAGCGCAAGCGACAGAATGATCGACAGCACTCCCAGGCCGATAGAGATGACCGCTAGCCACGTGGGAACATGCACGGCAGTATAACGCATAGCGTTTCGCCTTTCCATTATGCCATGTCGGCGCTTCGCGGGGGATAATTTTGACTGCGCGAGCCTGATAGGCTTGCCTGTATAATGCGTGTGGGGACAGGATGGCCAAAAATATTCTGATTTTCGCTGACGGTACCGGCCAAATCGGCGGTCTTCGTCCCGATCAACGGCTCTCGAACGTTTACAAAATGTATCGCGCCATGCGGCCAGGCCCATCCTCGCCGATCTCCTATTGCGATCAAATCGCCTACTACGATCCAGGGCTCGGCGCCGGTGAAATCGAGGGGGTGACGCCTTCAAAGATTAAGAGCGGTCTCGAATCGGCCGTGGGGGCGGGCATCGAAGACAACATGATCGACTGCTACGTTAAGATCATTTCTTACTACGAGCCAGGCGATCGCATTGTCTTAATTGGCTTTTCGCGTGGCGCTTACACGGTGCGCGCGCTCGCCAACATGATGAACCTATGCGGAGTGCCAACCCAACTTTCCGATGGATCGCCCATTCCGCGATATGGCCCGAAACTTTTCGCGATTGCGACCGAGGCGGTAAAGTCGGTTTATAGTCACGGCACGGGAAAGCCGCGCAGCGAACAGCCTTACTTTGCGCAGCGTGAAGAAAAGGGGCGGAGGTTCCGACTCGCCTATGGGTGTACAGCCCGCGACGGGTCCGAAAATCTACGCGGCAATGTGGAGCCCGATTTCGTTGGCGTCTTCGATACAGTCGCGGCACTTCAAAATGCGGTGGTGACGTGGCTAGTCCGCGGGGCATTTGCCGGCACCGCGCTTCTGCTCGCCGCCAGCTTCTTCTTTCAGTGGCACTGGGAATGGAGTTTGGCTTTTGGAATGCTCACCGGTGCCGCACTCATCGGATATGTTCGAACGGTGAAACGGCAAATACGCTATTTCGAGGAAGATCCCGACGCGCCGCTCAACCTCTGGAATCCGAAAAATTGGCGAAAGGCCCTTCGCAACACGCACCGAGCATATTGGCGCAGCGAAAACTACGACCGGTGGCTCTCACCTAAGGTTGGCTTTGCCCGCCATGCACTCTCGATCGACGAAAACCGAGCCGACTTTCCACGTGTAGAGTGGGGGATGCGCGCCGCCGTGCAGGAAAATGGGGACAAGAAGCCCCGTTGGCTCGACCAGATTTGGTTCGCCGGCTGTCACAGCGATGTTGGCGGCAGCTACCCAGAAGACGAGTCCCGCCTGAGCGATATCGCGCTCGAGTGGATGGTTGGGGAGCTCAAGGCCTGCATTCCCTCGATCATCGTTAGAGAGGAGCTTCTCGTCACCACGCCAGACGCGCTGGGCCTGCAGCATGACGAGGTTTGGATGACTAATCGATGGTATTTCAGGAGAAGATGGAAGCGTCGTCCTCGACTTGTTGAATCAGAGTTTCGCCTGCATCCGAGCGTCCTAGAACGGCTCGAAGCGCCCGCCGTGCCTGACCCAGAATTCTCCCGACCCTATCGTCCCCCGCAATTAGCTGACCATCCCCAAGCAAGAGAATTCTTCGTTTAGCGATTTCTGCTCTCTGCGACGGAAAGGGAGGCCGCTAGCGGACTAGCAGCTTTGGGAGAGATGCTAGCTGCAAGCAGACGTACCGGTAGTCTACGCTGCAGGGCAATGCTTCGACCGACGGGATAAGGCAATCGGACTCGTGATAAGGGAGCCAAAGTTGATAGCAGGGCTGCCCCGTTAATCGCGACGCCCGCGAGACATGTCGGGTCATCGGAAGCAAGCGGTCGTTGATGCTATCCTGCGCATCGGACTACCTCCGACCATCAACAGCGCTGAGGGGGGCATGTGGGCAGGCAACGATGAGTCGACCATCCAAAAAGCACCATTTCGTTCCTCAGGCCCAGCTTCGGCACTTTGCGGCCGATCCGGAACGGCGCTCGATTTACGTTTTCGCCAAGCGGGCCGACCGGTCTTTTCTGGCGTCGATTGTCAACGCCGGCTCCGAGAACGACTTCAATACGGTGAGCTTGGGCGACACCAAGTGGAACTTCGAGGACCTATTCCAGGAGGTCGATGCGCGTTCCGCCCGCCTCGTCGCCGAAATCGTCTCGCGGCGCTCGCTGGCCTGGATGACGGCGGATGATCGTATTGCACTGGCCGATTTCTTCGCGACGCAAATGCTGCGGACGCATTTCAGCCGAACGACACCAAAGTATCTGGCCGGGCAATTGCGGGAGATAACGCGCCAGGTCGGCTACCATCCAGATGCCGATCCGCACCTGGCCATGCCCTCTGACGTGGCAGTGAGACTTGGGGCGGTCAAGGCCTTCCTTGAGAGGCAAGATCACACGGTCGCCCTGCTTGGGCTTCATCCCGCCCTCTATGCGAGCGACGGCGAGCACCGCTTCATCATCTCGGACCATCCCGTCACTCGTTTCAACGCCTTCCCCTACGGTGATGTGGGGCTCACTTCGCCGGGAGTCATGGTGATGCTGCCGGTTTCACCTGACCTGACGGTTGCGCTGCATTGCCCGACGATTGCCCAGCGTTCCGAACTTGCGGCGAGCGCAGGCATCGAGCCTGAACGCAAGGCAAGAATGATCCGCTGTCGGGACGGCCTGCGGTCCGGTGAGCCGATCGCCATCGATGGCGACATGGTGCGCTACCTTAACGGTCTCCAGATCTCGCAAAGCGCCGGCTATCTTTATGCCGACACCGATGCGTTCGACTTCGCACGCGAGATTCTGCGGGAGGACGAGGACCTGCGGAGCGTGGAGACGCATGCCGAGCTCGGAAAAATGGGGCACGCACCGCCGCCGCGACCGGGCATGCCCGCGGGGACGCACCTCGTCGTCTTTGGTCCCTTCAATCACTGCACGCTGGCGATCGAAGAGATCGACGAGAGCGGCGAAGGCTTGACAGCACGAACCAGGCAGATCGATCTGCTCGCCCAGGTCGCCGCCGACAAGGGGATGTTGCGGGTCGAGCTGTATGTCGACCGGCAGGTGAGGCGTGGAATGGGCCAAGTGATGGTGGAGCGATTTGGCGACCCGGCGTCCGGCTGGTTTCGGGTCGTCCATCGCGACCCGAGCCTGAGATCACTCAGCGTTCAGCTCGATGCCGAGCGCCATTGAGATCGCCCGGAGCGGACAGAGCGCTTCAGGATCCGGTCGAGATCGGCGTAGGTGAAGGCGGGGGCGCGGCCGATGAGGAACGACGGGGCGAACACATCGATCACCTTCTGACCGGGTTTCCGAGCTTCACGTATCCTGCGTCGGAGCTGTTTCAGTTGACCGACATCATGCCTCACCTGTTCGAGCGCCAGGTCGAGTCCCTGCAGGACGGGGTTGCCCGCTTCTATGCAGCCAGAGGCTATGCGGAGGCACCTCCGCCCTACGCGGAGCTCAACGATCGTGTCTTGTTATGATCCCCAGCTTGTTGTCATCTCGCGCGGTAAGGTGCTCTCGAATCTGCTAAGCGGTAAGTATTGTTGGGCTCGGACTATATGGCTGCAGTCAAGAAGAAGACGAATTCGCCGCTAGATGCACGTTTCACATTCGCAGAGGACTCATTTGCCCGGCTGACGGGCGGGTGGGACTCTCATCTACGACCTGCTGTGGGCGTAGTGGACGGCGAACCGTATCTCCTGCGGTTGTTCAAGAAAACGGGCACTCCACTCGATGACGATCTGAGGGTGATTGTCGGGCGTGGACTGAGGCGCATTCGCCGTGTGCTTTCCTCCCGTCGCGCGAGAGACGTCCTGGTCGAAGTTCTCGAAACGGTGGAAGACCAGCACGAGCTGGCCATCGTCATGGCGGGCCCTGGGAGTCCGATTTCCGCAGCACCACAACGCCGGACGAGGCAAGGGCGCTATCTTACGAGTGCAAGTCGTGGCGTCTTCTGGCGCAATATGGTCCGGGTGGCAGAAGCGCTCGCGCTCTGTCACGACGCCGGCATCGTGCACGGCGGTGTCAGCCTGCATTCGATTTTCTCGCACCGGGACGACAGCGCTGATTATCGCCTCGGTGGCGTCGAGGCGTGCGTTCATATAGCAGACGGCGATCTCAAGGAGTCCGGTCATCTGCTTCGCGCCTCTGGCGTGATCTCGTTCCGGCAAGACTGGATCGACCTGTCTGCGGTTGCCCGCGCGCTGCTCGGCCTCGATGGTGACAACCCGCCCGCGCTACTTTCCGTCGAGCGCCGAATGTTGGAACGGCTGGCCAGTCCCCCGCAGTTTCAACTGTTCGACGGTGCGGTCGTCCTCGACGAGTTGAGAAACGTCGTGACCGAGCTCGACAGGGTTGGCTCCAGCTCGGAGGGTGAGCTCGTTCTTTATCCTTCCCGGGACGTGGTTCAGAGCGATTTGCCGGCCCTGTCGTCGGGAACGATACCCGCAGCGGATGGCGGTGCGATCATGCAGTTTGTTGCCGACGATCTGCTGTCGTCCGGCGTCCGCCTTGTTCCGGCCGACCAGGACACGGTTCGCCTCATGACGGACCTGGCGGTTTATCATGTTCGTGTCATTAGCGAATCGATCGGGATGATCGTAGCGGCACACCAGCGGCGCCCAAACGAATGGATGCACGGCGCTGTCGACATCGTCCATCGAGTGCATCTCTCCCGAAATCGAGCGAGCGCCGAAGAGCGGGTCCAAAACCTCGGACCAGGCGCCAAGCACTGGCGCGATCTCTTGGAACCCGTCCAGTCTGCCGACCGGACGAGCGACGTTCCAGTATGGTTTGCGCTCATCCTCCTGGAAGCCTTTACCCTGCTAAGGGAGCAGTTTCGCCTCTATCCTGTCCATGTGCTCCCAACAGCCAATGCCGAGGCCAACATCGTGTGGCTGGCGCCCGCCGATGATGCCGCTCGAGATGCGCAGCGAGAAACGATAGGGCTGCGCCGGGCTGCCGACGCACTCAGGCGCGAACTGAAGGATGACGACGGAAAAGCAAACTGGACGTTGTCGCAAACGGCGCGCCTGGCGATGGGCCGCGAGCGCGTGCCGGAACTCAGCTACGAAGGCAGCAGCCTGATCAACGGGAAGATCGCATTCGCATTCGGCACCAACCTCGCGATACAGGTCGGGCAACAGCTTTTCCTGCGGCCCCGTAAGGACACCGGCACCGAGCGAGCCATCCGGCGACGGCTGCAGAACATTGTCGCCGCTAGGTCCAATGTCGAGCTTCTGAGGGCTTTGGACGATCCCGCGCAGGTCCGAATGGATGACGTGTTGCGCGACATCGCTGCGCCTGGCGCGCCGCCAGCCGACGCCGACATGGAGAAGTCCAAGATCGAGGCGTGGGACTCCATCGTCGAGGGCAGGTCCATCAACGTCGTTGTCGGACCGCCCGGGGTGGGTAAGACCTTTTTGATCTCGCACCTAGTGAAGAGCATTCTGCATGAGACGCCCGACGCTCGTATCCTCGTGTCGTCCCAGAACCACGAGACGCTCGTCCATATGGAGGACGAGCTGCGCAAATTCTTACCGGCGCCCCCCACCATCGTCGTTCGCGTCGAGAGATCGCGCTCCAGTGAGAAAGAGAGCACGCTGAGGCGGAGCTCGCAGTCCCTGTTGCGCTCGGTGTCGAAGCCGGATCCGGCCAGCGCTGCGATCATGGCCAATCAGCTCAATCAAATCATCCAGGCTCTCAAACCCTTAGATACGTCCGAGCAATCGACCGCCGACCGCGCGCTCCGCGACACCGACAATCTGATGCTGCGCTCGTCGGATGTGACGCTTGCAACTACGTCGTCGCATATCCTTGAGGAGATGATTGCCGACGGCGAGCAATTCGACTGGGTCTTCATCGAGGAAGCGGCACGGGCCAATGGTGCTGAACTGATCGGTGCTCTGCTCTTGGGGAACCGTCGGGTGATCATCGGCGATCATAATCAGCTCTCGCCGTTCGATGCGGCGGATCGTCAGAAATTCTACGATGCCAGCCGGGCGGGTGAGCTCCTGCGCGATGCCAAGGAGAAGCTCGCCGCGATCTCCGACTTGCCGAGCGAGGTAGAGTTGGCGCTTGAGGCCCTGAAGGCAGATCAGTTTCTGCTCAGCGACGTTCTCGCCATTGCGTCTCGGCTCGAAGAACCCTTCAAGTCGATTGCCGCGCGAGAGGAGATCCGCGCAGCGGATAGCGGGCGTCCGAGCACGATCGCCAACACGCTGCGTGAGCAGAGCCGTATGCACCCAGCGATCTGCGAGCTGGTTTCCAACACCTTCTACAAACGGCTCCTGGTGTCCTCAGACCGCGTGAAGGCTCGCAAACCGGCCGTCGAGTGCGTGGATGGATTTCCGGCTTCTCCCATCGTCATTTTGGACCTACCCTCGTTGAGCGTCGTCAAGCGCCGGGCCTTCGAGCAAACGGCGAAACGCTCGTATCGAAACGAAGTCGAGGCGACGGCGGTTCTAGCCGCCATGCAGAAGCTGCGTCCCATCATCCGCGAAGGCAAGCCGGTACCAACGCTAGTGGTGCTGTCTCCGTACTTGGCGCAGGTCAATCATCTCGAACGACTGCTCAAGCCTCACATCGACACATCCACGGGCACGCTGTTTGGCTTCAGCAGCCCGCGAGGTGATGGAAAGTTCGTCTACACCAGCGACAGCTTCCAAGGGGGCGAGGCCGATGTCGTCGTCGCGAGCCTCGTGCGCAACAACGTTCTCGTGGGCACCAGAGCCCTTGGCTTCATCAAGAATCCGCAACGCCTGAACGTGTTGCTCAGCCGTGCCAAGCACAAGCTCGTTCTCGCCACCAGCCGGCAGTTCATACGCAACGCGGTTGAGGGGATCGACCCCGATGCGGTCAATGACGAACTCGGCTTTCTGCGGACCCTGCTCGACGAAGTGACCCGGCTGTCCGAAGTTGACTTTGCGCCGGTTGGGAAAGGCGCCTCCATCATCCACGTGGATGAGCAGGGGAGGCCATCTCCATGAACAACATCTACATCCCGGCCTGGCACTATCGCGCACCCGGCATCGTCCAGCGGACCTGGGGCTGGAGCCCGGTCGAGGAAATGATCCTGCTGTCACTGGACCGAAGCCCGGGGACGATCAATCACGTCTCCGAGACGCTCAAGATTCCCCGACAGGTGGTCGGCTCGACTGTGGCGCGGCTCATGCAGTTCGGACTTGTCGAAGTCCGGCTCGCGCCGCGCCCAGTTCTCGTCACCAGCAGTATTGGTCATGACTTCATCCGGACCGGCCGCGCACTTCCTGAACGCTCGGCCGATCGTGAGATCGGCATCAGTGTAGTCTACGAGAAGGTCGGACTCTCCGTCTTCAGGACGAGGGACGTTGACACGATCCCCGTCACCAAGCTTCCCGCTAAGGGCGCAATCATTCGGTTTCCGGAAGGGGAGCCACCAGAGACGAACTATTCGATGATGCAACGCGTCAACGAGTTCATGGTCGGTATGCTGAGGCCCGGAGAATGGCTACGCGGCGTGCAAGCCAACAGCTCCTTCTTGGAGGCGAGATTCCTCGTGCTTGATCTCGATGAGGTAGGATCTGGCGTATTTCCGCAAGGTGCGAGCGACCAACTCGTCGAGGCCCTCAAAGCGACGATCAAGACCGGCGTTCTACCGAAGACCACAACACCGCCGCCCGAGCGTCCCGTATCTATCCAGACCCGGCTCAGCGCCAGCGACATCGTTGTCGGGGCCGAGCAGCACTTGCAACGCTTCGAGCAGATTGTTGGCGCCGCCAAGTCCAATGTATTCGTCCTGTCCACGTTCGTGGCTTCCCAGTCCGATGAACAGGGCCGGGATCGTCGGGACCGCATCGTGCGAGCCCTGGAGGATGCGTGCAGGCGCGGCGTGAGATGCCACCTCTTCTTCGGCACCTCGCTCGATCGCTCCAAGCACGCCGCTGCCATGCAGGAACTCTATCTGCGCCTGTCCGCGGTACGGCAAACCAGAGGATTTCTCCTCGTGCAGAGGGATCCGGTCGAGAGCCATGCCAAGTTCCTCGTTGCTGACGACGGCCACGACGGCGCGGTGGTGATGATGGGATCGTGCAATTGGCTCCACTCTCCCTTTTCAGCCGTTGAAGTTTCGGCCGAACTCAGAGAGCCCAACGCGGTCGCAGAAGGGCTTGATCTACTCCGTGAGATTGTGTCCAGGCTCTCAAGCGCCAGCCGATCCGTGGAGGCACTGCTGTTCATGGCGTCCGAGCTGCGGCGCCAGCGAAACATGCTGTCGACGTCTGAAGAGGCGGAAGCGCCGGCAGCGACACTGACGATCCTGCTTGCCGCTGACCATGAGCGCCTGCTGCGCGTTGCGGCCCACGATGCGCAACAGCGCTTCGTCTGCTGTACCAACAAGGTCGGCGCGAACATGGTCCCGGCGCTGTTCGATCCCGCCGAGATCGCCGGCCGGCGGCTCAGCGACGTTCGCATCTATTATTCACGCCGGACCGGACCGGTAAAGCGCAGCCACGTCACAAAGCATCGGGAACGGCTCCACGGCATAGTGGACCTCACAGGTGTGCCCGAACCGCAGTTGCATGCGAAGTTTCTAGCCTGGGACGCCGACCACGTCGTCGTCAGCAGTCTGAACTGGGGGTCCCAGTCAGGGCTCGAGGACAACCCGCTCGATGAAATCGGCCTCTATCTCGAGGGACCCAAGCTGGCGACGTCGTTGCTAAAGACCTTCGAGCGTGAGCTCGAATGAGATGGCCGCAGCGCTTTGCTATTTCAGGGGTGCCGTCTGCTCGCAGTTCGGGAACTGGCTGCAGCCCAGGAAACGGCGATTGGCGGGTCCGGTTCGCTCGACCAAGTGACCGGCCCGACACGCTGGGCATTGACGCAGTAGCTCGCCGTCTATCGTCTCAAAGCGGAGGTCGTTGCCGGCAATCTCGGAGAGCTCACGGATGTAGCGGGATGGTTCCCGGGCGTTGGCGAGCAGGAAGACGCCGCGGCTGGCGCGAGTCAGGGCCACGTAGAACAAAGCGCCGCTCCTCCGCATATTCGAACGCTTCCGGTCGCGGCATCACGAGATTGAGCAGCTCATCGTCCTCGATACGGCTCGGCACCCCATAGTCGCCTTCGCTGACATCGAGCAGAATCGTGTAGTCCGCCTCCAACCCCTTGGCCCGATGGAACGACAGTCCCGACACCTCGATGTTGTCGAACCGGGGCGTTGAACCCTTGAATGGGTCGAGCTGGTTGTAACGCCATAGCACCATCACCTTGAGCTTCTGGCGCATATCGCTCCGCCACTGTTCCGAGAGACCACCAAGGAAGCTGTCGAGGCGCCTCAGGAGCCGCCAGCAGGCGTCGCCAAAGTCCGGTTTGGTCCCGTTGCCGTCGATCGGAACAACGCGGATCGACCTGGCGATCGCTGCCCGTGTCGATCGTACCGACTTCTTGAGCTGTGCGGGGTTGCGCTGGACGAAGTTCGCGGCCGTTTCGACAATGAGCTGGTTGCAGCGATAGGTCTGCTCAAGCCGGCCCTGCCAGCTCGCGCCGAAATTTGCCTCGAACTGCGTGAAGATTGTGATGTCGGAACCCGCAAACCGGTAGATCGACTGCCAGTCGTCGCCCACGGCGAATATTTTGGTAAATGCCCTCTGGTGCTTTAGCGCCTTCACGAGGTTCGCACTCGGCTCGGAAATGTCCTGGAATTCATCGGCAAGAATTAGGGCGTAAGGGCTCTGATACTTGCCGGTTTCTACGAGGCGCGTCGCGTTGGCAATCATCGAGTCGAAATCGATGCGGTTGGCTTCATCGAGCTTACGGGAATAGGCCTGGGTGATGAACCAGACCGCCCGCGCGAATTGCTTGGCACGGGTCTTATCGTGCAGCGATCCTGCGCGCTCAATCAGCATGTCGAGGGTCAGATGACTGGCGCGGATATGCTTGATGCAGACCGCGATCAGCTTGTGATAGTGCTTGATCACCACCGGCTCTAGGGCCTGGACGATGGCGGAATAGCTTTTGCGCTGAAACGGGATGCTGCGCTTCGAAAGTTCGGCTTCGAGCGCCTCGACGAGGGTACCATTCTGCGCCTGCGCCGACGTCGTTTCGAACACGTCCAGCTCCGCGTCGCGATATGAAGCCCGCTTGCTTTGGGCGTGTGCGACATAGTTGGCGAAGGGCGACGAGCCGTCGGCATTGACCGCAAGATGCTCGTGGATCGTGCGGCTTGCCGGATAGTAGAAGTCCGGATGCAGGTGCGTGGTCGCGCCATCTTCATCCTCGACCGCGACCTGCCGCTCGTACTCAAATTCCACCGAGTGCAGCCAGAGCCAGTTGACAATGGTCTGCTCCTGCAACGACTTTACAAAGACACCGGCCATCGTTCCGATCGTCGCGTTACCTCTGCGCCGGCGCACCGACAAATAGCGATCGTGGTCGGCCTTCGTGTCGAAAACCTCAGCGGGGATATCGGCCTTGGGATACAGGACGAGAAGGTCGATCCAGAGCTTGGCGAACTCATGTTTCGAGCCGAGGAGGTCCTCTATGATCGCCTCGATGACCCTGGCCTCACCAGCCGGATGCTCCACCCAGTCGGCAAGTTGGGGCGGACGGCCTTCGGCCTCTTCGATGATGCCGCGGCCCAGCGCGTGAAAGGTGGTGACGCGGCATTTCAGATCTACCGTGTCGATGCCGAGTTGACGGGCAATCCGCTCTCTTAGTTGCTCGGCCGCGCTCCTGTTGAAGGCGAGCACGAGGATCTCGTCCGGGCGATGCAGCTGCTTGGCGAGGACGTATGCCACCTTGCCGACCATGGTCGCGGACTTCCCGGATCCCGCTGACGCGACCAGCAGGTTGTTGTCCTCGAGACGAATGCAGGCTTCTCGCTGCTGGTCGGAAAGAGACCGTCCATCGATGTCATCGAAGAAGCGGCGGTACCTGGAGACCTCGGCCCCGACAAACTCGTCATTGTATCGGTGCCGAATGTTCGCATCTATGAGGAAGGCTAGCGACGACGGCAAGGCTGCCTTCAAGCCTGGCGGCATCAACTGCGGATCGAAGAGCGGATGGGACAACGCCATCGCCGCATCGCCAGCAACGTCCGCAATGGCCCGCGCAAGATCGGCGTAGGCCAGATACCGCTGCTGGTTCTGCGTGATGGCCCGAAGGCGGATGTCCACTTCGCCCAGTTGGTCTGCGTGGGAGGCAACCAGGTTCGAAAGATGGTTGTTGACGAAGCGATGGAGGTCGGCCGCGAGTTGCTGCGCAGCCTGTTTTCCCAGACAGGCGAGACTGTCGACGCGATGATGGGATCGCACATCGACGTGATGCCAAAGCAGCGCCTTGCGCACTGAGATGGCCGTCGCATCGATGCAGGGCAGATCGATGCTTTCGGTCGACACCAGTCGCAGACTGCCCGGCGTCGAGGGATTGAGTACGAGCTTCCATCGTCCCGACGGTAGAAACCGGGCGAAGAAACCAGGGCGATATGTTCGAGCGCGTCCAGACATTCTGGACTAGGTGCCACAACAATGGCAGCGTCGTCACGCTGGCACGATGATTTACCGCCGACCACGGGAGTTACGAGAAGTCACTGGCAGCCTCGTCAAGACGGCCTCTCAGTGTATCCAGTTCCGCTAGTTTGAAATGACATAGACGTGACCCTCGACGTCCTCTCCACGATCCCGGCGGACCAGAACGGGCCGGATCCAGATCAGTCGGCGTTCGAGATTGCCGGCGCCATGGGGCTGCCGCCGCCAATGTCCTCGGCGCCAATGCGGCAGCAGTTCGCGGCCGGATGGCATTGTGAGATTGGCCTGGGCTTCAGCGGCGTCCGGCGCGTTCAGTTGCAGAGTTATGGTTCGCGTCGAAAAGAAGCCCCTTTCCGCCAGTTGTCCCGTTGCGGTGCGGCGACGCTTGAGCGTGGAGCCCCGCGATGCAATGTCGACGAGCGATTGAGGCGCATCCGTCGGCCAGCCCGGTTCTGAAGCCACGGGCTCGGCCGATAGCAGGCAGATGGCGTTGCAGAGGAGCGCCAGGACGCTGCGCATTGTTGGCAGTGCCGCGAGATTGAAGGCTGCGGCGCGCTCATAGCCGGTGGTTACTGGTTTCTCCACCAAGAATCCTTCTTCGGTAGCTTGCCGGATTCCATCGATGAGCGCGGCTTGGGCTTCGGGCTCGGCCTCGAGGGCGATATCGCCCGACCTCGTTGCGCGTTCGATTGCCGCTTCGAGAGTGTCTTCGGCGGCCGCCAGGATTTTCAGCTGAGCGTAGAAGTGCGGTTCGGGACTGGTGATCCAGGCTGATTTTGCCCCTGTGGCGCCATCTGTGCGACGGGCTGTGACGTAAAACGTCAGATAGCGGTGAGGTGCTGCGTCGTCTTCGATCTTGAACGTTTCGACATAAGCGCCATCGATCACGTTCGGAAGGCCGGGCAGACCGACTGCGAGGCCCCCGGCGAACCCAAGGTAGAAGGCCCTGAACGGAAGCCGGATGTCGGACAGCCGGATATCGCCGAGATCGGTCCGCCCCAGAAGTGCGGTCACCTCCCTCGGCAGGAGGAACGAATTGCGCCCGGCGCTGGCGAAATTCGCAATATGTGCGAGTGTGCTGACGGTCTTGTTCACCGCGTCCATAGTGGATGGGCGCTGCTCGAAAGCTATCAGGCCGAGGCCTGCATTGTAGAGCTCGACCACGTGTCCGGTCACGAGGTCCAGTGTTGCGCTGCTCAGCAGACCCTGCGGGTCGCTGCGAACGGCCTGCTGAACAATCCGATCGGAGCCGGGCACGGCACGCAGAAAGCGCATCGGGTGAACGTCTTCGGCGCGAAATCCCATGACAGAAACCCTCGGTCGCTTCAGCACCTCCGAAGCAGTATGCACAACGCTTGCCTGTCAAGTGCGGACGCGAGAATCTCAAGCCGTAGGAGACCTCCCAATACCGCGTCTGCAAGGCCTTCAAGACTGTACCCAGCCGCGGGCTTTCATTTCCTGGCGGCCGTGTGAGGTGTTCGGACGAGCTCGGTCACGCTACTCGCGCTGGCTGAACTGAAGCGTCCCGATGGCGGTCCGTCCGAACCCCTCCAAGCTATGCTTGGTCAACCGGAAGGGCACGAGACGCCTCGGGACACGCCGATCCAGGTCGGCGGTCGCATACCCTGCCTGGAGCCAACGACGTTGCCGGCTACATCTATCCAATCCACGTCAGACCGGATTGCAAGACTGACAAGACGCAGCCCACGGTATGTGTCCGGCGGCTTTGAGATGCCATGTTTCCTAAAGCAGCCAGCCCGTAAACCACCCCACAGTTAGACGTCTCGCCTGCCGGCGGTTCATGTCTGCTTTTGAGAAATCGAAAGTGAGGCCTGAACGGCCGAGATGAGGGCGCGTTGGTGAACGTGGCCCCGCTGTGTTCAGCGAGGCCGCGCTGGTCAGATTTCCGTTGTCTCGGCAAGCGTAAGCGCATCATCGATATCGACACCGAGGTATCGAGCGGTGTTTTCGATCTTAGTGTGTCCAAGCAATATCTGAATAGCTCGGATATTGCCGGTAGCCTTGTAGATCAGGGCGGCCTTGGTACGGCGGAGCGAATGCGTTCCGTATTCCTCGAGACGCAGACAAGCGATCCGGTCTTCATCTTGACGAGGTCGCAACCGCGAAGCTTGCTGTCGATTGCGAGGTCGACCGCGACTATCGGGCGGATGCGGTGGTCACCAAGATCCCGACGCCGAACGGCGAGATGATCGTGTCTCGTCAGGTGATCGTCCCGTACGCGCGACCAAGCCTTAAAGCGTGATCTGGCCCTCCGACGTCACTGGGGAAAGCAGCGTGCGAAGCGATCTCAGCTTCGCTAACAGCTCGTCGAACGTGAGGATGGAGATGCTCGCAAGGGCGTTGCGGTACAACTCGAAGGAGCGTTTGCGGTCGTGATCGGCAGGCATCGTCCCGACGACGAGTACGCCCCGCATACCGAATGATTCCATGCGCACGCTGCGATTCGTGTCGCGCAATGTCGCGATCCGGCTTTGCAGGAGATTCAACTGGTCGAGCACCTGCGACACGCCGCCGGCGACTTCGGCCGACGGACGGTACACCCCGCCGCGATATTCGCGCGTCGCGAGCAGAGGCGTATCCGGGGTCTTGATCTCGAGCACAGCGAGATTGTCCGTGAGATGGTTGGCGAGCAGGAAATCGGTGATCGTCTCGCCGGCGCCACTGATCCGTTTGCCGCCGACATGCGCCTGACCCTGAAGCAAGAGCACGGGCACGTTGAATGCGAGGTCCAGGATGAACGGATTTGCCTCGAAGAGTTTCTGCCACTGGGACTCATTCGCCTGGGCCGCCAGCTTCGCTTCGATATGCGCGATTAGCTCTTCGAGGGAGGCGAGCTCGATCTCATCATGCAGTTTCAGCACCGCGTCACGCTGTTTCTTCAGTGACGTGCGGACGGTCGCACTGGCAAGTCCGATCACGACGCCACGGTCATGATCGGAGAGTTTCGCGTCGACGATAGTGGCCCCTACCAACTCCGCGATGTCCCCCGGTTCACGGTCGATCACCTTCATCGGGAATTTCGCATCATCGATGCGGTGGAGCAGGTTGGTATAGGCGGATTGCTGCTTCTTCTTCACACTGGATGCACGTGCTTGCACGTCGAAGCGGTTAGCACTGCGCCGAAGCTCGTCGAACAAGTCATAACCCATCTCGAAGGTACCGCCGTCGTCAGACAGGGAGACTTCAAGCGACTTCTTATCGGTGAGCCGCAAACAGCGTACGCCGCCGATTTGGGCCAACGCACGGGGAATGAAATACAGGGTTCGATCGATCCCCAACCCGAAGTTAGGGTCTTTGATGAAGCCTGAAGGCATGCCTTCCGCGAGATAACTCGTGACGTCATCGAGCGTCTCGGGGAGGTAGTAGGTATCCTCGTCATCAAAATCGGTGCGAGCGTTTGTATAGAAACTTGCTGTTTCGTAGAGTTCGATCGACCTGATCGGATGATGCTTCGGCATTAGGAACTGCGCCGGCTTTGGCATCGTGTTGACCGGAAAGATTGTAGTGGTGTGGCTGCCCGCATCGAATCGCAGCAGCAGCACCTTGGCACTTGCGTCGTCCGAATGCTTTGCAGCGTCGAGCCGCACCTTCGACGGCGTAAAATAGACGTCCGCCCTGCCAGGCATTCCTGTGTCTAAAGACAGGGTGCCTTTGTCATCGTCCCCGAACTGCCATCCAAACGTTGCCATGGTGCGAACAAGCAATGTATTGCGCAGTAACGCAAGTAGATTCGCGTATCGTCGAACCCATCCGCGGTTGAAAACTTGTTCTCCTATGTTCATATCAAAGGGCATGCACATATGGAGGTGAGGGATGCGCATGCAGTACAAGAATAAGCCGTTCAATGCGGGAGAATTTTCGAAGGACCTCATGTCGGCTGCCGTCGACAGCATCAAGGCGCAGCTGCAGGAGCGCTTCAGTGCTATCCGCCATCCGGAGACAGGAGAGTTCCCGTCGGTCATTGTCTATGGCGAGGCCATCGATGACCTGCGCCTCACCATTGAAGGCTCGCCGGCCCTGCTCGCCGTCGTCAAGGGACAGATGAATGAGAACGAGTTGGACGCTACCAGCTTCCAGCCGATCGCAAGCGGCCCGCCAAAGGCTTTCCTCAGTTATTCGTTCGATGATCGCGCGATCGCGGACAAAGTCGCGCGAGGGCTAATGGCGAGCGGCGTCGACACCTGGTGGGCCGAGTGGGAGATCGGCTCCGGGGACAGCCTGCGCCAGAAGATCGATGTCGGTCTCGGGAACTGCACGCATTTCATTGTGCTGCTTACCCCAAGCGCGATGAAGAAGCCCTGGGTGCAACAGGAAATGGACGCAGGGCTGGTGCGCCGCATCTCCGGTCAGGCGCGGTTCATCGCGCTCAGGCAGGATCTTGCCGCCAAGGATCTGCCGCCGCTGCTGTCAGGCATGCTCTCGCCGGAGCTCGATCCGTCCGACCTCGATCAGGGCGTGCGTGATCTCGTGAACGACATCCATGGGGTATCGCGCAAGCCGCCACTCGGACCGGCTCCCGCGAGCGTCAGTTTACCGGCGACGGGTTATTCCAAGACCGCAACGGCGATCGCGAAGATCTTCGTCGAGGAGACGACGGACGCCATGTTCTCGCATCCCCAAAAAGGGATCGATGAACTTGCCGCAGCGATCGAGGCATCCGAGGATGATGTCGAGGATGCCCTTCATGAGCTTCGCGACCTCGTCACTGTAAGCTTCGACCGGGTTTTCCCCAAGGCCGACCTGTTCGTCGCCTTCGATAAGCATTTCATGCCATTCTCTCCGGAAGAGGATGCGCTTCGCATCGCAGCGGATCTCATCAACGACCCGGCCATGCCGCATGATACGGCGGAGGTCGCGGCGCGGTACGGCTGGGAGCCGAGGCGCATCAACCCTGCGCTCGCTTACCTGCTAGCTCGAAAGCTGATCGTCGACTACCAGGTGCTGGCAAGCAGCTACAACTGCATCCGGGTCGTTAAGACCGACGCGACTCGGCGGTTCGTCAAGAGCCGTAGCTGACCGAGCGGAAATCGCTGCGGGTAACCACCCGACCGGATAGAATGCGGCCCGGAGGTTACCCATGGGCAAGGTAGATATCGGTCTGAAACAGGCGCAGCGCCTGGCGCAGCTCTCACCTAAAGCGCGCTTCGCGTTCCTTGCCGAAGGGCTGCCTCATTCGGGAGAGTTCATTCAGCTTCTGGAATGCAGCGAATGCGCTTGAGGCCTACGCGCGAGTGTGAGGTATTGGAAGGCTTCGCGGAAGAGGAGGCCGCGAAGGCGCTTATCCTGATGGATATCGTGCGCTGCCCGCCCGCGCTGCTCGCCGAGCGCATGCGCCCGATGCTCGGATGGTTCTACAATCATTTGGCGCGGCTCATCTACGCCAAGGCCGCCGACTGCAAGCCGGTCGATACGACCATGCTACAGGAGACGGCGACGCAGTTAGCACGCTATATGATCGCTGGCGGGGCCACCAGAATGGTTTACGGCGAAAAGCATCCCGCTATCACGTCCGCTTTAAGGCGCACGAAAATTCTGCCTTAGCGACTGAAAAAAGGGCGCAAAGCTGTCATTCGCATTCAGACGTCTGGACGTCGCCCTCGGGTCAAACGGCGACCTTGACCAACAACAGGCGAGCGAAAGCGACACCATCGTCTGTCTCTCTTCGCCCAACCTGCGCGACAGCCCGCTCCATCGCTTGAAAAATGGGGATTGTTCGGACGATGATCATCATCGGAATTAGCCGCCGAATGGCAAAGGACATCCTGCCGCCTGTAGCGTCCTCTTTGCGGCCGCCTTTCCGACTGTCGATGCCCCCAGCCAGTCACACTCCACCCTTCTGTCCGCATGGTGGTTGCAGCGGAAGCGAAGATCAAGGCTAACCCAAAACGCGCTCGGTCAACAGTGAGCTGAAAAATGCCGCCAGGTCGCGGCACCATGGCAAGTGTGCAGTCCCGGGCGTTTGCTGCCGCTTTCCCTGTTCGCTTTCCCACGCGGCCTGTTCCGACCTCCTGCATTCCCTGTTCCCGAAAGTAGGGTATTTCGGCGTAATACCTTGAACTAGCGAGGTATTTTGCAGTGCCTGATCGCAGACACGCCTGGAAGGAGCCGAAAATTCCCTGAAAATCGGGGGGTATCAAGGAAATTGGAGAGCGAGACCCGTTCGCTCACGACTGCCCACACCACCAGCGGAATTTCCCCTAATTGCTACGTTTGCCTTGGCTCGGAATTGTGCCGATCCCTGCGCCTGTCACGGTGACACGGCCGGCCTGGCTTTGCAGGCAGACGAGCGGCTTCGAGCGCACTGAGATGAGCGCCGCCCCGGCAACCCCAAAAGCGCTAGCTCCTTTGGCCACCTGTCGTGTGGCCAGGTTGCGGTGTAGCATCGTCCCCATACCACCAGGAATTGCTGGAAGCACCTTCATCCCATCGAGGCAACGCTCTTTGGAGGAGCACGGCCATGGGCCTGAACTCCCTTGTCGGATCAACGGCGATCGTGGCTGCCCTGGTCTCGGTTGGCGCGGAAGCCAGTGCCACCGAAATCGACACCGCCATCGTGTTCGCGGTCGATGTCTCGGGCTCGGTCGATCCGGCCACTGCCGAGCTGCAGCGCGAGGGTCATGCCGCGGCGATCTCCTCGCAGGCGGTCCTGTCAGCCATCGCTCGCACCCACGCGGGCTGCATCGCGATCACCTATGTCGAATGGTCCAGCTACGGCCAGATGCGCTCGGTGCTGCCGTGGACGAATGTCTGCGGGCCGGAAGATGCACAGGCCGTGGCGTCTGCCATCAGCGAGGGCGGCGACAGGGGGTTTGGTTGTGAAGCCATGTGCCAGACTTCCATTTCCTTCGCCATCGACATGAGCGTGACGCTCTTGGGCAGCTACGCGGGAAAAGCGTCCAACAAGATTATCGACATCTCCGCCAATGGCATCAACAACGACGGACTGCCCGTCGAGGAAAGCAGGCTGCGGGCGATAGCTGCGGGCTGCACGATCAACGCAATAGCGCTCCCGGAGATCCGGCTCGGTGTTCGCAATGACCTCACCAGCTACTTCGCCGACAACGTCATCGGAGGTCCAAATGCCTTTGTCATGCCGCTTACCAGTCCGAGCCTGTACACGTCAGCCTTGCGCCAGAAACTGGTGAAGGAGATCAGCTTGGCCGAACCAACCGGCGCCGTCGGTTCGGTCGCTCTACTGGCCATGCCGGAGACGCGGTAACGGCCCATCAGGTGCACTGCCAGGAGACGTTTGTCGGCATCCCCGATCAGGCCTTCAGCAGCAGCGGAGTTGGCTTGGCAGCACGTTGAAATGGTCCTTGAAACTCTTGGAGAAATAGGACGGCGACATGAAGCCGCAAGCGATAGCGATATCGGTGATCGGCATGTCGGTCAGTTCGATCAACTGGCGCGCCCGGCGCATCCGCAGCTTGATGTAGTACTGGCGCGGCGTGGTCGAAAGCAGACGCTCGAACAGGCGCTCGACCTGGCGGCGCGACAGCGCCGCCCAGCGCGCGATCTCGATCAGCGGCAGCGGATCCTCGACGTTGCGTTCCATTTGCTGGATGATCTGCATCAGCTTGCGGCCGCTTGCGCCATGGCGCAAGCCGGGCGGTGCCGATTGGCAGCTCGCGCCGTCGCGCCAGCGGTCGGCGGTCAGATGCTGGCAGATGCTTCTTGCCAGCTCCGCGTCGCACTGCCGTTGGACAAGGTCGATCGCCAGGTCGAATGCGGCGAAATCGCCCGCACAGGTGACGATCTGGCGGTCGCTCACGAACAGGGCGTCGTCGACATCGAGGTCGTAGAAGCTCTCCGCGAACGCCGCCATCTTGCTCCAGTGGATCGTGCAGCGCCTGTCGCCAAGCAGCCCGGCATCCGCGAGCAGCCAGGCGGCGGTGCCCATCGCATAAAGCGGCACGCAGGCACGGGCGGCGCGGCGCAGGAAGGCGCGCAACTGGTGGGTGCTGTACCTCTCCACCTCCTCCCCGGCGCAGATCATGAATGCAGGCTGCCGCGTCGCTTGCCCCTCCAGCAGCCCTTCGAAACGCCGCGCAACGCCGACGGAGATGCCACCGGCACTGGTGACCGACTGGCCATCGATGCTCGCCAGTCGCCAGCGAAAGAGCTTTCGGCCGGACAGGGCATTCGCAAGGTTGAGCGGTTCGATCAGCGCGGCCAGCGATAGCTGCGAAAAGCCGGGCAGCAACAGGATCTCGACATCCAGGCTCTCGACATGGAGCTGGTCCGGGGCGCGCTCAGCCTGCACCCCTCCTTGCTCGCAATGGGCTTCGAATCCGGCATGTTTGTATGGCGCGTTCATCGCTGGCTCTTTCTGTTTCTCCCCCAGACACTCGGTCCCGGTCTCCGCGGCTCGTCAGTCCGCACGCCTGCGGCGATAATCCTGCAGCCAGGAGAGCGACTTCTCCCAGCCGCCGAACGGAAACAGATGCGCGAAGATGCGGGGGGCATCGGACGGCAGGTCGGCCTCTATCGCCCCGATCAGATCGCCCGGATCCTTGTCCGCGAGGACATTGAACAGCCCGACGCCCGAGCGCCGTAGGGCGGCCAGCGACGGCCCCACGCCGCACATCACGGCGAACTTGATGAGCTTGGTCAGCGAGGTGACGCCGGCCAATCCGAGATGGACCGGAACCCCCGGATAGTTGCGGTGCAGGTTCATGGCCCAGGCCGCCATCATCGCGCCGTCGAAAGCGAATTGCGAGACGACGCGCGGGGCTAGTCCGCGGTCGTGGCAGATGGCGATCTTGCGCAGCAGCGCATGGGCGAGCGCGTTCTGGCTGATCGCCGGGTGGCCTTCCGGATAGCCGCCGACGAAGGCTGTGGCGAAGCTGCTGTCGGCGATGACCGGATGGGCGAGAAGATCGGCGGCGTCCTCTAGCGGGCCGCTGGCCGACAGCGGATTGCCGCCGACGAACAGCGCCTCGGTGACGCCGTTGCGGCTGTGTGCCTGGACGAGGTCGGTGAACTCCCGGACCGTCTCAAAATGCCTGGCGCCGAGATGCGGAACGGGAACGAAGCCGGCTTGCTTCAGCAGCCTCGCCGCCTCGACCTGCATGGCGATGGGCTTGCCCTCGAGATGGGTCAGGAACACCCGCGAACCGCGCGGAAATGCTTGGTCGGACGGCGTGAATCCGGTTGCCTGGGCCGGCGCCAGTTCGATCGATACCCCCTCGCCCACGAGATTGGGCAAGGGCAGCGGCGAAAGGCGATGCTTGAGTTCGGGCATGGTGATCTCCGGCACTAGGGGAGCGCGCGCCGGCTCGGGTCTCCGGCTGTGATGTCGGCGAAGAGGAGAAGGACGCTCAGCCCGGATCAGGGCGGCGAAAAATCGTAAGCGCATTTCGGCCGGGCGGGCGGAATGCCCGCCTCCGGCACGACGGCCTGATCCGGATAGGCGCTCATGACCGGGCGTAGCTCTCGCCGAGCGCAGCCGGCTGGCGGCTCTTGCCCTTGGCCATGACGATGATGGCGATCGAGATGACATAGGGCAGAGCGAGCAGTAACTGGTAGGGCACGGCTGCTCCTATCGCCTGGCTGTGGGTGGCGAGCGACTCCAGGAAGGAGAAGGCGAGCACGGCGAACGTCACCCGCAGCGGGTGCCAGTTGCCGGCAATCAGCGCCACGACCACCAGCCAGCCGCGACCGGCCGAAAGCTCGGGGACGAAACGGTCGGAGAAGCCGAGCATCAGGAACGCCCCGCCAAGCCCGGTCATGGCGCTGCCGAAGATGGTGGCAGCGTACTGCCTGATGGCGACATTGAGGCCCATCGTGTCGAGCGCTGCCGGGTTTTCGCCGAGCGCGCGCAGTTCGAGCCCGGTCCTGGTGCGGTAGAGGAAGGCCCAGACGACCGGCACCAGGGCAAAGGCTGCATAGGTCAAGAGCCGCTGGTCGAACAGCACCGGGCCGACGACGGGTATGTCCGAGAGATAAGGAACCGGCACCGTGCCGATGCTGTCGAAGGTCGGCTGCGCCTTGCCCTTCACGAAGCTGCGGAACCAGAACAGCGTCAGCCCGCTGGCGAGCAGGTTGATGCCCAGCCCGGTGATGAAGTGGTCGACGCGGAGCGTGACGCTCAGGAAGGCGGTGATGGCGCCGAGCACCATCGCGGCAAGCACGGCAAGCGCGAATGCGGTCAGGTGATCGCCAGTGACCGCATAGGCGATGTAGGCCATGAAGGCGCCGGTCAGCATCGTGCCTTCGACGCCGACATTCCAGATGCCGGCACGCTGGGTTACCAATTCGCCCATGGCCGAGAGCAGCAGCGGTGTGGCGATACGGATCGTCGCGGCGAGCAGGCTGACGAAAATGGCTTCCTGAAACAGTCCGCTCATTTTGCAGAGCTCCATGTGAGGCGGTAGCGGGCGAGCGCCGTGCCGCAGAGGACGAAGAGCAGGATGGTGCCCTGCATCGCCTGGATCAGGGAATCCGGCACGCCGCTCTGGATGCGCATGTCGACGGCGCCCGACGACAGGCCGCCGAACAGGATGGCGACCGCCACGGTTCCGGCCGGGCGCAGGCCGCCGACCATGGCGACGATGATACCGCCATAACCGAGGCCGAAGAGATAGTCGGCCTTCAGGCGATGCTGGACGCCGAGCAGCTCCACCCCGCCGGCAAGGCCCGCGAGTGCACCCGAAAGCAGCATCGTGACGAGCACGATGCGCGGCACGTCCATACCCATGAAGCGCAGCGCCGTCTGGTTGGCTCCGAGCGCCCGCATGTCGTATCCGGCCGACGTGCGCTCGAGCAGCAGGTGGACTGATATTGCCGCGGCGATCGCGATCAGGAGGCCGGCATGCAGCGGCCCCGAAAGTTGCGGCAACCAGGCCGACTGCGCCAGGAGCGGCGTCTGGTGGTAGGCGACGGTCGTGCCCGCCTCGGTCCACGGCCCGCCGGAAAGCAGCCAGGACAGCAGGTAGACGACGATGTAATTGAGCATGACCGTCGAGAAGATCTCGTTGACCTCATAGCGGTTGCGCAGCACCGCCGCGATGCCCGACATCGTCGCGCCGCCGAGTATGGCGCCGGCCATCGCAAGCGGTCCGACGACGAACAGCGGCGCGTCCGGCAGCGACGAGGCGACCCAGTAGGCGCCCATCGCGCCGGCATAGACCTGCCCTTCCTGGCCGATGCTCCATATCCGGGCCCGGAAGACCACGAGTGCGGCGAGCCCGGTGAGGATGAGCGGTGTGGCGTCCACCAGCGTGCGCAAGACGGCGCGCTGGCTGCCGAAAGCGCCGCGCAGCAGGGCGGCGAAGGCAGTGGAGACATCGGCCGACGACAGCTTGAGCAGCACCGCGGTGGCGGCAAAGCCTGCCAGTATCGCCAGGCCATAGGACATGCCCTGCCAGAGCAGGCTGGAGGCATGGCGTTGTTCGAGCTTAATGCGCACGGGCATCTCCTCCCGGAATGGCCTGGCCGGCCATCATCAGGCCGAGATGCTGCGGGGTTGTCGCGGCCGGCTCGACCACGCCGACGATCTTGCCCCGGTGGATGACGGCGATGCGGTCGCAGAGCGTCATCAGGTCGTCGAGCTCCTCCGATGCCAGGAGAATGCCGAAGCCCTCCGATTTCTTGGCCAGCAGTTGCCGGTAGACATAGTCGATGACGCCGACGTCGAGCCCGCGCGTCGGCTGGTTGGCGAGCAGCAGCGAGGTGCTGCGCTGCAGCTCGCGGGCGAGGATCACCTTCTGGGCGTTGCCGCCCGAAAGACGATCGACGCGGGCGGCACTGTCCCTGGCGGCGACGCGATACTCGGACATCCGGTCGGTTGCAAAGGAGCTGATCGCCTTGCGGTCGAGGAACGGCCCCTTGCGGAAGGCGCAGTCGTGATGGCGGCCGAGCACGATGTTGTCGGCGATGGTGAAGCTGCCGATCAGGCCCTGGAGATAGCGATCGTCGGGGATATGCCCGACGCCGAGGTCGATGACGTCCCTTGTCGAACTGGCTGTCACATCCTTGCCGTCGATGCTGATCCGGCCGGCCTCGAGCGGCCGCACGCGCATGATGGTTTCGAACAATTCGCGCTGGCCGTTGCCGGCGACACCAGCGAGGCCGACGATCTCATGCGAACGCACCTGGATGCTCAGCCCGTCGAGCACGCGGTGGCCGCGCTCTCCATTGACGTAGACGTCGTTGAGGTCGAGCACGATTTCGCCGGGCGCCTCCCTGTTGTGGTCGTAAGACGGCGAAACCTTGCGCCCGACCATCAGCACCGAAAGCTCTTCAGGGGATGTCTCTGCGGTCCTGAGCGACGCGACAAGCTTGCCGGCGCGCAACACCGTGACACGGTCCGAGCGCATCACCTCGCGCAGCTTGTGGGAGATCAGCACGATCGCCATGCCGGCGTCGCGCATGCGCTCCAGCGCAGCCATCAGCCGGTCCGATTCCTGCGGGGTCAGCACCGCTGTCGGCTCGTCGAGGATCAATATCCGCACGCCGAGGAACAGGACCTTGATGATCTCGACCCATTGCTGGAGGCCGACTGGCAGTTCCTCGACGATGGCGTCAGGGGAAAGCTCGACGCCGTAGTCCGAGCAGAGCTCAGCAAGGCGCCGGCGCGCGGTCTTCGTGTCGAGGAACAATCCCCTGCCGCCGGCCCCCACCAGCACGTTCTCGATGACGCTCAGCCGCCCGACAAGCTTGAAATGCTGGTGGATCATGCCGATGCCGAAGCGCAGCGCCTCGGCCGGCGAACGCAGTTTCACGGGTTTGACGTCGATGGCCAGTTCACCGCTGTCGGGCTGGACATAGCCATAGAGACAGCCGGACAGGGTGGATTTGCCGGCGCCGTTCTCGCCGAACAGGCAATGGATCTCGCCGGCATGTATTTCGAGCGACACGTCGTCCAGCGCGACGACATCGCCATATCTCTTGCTCAATCCGCTGGCCTGCAACGCAACAGTCATTTCCCTAGAACTCCTCCGGCGCGTGAGCGCACTTCCTTGCGGCCCGCCGGTCTCCTCCCCGGCGGGCCGCACCGGTCCGCCTATTGCGAAACGGGCAAAGCGGTATCGAGCGGCACCTTAAGGCTGCCGTCGCGAATGGCCTTCTCGGTTTCCGCGACCTTTGCCTTCACCTCTTCGGGCACCTTGGCGTCGAGTGCGTGGTAAGGCGCGAGCGCCACCCCGCCTTCGGCCATGGAGAACCAGCGCGGCTCGGCATTGCCTTGGTAGGGCGCGCCCTTGGTCGCGTGGTTCCACCACTCGTCGATGATCCAGTTGATGTCGGGGTCCCAGAGCGCGACGGCGCTGGTCACCACGTTCTCGGGCGCGAAGTAGTTCTCGTCGGCCTTGCTGCCGAAGCAGTAGACCTTGTTGAGCTTGCAGGCCTCGAAGTTTCCGGTCAGCTGCAGGATGCCGTCGACGCCGGTCGCCACCTGGGCGTTGGTGTACTCGGCGGCCTTGCCCGGGTCGTACCAGGACTCGACGAAGGCGACGCGCTGCTTGACGTCGGTGCGCATCTGCCGGGCGCCTGCAAAGAAGGCATTGATCTCGTCGTTGATGTCGTCGCCGGGGAAGGTTCCGACCACGCCGAGCGATCCCGACTTGCTCATGCCGCCAGCCAGCATGCCGCTCAGATACGACGCCTCGTGGACGCGCTTGTAGATCCAGTACTGGTTGCCGCCCAGCGGCTGGTTGCCCGAGCCGACCACGGCGAACGCCACGTCGGGGAAGTCGTCCTTCACCTTGGCGACCTGGTCCGAATAGGGCCCGTGGCCCCAGATGATCTGGTACTCGCCAGACTCGGCATAGATGCGCATCGCCTCGGCAGCATCCTCGTCGAACACCGGGTCGCCGACGGTCCATTCCACGTCCAACCCGTGCGGCTTCGAGGCCTTCACCCGCTCCAGCGCGGCGATCAGGCTGCTCTGCCACGACGACTCGACGCCGCCGGTGAGCACCAGGGCGATCTTCACCTTGGTCGGCTCATCGGCGAATGCCGAGCCGACCCCGATGGCGCAGACCGCCGCCACCACTGCAATCCCTTTGCCAAATATCGACATTCCAAGGTTCCTCCCTTTGTCGTTCGCGGCCGGCTCGTTCGGCCCGGCCCAACTCTCAGGCTCAGGCAGAGCGCTTCAGCGCGGTGAATGGCGTGGCTACCTGACGGGTCGACACCAGCCCGAGCACGCGTCCGGTCTCGTCGGTCCATTCTGCCTGGATGTCGGCACGACCGACCTCGATCAGATCCGCGCCCAGGCAAGCAAAGCCGATGATTGCCCCGACGGTCGGGCTCCAGGTGACGCTGGTGGCACGGCCGACGACACGGCCTTCATGGACCAGCTTCATCGCCAGCCAGCGGACGCGCGGGCAGAGATTGGGCGAGACATTGGCGCGCTTATAAAGTGCGTAGATCTCGTCGGTGTCGAAGACCAGGCCGGTGAAGCCGTTGGAGCCGTGGCCATTGGCGCGCTGCGCTTCGAGCGCCGCCTTGCCGACGAAGTCGCCCTTGCTGAGGTCGACCAGACGCTCGAGCCCGAGTTCCTTCGGCGTAACCAGGTTGTCGCCGTCGAGCACACCGTGGGCGAACTGCAGCTCCGGCCCGGCACCTGTATAGTCGGCACGGATCAGGATGATGCCGGCCTCGACACGCGCGATATCGGCGGCATATTCGCCCGCCGGCACGATACCGAAATCCTGCCCGGCCTGGCGCACGGCGGCCCAGACGGCAGCCCCGTCCCGCCGGTTCAGCCAGATCTCGTAGCCCAGCTCGCCGGTGAAGCCTTGCCGGACCACCTCGACCTCGGCACCGCCGATGATCGCCTTGCGGATGCGCGAGAAGCGGAACTTGTCCCAGCTCTCGCCCGTCGCCTTCTCGAGCGTCAGCGTCGAGTTCGGCCCCTGCAGCGACAGGATCCCGATCTCATCCGTCACGTCGCGGATCGCGACGTCGAAGCCCTTTGCATGACGCTCGCACCATTCGACCGCCGAGTCGCCCGACAGGCGGTAGACGTTCTCGGCGATGCGCAGCACCAGCCCGTCGGAGACGACATGGCCGCTCTCGGCGCACAGCGGCGTGTAGATGGCATGGCCGATCTCCATGCTGGCGATCGAGCGGGTGATCAGCCGGTCGAGCAGCGCGGCGGCACCGGAGCCGGCGATCTCGGCCTTGGGCAGCGGCGACATGTCGATCATCGCACCCGTCGTGCGGATCGCCCGGATCTCGTCTTCGACGTCGCTGAACATGTCGGGCACCAGGTAGCGGTCCCATGCGTACCACCAGCGTGTCGCATTGTTCGCACTCGAGTGGCTGTGAAACGGGGTACCCTTGAATTCCATGGTGGCTCCTGCCCTCTGCGGTCCGTTCATTAGCCGGACGATATGAAAGGGCGGGCGGAGCGTGAATGACTTTGGGACCTAGAAACATGTCTCTATGTCAGATAACCTGCGACAAGAGAGCCACGACAGCCGGCGATACCCAACCGGGAGGCTTGCATGAGTTCGATCGTTTTCGCCGGGGGACAGACCTTCTCCTTCGGCGAGGCAACCTACGAGAACGGCGGCTTCTTCGGCCCGATGAAGCTTGCCTATCTGCAGATCCTCGCCGTGTTCGAAGGCCAGGCGAAGGTCGGCAGCGACGAGGGCGACTTCGAGGTCAATGCCGGGGAGGCGGCACTGATCCTCAACCGCACGCCGATCTCCTTCCTCTATCCTCGCGACCAGCGAACACGGGTGGCCTGGTGTGAGACGGCGCCTTCTGCAATTTCGAGCCTGGTCATGAAATCCTGGCGCAGTGGACCCGACATCGTTCCGCTCGACAACCGCATCCACCAGCTGATGCTGCTCGGCGTGGAACTCGGCAGTTCGTCGCGTTCGGGCGTCAACGAGGTGCGCAATGCCATCGGCCAGGCGCTATGTAGTTCCTTCGTGCTCGGCGTGCAGGACAAGGAGAACCTCGGCTCGCTGCCGGACGTGGTGCAGCGCGCCAAAGCCTTCATCGACACCAATTTCAAGAAGCAGATCACCGTCGCCGACGTCGCCGACGCGGCCATCGTCAGCCGCCAGCACCTGACGCTGCTGTTCGTCAGGCATATGGGCCTCACCCCTGCCCGTTACATCTGGCATGTCAGAGCTTCGCAAGGTGCTGCCATGCTGATGAACAGCGGTACGCCGATCGCCCGCATCGCCTATGAGTGCGGCTACCAGGATCCGTTCCACTTCTCCCGCCATATCCGCAAGGCGTTCGGGCAGACGCCGCGGGAGCTGAGGACCGGCAAGGGTTTTCGCATTTCCTCGATCGACGCCGAGGAGATGGAGAACACGACTTTCTAGCGCCAGAGAAGGCACGGTCGACTGGCTGGCGGGACGCGTAGCCGGCTGATCTTACTTCTGGACATGTCTTCCTGCCTTGGCGGCATTTCACAAGGACGGTCGATCCCGTAGCTTACAAAAGCCGCGCCTAATAAGCCCAAATCGACAAGTGGCGTCCTGAATTCGCCCTCGCCTCTCCCGCCAACCGCGGGGGTCGAACCCTTCGTTCGTACCGCATCAGGCGAAGTCAGGAGGCGCGGCATCGGCAGAGATGCCGGTTCGACAACCAAAGCGAGGGGACTGGAATGCGATTGAACAGACTTGCGCCTGCGCTGGCCGCCGGCGCCACCCTTTGGGCTGCCTTCGGGACCGGCAGCGCCTTTGCCGCTGATGCCGAAAGCCTAGACTACGTCCGCGTCTGCGACGTCTACGGCACCGGCTTCTACTACATTCCCGGCACCGAGACCTGTCTCAGGGTCGGCGGCTATCTGCGCCTCGAGACCGGCTTCGGCCCGCTCTTCGGCGTCGATGTCGACGCCGACGGCGACCGTGACACCTACTACACGCTCGCCCGCTTCCAGCTGCAGACTGACGCCCGCGCCGAAACCGAGTTCGGCACGTTCCGCACCTATGCCAACATCAATTTCCAGCACAAACGCGACGCCACCGACGCAGTCCAGAGCGCCGAGATCGAGATGGCGATGATCGAACTCGGCGGCTTCTTCGCCGGCGTCAACGACTCGCTTTTCATCACCCAGACCTACTATGCCGGCGCCGTCTCCAACGACGCGATCGTAGGCTACGGCCCGTTCACCACCACCATGCTCGGCTACACCTACACCGGCTCGAACGGGCTGACATTGGCCGCCGCACTGGAAGGCGGCTCGGGCGAAGACGTGATCGACAGCTACATGCCGCGCGTCGTGATCGGCGGCGCCTATGCGCAGGACTGGGGCAGCGTGACCGCCGTCGCGGGCTACGATTCCGTCGCCGAGGAATGGGCCGGCAAGGTCAGGCTCGACCTGACCATCAACGACAGGATCTCGCTCTGGGCCATGGCCGGCGCCAAGACCGACGACAGCGATCCCTATTCGCAATTCTATGGCGTGTGGGGCGGGCGCTGGGCTGTCTGGGGCGGCGGTGCTGCCAAGCTCACTGACAAGGCGACCTTCAACCTGCAGCTCGGCTACGACGCCCAGGAGAATTTTGCCGCGGTCGCCAATGTCGCCTGGAAGGTGGTCGATGGCCTGACCGTCTCGCCGGAAGTCGGCTACTACGACAACTTCGATCTGGCCGACGCCGACGCAATCGGCGGCTTCGTCCGCATCCAGGCGGACTTCTGACGGAAGCATCCTCCCTTGCTGCCCGTCACGGCGTCCGGAGCCTGCACCGGACGCCGTTTTCGTTTAGAGCAATTCCAGGAAAAGTGTGCAGCGGTTTTCCGTACGGAATTGTGTAAAAACAAAGAGATAGAGCGTTTCCGCGATTCCAAGAAAAGCGGAAGCGCTCTAAGCCCTCACCCCAGCCGTTCGGCGTGCCACCTGAGGTGATCGTCCATGCAGGTGGAGATGAAGTTGTAGGAATGGTCGTAGCCGTCCTGCATGCGCAGGGTGAGCCCGATGCCGGCCTTGTTGCACG
>NZ_JARKMU010000018.1:0-75754 GCF_037625995.1 Aminobacter sp. Piv2-1
GTCGTTGGAGTTGAGCGTCGTCAGGTCCATCAGCGAGATGGACCGCAACAGCCACGCCGCCTGGTTGTCGGCCTTGATCGAGCGCCGCTTGGTCAGCGTCGCCACCCGCCGCTCCAGCGCCGAACGGTTGACGCTGCGCATCGATTCCAGGAAGCCAAGATCCAGCGCCATCCCCGGATTGCGCACGATCCCGTGTGCATCCGCCACGTTGGCGGCCTGGCGCGACGCCAACGGCGTGACGATGGCTGTAGGTTGGGTCTCGGCTTCGCGCAACTTGCCGCTCATCTGACTGCCTTTCCTCCGGACGCCCTGCCACCAGCGTGAGACTGTGGTCGGCGTAACATCTCAGGCACCGCCTGCAGCGGCACGACAAAGAATAGCCCGTGGCGCCAGGCGCCACGAGTCCCCGGAGGTGGAAGATAGACGAAAAATCGGAACGGCGCAGCGTTATTTTGACCGGATGGTCAAAACGCCGGACCGACAGGCGATCCGGCGCTAGGAAAGACGTCAGCCGACGAAGGCGCGCTCGACGACGAAGCTGCCCGGCTCGTGCAGCGAGCCTTCGACGAAGCCGAGGCTTTCGGCGAGTTCCTTGACGTCCTTGAGCATGTGCATCGAGCCGCAGATCATGATGCGGTCGGTTTCGGGATCGAGCTTGTCGATGCCGAGGTCCGAATAGAACTTGCCCGACGAGATCAGCGCGGTGATGCGGCCCATGCGCTCGGACACCTCGCGCGTGGTCGAGTTGTACAGGGTGACGCGGCCCTGGGTCAGTTCGCCGATCAGCGGGTCGTTTTCGAGATCGGCCACCAGTTCGCGGCCGTAGTCGAGCTCGGCCACGTCGCGGCAGGTGTGGGTGAGGACGACCTGCTCGTAGCGCTCGTAGGTGTCGGGGTCGCGCAGCAGGCTGGCGAAGGGCGCGATGCCGGTGCCGGTCGAGATCATGAACAGGCGCTTGCCCGGCGTCAGCGCGTCGAGCACCAGCGTGCCGGTGGACTTCTGGCGGATCAGGATGGTGTCGCCCGGCTGGATCTTCTGCAGCTCCGAGGTCAGCGGACCGTCCGGCACCTTGATCGAGAAGAACTCGAGCTCGTCGTCCCAGGAGGGGCTGGCGACCGAATAGGCGCGGTAGACCGGCTTCTCGGCGTTCGGCAGGCCGATCATCACGAACTCGCCGGAGCGGAAGCGCAGCGACTGCGGACGGGTGACGCGGAAGGCGAACAGGCGGTCGGTGTAGTGCTTCACCGACACCACGGTCTCGGCGTAGACATTCGCCGGAATGGGGAACTGAAGCGGCTTGGCTTCGGCCGTGTTCAGCGCAGCTTGGGTGTTCATCGATCAACCTCTCGCCAGCGGGCGGCAATCATGCTCGTCGGCGCGGCGGCGATTTTCATCCGGCGCGCTGCGGAAATGCGGGCAAATAGTGGGGCCTTGTCGAGGATATTAATTAGTATACAAATGATATGAACGTCAAGGTTTTGGCTTAAAACGCCTTTCCAAACTGGCACATGAACGTAGTCCGCACGTTTCGGGTTTAGTCCATGGTCGAGAAAATTCCCGCTAAGGCGGGAGACGTGGTGGCGGGCATCGACGTCGGCGGGACGTTCACCGACCTGCTGCTCCTCGACGGCGCCGACGGCGGCTCGGTCCGTATAGCAAAGACCCCTACCACCGTCGACAACCAGGCGCATGGCGTGATCGCGGCGCTCGACCAGGCCGGATACCCGATCGCCGGCATCGACCTCATCGTCCACGGCACCACCACCACCACCAACGCGGTGCTGGAGCGCCGGCTCGCCCGCACCGGCATGGTCACCACGCGCGGCTTCCGCGACGTGATCGAACTCGGCCGCCGGACGCGGCCGCAGGCCTACGGCATGACCGGCAGCTTTGTGCCGGTTATTCCGCGCGACCTCAGGCGGGAGGTGACGGAACGGGTCGAGGCGTCGGGCCGGGTGCGCGAGCCGCTCGACGAGGAGGGGATGCGCACCGCGGTGCGCCGGCTGCTCGACGCCGGCTGCGAGGCGCTGGTCATCCACTTCCTCCATTCCTACGCCAATCCGGCGCATGAGCGCCGCGCCGCCGAGATCGCCGCCGAGACCTGGCCGAACGGCCACATCACCACCGGCCACTCGCTGCTGTCCGAGGCGCGCGAGTTCGAGCGCGGCGTCACCGCCTCGGTCAACGCCGCCGTGCAGCCGATCCTGGAACGCTACGTGGCGCGGCTCAGGCAGGAGCTCGGCGCGCGCGGCTACGGCCGCGACTTCCTCGTCATGAACGGCAATGGCGGCATGATCTCGGCCCGCTTCGTCACCGCCGAGTCGGCGAAGACGGTGATGTCCGGCCCGGCCTCGGGCGTCATCGCCGCCGCCTATACCGGCCGCCGCGCCGGCTACGACAACCTTGTCACCTACGACATGGGCGGCACCTCCACCGACGTGGCGCTGATCCGCCATGCCGAGCCCGCCGTCTCCAACGAGATCGAGATCGAATATGCGATGCCGATCCATGTGCCGATGGTGGCCGTGCACACTGTCGGCGCCGGCGGCGGCTCGATCGCCCGCGTCGACGCCTCGGGGCTGATCCAGGTCGGACCCGAAAGTGCCGGCGCCAATCCCGGGCCGATCTGCTACGGCCGCGGCGGCACCGAACCGACCATCACCGACGCCAATCTCGTGCTCGGCCGGCTCGACCCGGGAAAACTGCTTTCGGTCGAAGATCCCGTCACCGTCGAAGCCGTGCGCGCGGTGTTCGAGCAGAAGATCGGACATGCGACGGGCCTCGACGGGGTTGCCGCCGCGGGTGCCGTGCTCAGGCTCGGCAACATCAAGATGGCGGGCGCGATCCGCATGGTGTCGGTGTCGCGCGGCCACGACCCGCGCGACTTCACGCTGTTTGCCTTCGGCGGCGCCGGCCCGCTGCATGCTTCGGCGCTGGCGCGCGAGCTCGGCCTGCCGCGGGTGCTGGTGCCGGCGCGGCCGGGCATCACCAATGCGCTCGGCTGCGTGGTGGCCGACATGCGCCACGACTTCGTCAACACGGTGAACCAGCCGGTGGCAGCGCTCGACGAGGCACGCATGCGCGCAGTCCTCGCCAGGCACCGGGCCGAGGGCGAGGCGCTGATCGCCAAGGAGGCGATCAGGCCCGAGCGCATCCGCGTCGGCCACTCCGCCGACATGCAGTTCCTCGGCCAGACGCATCTCATCAACGTGCCGCTGCCTTCGGCCGAGATCACGCGCGTCATGCTGCAGGACCTGTTCGAGAAGGCCTATTTCGCCCGCTTCAAGGTCGAGCTGCCCGAGATCCGCGCCAATCTGGTCAACCTCAACACCTCGGTCACCGGCGTGCGTCCGGCGATCGACCTCGGCCGGCTGATCGACCCGGCGGGGCGGGCGGCGACGCTCGATCGATCTTTGCGCGAGGTGCGGCCGGTCTGGTTCGACGGCACCTGGCACGACACGCCGGTCTACGAGCGCGAGAAGCTGCCGCTGGAGGCAGTGCTCGAAGGGCCTGCCATTCTCGAGCAGATGGATGCGACCACGGTGCTCGAACCCGGCGACCGGGCGAGGTCGGACCAGGATGGGAACATCATCGTCGAGGTGGGGAGATGAGCCAGGCGCCGACTTCTCCCTCCCCCTTGAGGGGAGGGTGGCCGGGCAAAGCCCGGCCGGGTGGGGTACCCTCCGCAGCGCGGGACGTCCGTAGGAACGTCGAGCCCGTCTTTTGCGACCCCACCCTGCCATCCGCCTCTGGCGGCTGGCTTCCCTCCCCTCAAGGGGGAGGGGGAGGCTGCGCCCCATGACCCTCGACGCCATCACGCTTTCCGTCATCCAGGCAGCGCTGCAGCAGACCTGCGACGAGATGGACCTGGCCTTCTCGCGCGCCGCCTTCTCGCCGGTCATCGCCGAGGCCAACGACCGCTCCGACGGCATCTACTCCGCCGTCGACGGCGCGTTGATCGCGCAGGGCTCGGAAGGCCTGCCGGTGTTCGTCGGGGTCATGCAGCACTCGACCAAAACCATCATCGAGATGATCGCGGATGGCCGCGTGCTGCCGCCGGAGGAAGGCGACATCTACATCGTCAACGACCCCTATCTCGGCGGCACGCACCTGATGGACGTGCGCTTCGCCATGCCGGTGTGGCGGGGCGGCAAGATTTTCTGCTGGCTGTCCAACACCGGCCACTGGCCCGACATCGGCGGCTCGGTGCCCGGCGGCTTCTCGGCCTCGGCGACGGCGGTCGAGCAGGAGGGCCTGCGGCTGCCGCCGGTCAAGCTGTTCAAGAAGGGGGTGATGGACCCCGAGATCTTCGCCATCATCTGCTCCAACATCCGGGTCGCCGACCAGCGCATCGGCGACGTCCGCGCCCAGGCCGCCGCCCTCCATGTCGGCCAGGACAGGTTGTTGCAGGTCCTCGATCGTTACGGCGACGAAACCGTGGTCGCGGCGATCGCCGAGCTGCGCCGCCGCGCCGCCGAGCAGATGCGCGCCCATATCGCGGCGCTGCCCGAGGGCAGCTGGCGGTCGAAGGCCTATGTCGATTCCGACGGGGTGGTCGACGCGCCGCTGACGATCGCGCTCACCATAGAGAAGCAGGGCGACACGCTGGTCTTCGACTTCGCCGGCTCGTCGAAGCCCTGCGCCGGGCCGATGAACAGCGTGCTGGCGACGACGCTGTCGGCGGTCTATCTCGCCATGCGCCACATCTTTCCCGACGTGCCGATCAGCGCCGGCGCCTTCGAGCCGCTGGCGGTCAGGCGGCCGGAAGGCACCTTCCTCGACGCCAAGTATCCACGGCCCGTGTCGGGCTGCGCGGCGGAGGTGTCGCAGCGCATCGCCGAAGCGGTCTTTGCCGCAATGGTGCAGGCCGCGCCCGACAAGGTGACGGCGGCACCTGCCGGCTCGAGCGGCAATTTCGCGCTCGGCGGCAACGATCCGGCGCGCGGCCGCGACTATGTCATGTACCAGATCTCCGGCGGCGGTTATGGCGGCAATGCCGGCCATGACGGGCTGTCCAACGGCTGCTCGACCATCGGCATCTCCAAGTCGCCGCCGGTCGAGATCATGGAGCAGGCCTATCCGGTGCTCTACCGCCGATACGCCCTGCGCGAGGGTTCGGGCGGTGCCGGCCGCCAGCGCGGCGGCTTCGGCCTCGCCTACGAGATCGAGCTCCTGCGCGGCGAGGCCCGCGCTTCCTTCGTCATGGACCACGGCCGCTTCGGGCCGCAGGGCGCGCTCGGCGGCGCCGACGGCATGGTCAATGCGGTGACCGTGTTCCGCGACGGCGAGCCGCACGTGCCGCCGCATCTGTCCAAGGAGCAGGACATCCCGCTCAAGGCCGGCGACCGGGTGCTGGTCGGCACGCCGGGCGGCGGCGGTTACGGCGACCCGCTGGCGCGCGATCCCGAGCTCGTGCTGCGCGACGTGGCGCTGGGCTACTACACGAGGGAACAGGCGGCCGAACTGTTCGGCGTGGCGATCGGCGACGGCGGCGTGGATGTCGTGGCGACCAAGCGGCTGCGGCGAGGCTGAGCGCGGTTCAGCCGGCCGCCGTCGCCCTTGCCCCGCGGCGCTTGCGGATGCTGATCTGGCCGGTCACCGCCTGGTCGGGCCGCGCCGACAGCTCCTCGCGCTGGGCGAACAGCCAGTCGATGAAGACCTGGACGATCGGCGCCGAGCGCACCTCGTTGCGGCAGACGACGTAGAAGGCGTCGACCGCCGGCACCGACAGATTGAAGGGCGTGACGAGCTGGCCCTTGGCGAGCATCGCCGAGGCGGTGACGCTGTCGCCGAGCGCCACGCCATGGCCGTGGATCGCCGCCTCCGTGGCCAGCCGCGCGTCTGCCATGCGGTGCCGCTGCAGCGGCTTGACGTCGAGCGCGTCGGCCGCTGAAAGCCAGGTCTGCCACTCATGGCCGTCGTCGCCATAGAGCAGCACATGGTCGGCGAGGTCGCGCACGCTGCGGATCGGCCGGTTGTTGATCAGCGTCGGGCTGACCACGGGAAACAGCTCGATCCCCGACCACTTCTTCAGCCAGCAGTCGGTCCAGCTGCCGTCGCCGTAGAGCAGGCAGATGTCGACGTCGCCGTCGTGGATGTCGCGCGGATCGTTGGAGGCGTTGAAGGTCAGGCTGATGCCCGGATATTGCCCCATGAAGCTGCCGACCCGCGGGATGAGCCAGAGCGACAGCAGCGCCGGCACGCAGCTGACGGCCAGCTTGCCCGAGCTCGTCGGCCGCGTCATCCGCTCGGTTGCGGCAGCGATGCTCTCGAAGGCGCCGGAGACGGCGGGCAAGAGCTCCGCGCCCTGCGGCGTCAGCTTGAGCCGGGCGCCGGCGCGCTCCAAAAGCTTGACCTTCAGCGTCGCCTCCAGCGCGCGGATCTGGTGGCTGACCGCGCCGTGGGTGACGTTGAGTTCGCCGGCGGCCTTGGTCAGCGAGCCGTGGCGGGCCGTCGCCTCGAAGGCGCGCAGCGGGTTGAGCGGGGGCAGGCGCCTGGACATCGGAGGCTCCGGCGGGGTTGTCTTCCTGTGAGAAAATCTCACAGCCGGGAGCTTAACAATATCAATTGCCATTTCAATGGCTCTGTCTGAAACTCGCGACAAAACAACCATAAGCACACGGGGAACATTCAGCTGATCGGGCGCCGAACCGGGGCGGCCGACGAATCCGTTTCCCGATTGCTGCAGCTGAGCGCAGGAGGCGATCATGGGTTTCGACGTCAAAAAACTCGACGAGTTGCGCAAGAAATATGGCGAGGGCCATGGCGGCGATCTGTTCGACCCGAAGTTCCGCCAGGTCGCCGACAAGATCTTCACCAAGAGCGGCACGCGCCTCGCACCCTATTCCGGCATCCCGACCTTCCTGACCGCGCCCTATTTGCCGGTCGACAACGACAATCCCGACTTCGGCGACCTGCAGGTGGCGATGATCGGCGTGCCGATGGATCTCGGCGTCACCAACCGTCCCGGCTCGCGCTTCGGCCCGCGCGCCCTGCGCGCCATCGAGCGCATCGGCCCCTACAACCACGTGCTCGAATGCGCCCCGGTGCAGGAACTGCGCGTCGCCGACATCGGCGACGTGCCGTTCCGCAGCCGCTACCGCCTCGAACTCAGCCATGAGGACATCGAGCGCCGCGTCGGTCAGGTCGTCGACGCCGGCGTGGTGCCGCTCTCGGTCGGGGGCGACCATTCGATGACACATCCGATCCTCAAGGCGGTTGGCAAGAAGCGCCCCGTCGGCATGATCCACATCGACGCCCATTGCGACACCGGCGGCGCCTACGACCTCACCAAGTTCCATCACGGCGGGCCGTTCCGCAACGCCGTGCTCGACGGCGTGCTCGACCCCACCCGCGTCATCCAGATCGGCATCCGCGGCTCGGCCGAATATCTCTGGGAGTTCTCCTACGAGTCCGGCATGACCGTCATCCATGCCGAGGAGATCACCGGCATGGGCATCCCGGCGGTGATCGAGAAGGCCAAGAAGATCGTCGGCGACGGCCCGACCTATCTGTCCTTCGACATCGACAGCCTCGACCCGGCATTCGCGCCCGGCACCGGCACGCCCGAGGTCGGCGGGCTCACCACGCGCGAGGTGCTCGAGATCGTCCGCGGGCTGAAGGGCCTCAATTTCGTCGGCGGCGACGTCGTCGAGGTGGCGCCGCAATACGATTCGACCACCAACACCGCGCATGCCGGCGCCCAGGTGCTGTTCGAGATCCTGAGCCTGATGGTGTTCAGCCCCTTCGTCACCGGCAACAAGGACTGACCGGACCCGATACGGACTGGCCGTCGCGACTGGAAGCGGCGGCCAGGCGGCAACGACCGCGAACTGCAAAAATCAATCAATCCAGAGGGAACCGAAAAATGAACATCAAGACCGTTTTGCAAACGACGGCTGCCGCCCTCGTCTTCGCCGGCACCGTTGCCTTCGGACTGTCGGCGGCCAATGCCGATGCGCTGGAAGACATCGCCAAGGCCGGCCAGATCAATGTCGGGGTCTTCGCCGACTTCCCGCCCTTTTCCTCGGCCAGCGCCGACATGAGCCTCAAGGGCTACGACATGGACGTGGCGCAGGCGATCGCCGACGCGCTCAAGGTCAAGCTCAATCCGGTCCCGGTGACCGGCCAGAACCGCATTCCCTACCTGACCGACAAGCGTGTCGATCTGCTGATGAGCGTCGGCTACTCCAAGGAGCGCGAGGAGGTCATCGATTTCGCCGCCGCCTACGCGCCCTACTACATCGCCGTGATCGGCCCTGCCGAGCTCAAGGTGGCGGGCAAGGAAGACCTCGGCGACAAGTCGATCGCCGTCAACCGCGGCACCCTCGAAGACACCTCGCTGACCGAGGCCGCGCCCGCCTCCGCCGACATCCGCCGCTTCGACAACTACAACGCCGTCATCCAGGCCTTCATCTCCGGCCAGACCCAGCTGATGGTGGTGGGCAACGACGTCGGCGCCCAGGTGCTGGCCCGCCAGGAGGCGCTGAAGCCGGAGCAGAAGTTCCAGCTGCTCACCTCGCCCTCGCATATCGGCCTCAACAAGAACGAGGAAGGCCTGAAGAAGGTGATCAACGACACGGTCTCGGCGATGCTCGCCGACGGCCGCCTCAACGCCTCGTCGGAAGCCTGGCTCAAGACCCCGCTCAACCCCGAGAACCTCAAGGATTGATCGGTGGGCTACAGCCTCGACTTCGGCTGGCTTGAAGGTGCCGCGGGCGCGATAGCCCGCGGTGCCGTCATGACGATCCTGCTGATCGTGGTGACGACGATTGCCGGCACGGTGATCTCGGTGCTGGCCGCCGCCGGGCGGCGCAGCGGGCCGAAATGGCTGAAGCGCGCCATCACCTGCTATGTCGAGGTGATCAGGAACACCCCGTTCCTGGTGCAGCTGTTCTTCATCTTCTTCGGCCTGCCGAGCCTCGGCATCCGGCTCGACCCGATCGTCGCGGCAATCCTGGCGATGACGCTGAACATGGCCGCCTACACCACCGAGATCGTCGGCGCCGGCCTCGACGCCGTGCCGAGGGGGCAGCGCGAGGCGGCCTTCGCTTTGGGCTTGCGGCCGCGCCAGGTCTTCGTCAAGATCGTGCTGCCGCAGGCGATGAAGGTCATCTTCCCTGCGCTTACGAGCCAGATCGTGATCATGATGCTCGAGTCTTCGGTCGTCTCGCAGATCGCAGTGCGTGAACTCACCTACGAGGCTGACATGCTGCAGGCACGGACCTTCCGTGCCTTCGAGACCTATTTCGTTGTCACCATGGTCTATCTCGGTCTGTCGGTCGCGCTCCGCCGCATCCTCGTCGGCGTCGGCCGCCGCACGCTTTCGGCAGGTGTGTCATGATCGAGTTCACCTTCTGGGACATCCTGCGCAATCTGGTCTTCGCCACGCGCTGGACCGTGCTGTTGTCGGTCGCGGCCTTCGTCGGCGGCGGCATGGTCGGCATCGCCGTCCTGTTCCTGCGCATTTCCAGGACCGGCTGGAAGCGCCGTTTCGCCAGCGGCTACATCGCCCTGTTCCAGGGCACGCCGCTCCTGATGCAGCTGTTCCTGATGTTCTTCGGGCTGCCGATGCTCGGCTTCCGCATCGACCCGTGGACGGCCGCCGTGCTCGGCCTGACCTTCTTTGCCAGCGCCTATCTCGCCGAGATCTGGCGCGGCGGGGTCGACGCGCTGCCGCGCGGCCAGTGGGATGCCGGCGCCAGCCTCGGCCTGCACCGCCTGCAGGAGCTGCGCCTCGTCATCCTGCCGCAGGCCTTCGCCATCACCCGGGCGCCCGTGGTCGGCTTCCTGGTCCAGCTGATCAAGGCCACCGCGCTGACCTCGATCATCGGCTTCGAGGAACTGCTCCGGACCTCCAACGCCATCAACAACGCGACTTTCGAGCCGTTCACAGTCTACGGGCTGGTGGCGCTGATCTTCTTTGTGCTCTGCTACCCGCTGACACAGTATGCCCGCTTTCTGGAGGCCCGTGCCGCAGCTCGCTGAAACGACAGTCCATCATCACCGACAATCAATGGGAACAACCGGCATAAAGCCGGCAACAAATGAGGAGAACGAAGATGTCCAAGATACTCGATAGCCGGATGAGCCGCCGCGCCGTACTGGGCGCCGGCGTCGCGTCGGCCGGCCTGCTCGCCATGCCCTCGATCCTGAGGGCGCAGGAGAAGTCGATCAAGATCGGCGTCTATGGCGGCTACTTCAAGAAATCCTTCGACGAGCACATCTTCCCCGAATTCACCAAGGCGACCGGCATCGCCGTCGAATCCGTCGCCGAGCCGACCGGCGAAGCCTGGCTGGTGCAGCTCGAGCAGGCCGCCAAGGCCGGGCAGGCTCCGGCCGACCTGTCGATGATGTCGCAGACTTCGCTGCTCAAGGGCCAGTCGACGGAGCTGTGGGCGCCGCTCGACCTCGCCAAGATCAAGAACAGTTCCAACCTGATCGAGCACTTCGTCAACAAGTATCCGGACGGCCGCGTCGCCGGCATCGGGGCGGTGGCCTGGTACATCACGCTGGTCACCAACACCAATGTCTATCCGACCGCGCCGGACACCTGGGCGGCCTTCTGGGACCCGGCCAACGCCGACAAGCTCGGCCTGCTGGCGCTCGCCTCGAACTCGTTCCTGCTCGAGGTGACGGCCAAAACCTTCATGGGCGGCACCAACGCGCTGGACACCGAGGAAGGCATCGAGAAGGCCTTCGCCAAGCTCGCCGAAGTCAAGCCCAACGTGCGGCTGTGGTATCGCGACGAGGCGCAGTTCGAACAGGCGCTGAAGTCGGGCGAAATCCCGATGGGCCAGTATTATCACGACGTCACCGGCCTCGCGGCCGCCGACGGCCAGCCGGTGCGCTCGACCTTCCCGAAGGAAGGCGGCATCCAGGATTCCGGCTCCTGGGTGCTGTCGAAGGCGTCGAAGAAGACCGAGGAGGCGCATGCCTTCATCGACCACATGTGCCAGCCCGCCGTGCAGGCGCTGATGTCGCGCAAGGTCGGCACCTCGCCCACGGTCAAGCGCGAGCTGCTCGATCTCAAGCCCGAGGAGTTCGCCGCCGTGTCGTCGGACATTGCGCCGATCATCCCGCGCTACGACCTCTACACCACCAAGGCCGACTGGATTAACCAGAAGTGGACCGAGCTGATCGTCGGCTGATTGGAGAGGGTTGAATAGGCCGCAGGCCAAAGCACCCCCTCACCGGCCCTTCGGGCCACCTCTCCCCTGCCCGGGGGAGAGGAAACGCCAATCGCCGAAGCTGCGATTCCTCTCCCTCACGAAGTGGGGAGAGGTGCCGAGCGAAGCGAGGCGGTGAGGGGGCATTATCACAAGCTCAGATGGGGCAACGCCATGTCCGGCCTGTCATTGCAAAACATCACCAAGTCATTCGGCAACTTCACCGCGGTCGACAACGCCAACCTGTCGGTGCCGCATGGCAAGTTCGTCTGCCTGCTCGGCCCGTCCGGCTGCGGCAAGACCACGCTCCTACGCATGATCGCCGGCCTCGAGGATCCGTCAGGCGGCGCGATCCTGCTCGACGGCGAGGACATCACCCCGGTGCCGACCCACAAGCGCAACCTCGGCATGGTGTTCCAGTCGCTGGCGCTGTTCTCGCACCTTTCGGTGGGCGACAACATCGCCTATCCGCTGCGCATCCGCGGGGCCTCGCGCGAGGAGCAGAAGAAGCGGGCCGGCGACCTGCTCAAGCTCATCCATCTGTCCGGCTACGAGGACCGGCCGGTGTCGAAGCTCTCCGGCGGCCAGCGTCAGCGCGTGGCCATCGCCCGTGCGCTCGCGCTGTCGCCGCGCCTGTTCCTGCTCGACGAACCGCTATCGGCGCTCGACGCCAAGCTGCGCGAAGCCATGCAGGTGGAACTGCGCCAGCTGCAGCAGCGGCTCGGCATCACCACCTTCGTCGTCACCCACGACCAGCGCGAGGCGATGACCATGGCCGACCTCGTGGTGGTCATGGGCAACGGCAAGATCCTGCAGGCGGCACCGCCCATCGAGATCTACCGCAAGCCGGCCGATGCCTTCGTCGCCGACTTCATCGGCATGACCAATCTGCTCGACGCCACCACGGACGGCGCCGGGCGCGTCTCGGTGCTCGGCCAGGCGATCCCTGGCCTCGCCATGCCGGACGGCACGGCCAAGGCCACGCTTTCGATCCGTCCCGAGGACGTCCAGATCGGCCCCGCCGGCGGCAATGCCATCACCGGCACGGTGACCTTCGTGCGCGACCTGGGCGGCACCATCGAGACCTTCGTCGAGGCGGCCGGCAAGGGCATCATCGCGGTCGCAACCCCGCGCGAGCGCCCCGATGTCGTGGCCGGCCAAGAGGTCGGCGTGACGCTTCCGGCCGAAGCCTGCGTGGTGCTCAAGTCATGAAACGCGAGGCGCCGAAATCGCTGGCCGACTACAGCCCGCTGTTCTTCCCCGGGCTGATGCTGATCGTCTTCTTCGTCATCCCGTTTTCGACAATGATCGCGGTGAGCTTCTTCCAGCGCGATCCGTCGGGCTTCTACACGCCCGACTTCGTGTTCTCGAACTACGCCCGCTTCCTCTCCGCCTTCTTCGGCAAGGTGCTCGGCTTCTCGCTGATGCTCGCCGTCATGGTGGCCATCGTCTGCGTGGCGATCGCCTTCCCCTTCACCTTCCTGCTCACCAAGCGGCCGCGCAAGGTCCAGACCGTGTGGCTGGTGTGCCTGCTGTCGGTGCTGTCGCTGTCGGAGGTCATCATCGGCTTCGCCTGGTCGACGCTGTTCTCGCGCACCGCCGGCATCACCAACCTGTTCGTCGCCGTCGGCCTGATGAAGGAGCCGGTGGCGCTGCTGCCGAGCTTCTGGGCGGTGCTCACCGGCATGGTCTACCAGGCGCTGCCCTACACCATCCTGGTGCTCTATCCCGCGCTGGTGCGCCTCGACCCGACGCTGACTGAAGCCGCCCGCACGCTCGGCGCCTCGCCGATGAAGGCTTTCTTCAACGTCGTCGTGCCGGCGCTGCGCAACACCATCGTCGCAACCCTGATCATGGTCTTCGTCTTCGCGCTCGGCTCGTATCTGCTGCCGCAGATCCTCGGCCGGCCGTCGCACTGGACGCTTTCGGTGCTGATCACCGACCAGGCCATCTACCAGTCCAACATGCCTTTCGCCGCGGCGATGGCGGTGTTCCTGGTGCTGATGTCGCTGGCGCTGGTGGGGCTCACCCTGCTTGCCGGACGCAAGGAGAACGCGCTGTGAAAGAAGCTTTCCTTCGCCGGCTCTATTTCGTCGCCGTCGCCTTGTTCCTCGCGGCACCGCTGGTCGTCGTGGCCGGCGTCTCGGTCAACGAGAAGCAGGATCTCGCCTTCCCGCCGAAAGGCTTCTCGCTCGCCTGGTACGGCCAGATCTTCCTCGACGCGGAATGGCGGGCGGCACTTTTCGCCTCCGTCACCCTGGCCGTCACGGCGGCCGCGCTGGCGGTCGCCATCGCGCTGCCGCTCGCCTGGTTCCTGTGGCGGCGCATCGCGCCCTGGGCCAACGTCTTCCAGGTTCTCGGCCTGGCCCCCTTCATCCTGCCGCCGGTCATCACCGCGCTCGGCATGCTGACCTTCTGGGCGACGACCGGCTTCTACGGCCAGCCGTGGACGGCCGTCATCAGCCACGCGATCTTCTTCGTCACCCTGCCGCTGGTGACGCTGTCGCTCGGCTTCGCCTCGATCGACCGGTCGCTGGTCGAGGCCGCCGCGACCATGGGCGCCGACGACCGCACGGTGCTGAAGACCGTCGTCTTGCCGCTGATCAGGCCCTATCTCGTCTCCGGCTATGCGTTTGCCTTCGTGCTGTCGCTCAACGAGTACATCGTCGCCTACATGACGGTCGGCTTCACCATCGAGACGCTGCCGATCAAGATCTTCAACGCCCTGCGCTACGGCTACACGCCGACCATGGCCTCGGTGTCGGTGTTCTTCGTGGCGGTGGCGGCACTCGTCTTCGGCCTGATCGCCAGGTTCGGCGACATCCGGCGGCTGCTGGGCGCCATGTCGTCCGAGAGCTGAACCGACGAGGCCGCGGTCCCGCGGCCTCTTCGTCAGATCACCGGCTTGTCCATCAGGCCGAGCTTCTCGCGTCGCAGCCAGCGCCACAGCAGGAGCAGCGCAACGGCGGCGAGGCCGGAGAATAGGCCGATCCAGATGCCGCGGCCCTCGAAGCCGAAGCGGAAGGCGAGCAGCACGCCGAACGGCAGGCCGATGCCCCAGTAGCCGATCGCCGCCAGGATCATCGGCACGGTCGTGTCCTGCAGTCCGCGCAGCATGCCCGACGCCACCGCCTGGGCGCCGTCGGCGACCTGGAACAGCGCGGCGAAGACCAGGAAGGTGACCGCCAGCGATATGACTTCGGCATTGGCCTGGTCGTCGATGTCGATGAAGGCGCCGATCAGCACGCGCGGCCACAACACCATCACCAGGGCCATCAGCGCCATGAAGGCGACGCCGAGCGCATAGGCGGTCCAGCCGGCGCGGGTGATGCCCTCGTGGTCCTTTGCGCCATAGGCCAGCCCGACGCGCACGGTGACCGCCTGTCCCAGCCCCATCGGGATCATGAAGGTCACCGAGCAGATCTGGATGGCGATGGCGTGGGCTGCGAGCGAGGCCGAGTTGATCAGCCCCATCAGGAAGGCGGCGGCGTTGAAGATCGTCACCTCGAAGGCGAGGATGCCCGAGATCGGCGCGCCGAGCCTGAGCAGGGCCTTGAAGCGCGGCCAGTCGGCCCGCCAGAAGCGGCCGAACAGGTGGTAGCGGCGGAATTTCTTCTCCAGCGAGACAACGGCGATCATGCCGAAGAACATCAGCGCGCTGGCGATGCTGGTGGCGAGGCCCGAGCCGGCGATGCCCATCTGCGGGAAACCCCACTTGCCGAACACCAGGAGCCAGTTGCCCACGGCGTTGACAACCACCGCCACTGCCATGATGGCCAGCGCCCAGCCGGGACGCTCCAGCGCCGAGATGAAGGAGCGCAGCACGATGTAGCCGTAGAAGGGCAGCACCGCCCATTGCAGGTGGCGGACATAGATTGCGGCCTGCTCGGCGAGCTTCGGCTCCTGGCCCATGGCAAGCAGGATGGCTTCGGCGTTCCACAACAGGATCCAGATCGGGATGACCACGATGACGGCGAGCCAGAGCCCCTGGCGCACGGTGCGGCGCACGTCGCGCACCGAGTGGCGCATGCGCCCGAGCTCGGCCGCCATCATCGGCGAGGTCGCGTACATCAGGCCGAGGCCGAAGATCAGCGGCGCGAAATAGAGGTTGGAGCCGAGCGCGCCGGCAGCCAGCGAGTCCGGTCCGAGCCGGCCGATCATCATCACGTCGGTGGCCGTCATCGCCGTCTGCGCCAGGTTGGTCAACACCATCGGCCAGGCAAGCGCCAGCATCGCGCGGAGCTCGCCACGCCAAGGGTTAGCCGGTGATTGCGCGCCGGTTTCGATCACAGACATCTTTCCGTCTTTCGGTGCGATATCGCGAATCCGAGCGCCGATATCGTTGGTTCTGGCCGCAAACTCCGCCGATTTGCCTCGCAGCCATCCGGGTATTTGAATCAAAGCGCCCGATGTGGCAAGCCGTCACGGCCGCCAAGGATTGTACCAGACCGGGCCGCAGGCTTCAGCCGATGGCGTCGAGCGCCCGCCGCTGGCGGTGCATCTCGAGGAACACCCGGTAGTCGCGGTCGAAGCGCGGCCGGGCGGCCTCGTTGGGCCGCCGCGCCCGGCCTTCCTGGCGCATTCCCGCGCAGGCCGCCTCGAGGCCGGGGTAGAGCCCGGCGGCGGCCGCCGCCGCCATCGCCGTGCCCAGAAGCACCGCATCGCTGCCCATCGGCTCGACGACGGTGCAGCCGGTGGCGTCGGCATAGAGCTCCATCAACAGCGGGTTTCTGGTGTGGCCGCCGGTGACGTGCAGCGTGTCGATGCCGTAGCCGTTGGCATTCAGCGCCTCGAGCACGTGGCGGATGCCGAGCGCGATCGCCACCGCCGTGCGCCAGTAGAGCCGGCACAGGCTGTCGAAGGAGGCGTCCAGCGTCAGCCCGCTGATCACGCCCACCGCATGCGGGTCGGCCAGCGGCGAGCGGTTGCCGTGGAAGTCGGGCAGCACGTGCAGCCGTCCGGCCAGGTCGAGGCCTTCGGCGGCGCGCAGCTGCATGATGCGGTCGGTGATCCTGCGATGCATCGCAGCGTCCGGTTCCCCGCCGGCGCCGTGCCAGCGGATGACGTGGTCGAGCAGCGCGCCGGTGGCCGACTGGCCGCCTTCGCTCAGCCAGAGATCGGGCAGGGCGGCACCGTAATACGGCCCCCACACGCCGGCGAAGGCACGCGGCTCGGCCGACATCGCCATCAGGCAGCTCGACGTGCCGGCGATCAGCGCCAGGTGCCGCTCTATGCCGGGCCGGCCGCCGATCACGCCGAGCGCGCCGGCAAAGGCGTCGATCAGCCCGGCGCCGACGCGGCAGCTGGTGGTGAGCCCAAGGGCCGCGGCCGCATCGCGGGTGAGCGGGCCGAGGTCGGAGCCGACCGGGCTGGCGCGCGCGGGCAGGGCGGCGTGGTCGAAGACGTCGGCGAGGCCGACGGCCGCGAAGAAGTCGTGCCGCCAGCCCTCGCGCTCATGCGCGAGATAGGTCCATTTGGCGGCCAGCGTGCATTGCGAGCGGGCGAGCGAGCCGCTGGCCTTGTGGGTCAGGAAGTCGGCGAGGTCGAACAGCCTGCCGGTGCGGGCCCAGCTTCCAGGCAGGTTGCGCTTCACCCACATCAGCTTCGGCGTCGCCATTTCCGGCGACATCACGCCGCCGACATAGTTCAGCACCTCGTGCCGGGTCGCCGTGCATTCGTCCGCCTCGGCGAGCGCCCGGTGGTCGAGCCAGACGATGGTGTCCCAGCGGTCGTCGCCGTCGCTCGACACCGAAATCTGCTCGCCGTCCTTGCCCCTGAACACGGTCGAGCAGGTGGCGTCGAACGAGATGCCGGCGACGTCGCCGGGCGCGATGCCGGCCGCGTCGCGTGCGGCGCGCACGGCTGCGCATGCGGCGGCCCAGATGTCTTCGGAATCGTGCTCGGCATGGCCCTCGGCCGAGCGGTTCATGGCGATCGGCCGCTCGGCCCGGCCCATCAGCGTGCCGCCGCGGTCGAAGATGCCGGCGCGCGCGCTTCCCGTTCCGACGTCGACGGCGCAGAGATGCTCAGCCATCAGGACGACTTCGCCCCCGCGGCGACGCCGCGCCCGGCACGGGCAGCAGGGCCGCGCTCGGCGGCCTGCAGTTTCGCTGTCGATCGGAGCGCCGCAAATGAGACCATGACGCGCAGTCTATATGCGCGCCCTGGGCAATTCCAGCGCTGGCCGCCTCGCTCAGAGCGCGCCGTCCAGGTAGCGCGTCAGCGTTTCCCTGGTGCCGAGGCTCCAGAGCGTGCGCAGGCCGTGCGCGAAGGCCGCTGCGAAGACCGGCGAGCGTCCGACCTCGCCGTAGATGTCTTCCATGGCGAGCCATGCCTGCGGATCGTCCTTCGCGGCCTTGGCGGTGGCCTGCATCCGGTCCCAGTTGGGGTCGTTCGGCTCGATGCCGGCGCCCGAATCGGTGGTCCCGAAGCAGTAGCGGCACCACAGCGCCGATTCGAGCGCCAGGCCGTCGATGCCGGCGCCGGCCTTCAGCCGGTCGGCGATGGTCGGGATGATGAATTTCGGCTGGCGGTTCGAGCCGTCGAGGCAGAGCCGCCGCACCGTGTCGCCGATCTTGGGGTTGGCGAAGCGCCGTTCGATGAGCTTGCAGTAGTCCTCAAGCACCACGCCGGGCACCGGCGGTACGGTCGGCATGATCTCGTCGCGTTCCAGCCTGGCCAGGAAGGCGCTCACCAGCGGGTGCGCCATCGCCTCGTGGACGAAGTGGATGTCCATCAGGCCTGCGGGATAGGCGATCGTCGCGTGCCCGCCGTTGAGGATCCTGATCTTCATCAGCTCGAAGGGCGCGACGTCCTCGACGAACTGCGCGCCGGCCTTTTCCAGCGCCGGCCGTCCGGCGGGGAAACGGTCTTCCAGCACCCATTGCTTGAACGGCTCGCAGAATACCGGCCAGGCGTCGTCGACGCCGAACTGCTCGGCCAGCATGGCGCGTTCCCGGTCCGTGGTAGCGGGGGTGATGCGGTCGACCATGCTGTTGGGGAAGGCGACATGTTCCCCGACCCAGTCGGCAAGCCGCCCGTCGACCAGCCGCGCCAGGCCGATCACGGCGTCGGCCGTGACGCGGCCATTGTGGGGGATGTTGTCGCAGGACATGACGGTGAAGGGAACCGTGCCCTCGTCGCGGCGGCGCATCAGGCCCGCGAGGATCAGCCCGAACACGGTCGCGGGGGCCGCGATGTCGGCGGCGTCGGCGACGATCTGCGGGTGCGTCGGGTTGAACGCACCCGATGCCGGGTCGATGAAATAGCCGCCCTCGGTGATGGTCAGCGACACGATGCGGATGGCGGGATCGGCGAGCCGGTCGATAACGGCCGCCGTGTCGCCCGGTTTGATGAAGTCGATCATCGCGCCGGTGACGCGCGCGCTCATGTGGCCGCTGTCCTGCTCCACCACCGTCGTCAGCCAGTCCTGCCCGGCGAGTTTTTGCCGGCCCGCCTCCTCGGCCGGGAAGACGCCGGCGCCGACGATCGCCCAGTCGTGGTCGAGCCCGGCGTCGAACAGCTGGTCGAGATAGACCGCCTGGTGCGAGCGGTGGAAGTTGCCGACGCCGAAATGCAGGATCCCGGCCCCGAGCGCGGCGCGGTCGTAGGCAGGGCGCGCGACGCCGGCGGGCAGGTTTGGCAGGTTCGCCTGGGAGAGTTTTGTGGTCATGACATTTCGCGCTTTCCGATTTCACCGTTTCGGGGACCCCCTCACCGCCTCGCTGCGCTCGGCACCTCTCCCCCACTCCGTGGGGGCGAGGAACTCAAGCTGGAGACGCGCCGGTGCCGCCACTGCGATTCCTCTCCCCCGGGCAGGGGGAGGGGTGGCCCGAAGGGCCGGTAAGGGGGTGTTTCAATAGTGAGAAGTCGGCGCCCACCTTCAGCTCATCCACTGGCCGCCATCGACGTTGTAGGTCTGGGCGACGATGTATTCGGCCTCGTCGCTGGCGAGGAAGACGGCCATTCCGGTGAGGTCCTCGGCGCGCCCCATGCGGCCGTAGGGCACGCTCTCGCCGACGATCCGCTTCTTCTCGCCGAGCGGCCGGTCCTCGTATTTGGCGAACAGCGCGTCGACATGGTCCCAGTGCTCGCCGTCGACCACGCCGGGCGCGATGGCGTTGACGTTGATGCGGTGCTTGATGAGGTCGAGCCCGGCTGACTGGGTGAGCGAGATGACGGCGGCCTTGGTGGCGCAGTAGACGGCGACCAGCGCCTCGCCGCGCCGGCCGGCCTGGCTCGCCATGTTGATGATCCTGCCGCCCTGGCCGCGCGCGATCATCGCCTTCGCCGCCGCCTGCAGCGTGAACAGCGTGCCGGCGACATTGACCGCAAACAGCCTGTCGTAGCTCGCCTTGCCGATCTCGACGATCGGCGCGAGGTCGAACAGCGCCGCGTTGTTGACGAGGATGTCGAGCCCGCCGGTCCTGGCCTCGACGGTCCGCACCGCGGCCTCGATGGAATCGAGGTCGGTGACGTCGAGCCTGACGGCGTAGGCGCCGGGGCCGATCTCGCCGGCCGTGCGCTCGGCCGCTTCCAGGTCGATGTCGCCGATGGCAACCGTCGCGCCCTCGCGCACATAGGCCTCGGCGAAGGCCCGGCCGATGCCGCGCGCGGCACCGGTGATCAGCGCCGACCTGCCTGCGAGCCTGCCGGTCAAAGCGCCCTCCCGTCGGCCCCGAAGCGGTGCAGCTTGGTGGGGTCGGGCGTGAGATAGACGGTGTCGCCGTGCTTGACCCCGACCTCGCCGCTGGCCCGCACGTTGAGGGTGCCGAGGCCGTTGGTGTGGACATGCAGGAAGGTGTCGGCGCCGAGATGCTCGGCGACGCCGACGGTGCCCTGCCAGTCGCCGGCCGTGGTTGAGATGTTGATGTGCTCGGGGCGCACGCCGATGGTGGCAGCACCCTGCCTGGCGGCGGTCGCGCCCTCGATGAAGTTCATCTTCGGCGAGCCGATGAAGCCGGCCACGAACAGGTTCCTGGGCGAGCGGTAGAGCTCCAGCGGCGAGCCGACCTGCTCGATGTTGCCGGCGTTGAGCACCACGATCTTGTCGGCCATGGTCATCGCCTCGACCTGGTCGTGGGTGACGTAGATCATCGTCGTCTTGAGCTGGTGGTGCAGTTCGCTGATCTCGAGCCGCATCGAGCCGCGCAGGGCGGCGTCGAGGTTGGACAGAGGCTCATCGAACAGGAAGGCCGAGGGCTGGCGCACGATGGCGCGGCCGATGGCGACGCGCTGGCGCTGGCCGCCCGACAGCTGGCCGGGCCGCCGGTCGAGATAGTTGGTGAGGTTGAGCACGCGCGCCGCGTCGTTGACCTTGCGGTCGATCGCTGCCTTGTCCTCGCCCGCCATCTTGAGCGGGAAGGCGATGTTGTTGCGCACGGTCATGTGCGGATAGAGCGCGTAGGACTGGAACACCATGGCGAGCTTGCGCTTGGCCGGCGCCTCGGCGGTCACGTCGCGGCCGTCGATGCTGATGCTGCCGGCGGACGTATCCTCGAGCCCGGCGATCAGGCGCAGCAGCGTGGACTTGCCGCAGCCGGAGGGGCCGACGAAGACGACGAACTCGCCGTCCTCGATCTCCAGGTCGATCTTGGGGATGATCGTCGTCGTTCCGAACGACTTCGACACCTTGTCGAGAACTATGTTGCCCATCGTTTCCTCCCGGGGACTTTTCTATTTGACGGCGCCGAAGGTCAGGCCGCGGACGAGCTGGCGCTGCGAGAACCAGCCCATGATGAGGATCGGCGCGATCGCCAGCGTCGAGGCCGCCGAAAGCTTCGCCCAGAACAACCCCTGCGGGCTCGAGAACGAGGCGATGAAGGCGGTCAGCGGCGCTGCGTTCGCCGCCGAGAGCCGGATCGACCAGAACGCCTCGTTCCAGGCCAGGATGATGTTGAGCAGCAAGGTCGAGGCGATGCCGGGCACCGCCATCGGGGTCAGCACGTAGACGATCTCATTGAACAGCGTGGCGCCGTCCATCCGCGCCGCCTCGAGGATCTCGCCGGGGATCTCGCGGAAGTAGGTGTAGAGCATCCAGATGACGATCGGCAGGTTGATCAGCGTCAGGATGATCGTCAGGCCGAGCCGCGTGTCGAGCAGGCCGGTGTCGCGGAACAAGAGGTACATCGGCACCAGCACGCCGACCGCCGGCATCATCTTGGTCGACAGCATCCACATCAGCACGTCCTTGGTGCGCTTGGTCGGCGAGAACGCCATCGACCAGGCGGACGGGATGGCGATGAGCAGCGCGATCAGCGTCGAGCCGACCGAGATCACCACCGAATTCATGAACGGCTTGAAGTAGTCGCGCTGCGACTGCACCTCGACGTAGTTCTCGAACGTTCCGGACGGCACCAGGCTGATGCCGGCGATGGCCTCGGCCTCGGTCTTGAAGCTGGTGAGCACGGTGTAGAGGATCGGGAAGAAGATCACGAAGGCGACCGCCCACGCCGCGATGGTGAAGCCGATCTTGCGCCTGGTGGAGATTGCGCGTGCCATGGTGCTCCTCCTACTTGTCGAGGTTCTTGCCGACGGCGCGCATCAGGAAGATGGCGACGATGTTGGCGAGGATGACGGCGATCACGCCGCCTGCGGACGCCCCGCCGACGTCGTAGCCCAGCAGCGCCGTGCGGTAGATCAGGAAGGCGAGGTTGGTCGAGGCGTAGCCCGGGCCGCCATTGGTGGTGACCAGGATCTCCGCATAGACGCCGAGCAGGAAGATGGTCTGGATCAGGATCACGACGGTGATGGCGCGGGCCAGATGCGGCAGCGTCAGGTACCAGAAGCGGTTGGCGAAGTTGGCGCCGTCCATCTCGGCCGCCTCCTTCTGCTCCTCGTCGAGCGACTGAAGCGCGGTGAGCAGGATCAGCGTCGCGAACGGCAGCCATTGCCAGGCGACGATGATGACGATCGACAGCAGCGGATATTGCGCGAACCAGTCGACCGGCCTCAGCCCGAAGAACTTGTTGATGTCGGCCAGCACCCCGTAGCCCGGGTGCATGATCATGTTCTTCCACACGAGAGCCGCCACCGGCGGCATGACGAAGAAGGGCGAGATCACCAGGATGCGGACGATGCCCTGGCCGAACATCGGCTGGTCGAGCAGCATCGCCAGCGCGGTGCCGCCGACGACGGTGATGATGAGCACGCCGCCGACGATGACGAGCGTGTTCCAGATCGACTGGAAGAATGCCGGGTCGGTGTAGAAGTACGTGTAGTTGAACAGGCCGGCGAAGCTGACATTGGCTGGATTGAGCAGGTTGTAGTTCTGGAAGGAGAACCACAGTGTCATCACCAGCGGCACGATCATCCACACGAACAGCAGGATGACCGACGGCGCCATCATCAGGCGTGCCAGCGTCCGGGTTTGTCGAGTAGCCATGGGAGCACCCCTTCGGTCGAACCGGTCGGAAAAGGCGGCCGCCCGACTGGGAAACGGGCGGCCGAGGCTCCGGGAGGTTCTATTTTATGTAGCCGGCGCGGGTCATCTCGCGCACCGAGACCTGCTGTGCCTGGGCCAGCGCGTCGTCGACCGACATCTGGCCGGCAAGCGCTGCCGAGAACAGCTGGCCGACTGTCGTGCCCAGCCCCTGGAACTCGGGAATGGCCACGAACTGCACGCCGACGTAAGGAACCGGCTTGACGGTGGGCTTGGTCGGGTCGGCCGAGTTGATCGAATCCAGCGTCATCTTCGCGAAGGGCGCGGCCTTCTGGTACTCGGGATTGCCGTAGAGCGAGGTGCGCGTGCCGGGCGGCACGTTGGCCCAGCCCTCCTTCGCGGCGACGAGGTCGAGATAGCCCTTGCTGGTCGCCCAGGCGACGAATTTCTGCGCCGCTTCCGCCTTCTGCGTGCCGGCGGGAATGCCGAGCGACCAGGCCCACAGCCAGTTGCCGCGCTTGCCCAGGCCGTTGTCGGGCGCCAGCGCATAGCCGACCTTGTCGGCGACGGTCGAGTTCTTCGGGTCGGAGACGAAGGATGCGGCGACGGTGGCGTCGATCCACATGCCGCACTTGCCCTGCTGGAACAGCGCCAGGTTCTCGTTGAAGCCGTTGGACGAGGCGCCCTGCGGGCCGGCGTCGTTCATCAGCTTGACGTAGAAGTCGAGCGTCGACTTCCACTCCGGCTGGTCGAACTGCGGCTGCCACTTCTCGTCGAACCATCGCGCGCCGAACGAGTTCGAGGTGGCCGTCAGGAAGGCCATGTTCTCGCCCCAGCCGGCCTTGCCGCGCAGGCAGACGCCGTTGATGTCGTTGGCGCGGTCGGTCATCTTGCGCGCCGCGTCCGCAATGAACTCCCAGGTCGGCGCGTCGGGCATGGTGAGCCCGGCCTTCTCCATCAGGTCCTTGCGGTACATGACGAAGGAGCTCTCGCCGTAGAAGGGCGCGGCATAGAGCTTGCCGTCGGCCGACAGGCCGCCCCTGATCGCCGGGATGATGTCGTCGACGTCGTAGTCGGCGCCGAGGTTGTCGAGCGGCAAGAGCCATTGCTGCTTGGCCCAGATCGGAACCTCGTAGGTGCCGATGGTGAGCACGTCATACTGCCCGCCCTTGGTGGCGATGTCGGTGGTGACGCGCTCGCGCAGGACGTTCTCTTCCAGCGTCACCCATTGCAGGTCGATATCGGGGTTCTTGGCCTTGAAGTCGTCCGTCAGCTTCTGCATCCGGATCATGTCGCCGTTGTTCACCGTGGCGATCGTGATGGTCTCGGCGTGCGCGGCGAACGCAAGCGCGCTCGCACCGCACAGGCCCAAAAAGAGCGTGGTCAGTCTCATCGAAATCCTCCCATGGACCAAGGTGAGCATTTGCCTTGGTTGTGAGCAATTATTCACTCGGCATGATTTATGTCAAGCGTGAATCTGCTCGGCCACGCCGCATCGCCCGGCGCGGGTTGCACCGGCGACGGTGGGGCAGGACTGAAGACGGAGGGGGTGGAGGGGCGCGCCGCCTATCCGATCGAGCCGGGCCGCGCGATCTCGGCGAGGATCCAGTCGCGGAAGGCGCGGATGTTGGGCGCGTTGCGGCGGGCTTCGGGATAGACCAGCCAGTAGCCCTGGCCGTCGTCGCCGATCAGGTCGAAGGGCTGGATCAGCCGGCCCTCGGCGAGTTCGCTGGTGAAAAAGGCGCAGGTGAGGATGGCGACGCCCTGGCCGGCCATCGCGGCGCTTGCTTCATAGGCCTGGGAGCCCATACTGGTGTCGGGCCGCCCCGAGAGGCTGTCGGCCGGCAGGCCGGCAAGCGCGAACCATCGCTTCCACCAGATGTCGCCCGGATCGAGGATGTTCAGCTTGAGCAGGTCGGCCGGCTCCTTCACCCCGCCGATGCTTTCGGCGAGCTTTGGGCTCAGCATCGGCGTGTACTGGGCGCGGAACAGCCGGTGCGCCACCAGCCCCGGCCATGTGCCGTCGCCCGAGCGGATGCCGACATCGACGTCCTCGCGCGCGAAGTCGACCATCCGGCTCGACGTGTCGAGCCGGACCGCGATTCCCGGATGGCGCATCTGGAACGAACCGATGTGGCGCGCCAGCCAGTTCGAGGCGAAGGTCAGCACGGTCGATACGCACAGCGTTCCCGCCGAGCCGCCGCGCGCCGCCGCATAGGCCTCGCCGAGGATCGCGAAAGCCTCGCTCGCGGCCGGGGCCAGGCGGCGGCCCACCTCCGTCAGGGCGACCTGGCGCGGGCGGCGCAGGAAGAGCGGCGCGCCGACCCGCTCCTCGAGCAGCTTGATCTGGTAGCTGACCGCCGCCTGGGTCATGCCCAGCTCCGCCGCCGCCTTGGTGAAGCTCGCATGCCGGGCCGCCGCCTCGAACACCCTGATCGCGGTCAATGGCGGCAGTTGCAGGGCCATGATGCATAAGCTCTCTTAATGGGTCCAGATCGACATTCGATTGGAATTCAAGGCTTTCATGAACCAAATGTCTGGTCAACCCATCAGCGGGCTTAAGTATCAGCGGAGGTTCACGATCATGGGCGCAGCACAGGCAAGGCTCAACCATTGCCAGCCGGCATCATGGACCGAAAGGCTTGGCCTGGCGTTCGGCTGGCGCACGCGCGCCCGGCGCGTCCTCGATCCGCGCGACCTGTCGGATCATCTCAAGCGCGACATCGGCGTGCTCGACGGCAACGACCCCTGCGGCCGGCGTGCTTGATCGTCTTGTGCGTTCGAACGAACGCACGAGGACGCTCCAAGCTTTTTGAATCTGCGCCTTTCAAAAATCGATTGCGATTTTGGGCCGATGCGCTAGCTCGCCGCGAGCAGGCCGGCCGCGGTGCGCTCGTCGGTGATGAGGCCGTTGACCAGCCGTCGCGTGACGGCGGCGAGGATGCCCGGCAGCTTGCGCTCGCCCATGGCGAGCGCCACCACCAGCGACCTTTCGCGCGACGGCAGGGGAGCGGAAGCGACCCTGTCGTTGGTGATTCCCTCGATCAGCCGCCCGTCGCGATCGAAGGCCCAGCCGACGATCTCGCCGACCGCGCCTGCCTTCTGCAGCGCCTTCAGTTCCGTTTCGGTGATGAAGCCGTCCTCGTAGAGCGGCGCCTTCGGGCCCATGTCGCCGACGCCGACGAAGGTGACGTTGGCCTGCGCTGCCAGCGCCAGCGTCGGCTGGATCAGCGGCTGGCTGTGCAGCATGCGGCGTTCCTCGGCCGACGAGGCGATCGCCGGCAGCGGCATCGGGAAGCTGCGCGCCTTGATCGTGTCCGCCATGGTGAAGATGACGTTGTAGAAGGCGGCCGAGCCGTCCGGCGAGATGTTGCCGGTCAGCGAGACCACCTTGTGCTGCGGGCATTCCATCGGCGGCAGCTGCTCGATCGCCGCCTTCAGCGTGCGGCCGGTGCCGATCGCCATGACGATGGGCTCGGCCGAGCGCAGCCACTTCTCGATCTCGGCGGCCGCCGCCTGGGCAATGCCGATCGTCGTCGACGACGAATCCGGATCGCTCGGCGTCACCTCGACCAGGTCCAGGGCGAAGCGCGACCGCAGCCGTTCGGCGAGGTCGAGGCAGCTGGCGATCGGGTGGTCGACCCGCACCTTGATCAGCCCTTCCGACATGGCCAGCGACACCAGCCGCTGCGCCGTCTGGCGCGAGACGCCGAGCTTCGTGGCGATCTGGTCCTGGGTGTTGCCGGCGACGTAATAGAGCCAGCCGGCGCGGGCGGCGTCGTCGAGCCTGGGATTGGCGCTTTCCTGCCGGGCGCTCATGCTTTATGCCTCTTGATCTGCCTGCTTCGCCAGTTTCGCAGGCTTTTGGCCATTGCGCAATTGCCCGATTGATGCGTCATTTGTTCATCGCGCATTTGCTGTGTTATGGTGCGTCTGGCCTGACCGCCCTCGGCAATTGGCCGGTTCAAGTCGACCTCCGAAGCCTCTATGAACCAGACGAAAGGGGCACGTTCGATGATTCCGAAGGCAGTGTACTGGGACATGGACGGCACGCTGATCGACAGCGAGCCGCTGCACGAACGGTCGCTGATTGCCGCCCTCCGCAGCGTCGGCATCGAGCCGCCGGTCGACCTGCATGCCCGCGTCGTCGGCCAGGCGGCGCGGCCGGTCTACGAGGTGCTGCGCGACCAGTTCGGGCTGGCGCTCGAATTCGACGAATGGATCGCCCGCAAATACGACCACTACATGAGCCATGCCCCGGGCCTTCTGCCGCGCGACGGCGCGATGGAGATCTTCGGCGATCTCAAGGCGCGCGGGACCGTGCAGGCCATCGTGTCGAATTCCGACCGCATGGTGGTCGACGCCAATCTCAGGGCCGTCGGCCTGCACGAACCGGCGATGCGCACCATCAGCCGCAACGACGTGCGTTGCGGCAAGCCCGACCCCGAGCCCTATCTGCGCGCCGCCTGGCTGACCGGCATCGACCCGGCCGATACGGTGGTTATGGAAGACAGCTTCACCGGGGCGAGCGCCGGCGTCGCCGCCGGCATGCGCACCATCTTCTGGCCGCAGGACCCGGTGGACGGCCCGGACGGCGCCCTGGTTGCGCACAGTGCGGGCGACGTGCGCGCCTTCCTCGGGCTGAACTGACCGCGGCGCCCGCGCGGTCGGGCGTCACCTGTTCCAGCAGGCGACCAGGTGCCCGGGCGTGCGCTCGCTCAGCTTCGGCGCCATTTCCCGGCACTGCGCCGTCGCCAGCGGGCATCGCGTCGAGAATCGGCAGCCGGAGGGCGGGTTGACCAGGTCGGGGATCTCGCCGCCATAGACGATGCGCTTGCGCTGCCGCTGCGTGCGCGGATCGGGCACCGGCACGGTCGACGCTCGCTGTCTTCGGCTCCGGTCCGCTCGGCGGGGCTCATGCGATGCAGATGGCCGAAGCCTTCCCGCTCCGGCGCGTGCTCTTGGCCAGCCGCTCATCCGATCCGGCCTGGCCGCCGAGCTGGAAGCCGCCTGCGGCGTTCCCACGCGCATGGCCACGGCCGAACAAGCCACTGCCGAAGCCGACATCGTGGTCACCGCCTCGCGCTCGCCGACAGCGCTGTTCTCCGGCGACTTGCTTAAGCCCGGTTCCTTCGCCGCGGCCGTCGGTTCCAGCCTGCCCAGCACCCGCGAGCTCGACGATCGCGCAATCGCACGCGCCTCGCTCGTCGCCGTCGAATGGCGCGACCAGAGCCTGCGCGAGGCCGGCGACCTCGCGCTCGCCGACCCCGCGGCCCTGCCTCGATCCAAGATCGTCGAGCTCGGCGAAATCCTTGCCGGCAAGGCCCGTGGCCGCGCGACCGACCAGGAGATCACCGTCTACAAGTCGGTCGGCGTCGGCCTGCAGGACATCGCGCTGGCTGGCTGGCCTACAGGCGGATTGTGGGCGGCTAGAGCATTTTGCGGCCAGACGGAATCGTCCGGCGTTGCACGAATGCGGCTGAGAAAATCAGCTTGGGCGGCGGAATTGCATTCGTCGGAAGGCCCGCCGCTCCAGCCGTTTCGGCCCGATCGCCAGGCGTCAGGCATGGACTGCGCTGACGGCGGCCGCGACCGAGAAGGAGCCGACGATCAGCGCTGCCGCCCTGTAGGAATACCGGCGCAGGGAAACCGGCAGTGCCGCGCCCAGCGCCGTCCAGCCGATACCGGCCAGCGTCGAGAGCAGGACGAATCCGGCCACCCCGCCGGCCGGGCTTTCCGCCATCAGGCTTGGGATGACGATGGTGCCGACCAGCATCGCCTTTGGGTTCAGCATCGTCGTCGCAAGCACGCGCCAGAATGCGCCATTGCGGGCGTTGATGCCCGGCACCACGGGCTGCGACCACAACCGGATCGCGGACACCAGCAGCCAGGCGGAAGCTGCGGCCTTCATGAAGGCAAGCGCTGCCGGCCCGTCCCGGAACTGCTCCTGTAGCACAAGGAACAGGCTGACCGCGACGGCGTAGCCGAGCGCCTCGGCGAGTGGCAAGTGAAGCGCGTTGCGCAATCCCATCGCCGCGCCCGAGGCGGCCAGCATGGTGTTGGTCGGCCCCGGGGTCAGCAGGACGGCAAGGGCTGCGGCGACGAAGGGCAGGACGGACATCGGGCATGGTTCCGTGGATCTCGCCTGCCATCTATGCCGATGGGCAGCGGCCGGCCTTGATGCAGGTCAAGCCGTGTCCGGCAGTGGGCGTGCCATCGCATCGCGCAACCGACCCCGCCTAAAGACTTGATGGCAACAGTAGGCCTCCGCCAATTCGTCTTGATACAAAATCAGATCAGCGCGGCGGATCAAGAGACCAAAGCACGGCGGCTAACGTTGCAATGGCCACCATCACAGCGAGTGAGAGTGCTTTGAGCCATCCGAGAAGTTCGTATTTCCTGTAATGCTCCTCGAAGCGTCGCCTTGTCCCCGACAAATCCCGAATGTCGACGCGGGGCTGGTCGCCGTCGGATTGCATCAGCATGAACCGCTCCAGCGGCCCGGGTTTGCCGTTTTCCGTCTTGCCCATCAGGTTGTCTAAGAGAATTGGTTTAGCTCTTCGGCGGCCACAGCCCTACTCCTGCGGCATCTCCGCCGCATTGTACACATGCCGTGCCGCGAGCAGTGCGGCGAGTTCGCTGTCGCCGGCGATCACCGCGCGCAGGATGCCGGCGTGCTCTTCCCAGGTCTGGCGCCCGCGGCGCCTGCTGATCGGCGCGAACAGCATCACCGTGCGGTCGCGCAGCGAGCGCACCATGTCCTGCAGCACCGAATTGGCGGCAACCGTCGCCAGCGCCTCGTGGAACTCGGTGTTCTGGCGCGCCAGAAGCACCGGGTCGTCGGTGTCGGCGAGCTTGGCGCCGTCGTCGAGGATCTTCTGCAGCGCGGCGATCTGCTGCGGGTCGTGGCGCTTGGCGGCGAGCTTGGCGTTCAGCGCCTCGAGCGTCGCCCGCACTTCCACCAGCTCGCGCTTCTGCTCCTCGCTGAACACGGTGACCGAGGCGCCGCGGCGCGGCTCGATGGTGACGATGCCCTCGGCGGCGAGTTCGCGCAGCGCCTCGCGCACGGGCATGCGCGACACGCCCATCTCCTCGGACAGGCGGCCTTCGACCAGCCTCTCGCCGACGGCGATCTCGCCGCTGACGATGCGCTCGCGCAGCGCGTTGGTGATCAGCCTGGTCAGCGGGGCGTGGATTTCACCCAAAATGGCGGTCATGTGCACTTCCTGGTAGCGGTGCGTATCAACCTGCGGAAGCAACTCCTAATGGAGGATGATACAGCCGGGCAAGGATTGATTACAATATCCAATCCGCTGCGGCGCTTTGCCCGGTCCCGGCCGATCATGCCGCGACCTCCTATTCCGCCGGCGCCAGCGTGTGCTGGAAGTTGAAGGCGTCGGCATAGATGAAGCCGGGGTTGGCGCCGCGCTCGACGAACAGCTTTTTCGCGCTGGCGATCATGTCGGGCGAGCCGCACATGTAGATGGCGTGTTCGGAGAAGTCGCCGATGTCCTCGGTCGCCACTTCCTGCACATAGCCCTGCCGTCCCTCCCAGTCCGCGCCGGGGCGCGACAGCACGGGCACATACTGGAAATCGCAGAGACGTTCGCCCCAGGACCGGATCTCGTCATGCAGGTAGAGGTCTTCCTCCATCCGCGCCGAAGCGGACCAGAAGGTCGGTGTGGCGGTCGCCGCCGATCTCCTCCTCATACATGTTGGCGAGCAGGAAGTCCTTGGCCTCGGTGTAGCCCTCCGGCATGCGCGCGTAGATGTAGCCGAGGTAATCCGCGAACGGTCCGACATAGTGGTAGTGGTTCTCGGCCCAGCGGGCGAGGTGCTCGCGGCTCAGCTTGCCGCTCGCCCAGCCGACGCTGAAGGGCGACGGTTGGCGCTCTTGCCCTTGATGGCGTTTTCGAGCGCGGTGCGGAATTCGTCCGGGTTCATGGCGACGGTCATGCGGATGCTCCTGAGGCACGATCATTTTGGGATACTGTATGCCAAAATGATCGCCGTGCAAGCCCCGCCGCTGCAACGGACTCTCCCGTCTGGGTTGCTCCCATCCACTGGTCACGCTGCGTCAGTTCGGTTAGCTTGGTGGCGTCCGAAACAAACCGGTGAACCTTTTTGCGGCGACCAGCGACTATGCAGACAGGAGCCCGGCGGTTGCTTCGGCCATGAACATCGCATCCGATCCACTGTCAGATCGCGAGCTCGTCGGCCGGGTCGCAAACGGCGACCGCGCCGCTTTGCGGCTCCTGTTCACGCGACACCACGCACGGGTCTACCGTTTCGTGGCGCGCCAGACGGGGTCCGAAGCCGTGGCGGATGATGTTGCAAACGAGGTGTTTCTGGAGCTGTGGCGCCAGGCGCCGCAATTCGAGGGCCGGTCGGAGGTGTCGACCTGGCTGCTCGGCATAGCGCGCTTCAAGGCGCTGTCTCAGCTGCGCAAGCGCAAGGAGGACTGGCTCGACGACGACGATGCGGCGGCCGTGCCCGACGACGCGGACACGCCCGAGGTCGCCGCCATGAAACAGGACAAGGGGGCGGCGCTGCGCCGCTTGGTCGATGCCCTCGCCGAGGAGCATCGCACCGTCGTCGACCTCGCCTATTATCATGGGAAATCGGTGACCGAGATCGGCGACATCCTCGACATCCCCGTCGCCACCGTGAAGACGCGGATGTTCTACGCCCGCAAGAAGCTGGGCGAGGCCTTGAAGGCCGCCGGATACGACAGGGGGTGGCCATGAGCGCTGCCGAAAAGATGACCCGCCGCGACGAGATCGAGACGCTGCTGCCCTTCTACCTGAACGGCACGCTGGAAGGCGCCGAGCTCGCCACCGTCGAGGACTGGCTCGCCACCGACCCGGCCGCGCCCGCGGCGCTCGAGGCCGCCGAGGCCGAGTTTTCCGGGGCGCTCGCCGCCAACGAGGCGATCCGCCCGCCGGCCGATGCGCTGAGCCGCTTCTCCAGGCTGCTCGAAGCCGAGGCCGGGCCGGTGCGCGAACCGCGCGCGCAGTCGCTGCTGTCGCGTGCCTGGCAGGGCTTCATGGGCCTGCCGGTCGGCGTCGCCTGGGCGGCGGCCGCGGCCCTGCTCGCCTTCGTGGTGGTGCAGGGCGCGATGCAGCGGCCGGGCACGGGCAACGACGTCGAGATCGCCGGCACCGGCGAGGATGCAGCCAAGTTGCCCTTCGTGCTGGTCACCTTCAAGCCGGATGCGAAGATGTCCGACATCGCCGCCCTGCTCGGCGACAACGGCGCCTCGATCATCGGCGGGCCGACGGCGAGCGGCGTCTTCCGCGTCGCGATCGCCGCCGACAAGGCCGCCGACTTCGACCGCATCGTGGCGGCGATTTCCGCCGCCCCCTTTGCCGATACGGTAACGGTCGGGAGGAAGCCGGCCGAATGAGCCCGGGCGCGCAGCTTCTGCGGTTCCTGCTGGCGGCGAGCCTGCTCGCCGCCGCCCCCGTTCGCGCCCAGACCAACGACCCCAACCTGACGCCCGAGCAGCTCGACTGCCTCAGCCGCGCCACTGCCGCCACCAGCGGCGACTGCCTGAAGCCCGGCGCCCGGCCGACGCCGGGTGGCCCCGCGCCGGAGGGCGGCCGCTTGCCCGGCGCCGTCAGCCTGCCCGAGCTGCTGGTCGACCTGTTCCCGAATCCCGGCGATTTCCCCGGCGTGCCCTCGGGCGGCCAGTCCGCCGTGCCTTTGCCCACGCCCAATCCGCAGCGCGGCCCTGCCGCGCCGGCCGATCCCTCGGCCGGCGGCGCCCCGGCCGTCGCCTCCGCCACCCCGCAGGCATCGCCCGGCGGCACCCCACCCGGCAGCCTGGCGACCAGCGTGCTGGCCGCGCCGCCGCGCGCCGTCTCCGGCGCGTTCGTGCCCGACGAGGTGCTGGCGACGGTCGACGGCGGCCCGGCGGTCGCGCAGGCGGTCGCCGCCGATTTCGGCCTCGAGATCCGGTCGCAGCGCCAGTCGGCCCTGCTCGGCACCAGCCTCGTGCGCTTCGGCATTCCCGACGGCCGCCCCGTCGGCGTCGTGCTCGCCCAGCTCGCCGGCGACGGCCGCACCACCTCGCGCGAGCCCAACCACATCTACGACCTGCAGCAGGCGGCGGCGTCCCCTAGCTTTGCCTTCCAGCGCATCTCGCTCGACGAGGCGGAGGCCAATGGCGAGAACGTCGGTGTCGCCGTCATCGACACGGCGATCGACGACACCCATCCGGCGCTCGAGGGCGTGATCGCCGCAAGCTTCGACGCCATGCCCGGCGTCAAGGTCACCGCCCGCGACCATGCCACCTCGGTCGCCGGGCTGATCGCCGGCACGGGCACCTTCAAGGGCATGGCGCCGGGTTCGAAGGTCTTCCATGCGCGCGCCTTCGAGGGCGGCAAGTCCAACATGGAGGTCATCCTCAACGCGCTGGACTGGGCCGCCGAGCAGGACGTGCGCATCGTCAACATGAGCTTCGTCGGGCCGAAGAACGCGTTGCTCGAACAGGCCTGCCTCGCCGCGCGCGCCCGCGGCCTGATCCTGGTCGCCGCCGCCGGCAACAATGGCCCCGGCGCGCCCTACGGCTACCCGGCCGCCTACGATGGCGTCATCGCCGTCACCGCCACCGACGCCAGGGACGGGCTGATGAAGCAGGCCAACCGCGGTCCCTACGTCTATGTCTCCGCCCCCGGCGTCGACGTGCTGGCGCCCGTCGGCGGCGGCACCGACCTCGTCACCGGCACGTCCTTCGCCGCAGCCGTCGTCAGCGGCGCCATCGCCAACCTCCTGCACCGCGAGCCCGAACGCTCGGCCGCCTGGGTCGAGAAGGCGCTCGCCGCCACCGCTACCGACCTCGGCGACAAGGGCCGCGACACCGACTTCGGCTTCGGGCTCATCAACACCAAGGCGGCGCAGGCGGCGAAGGAGTAGAGGGGCAGATGCCCGTTGCGTCGGCTGTCTGCCGAAGCGCATTTGGCCGGGCCGCATGTCTTCGTACTCCCCCTCTGCCCTGACGGGCATCTCCCTCACACGGGGGGAGATTGGCAGCCTCAGCTCCTGCGCCCAAGCTCCAACGTTGCCGATTGGCGAGGACCGTGCCGCAGCTAATCTCCCCCCTTGTGGGGGAGATGCCCGGCAGGGCAGAGGGGGGTGGGAAGGATCGCTGTGCCTCCTTGCGCCCACCACTCATGAGCCGGCGAAATTCACCCTAACCCCTCCCCGGTCTGAACACCTGTTCGCGATGTCCCCGGTCTGAACAGTGGGGAGGGGTCAGGGGTGGGGCAACTTCCCTTTCAAATCCAAACGACTTACCGCGCCCCCGCGATCGACCCGCGCACCACCAGATCCACCGGCCACACCTCGCCGCGCGCCCCGTCCTCGAGCCCCGAGATCCGCGCCGCCAGCCGTTCGGCGACGCGCGCGCCGGCCGAGCGGATGGACGAGCGCGTGGTCGACAGCGGCACGGGAAAATTCTCCGGCTTCAACCACGGAAAGACGTCGTCATGGCTGATCAGCGACACGTCGCCGGGGATCGAAAGATTGAGGTCGCGCACCGCCCGCACTACCCCCAGCGACATGTGCAGGCTCGAGCAGACGATCGCGGTCGGCGCGTCGGCGGCCTCGAGCAGGCTGCGCGCGGCGCGGTAGCCGTTCTCCTCGGTCATCACCGCCGAGCGGACGTGCCGCGGCTCGAGCGCGAGCCCGCTGCTGGCGAGCGCGCGGCTCACCCCGCGTTCGCGGAAGATGGCGAAGGTCTGGGTGTCGTCGCCGTTGATCAGACCGACGCGCTTGTGCCCGAGCTGGACGAAGAGCCGGGTGGCGTCGTGGAAGGCGCCCTCGTTGTCGATGTCGATGAAGGGGTAGTCGAAGTCGAGCCCCTCGCTGCGGCCGTGCACGATGAAGGGGATGCCGAGCTGGTGGACGAGCGCGATGCGCCTGTCGGCGCGGCGCGGGGCGGAGATGTAGAGCGCATCCACCTGCTTGTTCGCCACCACCCGCCGGTAGGTCGTCTCCTCCTCGGCGGCGTCGGCCGGGCTCAGCACCAGGTCGAGCTCGTGGCCGCGCGCATAGTCGCCCAGGCCTGACAGGAACTCGACGAAATGCGGATCGATGTCGACGGCGGCGCCCGTCGGCAGCACGTAGCCGATCATGCCGGCCTTGCCGGTCGCCAGCCGCCGTGCGCTCGGGTTCGGCCGGTAGCCATGGCGCTTGGCGGCGTCCATCACCCGCCGGCGCGTCTCCTCGCTGACCTCGGGATAGCCGTTCAGGGCGCGGCTCACCGTCGTCTGTGAAAGTTCGAGCATCTTCGACAGCTGTTTGAGGTTCACCGTGGCCTCGAATTCCAAAGCGCTTTAAATCGTGATGCTCGCTGCGTCGGACGAACGCTGGCTGCATGCCGTCACGATAGGCGCGTCGAAAGCCGCTTTGAAGCAAAATTTGCTGCTGCAATGCCGAAAAACCGTGCTGCAGCGCACATGCCGATCGAATTTAAATCGATTAGTTGCGCGCGGCTCTTGACTCCTGATCATTTCGATGGCGTGATGAAAGCAGCCAAAGCGCTTTGAAATGCCCTGACGTCAGCGAGTTGCAGGCGGCGCGATACTGGAGCATTGTTCGGGGCGGTGTCGGCGGGCGGAATGGAGGTTCCGTCCGGAGTTTTCTGTTCACTGGGAGGAAGACCATGAAGAAGACCCTGATGCTGGGGGTGGCGCTGGCGGCCTTTGCCCTCACGGCGCCCGCGTCGGCGGAGCTGAAATTCAAGCCGGGCGAGGACGCCCGCTTCACCTGGGCCAATTTCGACGAACTCAAGAAGATCGATCTCAAGGGCGAGACGCTGACCATCTTCGGGCCGTGGCGCGGCGAGGACGAGGCGCTGGCGCGCTCGGTGCTCGACTACTTCAGCGAGGCCACGGGCGCCGAGATCAAATACTCCTCGTCCGAGAACTACGAGCAGCAGATCGTCATCGACACGCAGGCCGGCAGCCCGCCCAACATCGCCATCCTGCCCCAGCCCGGCCTGATCCAGGATCTCGCCTCCAAGGGCCTGCTCACCCCGCTCGACGAGGGCACCGCCAATTTCGTCAAGGAGAACTACGGCGCCGGCCAGTCCTGGGTCGATCTCGGCACCTACAAGGACAAGGACGGCAAGCCCGGCTTCTACGGCTTCCCCTTCAAGGCCGACCTGAAGTCGCTGGTCTGGTACGTGCCGGAGAATTTCGAGGAGGCCGGCTACGAGGTTCCCAAGACCTGGGAGGACCTGCAGGCCCTGACCGACAAGATCGTTGCCGATGGCGGCGTGCCGTGGTGCATTGGCCTGGGTTCGGGCGGCGCCACCGGCTGGCCGGCGACCGACTGGGTCGAGGACATCATGCTGCGCACCCAGGCACCCGACGTCTACGACAAGTGGACCAAGAACGAGATCCCGTTCAACGATCCGGCCGTCGTCAACGCCCTCGACATCTTCGCCAAGATCGCCACCAACGACAAATATGTCGACGGCGGCAAGGCGGCCGTTGCGGCAACCGACTTCCGCGACAGCCCCAAGGGCCTCTTCGCCGTTCCGCCCAAGTGCTACCTGCACCGCCAGGCGTCGTTCATCTCGTCCTTCTTCCCCGAAGGCACCAAGCTCGGCCAGGACGCCGACTTCTTCTACCTGCCGCCGATGGCCGCCAAGCCCGAGCTCGGCAATCCGGTGCTCGGCGGCGGCACGCTGTTCACCATCGCCAAGGACTCCAAGGCCGCGCGCGCCTTCATCGACTTCCTGAAGATGCCGCTCGCCCATGAGGTCTGGATGGCGCAGTCGGGCTTCCTCACCCCGCTCAAGACGGCCAACAAGGAGGCCTATGCCAACGACGCGCTGAAGAAGCAGGGCGAGATCCTGGTCAACGCCTCGACCTTCCGCTTCGACGGCTCCGACCTGATGCCCGGCAAGATCGGCGCCGGCGCCTTCTGGACCGGCATGATCGATCTCGTCGGCGGCAAGGCTCCGGCTGACGTCGCCGCCGACATCCAGAAGAGCTGGGACGCGATCAAGTAAGGGCAGCGCGCCGGCGGGCTTGCCCGTTCACCCGCCCTCCGCTTCGCCCCTTCGGCAAGCTCAAGGGCACCCTCTCGCCGATAGGGAGAGGGTGCCGGCGAGGGGCCGCTTCCTCTTCTCCCCGTCGGGGCGAAGGTGGCCGCGCAGCGGCCGGATGAGGGGGCGGTCCTCTGAGGTATCCCACGCTCGAACCAGCCCGTTGAAAAGGGACTGATCCCATGACGGCACAGATACTTTCGGCCATCTTCACGGTCATCGTCGGCGTCGGCGGCTGCGTCGCCTATTTCTGGGGCGCCAACAAGCTCCTCGACGTCGTCTTCCCCTCGCGCGGCGTCTCCGGCACCGCAGCGGTCGACAATCTCCGCCGCCAGGGCATGATCCGTCCGTGGCTGTTCGTCGGCCCGGCGCTGCTCATCGTCACCGTCTACCTCATCTATCCGGTGATCGACACGCTGCGGCTGTCCTTCATGGACCGCACCGGCCAGAACGTGGTCGGCCTCGCCAACTACAGCTGGGCCTTCGGCGACCGCGAGTTCCGCAACTCGATCTTCAACAACCTGCTCTGGCTGATCGTCGTGCCGGCGGCCTGCACCTTCCTCGGCCTGATCATCGCAGTCCTCACCGACAAGATCTGGTGGGGCAACATCGCCAAGAGCCTGGTGTTCATGCCGCTCGCCATCTCGTTCGTCGGCGCCAGCGTCATCTGGAAGTTCGTCTACGAATACCGCGCCGAGGGGCAGACGCAGATCGGCATCCTCAACGCCGTCGTGCAATATTTCGGCGGCACGCCGCAGGTGTGGATCTCGACGCCCTTCTGGAACAACTTCTTCCTGATGGTCATCCTGATCTGGATCCAGACCGGCTTCGCCATGGTCATCCTGTCGTCGGCCCTGCGCGGCATCCCGGAGGAGACCATCGAGGCCGCGGTCATCGACGGCGCCAACCCGTTCCAGATCTTCTGGAAGATCATGGTGCCGCAGATCTGGGGCACGATCGCGGTTGTCTGGACCACCATCACCATCCTCGTCCTCAAGGTCTTCGACATCGTGCTCACCATGACCAACGGCCAATGGAACAGCCAGGTGCTCGCCAATCTGATGTTCGACTGGATGTTCCGCGGCGGCGGCGACTTCGGCCGCGGCGCCGCCATCGCCGTCATCATCATGCTGGCCGTCGTGCCGATCATGGTCTGGAACATCCGCCAGGCCAATCGCGAAGGCGGGGGAGGGCACTGACATGTCCAGTCCAAGCGGAAAGTCCTTCCTCGGCCGCTTCGGCGTCCACATCGCGGTGTTCGTCTTCGTCGCGATCTGGACCATCCCGACGCTCGGCATCCTGGTGAGCTCGCTGCGCGACAAGGACCAGCTCGTCGTCTCCGGCTGGTGGACGGCGCTGTCGACCTCGTCCGAGACCCAGGCGGGGCGCACCGACGCCGCCGACAAGCAGGTCGAGAAGGACGGCAGGTTCCTCATCATGGGCAATCTGTTCGGCGCCGGCGATGCCCGCACGCTGACCGCCTTCGGCACACGCGCCCAGCAGCCGACCCAATACGCGGCCGGCGAAACGGCCGACCTCGGCGAGGGCGTCACCCTGCAGGTCACCGACGACGGCGCCTACGTCATGTCCTCGCCCAAGGCCTTCGAGGGCAGCCGCGGCCAGCGCGTCTACTACTCGGCGTCGATGCCGCCGCGCTTCACCACCGAGAATTACCAGTCGGTGCTGTTCTCGGAAGGCATCGGCCGGTCCTTCATCAATTCGCTGACGGTGACGATCCCGTCCACCATCATCCCGATCCTGATCGCCGCCTTCGCCGCCTATGCGCTCGCCTGGATGCGCTTTCCCGGCCGCGCGCTGTTGATTGCCGTCATCATCGGCCTGCTCGTCGTGCCGCTGCAGATGTCGCTGATCCCGCTGCTCAAGCTCTACAACGGCGTCGGCCTGTTCTTCGGCGTGCCGGCCAAGACCTATCTCGGCATCTGGCTGGCGCATACCGGCTTCGGCCTGCCCTTCGCCATCTACCTGCTCAGGGCCTACATCGCCGGCCTGCCGCGCGAGATCATGGAATCGGCCCGCATCGACGGCGCCAGCGACTTCGAGATCTTCGTCAAGATCGTGCTGCCGCTGTCCTTCCCGGTGCTCGCCTCCTTCGCCATCTTCCAGTTCCTATGGGTCTGGAACGACCTGCTGGTGGCGATGGTGTTCCTGCGCGCCGACGCCGACCAGATCGTGCTCACCGCCAAGCTCAACAACCTGCTCGGCTCGCGCGGCGGTGACTGGGAAATCCTCACCACCTCGGCCTTCGTCACCATCATCGTGCCGCTGGTCGTGTTCTTCTCGCTCCAACGTTATTTCGTCCGCGGCCTGCTCGCGGGCTCGGTCAAGGGAGGCTAGCTCCAATGCAGTCCGCCGTGCGCAAAATCGAAAATCCCGTTCCCGCAGTGGATCGCGACTGGTGGCGGGGGGCGGTGATCTACCAGATCTACCCCCGCAGCTTCCAGGACTCGAACGGCGACGGCATCGGCGACCTCGAGGGCATCATCTCCCGGCTTCCGCACATCGCGGAGCTTGGCGCCGACGCCATCTGGATTTCGCCCTTCTTCAAGTCGCCGATGAAGGATTTCGGCTACGACGTCTCGGACTATCTCGACATCGACCCGATGTTCGGCACCCTCGCCGACTTCGACGCCATGATCGCCGAGGCCCACCGTCTCGGCCTCAAGGTGATGATCGACGGCGTCATCTCGCATACCTCCGACCTGCACCCCTGGTTCAAGGAAAGCCGCTCGAGCCGCGACAACGCCAAGGCCGGCTGGTACGTCTGGGCCGACGCCAGGCCCGACGGCAGCCCGCCCAACAACTGGCTGTCGATCTTCGGCGGCTCGGCCTGGCAGTGGGACACCAGGCGGATGCAGTATTACTTGCACAACTTCCTCGCCGAGCAGCCGGACCTCAACTTCCACAACCGCGACGTCCAGGACGCGCTGCTCGACGTCACCCGCTTCTGGCTCGACCGCGGCGTCGACGGCTTCCGCCTCGACACCATCAACTTCTACTTCCACTCGGCCGGGCTGGAGGACAATCCGCCGCTGCCGCCGGACCAGCGCAACGACCAGACGGCACCCGCCGTGAACCCTTACAATTTCCAGGACCACATCTACGACAAGAGCCGGCCGGAAAACCTCGACTTCCTCGCCCGCTTCCGCGCCGTGCTCGACGAATACCCGGCGGCGGCAGCCGTCGGCGAGGTCGGCGATTCCCAGCGCGGGCTCGAGGTCGTCGCCTCCTACACCGGCGGCGGCGACAAGGTGCAGATGTGCTACGCCTTCGATTTCCTCGCGCCCGAGAAGATCAGCGCCGCCAAGGTCCGCGCGGTGCTCGAGGATTTCGGCCGCGTCGCCAGCGACGGCTGGTCGTGCTGGGCCTTCTCCAACCACGACGTCGTCCGCCACGCCTCGCGCTGGGGCATGGGCGAGGCCGACCGCACCGCCTATCTCAAGGTCGTCTCGGCGCTGCTGATGTCGCTGCGCGGCTCGGTCTGCATCTACCAGGGCGAGGAGCTCGGCCTGACCGAGGCCAACCTCGCCTTCGAGGACCTGCAGGACCCCTATGGCATCCGCTTCTGGCCCGAATTCAAGGGCCGCGACGGCTGCCGCACGCCGATGGTGTGGAGCAAGGACGCCAAAAATGGCGGCTTCTCGCAGGCCAGGCCCTGGCTGCCGGTGCCGGCCGAGCATGTCGCCAGGGCCGTCGACACGCAGGCCGGCGATCCCGCCTCGCTGCTCGAGCACTATCGCCGCTTCCTCGCCTTCCGGCGTTCGCACCCCGCGCTCGCCAAGGGCGATATCCGCTTCCTCGACGTCGAGGGCGATGCCATCGCCTTCAGCCGCCGCGAGGGCAACGAGGAGATCGTCTGCGTCTTCAACCTCGGCAGCGCGCCAGCGACCGTCGATCTCGGCGGCCGCGGCCTGCAGGCGCTGCCGGGGCATGGGCTCGACGGCAAGACGCATGCCGGCGCGGTCCGGCTCGGCGGCTACGGCGCCTGGTTCGGGCGCTTCGCCTGACCGCATCGGCCCGAAAATCGGAATCGATTTTCGGAAAGCACGATGCGGAGACTAAAAATTGCCGGAGCGTCCTTTGCGCGTACACGTGGACGCGCGGCGCTCCAGGAAAGACAAGCTTCTGGGAGGAAACCATGGCCGATCTAACGCTTAGGGACGTCAAGAAGTCCTACGGCAACCTGAACATCCTTCATGGCATCGACCTCGACATCAAGTCGGGCGAGTTCATCGTCTTCGTCGGCCCCTCGGGCTGCGGCAAGTCGACCTTGCTGCGCTCCATCGCCGGCCTCGAGGAGATCACCTCGGGCGAACTCCACATCGCCGGCGAGCGGGTCAACGACGTGCCGCCGTCCAAGCGCGGCATCGCCATGGTCTTCCAGTCCTACGCGCTCTATCCGCACATGACGGTCTACGACAACATGGCCTTCGGCATGAAGATCGCCAAGGAAAGCAAGGCCGAGATCGACAAGCGGGTGCGTGCCGCGGCCGAGATCCTGCAGCTGACCAAATTTCTCGACCGCCTGCCCAAGGCGATGTCGGGCGGCCAGCGCCAGCGCGTCGCCATCGGCCGCGCCATCGTGCGCAATCCCAAGGTCTTCCTGTTCGACGAGCCGCTTTCCAACCTCGACGCGGCGCTTCGCGTCGCCACCCGCATCGAGATCGCCAAGCTCAAGGAATCGATGCCTCAGACGACGATGATCTACGTCACCCACGACCAGGTCGAGGCGATGACGCTGGCCGACCGCATCGTCGTGCTCAAGGATGGCCGCATTGAGCAGGTCGGCACGCCGATGGAGCTCTACAAGCATCCGGGCAACCTGTTCGTCGCCCAGTTCATCGGCTCGCCGGCCATGAACATCCTGCCGGCCACCATCGATCGCGCCGGCGAGACCAGTCTGGTTTCCCACGTCGCCGGCCGCAAGACGCCAGTGCCGATCGCCACCCCCGCCGAGGCCCAGGGCAAGGCCGTCAGCTTCGGCGTCCGCCCCGAGGATCTCTATGTCGCCACCGGCGACGACTTCCTGTTCGAGGGCATGATCGACTACGTCGAGCAGCTCGGCGAGGTCCAGCTCGTCTATGTCGACATCGGCCGCGGCGACCAGCCGCTGACCGCCAAGCTGCCGGGCAATGTCGAGATCAAGCGCGGCACGGTCATCCGGCTTGCCGCCAGCCCCGACGACCTGCACATCTTCGACGCCGACGGCCGTTCCTACGACCGCCGCCGCACCGCGGTCGCGGCGTAGGTTTTTTTCCCGCGACGACGGCGGCGCAATGGCCTTGGGTTGGCGAAGGCCGTGGCGACAGCCAATCCCCCCCTGGGAGATGTCCGGCCCTTCGACAGGCTCAGGACAGAGGGGGCAAGGGATGAGGCGCTGCCTCTTGCGTTCGTCATCCCAGGGCGGAGCAGGCGCATTGGCGCCGTCGCGGAGACCCTGGGATCTATGCCGTGACCCTTCGCACGTGGAGGCATTTTCCACGGGCAAGCGATTTTTCGCGCGGCCAGCCCTTCATCTGGTCGCGCTTGAGGACCGCCTCATTCCTTCCCACCCCCCTCTGGGCTGCCGCCCATCTCCCCCACAAGGGGGGAGATTGGCAGCTCCGGCGTCTCGCCCGTTTCTGCCGGCTGCTAAGAGTGGCTTTTGCAACGGTGGCGATTGGCAAAGGCCGTGGCGACAGCCAATCTCCCCCCTTGTGGGGGAGATGTCCGGTAGGACAGAGGGGGGTGGGAAGGAATAAGACGTAGAAGGTCTGCCTTCCGCGCACGCCTCGTTTTGTCAGTAACTCTGTCAGCAGACCGCGTGGAGAAATCTTGCCGTTTTTCCACCCCCTCCCAAACCTTCCGTATTCTTGTGCCATCGCCCTTGTCGGGACCTGGTGCGCACCGGGTGTCAGGAAGGGCGGCGGTGACCTCCCGCCACGGCTGCGGTAGCCGTGGCTCCGAGGGCCCGTCGACAGGCCGGCGTCGTCCGGCACGCGCCGCAAATGGCGGGTGCCGAACGGTGCGGAGAAGCCGCGGGTTCAGGCCACGAAAAGACCGTGGGACGGACCTGTGACCGGCCGACCGAGGGACAGACACCGGGCGGGGCGCGCGGTTCGCGCCACGTACAAAACTATCGGAAGGCTCGGCCGCGCGCCCCGCTTCCCGAACTTTTCACCACAATGGCCAGACCGGAAACGGGGCGTGGCAACGGAGACGTGCGAAATGTTGGCAAGCTGCATTCCTTCGCGCCCCCCTCTGGTCCTGAGTCAATCGAAGGGCCGGCCATCTCCCCCACAGGTGGGGAGATCAGCCGTCATCACGACCTTCGCCAACCTTCTACCTTGCAAGACGAGCCAGACGGGTGACGCTGCTAATCTCCCCACCTGTGGGGGGGGTGAGGAGTGGTCGCCGAAGGCGACGAAAAGCCAATTGCTTGGCTTTTCGAACGACGAACGCCGGCAGGCCAGAGGGGGGCAACGTAGGGTGAGGCGTGCGTGACTTTCCCTCCCCCTCGAGGGGAGGGTCGATCCGCGCGGCGGATCGGGGTGGGGTCGCCCGAGGCAACGCGCCGACAATCCTATCTCCAGGCACGGCCCTCGGCGGCGCCTTGGGTGATGTAGTGCTTGCGCGGGTTAATCCCCGAGGCGGCGACATCCGGGTTGAGCCGCAGGTAGTCCTCGTCGCGAAACCCGCGCGGCAGCCGGTGGCCCTTGACCCGCGGCCATTTCAGCAGCTTGTTGCGATAGGGCGTGCCCGGCAGGTAGCCCGGCTGGAAACCGCGCCGGCGGGCGACGAAATTGAAGGACAACTGGTCGCGATAGGACCACTTGCCGACCTCGGCGGCCCAGTCCTCCATCGTGGCGATCACCGAAGGATCGTTGTGCCGCCGCAGGATCACCGTGCCGGTAATAAGGCCGGCTCCGATCGGGTGTCCGTGCGAGCGGTACTGGTCCATCTGGGCATTGATGACGTCCGGGTCGTCGTAGCGCAGGTCGAGCAGGACGGCGGCCTCGTCGTAGATGCAGTTTCGCTCCGGATGGCGGAAGCACAGCATTGGTGCCGGGCTCGCGTCCAGGAGCGCGAAGAAGCGCCTGGACGGGACCTTGGGCTTGACGGTGTTGTCCATGTAGAGGCTCGACGCATACTCGCCCAGGAAGCGGTGGGGCAGATGCTTGATCATCTTCGAGGTGCGGACGGGACCGAGCTCGGCGGAATCGACATATCTGAATTGCCACCGCCTGGACTTGAGCGAGCGGTCGTCCGTGAAGCAGATGAAGTCGGTCGTGCGGTCCGCCCGGAAATGGCGGTCGGCGAACTGCTCCGAATGACCGAACATGCACGTATAGACGACCCGGTGAGGTCGCGCTTGCCGGATGCCCGGCAACCAGCTCAAGAACCGCAGCAAACTTGTTCCCCCGTCCAACGTCGACACGACGTATGGCCTTCCCCGGCTCGAAGCATGGCGCGGGCGCATCGGTTGTGCAAGCGAAACGAGGGCGGCGAGCGGCGCCTCTCTGCGCTGGGGATGAATGGACGGATAATCTTTTGCAACTGGGTGTCATCTGGCACATAGTCGCGCCATGAAGAAGCATGCCCCTGCCCCCGTTCCGACCAAGCCCGACTACGAGAAAGCGCTGCGAAAGGCCGGTATCCGGGTCACCCGTCCGCGCAAGGTGATCCTGACGATCCTGCGCGAGACCGAGGACCATCCCGACGCGCTCGAAATCTTCCGCCGCGCCGAGCAGGTCGACAAGAGCATCTCCCTGTCGACCGTCTATCGCACCATGAAGCTGCTCGAGGCGATGGGCGCGATCTACCGCCACGCCTTCGAGGGTGGGCCGTCGCGATTCGAGCAGGCGGGCGGCGACCATCACGACCACCTCATCGACATCGACACCGGCGACGTCATCGAGTTCCGCTCCGACCGCATCGAGCAGCTGCAGCAGGAGATCGCCCGCCAGCTCGGCTACGACATCGTCCATCACCGGCTCGAACTCTACGGACGCCGGCGCCGCTAGAAGTGGAACGCACGGCGAGTTGATCGAGGTCCGGCAACCGCGCGTGGCCTCGCGAGTTGACCTCCGCCGGCAAGCCGGTCAATCATCCGCGCCGATCCATTCGCAACATCGAAGGCAGGAAGAGAGACCATGGAAAAGGCCGAAATCGGATTGATCGGGCTGGGCACGATGGGCTCGAACCTGGCGCTGAACATCGCCGAAAAAGGCCACCGCATCGCCGTCTACAACCGCACGCCGGCGCGCACCCAGGCCTTCATCGAAAATGCCGGCGCGCTGCGCGACATGATCGTGCCCTGCGCCTCCATCGCCGAGCTGGCCGGGGCGATCCGGCCGCCGCGGCCGGTCATCATCATGGTGGTCGCCGGCAGTCCGGTCGACGAGCAGATCGCCGCCCTGCGTGGCGTGCTTTCGGCCAACGACATCATCATCGATGCCGGTAACGCCAATTTCCGCGACACCCGCCGCCGCTTCGGCGAGCTCGAAGGCACCGGCCTCACCTTCATCGGCATGGGCGTGTCGGGCGGCGAGGAGGGCGCGCGCCACGGTCCCTCGATCATGGTCGGCGGCACACAGGACTCGTGGAAGCGCGTCGAGGGCGTGCTCACCGCGATCTCGGCCAAGTACAAGGGCGAGCCCTGCGCCGCCTGGCTCGGGCCGGACGGCGCCGGCCACTTCGTCAAGACCGTCCACAACGGCATCGAATATGCCGACATGCAGATGATCGCCGAGATCTACGGCGTGCTGCGCGACGGCCTCGGCATGGCGCCCAGGGAGATCGCGCCGATCTTCGCGGGATGGAACAAGGGCCGGCTCGAATCCTACCTGATCGAGATCACCGCCAGCGTGCTTGCCGCCGACGATCCGAAGACCGGCCGTCCCGTGGTCGACATCATCCTCGACCGCGCCGGCCAGAAAGGCACCGGCAAGTGGTCGGTGATCGAGGCCCAGCAGCTCGGCATTCCGGCGACCGCGATCGAGGCGGCGGTGGCGGCACGCGTGCTGTCGTCGATGAAGGGCGAGCGGCTGGCGGCGGAAAAGGCCTATGGCGCCAACACGGCCAGGTTCTCGGGCGCCAAGGGCGACCTTCTGGGTGATCTGGAACTCGCGCTCTTCGCCGGCAAGATAGCCGCCTATGCGCAGGGCTTCGCCGTCATGGCCGGCGCCTCGAAGGAGTTCGGCTGGAACCTGCCGATGCCGACCATCGCCAAGATCTGGCGCGCCGGCTGCATCATCCGCTCGCAGTTCCTCGACACCATCGCCGAGGCCTTCGGCAAGGCCGACCAGCCGACCAACCTGCTCATGGCGCCGGCCTTCGTCGACATGATGGGCAAGGCGCATCCCTCGCTCCGCCGCATCGTTGCCCGCGCCGCCGAGGCGGGGCTGCCGGTGCCGGCGCTGTCGTCGGCGCTCGCCTATTTCGACGGCTACCGACAGGGCCGCGGCACCTCGGATCTGATCCAGGCGCAACGCGACTTCTTCGGCGCGCACGGCTTCGAGCGCATCGACGCGCCCGGCGCCCACCATGGCCCGTGGGGCGATCAAGGCTAGGAAGCACGGGAGCGGCGGGCGCATGGACTGGTCGTTTCAACTCTACAGCGCCCGCAACTTCCAGCCCTGGGAGGACGTGCTGAAGACGCTCGCCTCCCTCGGCTATCGTCAGGTCGAGGGTTTTGGCGTGGTCTACGACGACCCGGCGGCGTTCCGCGCCCTGCTCGATGAGAACGGCCTCGCCATGCCGAGCGGCCATTTCGGCATCGACCTTCTGGAGCAGGATTTCGCCAAGGCCGTCTCGATCGCCACGACGCTCGGCATGCAGCTGATCGCCTGTCCCTGGCTGGAGGTGGCCGAGCGCCCGACCGATGCCGACGGCTGGCGCGCCCTCGGCAAGCGCCTCGCAGCTATCGGGAAAAAGGCAAAGGACGCCGGCTTCGGTTTCGCCTGGCACAACCACGATTTCGAGTTTGCGCCGCTTGCCGACGGCTCCGTGCCGCTGCGCCTGATGCTGGAGGCGGCTCCCGACGTCGGCTGCGAGATGGACGTCGCCTGGGTGATCCGCGGCGGCTGCGACCCGCTGCCCTGGATCGACGAATTCGGCTCGCGCATCCTGGCCGTCCACGTCAAGGACATCGCCCCTCACGGCACGGCCCCCGGCGAGGATGGCTGGTGCGATGTCGGCCACGGCAGCGTCGACTGGGCCGGGCTGTTGACCGCCCTGCGCAACCGCACGCCGGCACGCCATTACGTCATGGAGCACGACAATCCGGCTGATTTCGAGCGCTTCGCGCGCCGGTCGATCGAGGCGGCACGGCGGTTCTGAGGGGGAGGGGAAATGGCGAGCCAGCTCGGTGTCGGGGTGATCGGCTGCGGCAACATCTCGAAGACCTACTTTCAACGCGCGCCCGCGTTCAGGGGCATCGAGATGCGCGCCTGCGCCGACATCAACATGGATGCGGCCAAGGCGCGGGCGAAGGAGTTCAAGCTGCGCGCCGAGACGGTCGACGACCTGCTCGCGGCCAAGGACATCGACATCGTCGTCAACCTGACGGTGCCGATGGTGCATTACGACGTGTCGAAGCGGGCGATCGAGGCGGGCAAGCACGTCTATTCGGAAAAGCCGTTCGTGCTGGCGATCGAGGACGGGCTCGACCTCAAGAAGCGGGCCGACAGGAAGGGCCTGCGCATCGGCTCGGCGCCCGACACCTTTCTCGGCGGCTCGCACCAGCTGGCGCGCCATCTGATCGACACGGGCAAGCTCGGCAAGATCACCTCGGGCACCTGCCATGTGATGAGCCATGGCATGGAGCACTGGCACCCCAACCCCGACTTCTTCTTCCAGCCGGGCGGCGGGCCGATCCTCGACCTCGGGCCCTACTACATCGCCAACCTCGTCCAGCTGGTCGGCCCGGTTGCCCGCGTCGCCGCACTGTCGTCGATCCCGGCCAAGGAGCGCACGATCTCGTCCAAGCCGCGCGCGGGTGAAAAGATCCCGGTGACGACGCCGACGACCATCCTGGCGCTGATGGAGTTCGAAGGCGGGGCCGTCTTCACCTTCAACGCCAGCTGGGATGTCTGGGACCACGGCCACGCGCCGATGGAGCTCTATGGCGAGGCAGGCTCGCTGCACATGCCCGACCCCAACTTCTTCGGCGGCGAGCTTCGCTACACCAGGGGCGGCAAGCCGGCCAAGACGCCGCCGAGGTGGGATCACCCCTTCGGCGTGCCCAATGAGAATCATCCGGAAGGCATGATGGCCAATTACCGCACGGCCGGCCTCGCCGACATGGCGCTGGCGATCATGCAGGGTCGGCCGCACCGCTGCTCGCTGGAGCTGGCGAACCACGTCATCGACGTCATGACCGGCATGCTGAAGTCGGGCGAGACGAAGAAATTCGTCGAGATGCAGACCACCTGCGAGCAGCCCGCGCCGCTCGGGCCTGCGGCGGCGAAGGGGTTGCTGACCAAGTAGCTGCTGGCAAGTTGTGCCCCCCATTACCCCCACCCCCAGCCCCTCCCCACAAGGGGGAGGGGACCTGCTCGCCGCCCTTGCCGCCAAAAATTGCCGGCGGTTGGCGCATGACGGCCGTGCCACAAAGCCCCCCTCCCCCTTGTGGGGAGGGGTCAGGGGTGGGGGTGTCTTCGCATATTGCTGTCCGTTCAGCCCCCGTGCTGGTCGGCTGAGCCGAGGTGGGGGAGTGACAGGTGGTAGTGCAACCAAGTATCTAGGCATGCGAAGCGCCATTGCTGGGCACCCCACCCCGTTTCGCATGTCGCGCACCGACATGCCTCACGACCCTCTCCACAAGGGGGAGGGTAGCGCGTCGGCGCGACGAACAATTCGAGGACCTGATATGTCTTACGTGCCCGCCCCGAACCGTTACGAGAACATGGTCTACAACCGCTGCGGCAGGTCGGGGCTGAAGCTGCCGGCGATCTCGCTCGGCCTGTGGCACAATTTCGGCGAGGACACGCCGCACGCGACCAAGCGCGCCATCTGCCGGAAGGCCTTCGACCTCGGCATCACCCATTTCGACCTCGCCAACAATTACGGCCCGCCGCCCGGTTCGGCCGAGACCGCTTTCGGCGAGATACTGCGCACCGACTTCGCCGGTCTGCGCGACGAGATGATCGTCTCGACCAAGGCCGGCTACGACATGTGGCCCGGGCCCTACGGCGAGTGGGGCAGCCGCAAATATGTGCTGGCGAGCCTCGACCAGAGCCTGAAGCGCATGGGTCTCGACTATGTCGACATCTTCTACTCGCACCGCTTCGACCCGGACACTCCGCTCAAAGAGACGATGGGCGCGCTCGACCATGCCGTGCGCTCGGGCAAGGCGCTCTATGCCGGCATCTCGTCCTACAACGCCCAGCGCACCCGCGAGGCGGCCGACATATTGCGCCAGCTCGGCACGCCCTGCCTGATCCACCAGCCAAGCTATTCGATGATCAACCGCTGGGTCGAGGACGACGGCCTGCTCGACGCGCTCGACGGTCTCGGCATCGGCTCGATCGTGTTCTCGCCGCTGGCGCAGGGCATGCTCACCGGCAAGTATCTGCAAGGCGTGCCGGAAGGCAGCCGTGCAGCGCAGGGCAAGTCGCTGCGCCCGGCCTTCCTCAATGACAGGAACCTCGCCAACATCCGTGCGCTGAACGCCATTGCCGAGCGGCGCGGCCAGACCCTGGCGCAGATGGCGCTGGCCTGGGTGCTGCGCGGCGGGCGGGTCACCTCGGCGCTGATCGGCGCCAGCCGTCCCGAGCAGGTCGAGGATTGCGTCGGCGCGCTGAAGAACCTCGCCTTCAGCGAGGCCGAGCTCGCCGAGATCGACGGCTATGCCCGCGAGGCCGACATCAACCTCTGGGCCCGTTCGTCCGAGCGCGAAGGCCCGGCGCGGCAGAAGAAATAGGCCGGCCGTCGTCCTGACGATTGCAGGCGGCGAGCGGCGTCGCCTGCAGGCTGTGGATCGGGAGCCGGCCGGGCTCCGAGATTGTCTTTGCTTGCCGGACGCGCTAGCAAAACCTCGAGCCAATCGCCACATTTGGGGCGGTGCGATAGCGCGGGAGGCTGGGCTTCCCGCGAGGAAAGGTTAGGCGCAGGAATGGCGGCGCGCGTTACGCTGACGAAGAACCAGCAGAAGGTCCTGGAAAAGCTCGAGGCCGCGAGCGGCCCGCTCAGCGCCTACATGCTGCTCGACCAGTTGCGCGACGAGGGCTTCCGCGCGCCGCTGCAGGTCTATCGCGCCCTCGAAGTGCTGGTGAAGGACGGCTTCGTCCACCGCCTCGAAAGCCTCAACGCCTTCGTCGCCTGCTCGGAGCCGCACGACCACGCCCATCACGACCACAGCATGACGGCGTTCGCCATCTGCGACACCTGCGGCCAGGTCACCGAGATCTCTGACGAGCTGATCGGCAAGCGCCTCGACGATTGGGTCGGCTCGACCGGCTTCGTCGCCAAGAAGGCGGTGATCGAGTTCCGCGGCATCTGCGCCAAATGCGCAGCACTCGCCGCCTGATCAATTAAACACTGCGTTTAATTGATGCGTCGATATGGGGCATCGACTATAGCAAGCTATCGCGAATTCAGGGCAAATGCCGGCTGTTCGAACCAGCGCCGGCGTTGGAGTAGCCCGCCCTATCGCCGCGACGTCAGTGCGAAAGAGGCGAGCGTCGACGCATCCGACGACGTCGCGAACTCCACCTCAATGCGCCTCGTCCCAACTATCGGCGCCGTGCGCATCTACATGCAGCGGCACCGACATCGACACGGCGGGCATTGCGGCATTTTCCATGACGTGGCGGACGACCGGGATCGTCGCCTGGACCTCGCTTTCGACCGTCTCGAAGATCAGTTCGTCGTGCACCTGCAGCAGCATGCGTGCCGAGAGCTTCGCCTCGGCGAGCGCGCCTTCCATGTGGATCATGGCGCGGCGGATGATGTCGGCGGCCGTGCCCTGCAGGCGGGCGTTGATCGAGGCGCGTTCGTTGAAGGCACGCACCGAAGGGTTGGGCGAACGGATTTCGGGATAGTGGATGCGGCGGCCGAAGATGGTTTCCACATAACCCTTGTCGCGGCATGACGCCTTGGTCTCGTCCATATAGGCGCGGATGCCCGGAAATCGCTCGAAATACTTCTTGATGTAGTCCGAGGCTTCCTCGCGCGGGATCGACAGCTGGTTGGCGAGGCCGAAGGCCGAGATGCCGTAGATGATGCCGAAGTTGATCGCCTTGGCGCGGCGGCGCACCTCGGACGGCATGCCCTCGACCGGCACCGAGAACATCTCGGAGGCCGTCATCGCATGGATGTCGACACCATCGGCGAAGGCCTGCTTGAGCTGGGCGATGTCGGCGACATGGGCGAGCACGCGCAGTTCGATCTGGCTGTAGTCGGCCGAGATCAGCTTGTTGCCCTTGTCGGCGATGAAGGCGGTGCGGATCTTGCGGCCTTCGGCGGTGCGGATCGGGATGTTCTGCAGGTTCGGGTCCGACGACGACAGCCGGCCGGTGGTCGTGGCAGCGAGCGCATAGGAGGTGTGGACGCGCTTGGTCTCCGGGTTGATGTAGCCGGGCAGCGCGTCGGTGTAGGTGGATTTCAGCTTGGTCAGCTGGCGCCAGTCGACGATCTTGCGTGGCAGCTCGTGGCCCTCGGCGGCGAGGTCTTCCAGCACCTGCGCCGAGGTCGACCACTGGCCGGTCTTGGTCTTGGTGCCGCCGGGCAGGCCCATGCGGCCGAACAGGATGTCGCCGAGCTGCTTGGGCGAGCCGATGTTGAAGCGTTCGCCGGCAAGCGTGTTGATCTCGTCTTCGAGGCGTGCGGCCCCCTGTGCGAGTTCGCCCGACAGCCGCGACAGGATCTGCCGGTCGACGGAAATCCCGCGCTGCTCCATATGCGCAAGCACCGGCACCAGCGGCCGCTCCAGCCGCTCGTAGACCGAGACGAGGCCCTTGGCGGCGAGGCGCGGCTTGAGCACCTGCCAGAGGCGCAGCGTCACGTCTGCATCCTCGCTCGCATAGGCGGTGGCCCTGTCGATGTCGACCTGGTCGAAGCCGACGAAGCTCTTGCCCGAACCGGCGATGTCCTTGAACGGGATCGGCGTATGGCCGAGCCACTTCTCCGACAGGGAATCCATGCCGTGGCCGCCATTGGTGCCGCCGTCGAGCACGTAGGAAATGAGCATCGTGTCGTCGAAGGACTTCACGTCGACGCCGTAGCGGTTCATCACCACGAGGTCGTATTTGAGGTTCTGCGCGACCTTGAGAACCGAGGCGTCCTCGAGCAGCGGCTTGAGGACGGCGATCGCTTCGCGCACCGGGATCTGGTTGTCGACCAGCCCGCCCCCGAGCAGGTCGCCTCGCCCGCTTTTGTGGCCGAGCGGCACATAGGCGGCGCGGCCCGGCGCGGTCGCCAGCGAAAAGCCGACGAGCTCGGCCTGCATCGGGTCGAGCGAGGTGGTCTCGGTGTCGAAGGCGACGACGCCGGCCTCGGTCGCCTCGGCGATCCAGCCTTTCAGCGTGGCGAGGTCGCGGACAGTGACATAGGCGCCGTGGTCGAACCTCTGGGCCGGCGCGGCCTCGGCGAGCTTCGCGGCGAGGGCTGCGGGAGTGTCGCCGGTCTCACCCTCCCCCTTGTGGGGAGGGTCGGCGCGTAGCGCCGGGGTGGGGGTGCCGGTGGCGACATTGCCACCCCCACCCGCGCCTTCGCTTTGCTCGGGTTTGCGACCTCCCCACAAGGGGGAGGTAGGGGCACCCGAACCGACATCCGGGCCGTGCGCATCCGCGCCGCGCTCGACCGACACCGAAGCCGCCTCGACCTCGCCGGCATCCGTGCCGGTGGCCTCGGCGACGCGACGGGTCAGCGTGGTGAACTCCATCGCCTTGAGGAAGGCGATCAGCCGAGGACCGTTCGGCGGCTGCAGCGAGAACGTGTCCAGGCCGTCGCCGACGGCCACGTCGTTCTTGAGCCGCACCAGCTCGCGCGAGATGCGGGCCTTGTCGGCATTGTCGATGATCGACTGGCGGCGCTTGTCCTGCTTGATCTCGGAGGCGCGGGCGAGCAGCGTGTCGAGATCGCCGAATTGTTCGAGCAGCTGCGCGGCGGTCTTCGGGCCGATGCCGGGCACGCCCGGCACGTTGTCGATGGAATCGCCCGTCAGCGACTGCAGGTCGATCATCTTTTCCGGCGGCACGCCCCACTTCTCGATGACTTCGGGGATGTTGATCTGGCGGTCCTTCATCGGGTCGTACATCGACACGGTCGGGCCGACCAGCTGCATCAGGTCCTTGTCGGAGGAGATGATGGTGGTGTCGCCGCCGGCCTCGCGGGCAAGGCGGGCATAGGTGGCGATCAGGTCGTCGGCTTCGAAGCCCTCCATCTCGATGCAGGGCAGGTCGAAGGCGCGCGTCGCATGGCGGATCAGTCCGAATTGCGGGACCAGGTCCTCCGGCGGGGCCGAGCGGTTGGCCTTGTATTCGGGATAGAGCTCGTTGCGGAAGGTCTTCGAGGAATAGTCGAAGATGACGGCGAAGTGGGTGGGCGTGACGCCGACGTCGGTGTTGCGCGCGTCCTGCATCAGCTTCCACACCATGTTGCAGAAGCCGAGCACTGCATTGGTGGGCAGCCCGTCGGACTTGCGGGTGAGCGGCGGCAGCGCGTGATAGGCGCGGAAGATGTAGCCGGAGCCGTCGACAAGGAACAGATGATCGCCTTTTTTCATGGCGATACGGGTAGCTTGGCGCAGCCGCCCTGTCCATGGCGAAGGCGGCTCTGCCGCCGACTGCTGACAAGTCGTTGGCCGGTGTTGGGCGGCAGGCCTCTAGAGGGGAGCAAATCGCTTGGAAATGGTCTCCGCGCCTTCCCGATAATCGGTGAAGCCGATGCCCTCGTAGAAGGCCTGGCCGACGGTGTTTTCCCTGCGAATTGTCGCGTCGATGAAGCTGACGCCCGCCTTTTTCGCGGCTTCCACCGTGTTGGCGAACAATGCCCGTCCGGCGCCCTTCTTGTGCACATGTGGATCCACGTAGGTCGCGACAATCCCCCAGCCGGCAGGCAGCCGGTCGCCTGGCCAGTCGGGGTCGGACCATTCGAGTGATTGGAACCCCAAGAGCTGCGACCTCTCCAGCGCCACGAAGCAGCTGATTCCGAGTTTCGGTGAGATGAAATAGTCGATGATGCGATTTTCGTCGAAATGCTCGCGATGCGCCGTCGTCCCTCCGATCTCGATAATCTTGTTCAGGATTCGCGCCATCGCGCTTGCATCTTGCGGCAGGGCCGCTCGGACATGCAGGGGCATGGATTGGTCATTCCACTGTTGGCTTGCCGGATTTGCTGCAAGGTAGGCGGCCCACAGCCGTTCTGCAAAGGGCTGGATTTTCACAACTGACATTGGTCGTCGGCCTGCGGGGTTAGATCCCAGGATCGCCGCACTGTCGGAATGGCTGGCAATCTGCCGATTGTGATCGTCGCCGGCGAGCCGGTCCGAACCGCGCGCCGACCGCGTCGTTTCAATCGAGTTCACCGGGCCGGTTACAGCTTTTGTTCGGCTCAACTGAGCCATTGGGCCGAAGCCATTCACCGATTTGCTGAGCCTGGTGAAGGTCGATGGCCGCTGGCGGATCGCCTCCAAGGTCTTCCATTTCGACCTGCAGTCGAACCGAGGGCACGGCGAGGAAGAGACAGCATGCCGTATGTCGACATCAAGGTCACCCGCGAGAGCGTCACGCGCGAGCAGAAATCGGCCCTGATCAAGGGCGCGACAGGACTTCTCGTAGACATGCTCGGCGAGGACCGGGCCACCACCTTCCTGGTTATTGATGAGGTGGATTTGGAGGTCCGGGGCGTCGGCGGAATGCCGGTGCGGCAATACAGGGACACGCTCCGAAAGGGGTAGGGCAGGCGGGGTGGGCCTCACGGATATGTTACAAAAGTGTAATGTTCGTGCCCTTGAAACGCCATGTTCGGAGGAACAAATATGGGCCATCGGCAGTTTTTGCCGAAGTCCGGTCTCAGGCCCGTCCCCCGCCTATCCGGACCCTGCGGCAGCCTCATCCCCCTCTCCGGGCTGCCGCACCGTTTTGAAAGTGCCGCCGTGGTACCCCTCCACCACGGCGGCTTTTTCATGCGCGCCTTCCGGATGACGCCGCGTCGTCTCCTGGCCCAATCCTGCCGGCTTTGCGTTTCGGGTGCCTGCCGGTAGTTTGCGCCCAGAAGAATCGAAAGGCACCCCGAATGTCTGCACTCGCTCCCGTCCTCGACCGCCTCGACAAAAATCTCGACCAGAGCCTCGAGCGCCTGTTCGGCCTGCTCCGGATCAAGTCGATCTCCACCGATCCGGCCTTTGCCGGCGACTGCCGCAAGGCGGCCGAATGGCTCGTCGCCGACCTCAAGACGATCGGCTTCGACGCCAGCGTGCGCGACACGCCCGGCCATCCGATGGTGGTCGCCCATCACGACGGCCCGGCCGGCTCGCCGCATGTGCTTTTCTACGGCCATTACGACGTCCAGCCGGTCGATCCGCTCAACCTCTGGGAGGACGATCCCTTCGATCCGAAGCTCAAGCAGCTCGAGCCGGGCCGCAAGGTCATCACCGGCCGCGGCTCGTCCGACGACAAGGGCCAGCTGATGCTGTTCGTCGAGGCCTGCCGGGCCTGGAAGGAAGTGCATGGCAGCCTGCCCTGCAGGATCACGCTGTTGTTCGAGGGCGAGGAGGAGTCCGGCTCGCCGTCGCTCAAGCCCTTCCTCGAAGCCAATGCGGAGGAGCTCAAGGCCGATTTCGCCATGGTCTGCGACACCGGCATGTGGGACCGCGAGACGCCGGCGATCTGCGTCGGCCTGCGCGGCCTCGTCGGCGAGGAAGTGGTGGTCAAGGCGGCCAACCGCGACCTGCATTCGGGCGAATATGGCGGGGCCGCGGCCAACCCGGTGCGCATCCTCGCCAAGGTGCTGGCGGCGATCCATGACGACAATGGCCACGTCACCATCCCGGGCTTCTACGACGGCGTCGAGGAAACGCCGTCGCAGATCCTGAAGTCGTGGCAATCGCTAGGCGAAACCGCCGAGAACTTCCTCGGCGAGGTCGGCCTGTCGATCCCCTCGGGCGAGAAGGACCGTTCGATCCTGGAGCTGGTCTGGGCCCGCCCGACCGCCGAGTTCAACGGCATCACCGGCGGCTATACCGGCAAGGGCTTCAAGACGGTGATCGCGGCGCAAGCCTCCGCCAAGGTGTCGTTCCGGCTTGTGCACAAGCAGGATCCGAAGAAGGTCCGCGCTGCATTCCGCGAATTCGTCAAGGCGCGCATCCCGGCCGATTGCAGCGTCGAGTTCCACGAGCATGGCGGCTCGCCGGCGATCCAGCTCTCCTACGACTCGCCGTTCCTCGCCAAGGCCAAGGACGCGCTGTCGGACGAATGGTCGAAACAGGCGCTGATGATCGCCATGGGCGGCTCGATCCCGATCGTCGGCGACTTCCAGAACTTCCTCGGCATGGAGTCGCTGCTGGTGGGCTTTGCGCTCGCCGACGACCGCATCCACTCGCCCAACGAGAAGTACGACCTGACCTCGTTCCACAAGGGGCAGCGGTCCTGGGCGCGCATCCTCGCGGCGCTGACCCGCAAGTAGGCGCGGGAAACCGAGGTTTCTATTGATTTTTCTTCCGATCGCGGCGACTGAGATGCCAAGCCGCGATCGGAGACCAAAATGACCATCCGCTTCCACAAGAACGACCTGCCCGACCTCAGCAACTACGACGTCGATGCGGTCGCCATCGACACCGAAACCCTGGGCCTCAACCCGCACCGCGACCGGCTCTGCGTCGTGCAGATCTCTCCGGGCGACGGCACGGCGGACGTGATCCAGATCGCGCCGGGGCAGAAGAGGGCGCCGAACCTCACCGCGCTGCTCAAGAACCGCAAGGTGACGAAGCTGTTCCATTTCGGCCGCTTCGACATCGCCGTGCTCTACAACGCCTTCGGCGTGATGGCCGAGCCGGTGTTCTGCACCAAGATCGCCTCCAGGCTGACCCGCACCTACACCGACCGCCACGGCCTCAAGGACATCTGCAGCGAACTGCTCGGCGTCAGCCTGTCCAAGCAGCAGCAGTCGTCCGACTGGGCGGCGGAAACGCTGTCGCCGGAGCAACTGGAATATGCCGCCTCCGACGTGCTCTACCTGCACCGTCTGCGCGACGTGCTGGCCGGCCGGCTGGAGCGCGACGGGCGCATGAAGGAGGCCGACGCCTGCTTCCGCTTCCTGCCGACGCGCGCCCGGCTCGACCTGATGGGCTGGGGCGAAGAGGACATTTTTGCCCACAGCTGACCCTGCCGGCAGGGTCTTCGGAGGGAACGATCGGGCAGGCTTGGCCGTTTGGGTTGTGCTACCTGATGAAAGGATGCACCCGAATGGCCACTACTCGCGAAGAAATCCAGTCCGACCTCGAAGCGCAGGTTGCGCAACTGACCAGGCAGGTCGCGTCGCTGACCAAGGCGATGTCGAAGCGCAGCGCAAGCGCATTGGCGGAAGGCCGGGAGAGTGCCTCCGGGCTCTACGATGGCTTCTACGACCGCGTCAGCGACGCCCTGCCGGCGATGCGCAGGCAGGCGCGCGCGGCGCAGAAAACCGCCCGGGACAATCCGATGACGGCGGCACTCGTCGGCGTCGCGGTGTTCGGCCTGCTCGCCGCACTGCTGACCCGCCGATGACTATCGCCGCCGCATGGCTTTACCGGGCCGCGCGGTCGGCTATCGTTGGCCACCGAATTCGAGGGGACAGCCTATGAGTGACAAGAAACCGATCGCCACCGCGCCGAAAGATGGCAGCAAGATCACCGTTTTCTGGACCGACCGCGACGGCCAGGAAAACGAGTCGATCGCGCACTACCGCTCGCTCGCCCGGCTCAAGGCCGCGGGCGGACAGTGGGACGAAAGCGACGAGGGCTGGTGGGCCTATGTCGACAGCGACACCCAGAAGCGCATCGAGCCGCATTCGTGGCTGCAGCCGGGCGGCGACGACGAGGAGGAATAGGCGTATTGTCGGGGGGCTTCAGCCAGGGAGGAAGCCATGGCCGAGAAACCCGACAAGGATACCCATGAATTCATGGTGACGGCGGTCGAGCCGGCCCGCGACGACAAGCTGGACGGCGTGGCGCTGACGCTGGTCGATGCCCGCGGCGGGCGGGTGCGGCTGCATATGCATGCCGATATCGCCGAGGTGATGCGCGAGCGCATTTCGGCCGAACTCAACAAGACCATGGGGCCGTGACGCGGCATCGCGCCTGAGCCGACCGCCGGCGGCCGGGGACGGCCTGTTCCTGGCCGTGACCGCGGGCGCCATGGCAGCAAGCTTCATCGTCGATTTTTCCACGAGTCCTGAGCGCCGATCCGCCGAGCCGCGGGCGGCGCAGAATTTTTTCCGGCCTTTTTGAACCTTTCTCCGACCGGGCGCGACGAAGCCGTGTGGACGGGCAATTCGCCCTTATGGAGAGAGAGATGAGTGCATTCAGCAAGATAGCCCTGGCGGTCGTGACGGCGTCCGTCGTCGCTGCCTGTCAGTCGACCGAGATCAGGCGCTGCGAGTGGAAGCCGAAGGACCCGCGCTACCTGCAGAGCAGCAACTGCTGCGACCGCAACGATCCTTCGGGCTCCTGCTACAAGAGCAGCGACAAGCCGGACAAGCCCGACAAGCCGGATCGGCCCGACCCGATCCCGCAGTAAGCCGCGGACACCAGGGCCGCCGTCCCGCCGGACGGCGGCCTTTTTTTGCGCCGACAATCGCCGTGCCCAGTCAGTTCGGGGTCATCGCCCTGCCGACGAAGGCAAAGATCAGGATCGCGGAACTTCCCAACAGCGCGATGAGGCCCAGCGACCACGAAATGCCGATGGTCGCCATTGCCCAGGCAAAGGCAAAGGGGGCGGCGGCCGAGATGATCAGGCGGGCCGCCATGGCACGCCCCTGCAGCTGGCCGTAGCCCTCGCTTCCGAACAGGGAAAGCGGCAGCGCGCCGGTGACGATGCTGAAGAGGCCGTTGCCCATGCCGAAGGCGACCGCAAACAGCATCGCTCCGGGGACGGACGGAGCGGTGACGACCAGCACGACAACACCGCCCGCCATGAGGGCCGCGGATATGATAGCCAGCCGCAACGGCGCAAGGTTGATGCCGACGGACATGTTGATGAACCGGCTCAGGACCTGCGCCGGCCCGAACAAGGTGCCGACGATGGCGGCGGCTGCGCCAAGGCCAAGGCCGGAAAGCATCGGCACCATATGGACAAGAATGGCAGCACTCATGAGGTTCTGCAGGGAGAACGCAGAGACCATCAACGCGAAGCCGAGCGTCCTCGCGGAAGGCGGGAGCACGCCGGGAATCTGGCTTGCAGGTTCCGCGGTACCTCTCCTGGTCCTGGCCAGGCCATGCGACAGCCAGGCGTGCAGGGGTATGCAGACGAACAGGTTCAGCGCCGCGAAGGCGAGATAGATGCCCTGCCACGACAGTCGGGAATGCAGTTCGGCCGTCAGCGGCCAGAATATGGTCGAGGCAAATCCCGCGATGAGCGTCAGATAGGTGATGCTTCGCTGGGCTGCGGCCGGTCTGACCTGGACGAGCAGGGCGAATGCTGCGCCGTACTGCACGAAATTGGAGGCCACTGCGAGGGCGACAAGAGCGAGGGCAAACGACATGGCGTTCGGTGCCAGGGCGCATGCCACCAGCGCCGCTGCAGCTATGCCCGAGCCGATCGTCATGACTGCGCCGGCGCCGAAGCGATCGATCAGCTTGCCGAGCCACGGCGCCGTGAGTCCGCCTGCGAGCAATGCCACAGAGAAGGCGCCGAAGATCCATTCGGCGGACCGGCCAAAATCCTCCGCCATGTCGGCGGCGAGCATGCTGAAGCTGTAGTAGAGCGTGCCATAGCCGATGATCTGGGTGACGCCCAGGGCGAGCACGGCTCCAACCGGCGTAAGCTTCTCGTTCATTCGGCCGCGGGCCCGACGCTCAGGAGCGGCCGGGTTCGCGACGCACGACCTCGCCGTCTTCCTTCGCGAAGTCCGAAACCGGGTTCTCCAGAAGCTCGAGCACCGCCTCCGACGGGCGGCAAAGGCGGGTGCCTTTCGACGTTTCCACGATTGGCCGGTTGATCAGGACCGGATGGGTCAGCATGAAGTCGATCAGCTGGTCGTCCGTCCACTTGGGATCGTCGAGGCCGAGGTCTGCGTAGGGCGTGCCCTTTTCGCGCAGCAAATCGCGCGGCGCCATCCGCATCGCCGCCAGGAGCTGGACGAGCCGGTCGCGCGACGGCGGCGTCTTGAGATATTCGATGACGACAGGCTCCTCGCCGCTGGCGCGGATCATTGCCAAGGTATTGCGCGAGGTGCCGCAGGCGGGGTTGTGGTAGATCGTGGTGGTCATCTTGCGCTCACTGTTTCGATGGATGGCGTTTCCCGCCTCTTACCAGCCCCTTGAGGGGATCACGAGCCGCGCGACCGGCGGCATGGCCGTAAACCTCGACGAGCACGCCGAACGCTCGACAATGGACATGGGTCAGGCGGGTGGTTGTTCGGCAGCGCAGCACGCCGCTGCCCTGGCGACCGGCATGCAGATTTCCGGCCGTGCGGAGCAGCAGTCTTCCATCAGGAAACGAATGAGGCCGCTCAGCGCCTCGAACTCCGCAGTATAGATGATGGAGCGGGAATCGCGTCTTGCACTGGCAAGGCCCGCCCGTTCCAGCTCTTTCAGATGGAAGCTGACATTCGACGCGGACACCTCGGCCCGCTCGGCGACGGCGCCGGCCGCCATGCCATCCGGACCGGCCACGACAAGCATGCGGAGAATGCGCAGCCGTGTCTCCTGCGACAATGCGCCGAACGCGATGAGAGCTTGACGTTCTTCCATATTTCAATAATCCTAGAAATATCAAAATTAGGAGTAGCCGACATGGACGCATTTGGCAACGGGAAATCCGGTGGATCGACGTCTGTTCCGCCGGACGAGATTACCGTCGGGGGGCTGATCGAATTCCTTTCGGCACGTTCGTCGAGCCCGCTTTCGTTCCGCTACCAGGGCAACGCCGTGCGTCGCGGATATCACGTGACCGAGGTCAAATCCGCGAACTTCTCCGCCCTCGACTGCGGTGCCAACCCCGAGGCATGGACGGAGATCTTCGTCCAGTTGTGGGACGTGGACGACGCGCCCGAGCAGATGGCCGCCGGCAAGTTCGTGGCGATCCTGCGCAAGGTCACGCAACACGTCGACCTGGACATGCAGGCGAAACTGACCTTCGAGGTCAGCGACGGCAATCAGCCCATCCAGCTCTATCGGGCCGGGCCGCCGACCGTCGTGGACGACGCCATCCTCGTGGACCTCACGCCGCGACCGGCAAGCTGCAAGCCGCGCGACCGGTGGCTGGAGGGGCAGGAAATGCCGTGTTGTCCGCCGTCATCCGGATCGGGCTCCCGGTGCTGCAGCTAGCGGAAAAGCTCTTGCGCGCCGGGTAAAAGGAGGTGGGCGCGGCGGCAACGGGTTGGCTGTAACCCGTTGATTGTTCGAGCCTTCGGAAGGCCCCTGCTTAACGCCCCCTTAAATCGCCGCATTTAGTCTGCAACCGGAACGCCATTGGCATGGGGGCCGGACACACAGACATGGCGAACCGGAAGGACAGACGCATCGAACCGAGTTTCGATGATCCGCGGGACGACGCGGAGGACGACGTCTTTTCGGTTCGTGACGAGGACCGGGTCGTGCCCAGCCGCCGCAAAACCCCTGCCAAACGCAGCGCCTCGAAGGCGCGTTCCCCCAGCCGCGGCCGCAGCCAGAAGAAGCGCCGCGGCATGTTCGGCATCTTCGGCCGGCTGGTCTACTGGTGCTTCGTGCTGGCCATCTGGGGCGGCATCGCCGCTGCCGGCATCGTCATCTACTACGGCGCCAAGATGCCGAGCGCCACGACCTGGGCGATCCCCGACCGGTCCCCCAACATCAAGATCGTCGGCGTCGACGGCCGCCTGATCGCCAATCGCGGCATGACCGGCGGCGAGGCCGTCGGCCTGTTTGAGATGTCGCCCTATATCCCGCAGGCCGTCATGGCCATCGAGGACCGGCGCTTCTATTCGCATTTCGGCGTCGATCCGATCGGCCTCGCCCGGGCGGTGTCGCAGCGCGTCATCCACGGCCGCTTCACCCAGGGCGGCTCGACCCTGACCCAGCAGCTCGCCAAGAACCTGTTCCTCACCCCGGACCGCACCCTGGAGCGCAAGGTCCAGGAGGTGCTCCTGGCGCTGTGGCTGGAGCAGAAATACACCAAGGACCAGATCCTCGAAATGTACCTGAACCGGGTCTATTTCGGCTCGGGGTCCTATGGCGTCGAGGCGGCTTCGCGCCGCTATTTCGGCAAGTCCGCGCGTGACGTCAGCCTTGCCGAGGCCGCACTTCTCGCCGGCCTGCTCAAGGCGCCGTCGCGGCTTTCGCCGGCCCGCGACCCCAAGGCCGCGGATGCCCGCGCGCAGCTGGTGCTGGCGGCGATGCGCGAGCAGGGCATGATCGAGGAGAAGGAGCTGGCGACCGCCATGAGCGCGCCGGCGAGCCGTGTCGCCTCGTTCTGGACCGGCTCGGAAAACTATGTCGCCGACCGCGTCATGGAAGAGCTGCCCGGCCTGATCGGCGAGGTGCGCACCGACATCATCGTCGACACCACCGTCGACATGACGCTGCAGGAGCTGGCCGAAAAGTCGATCCGCCGCCTGATCGACGAGAACGGCGAGAAGCTGAACGTCAGCCAGGGCGCCCTGGTGTCGATCGACAATTCGGGCGCGGTGCGCGCCATGGTCGGCGGCTACGACTACTCCACCAGCCAGTTCGACCGCGCCTCCGAGGCGCGCCGCCAGCCCGGCTCGGCGTTCAAGCCCTTCGTCTACCTGGCCGCCGTGGAGCAGGGCCGATCGCCCGACAGCGTCCGCAACGACGCGCCGATCCAGATCGGCAAGTGGACGCCGGAGAACTACAACGGCAAGTATTACGGGCGCGTCACGCTGAGGACCGCGCTGGCGAAGTCGCTGAACTCGGTGGCCGCCCAGCTTGCCATGGAGGTTGGGCCCGCGGCCGTCGTCGAGGCCGCACAGCGCATGGGCATCGAGTCCGAGCTGCAGCCCAATGTCAGCATCTCGCTGGGCACGTCCGAGGTGACGCCGCTGGAGCTGACCGCCGCCTACGTGCCCTTCGCCAATGGCGGCTACCGGCCCGAGGTCCACATCATCAAGCGCATCACCGCGGCCGACGGCAGCGTCCTCTACGAGAACACCGCCGGCGGGGGGCCGCGGGTGATCAGCGCCGAGGTCGTCGGCATGATGAACGCGATGATGACGGGCGCGGTGGAGGAGGGCACGGCCAAGAAGGCCGCCTTCGCCTGGCCGGCCGCCGGCAAGACCGGCACCAGCCAGAATTCGCGCGACGCCTGGTTCGTCGGCTACACCGCGAACCTCACCACCGGCGTCTGGTTCGGCAACGACGACGGCAAGCCGATGAAGCGGGTGACCGGCGGCGCGCTGCCGGCACTTGCCTGGCACGAATTCATGGTGGCCGCCCACGAGGGCGTGCCGGTGGCGCCGCTGCCGGGGTCGTGGACGCCGCAGCAGGCTGCTCCCGAGGTCGCGATCGACGACCAGCCGGCCCTCGACGAGAACTCCTTCCCGCCCGCGCCCGAACAGCCCGGTGAGCGGCAGCCCGCGCAGCAGGTCGGCGGCGCGCCGCAGGAGCAGCCCGCGACCGCATCGATCCGCCGTCCGGTGCCGCCCGCCGATGTCGGCGGCCAGCCGCAGCGGCGCGAGACTTCCATCCTCAACATCCTGCTTGGCAACTGACGCCGGCTAGAGTGTTTCCGCTTTTCTTCGAATCGCGAAAACGCTCTATCTCTTTGTTTTGACGCAATTCCGGACAGAAAACCGCTGCGCACTTTTCCTGGAATTGCTCTAGCGGCCCAGTCCTCTCAGTATCGCGCGCTCGACCGGCGAATAGTCGCCGTCGTCGCGGCTGAGCGACAGAGACATTTTTGGCAGCAGTGGCGGCTGTGCCATGAAGCGCGGCCTCGTGCCGCGGTGCGGCTGGGCCGCATGCACCAGGAAGGGGTGGCAGAGATAGACCGTGCCGGCCGCGCCTGTCGCAAGCGCGACGGGCCTGTGCTCGCTCTCGGCAAAGCCGGTGGCGGCCAATTCCCGCAGGGACAGGCCTGCCTCGCCTGCCGGTGCCAGACGCTTCGCGATGTCGAGATGCGAGCCGATGCGGATGCGCGTCGGGGCATCGTTCTCGCCGACGTCGGAGAACAGGAACAGCATCAGGAGCGCACGTCCCCGCGAATGCAGGTTGGCGCGCCATGACATGTAGTCGCCGGCGTCTCCGTCCGGGCCGGCGAAGCTGGCGTCGATATGCCAGCCGGCGTCTCCCGGATCGTCGGGCGAGGGGAAACGTACGGGGAAGGAGCCGAGGCTGCTGCGCGGCAGCCAGCGCCCCGCGCCGACAAGGCAGTCGAATGCCTTGTGCAGCACCGGCGTATTGGCGGCGAGCCGGAACGGTTCCTGTGCATAGTCCCAGAGCCGGATCACCGGCCTGGTCCAGGTCGCGGGGACCTCCGGGTCGCAGCCGGTATCGCGCCAGAGGATGGCCCTGGCTTCGTCGGCCAACCGGTGCGGGAAGGCCTTGTCGATGCGGACGAAGCCGTCGGCGATGAACTTTTCGATCTGCGCGTCATCGAGCGCGCGGGCAAAATTGCTGTCGGGCATGTGAGCTCTCTTGTCTCGGCCAGCCAAAAGGCGGCGCGCAGGCGGCGCGGCAAGGCCGGCATCCAATCCTGGACACGGAAAGTGTCCGGCTTCCGGGCCCCTGGGGGCTAGCGGAAACGGATGGTCGAGACGTCGAGCGTGAACATCATCATGGCGGCGCCATTCTGCCCGAAGGCACCGCCAATGCAAGCGCCCACGGGCGCGCCTGCGAGGCGGCGGGGTTAGGCCGCCGAAGGCGTATCCGGCTTCGGATCCTCTTCAGGGCCCGCGGTCCTCGTCGTGCCGCCCATCACCTCAGCGACGATGCCGCGGGCGATCTCGCGCTCGCCCATGATCACCTTGTCGGCGCCGAGCCCGGCGAGGTGGTCGACCTCGGCATCCGAATGGGCGCGGGCGATGATCGTCATCTCCGGATTGGCGGTCTTGGCCTTGAGGATGATCTGCCCTGCCTCGAAGGCGTTGGGGATGGCAAGGATCAGCTGCTTGGCGCCGGCCGCGTTGGCGGCGCCGAACACCTCGCCCTTGACCGCATTGCCCGCCACCGTCTCCACGCCTTCGGCCATCAGCCTGGCGATGGTCTTGTCGGAATCCTCGATCACCAGGAAGGGCAGGCCCGCCTCCTTCAGCGACTGCCCGACCAGCGAGCCGACGCGGCCGTAGCCGATCAGGATGGTGTGGCCGCTGAGCCGGGTCGGCAGCGGTGCGTCCTCGTCGTCGGGCATTGCCGGCGCGGCCGCGACGGTGGCTACCTCGCCGGGTTCGGTCGCCGGCCCGATCGGCACCGCCTCGGCGGCCTCCGGCTGCTTGCCCGAGCGCTTCTCGAGCCAGGGCTTCAGCCGCGCGGCACCCGCGAAGGCCAGCGGGTTGAGCACGATCGACAGGATGGCGCCGGCGAGGATCAGGTCGCGGCCCTGTTCGGGCAGCAGGTCGAGGCTGACGCCGAGGCCGGCGAGCATGAAGGAGAATTCGCCGATCTGGGCGAGGCTGGCCGAGATGATCAGCGCCGTCGCCACCGGATAGCCGAAGGCGACGACGATCAGGAAGGCGGCCACCGACTTGCCGATCAGGATGATGAACAGCGTCGCCAGGATCGGCCAGGTGTTGCTGAGCAGGCTGGCGGGGTCGAACAGCATGCCGACCGAGACGAAGAACAGCACCGAGAAGGCATCGCGCAGCGGCAGCGTCTCCTCCGCGGCCTGGTGGCTGAGTTCGGATTCGCTCATCACCATGCCGGCGAAGAAGGCGCCGAGCGCCAGCGAAACGCCGAACAGCTGGGCCGCGCCGAAGGCGACGCCCAGCGCGATGGCGAGCACCGCCAGCCGGAACAGCTCGCGCGAACCGGTGTGGGCGACGTAGTGCAGCACCCAGGGGATGACCCGCCGGCCGACCACCAGCATGACGACGACGAAGGCGGCGACCTTGCCGAGCGTGATGCCGAGCACGCCCCAGACACCCAGGTCGAAACGCAAAGACAGGATGTCGGGCGCCTGTGCCGCCTGCTGCTCGCCGCCGAGCACGCCGGCGAGCGCCGGCAACAGCACCAGCGCCAGCACCATGGCGAGATCCTCGACGATCAGCCAGCCGACGGCGATGCGGCCGCGTTCGGTCTCGATCATGCGCCGCTCCTGCAGGGCGCGCAAAAGCACGACGGTGGAGGCGACCGACAGCGCCAGGCCGAAGACGAGGCCGGCACCCATCGACCAGCCGAGCATCCAGGCGAGGCCGGCGCCGAGCGCGGTCGCGAAGCCGATCTGGACGACGGCCCCCGGCACGGCGATGGCGCGCACCGACAGAAGGTCCTTCAACGAGAAGTGCAGGCCGACGCCGAACATCAGCAGGATGACGCCGATCTCGGCCAGTTCCAGCGCCAGCTTCTGGTCGGCGACGAAGCCGGGCGTGTTCGGCCCGACCAGCATGCCGGCGATCAGATAGCCGACCAGCGGCGGTATTCGGAAGCGGTTGGCGACGGCGCCGAGGATGAATGCCAGCCCCAGACCGGCGACGATGGTTGCGATGAGGGGCATTTCATGCGGCATTGTCCGGGCGGCACCTTTCGTGAATTGCGATGTCGTGGGGTGCGGCGGTGAAATCCGCTGCAAATCCAATATGGTGGACGCAAGCAGCCATGCGCAACCCTTGCCGGGCAAGAAATTTGGCCAAAGGCAAAAAAAGCGCCGGCGATATGCTGCCGGCGCTGCCTCCTTGTTGCTTGGATCTATTGCTGCCGATCAGGCCGACAGCAGCATGGATTCGATATCGGGAACGCTGTGATTGGTGAGCGTCTTGGGAAGTTCGGCGCAGACACGCTCGTCGACTTCCTTATGCAGCTTCTTGCGCAATTCCCCGAGCACCAGCGGCGGGGCGATCAGGATGATCTGCCGGAACGCATCCGCGTGGGCGAACTTGTAGAGCCGCTCGGCGATCTCGTCGGCGAAACGCTGCTTGGCGATCCTGTGCCAGTCGGTGTCGTCGACGGCGCTGTTGTGTGCCGAGAAGCCGCCGTCGCCGTAGCGCCCGGGCCGGTCGCTGCCCTGTTCGCGGGTGGGCGGGTTTTCCTGTTCCATCTCACGCACGACCTCGAGGCTGGGATATTTCGTATCTCCTTGATTCTTCAGGAACAACGCCTTTTCGCCATCCGCCACCAGCACCCAGATCCCGTGCTTGAGGACTATGTTGGCCATGATGCGCTCCTTTCTGACGCCCCGTCGGGCTTCGTTCGCGTGCAATGCACCTCGGGAACGCGGTTCGGCAGCGGTTGTTCCACGCCGACTTCGACGCATGCTGCGCGTTGCTTGTAATTCTACCAAATTAGTAGAATTTGGAAAAAGGCCTCCGGGCAGCTGGGTGCGTCGATAGGTGGACGCCGTCACGGGCGGTCGCCCGGGGAGGCGGTTTCCGCGCCGCAAACCCGTTGAGTTTGGTGCCTTTCGGCAGCTGCCGGGCCGGTCGGACCGGCGGGGTGCGCGCGCAAGCGAAAAAGGGGGCCGCTGCGCCGCCGCGGAATAATTTTCTCCTGCTTCATGTGGCGAGGCAAAAGCGATTGCCTCCCATCTTCGGGCGCGCGAGTGGGTTTCTTCTACGCATCGGTGCCGGCGGCTAGAAATGGCGGGTCTTCTGGAACCCCTTCGCCATGCCGACCGCCGACGCCAAGCTCAACGCCTTCCCGATCTTTCTCAAGGTCGAGGGCAGGGCCGTGGCCATCGTCGGCGGCGGCGACGAGGCGCTGGCCAAGGCGCGCCTGCTCGCCCAGTCGAGCGCCGAGATCCGTATCATCGCCGATAACGTCGAGCCGCAGCTGCGCGACTGGATCGCCGCCAACGGCGCGGTGCGCATCCACTCGGCCTATGATGCCTCGCTGGTCGAGGGCGCGGTCATGGTCTTCGCCGCGACCGGCGACGAGGCGCTCGACCGCCGCGTCGCCGAGGATGCCCGTCGCCTCGGCATCGCCGTCAACGCCGTCGACCGGCCCGAACTCTGCGATTTCTTCACCCCGGCGCTGGTCAACCGCGCGCCGGTCGCCGTTGCCGTCGGCACGGAAGGGGCAGGCCCCGTGCTCGCCCAGATGATCCGCGCCCGCATCGACCGCATGCTGTCGCCGCAGCTCGGTGCGCTGGCTGTGCTGGCCGCCGGCTTCCGCGACGCCGTCGAGCGGCTGCCGCCCAGGGGCAATGTCCGCCGCGCCTTCTGGCGCGAGTTCTTCGAAGGTGCGCCGGCGCGTGCGCTCGACAACGGCCAGCCGGCCGAGGCCAGGCAGGCTGCCGCCGCCCTTCTGGTGCAAGATGGTGCATCGCAGGGGCATGTGGCGCTGGTCGGCGCCGGCCCCGGCGCCGAGGACCTGCTCACACTGCGTGCCCATCGCCTGCTGATGCAGGCCGACGTCATCGTCCACGACGCGCTGGTGCCCGAGGCGGTCATCGCCATGGGCCGCCGCGACGCCGAGCGGCTGCCCGTCGGCAAGCGCAAGGGCTGCCATTCCAAGACGCAAGACGAGATCAACCACCTGCTGGTCGAACTGGCGCAAGCCGGCAAGCGCGTGGTCCGGCTCAAGTCGGGCGACCCGCTGGTCTTCGGCCGCGCCGGCGAGGAGATGCAGGCGATGCGCGACGCCGGCGTGTCCTACGAGATCGTTTCCGGCGTCACGTCGGCCTTCGCCGCCGCCGCCGATTTCGAGCTGCCGCTGACGCTGCGCGGGGTGACCTCGTCGATGGTCTTCACCACCGGCCACGACCTCAAGGGCGGCTCGTTGCCCGACTGGGCCAAGCTTGCCATTTCGGGCGCGACGGTTGCCGTCTACATGGGCCGCTCGGTTGCCGCCGACGTTGCCGGCCGCCTGATCGAGGCCGGGCTCTCTCCGGATACGGCGGTCGCCGTCGTCGAGAACGCCAGCCTCGATACGCGCCGCCGCTTCCACGGCACGCTCGCCGACCTGCCGTCGCTCGAAGGCCGCACGGATCTCGACGGGCCGGTCATGACCATCATCGGCGACGCGGTTGCCGGCGCCAATTTCGAACGTTCCGAGCCGCTTTCGGCACACAGGCACGAGACGGCGGCACTCGCCGCCATGGAAGGACAAGGGGCATGAAGATCCTGACCGCCAACCGGCTGACCGACGGCGAGGCCGTGTGGTTCGCTGCCGACGGCACCTGGGCCGAGACCATCGCCGGCGCCGAAATCGTCTCCGACAAGGACGGCGAGGCCAGGCTCGAGGCGATCGGCAAGGCCGCCTACGACAACAACGAGGTGGTCGACGTCAACCTGATCGACGTTACCGTCGTCGCCGGTGCCATCCAGCCGCTGCGCCTGCGCGAGGTGATCCGCGCCGCCGGCCCCACCAACCGCCTCGACCTCGGCAAGCAGGCCCGGCCTGTCGACGCCGCCGCCTGAAGATTGACCGGAAGAAAGCCATGTACCGCTACGACGAGTTCGACCATGACTTCGTGAAGGCCCGCGTCGCCGAGTTCAGCGACCAGGTCGAGCGCCGCCTTGCCGGCGAGATCACCGAGGACCAGTTCCGGCCGCTGCGCCTGATGAACGGCGTCTATCTCCAGCTGCACGCCTACATGCTGCGTATCGCCGTGCCCTACGGCACGCTGAATTCGAAGCAGCTGCGCATGCTCGGCCACATCGCCCGCAAGTACGACAAGGGCTACGGCCACTTCACCACGCGCCAGAACATCCAGTTCAACTGGCCGGCGCTGTCGGACATCCCGGCGATCCTCGCCGACCTGGCTTCCGTCGAGATGCACGCCATCCAGACCTCGGGCAACTGCATCCGCAACGTGACGGCCGACCACTTCGCCGGTGCCGCCGCCGACGAGGTCGCCGACCCGCGCCCCTATGCCGAGATCCTGCGCCAGTGGTCGTCGGTGCATCCCGAGTTCTCCTACCTGCCGCGCAAGTTCAAGATCGCGGTGACAGGGGCCGAGCGCGACCGCGCCGCCATCCAGACGCACGACATCGGCCTGCACCTCAAGAAGAACGACAAGGGCGAGCTGGGCTTCGCCGTCTATATCGGCGGCGGCCAGGGCCGCACGCCGATGGTCGGCAAGAAGATCCGCGACTTCCTGCCGGAGGAGCACCTGCTCTCCTACACCACAGCGATCCTGCGCGTGTACAACCTCTACGGCCGCCGCGACAACAAGTACAAGGCGCGCATCAAGATACTGGTCCACGAGACCGGCGTCGACGAGATCGCCCGCCAGGTCGAGGCCGAATGGCAGGCGCTGAAGGACGGCGAGCTCAAGCTGCCCGATGCCGACGTCGCGGCCATCCAGTCCTATTTCGCGCCGCCGGCGCTGGCCGCGCGCCCCGAGGGCGACGAGGCGGTGAAGCTGGCCAGGCTCGACTCGAAGAGCTTCGGCGAGTGGCTCGACCAGAACGTCTTCACCCACCGCAACCCCGACTATGCGGCGGTGACGATCTCGCTCAAGGGCATCGGCGAAGCCCCCGGCGACGCCAGCGACAGCCAGATGGAGGCGGTGGCCGACCTTGCCGAGAAGTACGGCTTCGACGAGATCCGCGTCAGCCACGAGCAGAACCTGATCCTGCCGCATGTCGCCCGCGCCGACCTCAGGGCGGTCTACGACACGCTGGTGGAGCACGAGCTCGCCACCGCCAACTCGAACCTCATCAGCGACATCATCGCCTGCCCCGGCCTCGACTATTGCGCGCTGGCCAATGCCCGCTCGATCTCGGTGGCGCAGGACATCTCGCGCCGCTTCGCCTCGCTCGAGCGCCAGCGCGACATCGGCGAGCTGAAGCTCAAGATCTCAGGCTGCATCAACGCCTGCGGCCACCACCATGTCGGCCATATCGGCATCCTCGGCGTCGAGAAGAAGGGCGCGGAGCTCTATCAGGTGACGCTCGGCGGCTCCGCCGACGAGCTCACTTCGGTGGGCGAGATCATCGGCCGCGGCTTCGGCCCGGAGGAGATCACCGACGCGATCGAGACCATCGTCGACACCTATCTGCAGGTCAGGCGCGATGCGTCGGAGAAGTTCCTCGACGCCTATCGCCGTGTCGGCCCGGCGCCGTTCAAGGAGGCGCTCTATGCTAGCGAAGCCAAGGCAGCCTGACGCCGAAACCTTCGAGCAGGTGCTGGCCGAGGCTGCGGCGCTCGACGCGCTCTACGGCAATCTCGCGCCGCAGGAGATCATCGCGCGCGCGGCAAACGAGCGCTTTGCCGGCGAGATCGCCGCCGTCTCCTCCTTCGGGGCGGATTCGGCCGTGCTGCTGCACATGATCGCCGCGGTCGACCGCAAGCTGCCGATCGTCTTTCTCGACACAGGCAAGCATTTCGGCGAGACGCTCGACTATCGCGACGCGCTTGCCGCCGATTTCGGCCTGACCGACATCCGGGTCGTTGCGCCGGACGCCGCCGCGCTGGCGCGCATCGACCCGACCGGCAAACTGCACCAGACCAGCACCGACGCCTGCTGCGACCTGCGCAAGGTCGAGCCGATGGCCCGCGGCGTGGAGCCGTTCAAGGCCTGGTTCACCGGCCGCAAGCGCTTCCAGGCGGCGACGCGCAACGCACTCCCGGTGTTCGAGCAGGTCGGGCCGCGGTTCCGTATCAACCCGCTGGCGCGCTGGACGACGTCGGATCTCGCCGACTACATGCGCAGACACGCCTTGCGCGAGAACCCGCTGGTCGCCTACGGTTACCTGTCGATCGGCTGCTTCCCCTGCACCCAGCCCGTCAAGCCGGGCGAGGACGCCCGCAGCGGGCGCTGGGCCGGGCAGGCGAAGACCGAATGCGGCATCCACCTTTCCGGTCTCGAGCAGTCGCTGACCGACGCATCTCTCTAGGAACGTGCATATGACCGAAGCGACACCGGCGATCCGCCTCTGGACCCCCGAAGGATTCCGCGAGGACGGGTGGATCCATGCCGACGATGCGGCCGCATTGGCGAGCAATCGCCGCGTGATCCTGTCGCTGCCGGCCTTCCTGGAGCTCGATGCGACCCAGCGTGAGGGTGCCAAGGAGCGCCTGGGCGTTCTGCTGCAGCCGGGCGATCAGCTCGACGCCATCGTCGACCTGCTCGACCAGCTGTCGCTGGTGGCGCTGGCTTTCCCGGCCTTCAACGACGGCCGGTCATTCTCGAAGGCCGAACTGCTGCGTAGCCGCCACGGCTTCGAAGGCGCGGTGCGGGCGACGGGACAGGTCCTCATCGACCAGCTGCCGCACATGCTGAGGGTCGGCTTCGACGAGTTCGAGGTGTCGCACCCAGTCTTGCTCAAGCGCCTGGAGGCCGGCAACAGCGGCGGCTTGCCGCTCTACTACCAGCCGTCGGCAAAGGCTGCGGAGAAGCCTGTGAAAGGGGCGGGCTATTCGTGGCGCCGCGGCGCCGGAAACTGATGGACGCCTAGGCTTTCGGCTGCCTGCGTTCGACTTCCTGCAGCTTGTCGAGAAGCCGCTGCAAGCCCGGCGGCAGATCCCCTTCGGCCCTGAAGACCGGCAGCGATTCGAGCACGCGCAGATTGCTCTCGGAGGCGAAAGTTCGCCTGATGTTGACAGCCAATCTGTCGGCTCTGGTCTTTGTATTTGGCTTTGCCTTCATGACGGGGCCTTCTTGTTGCCCGTAGAACTCTGCCAGATGCAAAATGGTTCCCGTCTGGGGAGACCTTGGGCAATGGTCGGCCGACTTGGTAAAAGTTGAATTAACGTTGAATTGCAGGCCCGGCTGCCGCAGCGGGGCCGTGCGTGTACGGCGCGGCATACGGCTCGGTATGCCCTTACCCCTTGATTTTTGGCATTTGAAGCTCGATATCGGGCGCAACTTCCAACCTGATCCGAACAACGGGAAATGGCGATGAGCGACCAGGCAAAAGACGAACGCGCGCCCGACGAGACGGCGCCCGCCGAGGCCCAGGCCGACAAGGTCGAAGGTGGCGTCGAGGGCGACTACGAAGCCCTCGTGCGACTGCTGAAGGAAAACGAGGAACTGAAGGACCGCGCCCTGCGCGTTGCGGCCGAGATGGAGAACCTGCGCCGCCGCACCGCGCGCGACGTGCAGGACGCACGCAGCTATTCGGTGGCAAACTTCGCCCGCGAAATGCTCACCGTGTCGGACAATCTGCGCCGCGCCATCGAGGCGGTGAGCGACGAGGCCAAGGCCGCCGGCGGCGCCGGGCTCGCGAGCCTCATCGAGGGCGTCGAGGTGACCGAACGCGCCATGCTTGCCGCGCTCGAGCGCCACGGCGTGCGCAAGCTCGACCCGCAGGGCGAGAAGTTCGACCCCAATTTCCACCAGGCGATGTTCGAGGTGCCGAACCCCGACGTGCCGGCCAACACGGTCGTGCATGTCGCCCAGTCGGGCTACACCATCGGTGATCGCGTGCTGCGCCCGGCCATGGTGGGCATCGCCAAGGGCGGCCCCAAGCATGGCGCCGAGACGCCGGCCGAGCCCGGCCCGGTGAACGAGCAGGCCGAGAAGGACGCCTGAGCAAGTGAATAGAGAACAGGGTGTAGCGAGTAGGGAATAGATTTGTGGCGACTCTGGCTTCGGTGCCGGACGCTGCTATTCTCCCTCACCATTCGCTGCTCACCAATCCCTACTCGCCCACTGCATGAATCCGCTGCTCTATCTCGACTATGCCGGCGTGGCGGTGTTTGCCGCCACTGGCGCGCTTGCCGCCTCGCGCAAGCAGCTCGACGTCATTGGCTTCCTGTTCCTGGCAAGTTTCACGGGAATCGGCGGGGGAACGGTCCGCGACGTCATCCTCGGCCTGCCCGTGTTCTGGGTGGTCAATCCGGCCTATGTGCTGGTCTGCGCCGCAGTCGCCGTGCTCGTCTTCTTCACCGCCCACCGGGTCGAATCCCGCTACAAGCTGCTACTCTGGCTCGATGCGCTCGGCATGTCGGCCTATGCCGCGATCGGTGCGGCGAAGGGGCTGGCCGCAACCGGCTCGCCGACGGTCGCCATCGTCATGGGCATGCTGACGGCGACCTTCGGCGGCATTCTCCGTGACATCCTCGCGGGCGAGCCCTCGGTGTTGCTGAAGCCCGAGATCTACGTCTCTGCCGCGATGGCTGGCGCCGGCATCTACACGCTCGCCGAACTCGCCGAGCTGCCGTCCGCGGTTTCGGCCGTGGTCGCCTTCGCCGCCGCTTTCATGGTGCGCGGCGGCGCACTGAAATTCGGCTGGACCTTTCCGGCCTACCGCAGCCGGCCGGGCCGCCGGCCCGAGGATATCCCCTGAGTGCGGCGGCCCGCGCCGATGTGGGGCCGTTGCCGGCCTTGAGGCGCAATGCGACTATGCAACATGGAAGAACGGAGTAGCGCGCGCCGCCCTTGGGCCATTCTCGGCTATGCCGTCCTTGTGCTGGCGCTACCCATCGCCGTTCTCGGGCTGATGCCCGCAAACGAATACAAGGCATGGGGTGGCGGTGGCATTGATTGCGACGGCCCGGGGCCGGTGCTGTTCTTCGGCACGGCGGCGCTCGCGGTCTATCTTGCAGGCGCGCTGCTGAACGGCCGACATTTCAGGAAACCTGCCAGGCTGCTGATCTCGGCTGCCTGCGTGCTCGTTTGCCTGGCGCTGGTGCCCAATGTCGTGGACGCGGTCAGGGAACAGCGCCTGAACGACCTCGCACCCGAAACTTGTGGCTGACCATGCAAGCCCCTCGATTGGCATCCCGCCCTAGCTTTCCGTGAAGGCGGCCAGGTTTTCGAGCTACGAAGCGATGCCCTTTAGATGGTCGTCCTCGCCGATCCCCGAAGGCACGTCCTGGCAGCTGACCGTGACCCGCGTGCCGCCTTCGACCGGCTCTAGCGTGGTCACGATCCGCATGGTTCCGGCAAAGGCGGGGTCGTCCGATTCGAATTGCATCACTTCGGGACCAGCGCGGGCGATCGGCGACACCGACAAAGGCTTATTTTAACGGTTGCGCCTTAACCAGATGGCAAATGTATCAAGGCGCAGGCGCTTCATGATCCCGCATCGGCTTATCCGCGCAATCCAAAGCGAGCTTCCCGGGGCCAAGGCCGGCAAGGAAGCCGTGACGCGTTCGCTGCGGCGGATCATGCGCAAGCCGCATGAACCGGAATTCGCCATCATCGCGCGGCTGAAGCCGGAAGGGCAGAGCTTTGTCGACGTCGGCGCCAATGCCGGGCAGTCGATCGAGTCGATCCGACTGTTCGCGCCGGGCGCGGCGCTGTATGCCTTCGAGGCCAATGCCGGCCTCGCGCGGCGCCTCGAGGCCCGCTACGAACGCGATCGCGAAATCACGATCCACCCCTTCGGTCTCGGCAGGGAGAATGGCCGCTTCACCCTTCATGTGCCGAAATACCGGCACATGGTCTATGACGGCCTTGCCTCGATGGACCTTCAGGAAGCCAGCAGCTGGCTGAATCCGGAACGGGTCTTCGGCTTCCGGCCCGACCAGCTCGCAATCGAGTCGATGGGGTGCGAAATCAGGCCGCTCGACAGCGTCGGGCTGGACCCCTGCTTCGTCAAGATCGACGTCCAGGGGCTCGAGCATGACGTCATCCTCGGCGGCATCGAGACCATGAAGCGCTCGGAGCCGCTGCTGCTCATCGAGGCGCCGTCGGACGAACTCTGCAAGTTGCTCGCCGACATCGGTTTCTCCGACGTCGCCTTCTCGGGCGGTGCGGTCATGCTGGGCGAGAACCGGAGCAGTTCGGCCAACAGGCTGTTTGCCTCGGCGCGCCGGATGCGTTCCCTCATGGGTGCAGGCTGATGCCGCAGCGAGCACGTCCCCACGCGGGAACGTCAGGCTTCGGCATGGGCATATGGCCGCCTAGAGCGGCGGACGCTCAGATTGAATCAAGAGGGATTCCATTGAGGCAAACTTGGTGATTCACTTCCGGTAGGAGGTGATTTGCGATGCCCAAGCCCTATTCGATGGATCTGCGGGAACGT
>NZ_JARKMU010000019.1:0-27446 GCF_037625995.1 Aminobacter sp. Piv2-1
CAGAACCATCGATGCCCTGTGGAAGGCCATCGGTGACATCTGCAATCTCTTCTCGCCAACAGAATGCAGAAACTACTTCAACGCCGCTGGATATGGACTCATATGAAAGTCCGTCGCTCTAGGGGTTTGCCCCTCACCCTTACCCTCTCCCCGTGAAGAACGGGGAGAGGGGGGTGTCGGCGTCGAGCTGGGCTTCTCTCCGAAGAGAGGCATCGGCGTTGGAGCAGGTCTCCAATTCATCTGCAAAAGGGCGCCGATGGCGCCGCTTGTCCCTTCTCCCCGTCCTTACGGGGAGAAGGTGCCGGCAGGCGGATGAGGGGCCGCTCGTCGCTTGACGTAGGCGACCTAAGCCCCAAACACCTTCTTGCCGTCGATCCAGGTGCCCGACACGTCGAGCCCGTCGGTCAGTTGCACGGCGTTCGCCGCATAGCGCTTGGCCAGTCGGCCAAGGCGGTGGTCCTGCCTGACCGATTCCGCCGGATAGAGCGAGGCCATGCGGATCGCCTCGCCGAGGTCGTAGCCGATCTTTTCGTGCATGAAGCGGATGGCCGAGATCATGTCGAGGTCGGCGCCGGCGAGCGTGCCGTCCTCCAGCGTCAGCCGGCCGTTCTCGCGCCTGATGGTGCGGCCGTTGAGCTGGAACGATTTCAGGTCGGTGCCGATGGTGGCCATGGCGTCGGTGACGAGGAAGATGCGTGCCGGGCCGTTCTTGGCCTTGAGCGCGATCTGCATCGTCGCCGGGTCGACATGGACGCCGTCGGCGATGAGGCCGGCCGAGAAGGTCGGGGTTTCGATGGCGGCACCGGCAAGCCCCGGCTCGCGGTTGCCGATCTGGCTCATGGCGTTGAACAGGTGCGTCGCCATCGAGGCGCCCGCCTCGGCGTAGGCCCGGGCCGTGCGGTAGCTGGTGTCGGTGTGGCCGAGGCTGACGACGATGCCGGCCTCCGCCAGCGCCTTGACCTGCTCGGCCTTGACCGATTCGGGGGCGACCGTGGTCAGCAGCACCGGCATCGACGAACGCGCGGCGATGAGCGCCGCCTGGTCGTCGTCGTCCATCGGCCGGATCAGCTTGGGGTCGTGCGCGCCCTTGCGGGCGAGCGACAGATGCGGACCCTCGAGATGCAGGCCGAGGAAGCCGGGCATCTTGCGCCTGACCGCCTCCGCGCCGGCCGCGATGGTCGAGCGCGTGATCTCGCGCGTGTCGGTGATCAGCGTCGGCAGCACCGCCGTCGTGCCGAAGGGCATCTGCGCCTTGCAGATGACCTCCAGCGTGTCGACGTCGGGCTTGTCGTTGAGCATCAGCCCGCCGCCGCCGTTGACCTGCAGGTCGATGAAGCCGGGGACGAGCATGGCGCCCGCCTCCGCGATCTTCACGCCCGACGGGACGTCGCGGCGCGAAACGATGCCCTCGACCACGCCGTCGGCGACCAGGAGCGCGGCATCCTCGTGCCAGGCGTCACCGTCGAAGATGCGCCCGGCAGCAATGGCAAGACGTTCGCTCATATCGTTTCGGTCACTTTGCGCAGGTTGGGCGGGCTGTCGGGGTTGAGGCCGCGGTGGCGGGCGAAGGCCTCGACGAAGCCGTAGAACGAGGCGATCAGCATCAACGGATCGGTGAGCGGATGGCCGGTGGCGACGTGCGGCAGCACCTTGGCCTTCCTGGCCAGCGACGAGGTGATGTGGATCGCAGCACCGCGGTCGGCGAGGCCGTCGGCTGCCTCGGCGATCGACGGCTCCGAGGCATCACGGGCGGCCAGCGCCAGCACCGGGAAGCCGGGACGCACCAGCGCCAGCGGGCCGTGCATGACCTCGGCCGCGCTGTAGGACTCGGCGTGCATCGCGCAGGTTTCCTTGAACTTCAGCGCCGCCTCGTTGGCGATGGCAAAGGACGGGCCGCGACCGAGGATGAACAGCGAATTGCCGTCGGTCAGCGCTTCGGCGATGCCCATCCAGTCGCAGTCGACCGCCTTGGCGAAATGCTCGGGCAACGCGTCGAGAGCGGCAAGCAGCTTGGCGTCGCCGGTCCAGTGGCCGAGCACGGCGAGGCCGGCGACCGCAGAATTGACGAAGGTCTTGGTGGCGGCGACGCTCTTTTCTATCCCGGCGCGGATGTCGATGGCGTGCTCCGAGGCGACCGCCAGCGGCGAGCCGGCGGTGTTGGTCAGCGCGACCGTCAGCGCCCCGCCGGCGCGGGCGCCCTCGGCCATGGCGACGATGTCGGGGCTCTTGCCCGACTGCGAGATGGCGAGGCAGGCGGAATCGGCGAGCTTCAGCTTGGCGCCGTAGATCGACGAGATCGACGGGCCGATGGAGGCCACCGGCAGGCCGGCGGTCAGCTCGATCGCATATTTGAGGAAGGACGCGGCGTGGTCGGACGAGCCGCGGGCGACGGTGGTGACGAAGCGGGGCTGGGCGCGCTTCAGGTGCAGGCCGGTCTCGGCCAGTTCCTTGGCCGAACCTTCGAGCAGGCGCGCGGTGGCCTCGGGGATTTCGGCGATCTCGCGCCGCATATGGGTAGTCGCGTTCAAGTACTTTCTCCTTCTGGCCCTTCCGCCCCGGGCAGCCTCAGTTCGGCGACGAAGTCGTAGGCGTCGCCGCGATAGACCGACTTGGTGAACTCGATCACCTTGCCGGTGGCGAGATAGGATATGCGCTCGATCTGCAGGCACGCCGAGCCCGCCGGCACATCGAGCAGCTTGGCGTCCGCCTCGCCGAGATTGACGGCCGAGATGCGCTGCACGGCGCGTACCGGGCGGTGGCCGGTCTTGCCCAGTGCCATATAGAGCGACGACGTGACTTCGCGAGGGTCGGGCAGCACCGAAGCCGAAATCGTCGCCCGCTCGATGGCCAGCGGCGTGTCGTCGGCGATGCGCAGGCGGCTGAGCCGCGACACCAGTTCGCTTGCCGACAGGCCGAGCACCATCATCTCGTCCGGCGAGGCGGTGTAGATGCCGCGGTCGAGCCATTGCGAGCGAGCCGTCATGCCGCGCCGCGCCATGTCTTCGCTGAACGAGGTGAGCCGGGACAAGGACTGCTCGACGCGCTCCATGCGCGGGGCGACGAAGGTGCCGGAGCCGTGCCGCTGCACCAAAACACCCGACTTGACCAGATCCTGCACTGCCTTGCGCACGGTGACGCGCGAAATGTCGGCGCGGGCGGCGATCTCGCGTTCCGCCGGCAGCGCGTCGCCGGGGCCGATCAGGCCGCGCCGGATGGCTTCCTCGATGTTGCGCTTGAGCTGCAGGTAGAGCGGCGCGCCGCTCTGGCCGACCTCGCGCAGCGTCTCGAAGATGCGTTCCGCTGCATCATCCATGGCCGCCTCCCGGCTTGCCGAATTTCCTGACCGCCATCTGCACGGCGCCGGCGATGGCATCGCCGAGCGGCGGATGCATGATCGCCCGGTAGCGTTCGGAGAGCAGCGGCGCATAGAGGCCGGCGAGCCCGCCCAGGAGGCACAGGCGCTCTGGTGCCGCCAGGTCGAAGACCGCAAGCGTTTCCTCGACCTCCGCCACCACGCGGTCCACCAGCCGCCCGGCGACCGTGTCGCCCTCGGCCGCCGCCGCGAAGACCATCGGCGCGAAGGCACCGTAGTCGACCGGCTTGGCGGCCGTGGTGAACTCGACCATCTCGCCGGGATTGCCGTTGAAGCGTTCCAGGATGGTTTGGGTCAGGGCGGAGCCGCCGCGGATGCCGTCATGGGCCAGCAGCGTTTCCTGCAAAAGGTCGCGGCCGATGCGGGCGCCGCTGCCGAGGTCGCCGATCTGGAAGCCCCAGCCGCCGACCGGGCGCAACTTGCCTCGCCGGCGCGCCAGATAGACGGTGCCGGTGCCGAGTGCCGCGATGGCGCCGTCATGGTCGCCGATCGCGCCCTCGAGCGAGATCAGCGAGTCGTTCTCCACGTCGCTGTTGCGGAAGGGCAGGATGGCCTCCAGCCGCTGCTTGTAGTCGCCGACATTGGCGCCGGCGAGGCCGAGCACGGCGTCGGTGGAAGCAAATAAGGAAGGGTCGAGGCCGGCATCGGCGAAGGCCAGGCGGGCTGCCTCGACGATGTTGTCGCGCGAGCCTTCGAGGTCCGTGCGGATGTTCGCCGGCCCGCCTTTGCCGCGACCCAAAACGTCGCCGGCCTGGGTGGCCACGGCCGCCCGGCAGCCGGTTCCGCCACCATCTATCCCGAGCACAAGATCCACGGCGTTGTCTCCTCGCCATCGATAATACCAATAAAATACCAATAGCCAAGCCTTAAATTCCCGCGACTGGCATCGTATCCTCATTCTATTGAATTTTATCGAGTTTTCAGCCTGCCTTGCGTTGCAGCAAAGGAATTTGTTAACGCGTCTGGACAAGTGGTATTTTTTTGGTATTGTCGAGAACAAGGGAGAGATGGAATGGCGCCACGGCGTACGGAAGCGGTGCACAAAGATGCCTCGGGGATCGATGCCCGGGCACCCGAAGCCGTTCTGGCGCTGCTCGCCGACGCCCAGCTCGAAGCCGCCGCCGTCGTGCGCGCCGCTATCCCCGAAATCGCCGAAGCCGCCGACAAGATCGCCGCCAGCCTCGCGGCGGGCGGACGTCTCGTCTATGCCGCGGCCGGCAGCTCCGGCCTGATGGCGCTGGCCGACGCGCTCGAGCTGCCCGGCACCTACGGCATCCCGCGCGACCGCGTCTTCATCCTGCTTGCGGGCGGAGCGGACGCGCTCGTCAACCTCGCCGGCGCACCCGAGGACGATGCCGGCCAGGCCGTGCGTGACGTCGCCACGACCGGGCTCGGCGCGGATGACTGCCTGATCGCGATCTCGGCCAGCGGCTCGACGCCCTTCGCCATGGCCGCTCTGGAAGAAGCCAGGCGCCGCGGCGCGGCGACCATCGCCGTCGCCAACAATGCCGGCGCGCCGATGTTCGGCATCGCCGAAACTTCGGTGCTGCTCGCGACGCCGCCGGAGGTCGTCGCCGGTTCGACCCGCATGGGCGCCGGCACGGCGCAGAAGATCGCACTCAACATGATGTCGACCATGGCCGCGATCCATCTCGGCCACGTGCATGACGGCTACATGGTCAATCTGCTTGCAGACAACATCAAGCTGCATGAACGCGCGGCCCGCATGGTTTCGGCCATCGCAGGCTGCGACACGGCCGAGGCGCAGGCGCTGCTCGATAGGAGCGGCGGCTCGGTCAAGATTGCGATCCTGCTGGCTGCGGGGGCAGCGAGCCTGGAGGCGGCAAACCAACTTCTGGATGGGGCGGACCAGAAACTCAGGTCCGCACTGTCGAAGCTCGAGGGGAGCAAAGGCTCTCGTCAGTAGAGGCCTTGGAAGGTAAACAGGGAGAACGGAAATGAAATACAGGTTGCTTACTGGACTGCTGATGGCGTCCAGCATCCTCGGCTCCGCCGGGGCTGCGCTCGCCCAGGACGCCGCGCTCACCATCGAGAGCTGGCGCAACGACGACCTCGCCATCTGGCAGGAAAAGCTGATCCCGGTGTTCGAGAAGGCCAATCCGGGCATCAAGGTGACTTTCGCGCCGTCGGCTCCGACCGAGTACAACGCCGCCCTCAATGCCAAGCTCGACGCAGGCTCGGCCGGTGACCTGATCACCTGCCGTCCGTTCGACGCCTCGCTCGAGCTCTACAACAAGGGTCACCTCGCCGACCTGAGCGGCCTGTCGGGCATGGAAAACTTCTCGCCGGTCGCCAAGTCCGCCTGGACCACCGACGACGGCAAGGCCACCTTCTGCGTGCCGATGGCGTCCGTCATTCACGGCTTCATCTACAACAAGGACGCCTTCGAGAAGCTCGGCATCGCCGTGCCGGCGACCGAGGACGAGTTCTTCGCCGCCCTCGACAAGATCAAGGCCGACGGCACCTACATCCCGATGGCGATGGGCACCAAGGACCTCTGGGAAGCCGCCACCATGGGCTACCAGAACATCGGCCCGAACTACTGGAAGGGCGAGGAAGGCCGTCTGGCGCTGATCAAGGGCGAGCAGAAGCTGACCGACCCGCAGTGGGTCGAGCCGCTGGCGACGCTCGCCAAGTGGAAGCCCTATCTCGGCGACGGCTTCGAAGCCCAGACCTATCCGGACAGCCAGAACCTCTTCACGCTCGGCCGCGCCGCCATCTACCCGGCCGGCTCGTGGGAGATCGCGACCTTCAACACGCAGGCCCAGTTCAAGATGGGCGCCTTCCCGCCGCCGGTCCGCAAGGCTGGCGACACCTGCTACATCTCGGACCACAACGACATCGGCGTCGGCCTGAACCCCAAGAGCAAGAACCCGGAAGCCGCCAAGAAGCTGCTTTCCTGGATTGCTTCGCCTGAGTTCGCGACCATCTACGCCAACGCTCTGCCGGGCTTCTTCAGCCTGAACTCGGCTCCGGTGAAGATGGAAGACCCGCTGGCCCAGGAATTCGTCTCCTGGCGCGAGAAGTGCAAGCCGACCATCCGCTCGACCTACCAGATCCTGTCGCGCGGCACGCCGAACCTCGAGAACGAGACCTGGGTGAAGTCGGCCAATGTCATCAACGGCACGCAGACCCCGGAAGCAGCAGCCGCCGAGCTGCAGAAGGGCCTCGACAGCTGGTACAAGCCGGCAAAGTAATGCGGCGGGCTTGATGCTCGCTGGGAGGGCGCTCCGGCGCCCTCCCGTCCTCCTCGGATTCGGACCCGCGGATTCGATTTGGGGCTTGAATTAGCGCATCCGAAGATGCGCTACTGCATCCATGGCCAAGCTGGCCGGACGCGTCGCCGGGGCACATCCTCGCAAACAACTTCAACGGCCTCGTCGGGCCGGACCAAGGACTTTTGAGATGTCGGAGCAAAGCTTAGTGCATAGCCAAGACAAACGACCGACGCGCTGGCACATCGCCGTGTTCCTGGCGCCGGCAGTGCTGGTCTATACCGCCGTCATGATCCTGCCGCTGTTCGGCACCCTGCAGCTGTCGCTGTTCCGCAATGTCGACAACAGCCAGGTGTTTGCCGGCTTCGACAATTTCCGCACGCTGTTCGGCGATCCGCGCTGGTCGGCATCGTTCTGGAACGCGCTCGGCAACAACACCTGGTTCTTCGTCATCCACATGCTGGTACAGAACCCGATCGGTGTGGTGCTGGCGGCACTCCTGTCGAGCCCGAAGCTGCGATTCTCGGCCTTCTACCGCACCGCCATCTTCATTCCGACATTGCTGTCCTTCGTCATCGTCGGCTTCGCCTGGAAGCTGATCCTGAGCCCGCTCTGGGGCGTGGCCCCCAACCTGCTCGACCTCGCCGGCCTCAGGAGCCTGTTCGTGCCGTGGCTCGGCAAGGAAGAATATGCGCTCACAGCGCTCAGCCTGATCTCGGTGTGGCAGTTCGTCGGCATCCCGATGATGCTGATCTACGCCGCCATGCTGTCGATCCCCGACGAGGTGATCGAGGCCGCCGAATGCGACGGCATCACCGGCATGTCGCAGTTCTGGAAGATCAAGCTGCCGCTGATCCTGCCTTCGATCGGCATCATCTCGATCCTGACCTTCGTCGGCAACTTCAACGCCTTCGACCTGATCTATTCGGCGCAGGGCGCGCTGGCTGGCCCGAACTACGCCACGGACATCCTGGGCACGTTCCTCTACCGCACCTTCTTCGGCTTCCAGCTGCAGATCGGCGACAAGAACATGGGCGCCACCATCGCCTCGATGATGTTCTTCATCATCCTCGCCGGCGTGTGCCTCTACCTGTTCCTCATCCAGACGCGGCTGCGCCGCTACCAGTTCTGAGGGTGTCATGAGCAAGGCTGCCTCTTCCCTGCCGCGCACCATAAGCGCACATGCGATCCTGCTCGCCTACACGGCCATCGCGCTGTTCCCGGTGATCGTGATCGTCATCAACTCGTTCAAGTCGCGCGCCGCGATCTTCCGGTCGCCGTTGGCGCCGCCGACGGCGGAGACCTTCGACCTCATCGGCTACAAGACGGTGATGGCCCAGGGCGACTTCTTCCTCTACTTCCAGAACAGCCTGATCGTGACCGTGATGTCGCTGTTCTTCGTGCTGCTGTTCGGCGCCATGGCGGCGTTCGCCCTGTCGGAGTACCGCTTCAAGGGCAACACCATGATGGGGCTCTACCTGGCCCTGGGCATCATGATCCCGATCCGCCTCGGCACCGTCGCGATCCTGCAGCTGATGGTGGCGACGGGCCTCGTCAACACGCTGACGGCGCTGATCCTGGTCTACACCGCGCAGGGCCTGCCGCTGGCAGTCTTCATCCTGTCCGAATTCATGAAGCAGGTGTCGGACGACCTGAAGAATGCCGGCCGCATCGACGGGCTTTCCGAGTACCGCATCTTCTTCCGCCTCGTGCTGCCGCTGGTGCGGCCGGCGATGGCGACGGTCGCGGTCTTCACCATGATCCCGATCTGGAACGACCTGTGGTTCCCGCTGATCCTGGCGCCCTCCGAGGCGACCAAGACCGTGACGCTGGGCGCCCAGGTGTTCATCGGCCAGTTTGTCACCAACTGGAACGCCGTGCTCGCGGCGCTGTCGCTGGCCATCCTGCCGGTGCTCGTCCTCTACTTCTTCTTCTCGCGGCAGCTCATCCGCGGCATCACTTCCGGAGCAGTCAAGTGACCACAGAAAAGCCACTTCGCGTCGTCGTTGCCGGCCTTGGCAACATGGGCCGGAGCCACGCGCTCGCCTACCACAACAATCCGGGCTTCGAGATCGCGGCGCTCGTCAACCGCTCCGACGTGCCGCTGCCCGCGGGCATGGAAGGCTATGGCATCCAGCGCTCCTTCGAAGGCGCGCTCCGCGAGCTGAAGCCCGACGTCGCCTCGATCAACACCTATTCCGACAGCCATGCCGACTATGCGGTGATGGCCATGGAGGCGGGTTGCCACGTCTTCCTCGAGAAGCCGCTGGCGACCACGGTGGCAGATGCCGAACGCGTCGTCGCCTGCGCCAAGGCCAACGGCCGCAAGCTGGTGATCGGCTACATCCTGCGCCACCACCCGTCGTGGATCCGGCTGATCGGCGAGGCGCGCGGGCTCGGCGGGCCGTATGTGTTCCGCATGAACCTCAACCAGCAGTCCTCCGCCCACAAGTGGGACACCCACAAGCAGCTGATGAAGACGACCTCGCCGATCGTCGACTGCGGCGTGCACTATCTCGACGTCATGTGCCAGATCACCGACGCCGAGCCGGTCGAGGTGCGCGGCATGGGCCTGCGCATGACCGACGAGATCGCGCCCGACATGTACAATTACGGCCACCTGCAGGTGCTGTTCGCCGACGGCTCGGTCGGCTGGTACGAGGCCGGCTGGGGTCCGATGATGTCGGAGACGGCCTTCTTCGTGAAGGACGTGATCTCGCCCAGGGGCAGCGTGTCGATCGTCGTCAACGAGGCCGCCACCAAGTCCGACGACGTCGATTCCCACACCAAGACCAACATGATCCGGGTGCACCGCGCCGATCTCGGGGCGGACGGCAACTTCGCCCACGCCGACCAGGATCTGTCGATGAAGGACGAGCCCGGCCATCAGGGGCTGTGCGACCGCGAGCAGGCCTTCGTGCTGAAAGCCATCCGCGAGGACATCGACCTCACCCGCCACATGGCGGACGCCGTCAAATCGCTGCGCGTGTGCCTGGCCGCGGACGAAAGCGTCCGCACCGGCCGCCCCGTCAAGCTCTAACAGGAAGGAACTGCCTGTGGGATCTCTCAAGATCGAGAATGTGAAGAAGTCCTTCGGTCCGGTCGACGTGCTCAAGGGCATCGACCTCGACGTCAAGGACGGTGAATTCGTCGTCTTCGTCGGCCCCTCGGGCTGCGGCAAGTCGACCTTGCTGCGCATCGTCGCCGGCCTCGAGGATGCCACCTCGGGCAACCTCATGATTGACGGCCAGCGCGTCAACAACGTGCCGCCGGCCAATCGCGGCATCGCCATGGTGTTCCAGACCTACGCGCTCTATCCGCACCTGACCGTACGCGACAACATGGGCCTCGGCCTCAAGCAGGCCGGCACGCCGGCAGCCGAGATCGACAAGCGCATCGCCACGTCGTCGGCGATGCTGTCGCTGGAGCCCTACCTCAAGCGCCGCCCGGCCGAACTGTCCGGCGGCCAGCGCCAGCGCGTCGCCATCGGCCGCGCCGTGGTGCGCGAGCCCAAGCTGTTCCTGTTCGACGAGCCGCTGTCGAACCTCGATGCGGCGCTGCGCGTCAACACCCGCCTCGAGATCGCCCAGCTGCACAACCGGTTGAAGTCGACCATGATCTACGTCACCCACGACCAGGTCGAGGCGATGACGCTGGCCGACCGCATCGTCGTGCTCAATGCTGGCCGCGTCGAGCAGGTCGGCGCGCCGATGGAGCTCTACAACAAGCCGGCCAACATGTTCGTCGCCGGCTTCATCGGCTCACCCAAGATGAACTTCATCGACGGCGCCCGCCTCGGCCAGACGGTCAAGACCGTCGGCGTCCGCCCCGAGCACATCGCCGTCAGCGACACCTCCGGCGCCTGGAAGGGCACGGTGGTCCATGCCGAGCATCTCGGCGCCGACACCAACGTGTTCCTGGAGACCGAGAAGGCCGGCCTGGTCACCATCCGTCTGTTCGGCGAATACCGGACCGGTCCGGGCGCCACGCTCTACGCCACGCCCGATGCGGCACGGACCTACAGGTTCGACGCCGACGGCAAGGTCATGGCCTAGCCCTTTTCCAAGGGTCGCACTGGTGGTCCCGACGTTTCGGGACCACCCCGCAGCGGCATGGGCCAGGCGCCGCTTTTTTGTCGCCAGACGCTTGATCGCCACTGCGCTATATCCCAATGCTAGCGACATGGTTGCGGCAACCTCCACCCGGGGGGCGGTCGCGCCGAGGAGGCAAGGGCAGCATGGCAAGGACCGACATCGCAAGAAGGGTGTACAACCACACCTGGAAGCTCGATCCGATCGTGCGCAGCCTGCTCGACACGGACTTCTACAAGCTTCTGATGCTGCAGATGATCTGGGGTATGCACCCCAAGGTCGACGCCACCTTCTCGCTGATCAACCGGGCGACCTCGGTCAAGCTCGCCGAGGAGATCGACGAAGGCGAGCTGCGCGACCAGCTCGACCACGCGCGCACGCTGCGCTTCTCCAAGAAGGAGATGATCTGGCTGGGCGGCAACAATTTCTACGGCCGCAAGCAGATATTCGAGCCGGAATTCCTGGCCTGGCTGGAGGATTTCCAGCTGCCCGAATATCACCTCGAAAAGCGCGACGGCCAGTACGAGCTCACCTTCGCCGGACCATGGATGTATACCTCCATGTGGGAGATCCCGGCACTCGCCATCATCAACGAGCTGCGCTCGCGCTCGGCGATGAAGGCGTTCGGCCCGTTTGCGCTCGACGTGCTCTATGCCCGCGCCAAGGCCAAGATGTGGGACAAGACCGAGCGGCTGAAGAAGCTGCCGGGCATCAAGATCTCCGACTTCGGCACGCGCCGCCGCCACTCCTTCCTGTGGCAGCGCTGGTGCGTCGAGGCGCTGAAGGAGGGCATCGGCAAGGCGTTCACCGGCACCTCCAACGTGCTGCTCGCCATGGACACCGACCTCGAGGCGCTCGGCACCAACGCGCACGAACTGCCGATGGTCTATGCGGCGCTGGCCAACAGCGTCGAAGAGCTCAAGCAATCGCCCTACAAGGTGCTGCGCGACTGGCAGCGCTATTATGGCGGCAACCTGCTGATCGTCCTGCCCGACGCCTTCGGCACGGCGGCCTTCCTGCGCGACGCGCCCGACTGGGTCGCCGACTGGACCGGCTTCCGCCCCGACAGCGCCCCGCCGATCGAGGGCGGCGAGCGGATCGTCGAGTGGTGGCGCAAGAAGGGCCAGGACCCCAGGTCCAAGCTCCTGATCTTCTCCGACGGGCTCGACGTCGACACCATCATCGAGACCTACCGCCATTTCGAAGGCAAGGTGCGCATGTCCTTCGGCTGGGGCACCAACCTCACCAACGACTTCGAAGGCTGTGCGCCCAGGGAAACCGACCGGCTCAATGCGATTTCGCTGGTCTGCAAGGTCACCCAGGCCAATGGCCGCCCGGCGATAAAGCTCTCCGACAATCCGGCCAAGGCGACCGGCGACAGGCAGGAAATCGCCCGCTACCTGCGCATCTTCGGCGAGAAGGACCGGGTGGAGCAGTTGGTGAAGGTGTAGGCGGGATCCGACCCGCCGCCTCTGTCCTGCCGACCCCGCGAGTGGGGAGATCGGCAGCTCCAGCGCAGGTGCCTGTCCTGCAAGTCCGCAGCAGAACTAACCCCATGTCGATCCAAGGTCGCATAGCCATGGCCGTGGCGACTGGCGAAGGCCGAGATAATGGCCAATCTCCCCCTTTGCGGGGGAGATGTTCGGCAGGACAGAGGGGGCGGGGCGGAGCGCTCCTACGCTTCCGCGTGGCGCCGTCCCTGCCGGAGGCTTCGTTTGCGACCCCCGCGGCGGGCTCTATTGCCACTCCTCCGGATTGGTGATCTAGTTTGTACACATGCGATTTTCAGCCTGGCCGCCAAGGCCGGGCAGGGCGTCAAACCCGCACGATCGTTGGTCAAAACGCGCGACAAGGGGACAGGGCATGACTGACAGCAATCGCTTCTTCGACCTCGGCAAAAAAGGCCTCTCGCGCCGCGGCGCACTCAAGGGCATCGCCGCCGGCGCGGGCCTGATGGCCGCCCCCGGCTTCGTGCGCTATGCGCAGGCGCAGTCCTCGGCGCCGATCAGGATCGGCTTCCAGGCCCACCGCACCGGCATCGGCGCCGCCTATGGCCGCTGGTACGAGAAGACGACCAACGCGGCGGTCAAGCTGATCAACGACGCCGGCGGCATCAACGGCCGCCCGGTCGAGATCGTCGTCGAGGACGATGGCACCGACCCCAAGCGCGGCGCCGAAGTCGTCGGCAAGTTCGCCAGCCAGCACAAGACCGACGTCGTCTACGGCACGCTGTTTTCCCATGTCGTGGTCGGCTCGGCGCCGACCGCCGGCGAGCTCAAGATCCCTTACTACGTCGTCAGCGAGGGCTACCATGTCGCCTCGGGCAAGCTGAACCGCTGGGTCTTGCAGCCGGGCATCACCGACGTCCGTTCGCAGGTCACCTCGGTCGCGCCCTGGGTCGCGGCCAACCTCGGCAAGAAGGTGACGATGATCTATCCCGACTATGCCTTCGGCTACGACCATCGCGACTATTTCACCGCGGCGATCAAGGCGCAGGGCGGCGACGTGGCGGCCCAGATCCCGATCCCGCCGACCGAAAGCTCGTTCACCAAATACCTGCCGCAGATCCCCGCCGACACCGAGGTGCTGTATCACGTCATGGTCGGCCCCGGCGTGCTCACCTTCGTCAAGGAGCTCGGCGAGTTCTACGGCTCGAGCAAGCCGCAGCTGTTCGGCTTCATCGACTCGCTCGAGGCCGTCGACATCAACAGCCCGGGGCTGGAGTTCCTCGACGGCAGCCATTTCTGGGAAGGCTCGCCGCGCTATGCCCAGGACAACGACAGCGAGGCGCAGAAGGCCTACCGCAAGGCCGTCGGCATCGACGACAACGGCGCCTCGACGAGCGATCCCAAGGACGTGTCGACCGCGGCCCATATGTACGGCTGCTGGGAGACGCTCTACGTCATCAAGAAGGCGATGGAGGATTCGGGCTACAAGGGCCCCGAGGACCGCGCCAAGCTGGTCGAGGCGACCGAGGCGCTGAAGGAGTTCAAGGAAGGGCCGGAGCACCCGCAGGGCGACAAGATCTTCAACGGCAAGATCCACCAGGTCTTCGGCCACCAGAACATCTCCAAGGTCGAGGGCGGCAAGCTCAAGGTCGTGCACCGCACCTCGATCGAGGACGGCATGTACGAGCCGGAGGCGGATTACACGACGCAGCCGCTGTGAGGGCGCGGCGATAGATTTGCCTGCAGTGTGCACTACGTTGCCCCCCTCTGGCCTGTCGGCCATCTCCCCCACAAGGGGGGAGATCAGCTTTCATCGGCCTGCCAGCCAATCGCGGACGTTGCAGAGTAGCTGCGAGCTCGCAGCTGCCGATCTCCCCCCTTGCCGGGGAGATGGCCGGCAGGCCAGAGGGGGGTGCCAAGGAACGCTGCTTTCCACAAGAGACCGCACCTGAATGGCTTTCGGACCCCACCTCCTGCTCGCCACGCTCGAAGGCCTCGTCACCGCCGCGGTGCTGGCGCTGACCGCACTCGGCCTGTCGCTGGTGTTCGGCGTCATGCGCATCGTCAACGTCGCGCATGGCGAGTTTTTCATGCTGGGCGCGGTGCTCGCCTGGGCGATCACCACCGCCGTCAGCGGCAATCCGGCGGTCGGCTTCGCGGCTGCCCTGGTGCTGGCGCCGCTGATCGTCGGCGCCATTGCCTGGGTGTCGGAGCGGCTGGTGCTCAGCCGCATCGAATACAACCCGGAGGCGACGATCGTCGCCACCATCGGCTTGCTCTACATCATCCAGCAGCTGGCGCTCACCTTCTACGGCCCCGAGGCGCGGCCGGTGGCGCCGCCCTTCAGCTACCGCATCCAGCTGCCGTGGTTCGGCTATTCCGGCTACAAGCTGTCGATCATCACTGCCTCGGCCCTTTTGCTCCTCGCCACCTGGTTCGTGCTGACCCGCACCCGCATCGGCCTGGTGATGCGGGCGACGCAATACGACCGCGAGATCGCCCAGGCTTTCGGCATCCCGGTCGGGCGCGTCTATGGCGCGGTGTTCGCGCTCGGCGCCATGCTCGCGGCCGTCGCCGCGGTGCTGATCGTGCCGATCAGCCAGGCGCACTACCTGATGGGGCTCGACCCGCTGCTCTTGTCCTTCATCGTCGTCATCATCGGCGGGCTCGGCTCGCTGCGCGGCACGGTGGTGGCGGCGCTGCTGATCGGCGTGTCCGACGGCATCGTCTCGGTGTTCTTCTCGCCGACGCTCGCCAAGATCATCGCCACCCTGGTCGTCGCCATGGTGCTGGTGTTCCGCCCACAGGGCCTGTTCGGAACGGCGGCGAAATGACCGAAGCTTCGACGGCGAAAATCTACGGCCTGCACGTCGCCGTCGTCGCTGTGCTGGTGGCGCTCAACTTCGTGCTGCCCGAATATCACCATGCCGTGCTGGCGCGCGTGCTGGTGCTTGCCGTCTTCGCCATGGGCTACAACCTGTTGTTCGGCTATGCCGGCCTGCTCAGCCTCGGCCATGCCATGTTCTTCGCCGCCGGCCTCTATGGCGCCGGCCTGCCGCTCTACCATCTCGGCTGGGGCGTACCGGCGGCCTTCGCTTCGGGACTCGCCGCCGGGCTGGTGGTCTCGGCCGTCATCGGCCTGTTGGCGCTCAGGACCACCGGCGTCGCCTTCATGATCGTCACCATGATGTTCGCGCAGGTGTTCTACCTGGTGACGCTCTATTTCGGCGAATGGACGCGCGGCGACGAGGGGCTGGTGCTGCAGCAGCAGGCGCGGCAGGTCGCTCTTGGCGCGACCACGCTCGACCTCACCAATCCCGACACGCGCTACCTCCTGGCCGCAGCACTGTTCGCCACAGCACTGTTCGCCACGCTCGCCATCGTGCGCTCGCGCCACGGCCGCGTCCTGGTGGCGATCCGCGAGAACGAGGAGCGCACGCGCATGCTCGGCTACGACACCTTCGCCAACAAGCTGGCGGCGGTGGTGGCCTCGGGCGTCATCTGTGCTGCGGCGGGGGCTGCCTATGCGCTGCTCTTCGGCTATGTCGGCTCGACCTTCGCCTCGGTGCAATATTCGATCCTGCCGCTGCTGTGGGTGCTGCTCGGCGGGGCCGCCACCACGCTCGGACCGCTCGTCGGCACGCTGTTCATGTACTACGTCGTCGACATCACCAGCGGCTACACCTCGGCCTATATGCTGGTGGTGGGCGCGGTGCTGATCCTGCTCGTGCTGTTCTTCCGCAAGGGCGTGCTCGGCACCGTGCGCGAACGCTGGGCGAGGTGGCTGCCATGACGCCGCTGCTCGTCACCCAGGGCCTCTCGCGCCATTTCGGCGGGCTGCGCGCCGTCGACGGCGTCGACTTCTCGATCGAGCCCGGCGAGATCAGGGCGGTGATCGGCCCCAACGGCGCCGGCAAGACCACCTTCGTCAGCCTCGTCTGCGGCCGCTACGAGCCGAGCGCCGGCACGATCGTCTTCGATAGCGAGGACATCACGAAAATGCCGGCGCATCTCAGGGTCCGGCGCGGCATCGCCTACACCTTCCAGATCACCAGCGTCTTCGCCAACCTCACGGCCTACGACAATGTCGCGCTGCCGGTGCAGCGCACGCTGACCGACGGTCGCTCGCGCGGCGCCGTGCGGCACGGCGTGATGGAGGCGCTGGAGCGGGTCGGTCTGGCGTCGCGGGCTGGCGTGCAGGCGGGCGCGCTCGCCTACGGTCACCAGCGGCTGCTGGAGGTCGCCATGGGGCTGGCGCTCAGGCCGCGGCTGCTCATCCTCGACGAGCCAACGCAGGGGCTTTCGGATGGCGAAATCGACAATTTCATCGGCCTTGTCCGCGACATCGCGAGCGACGCGACCGTGCTTCTGATCGAGCACAACATGCCGGTGGTGATGGAACTCGCCCACCGCATCACCGTCTTCAACGCCGGCAAGATCCTGGCCGAAGGCACGCCGGCCGAGATCCGCGCAAACGCCGCCGTTCAGGACGCCTATCTCGGCACCGCCCAGGAGGCGGGCGCATGACCGCGGCGCTGACCATCGAGGGCCTCGACTGCTTCTACGGCGAAGTCGAGGTGCTGCACGGGCTCGACCTCGAACTGCGCAAGGGCGAGGTGCTGTGCCTGCTCGGCCGCAACGGCGCCGGCAAGACCACGACGCTGAAGGCGATCATGGGGCTGGTGCCGGCGCGCGCCGGGTCGATCAGGCTGGGCGGGCGGGAGCTTACTGAATTGCCGGCGCACGAAGTCCCCAGGGCCGGCGTCGCCTATGTGCCGCAGGGCCGGCGGCTGTTTGCCGAGCTGACCGTCGCCGAGAACATCGAGATCGGGCTGATGGCGCGGAACAAGGGTGCGGCGGCGCGCGCGGCGGTGCTCGATCTGTTCCCGGTCCTGCGCGAGCGGCTCAGGCAGCGCTCCGGCACGCTGTCGGGCGGCGAGCAGCAGATGCTCGCCATGGCGCGTGCGCTCTGCCTCGAGCCCGAGGTGCTGCTGCTCGACGAGCCGACCGAAGGGCTGATGCCGTCGATGATCGCGAAGGTTCGCGAGACGGTCGGCAGGCTGCGCGGGCTCGGCGTCTCGACCATATTGGTCGAGCAGCGCGTCGACGCCGTGCTGCCGGTGGCCGACCGCGTCGCCTTCATCGAGAACGGCCGCAACCGCGAGACCGTCGACGTCGCGCGCCTGCGCGAGGATCCTGCGCTGGTCAGGCGCTATGTCGGGGTGGGGTAGCGCCTGACAGCCCCTTATCCGCCTGCCGGCACCTTCTCCCCGTAAACGGGGAGAAGGACGAAGCGGCAACGTCGGCGCCCCCTCTCCCCGCTGGCGGGGAGAGGGTAAGGGTGAGGGGCAACTCCGACGTCACCCGAAGAACACGAAGCCCGCGATCAGGAAGGTCGGGATCAGCACTGCGCCCGACCAGAGCATGTAGCCGAAGAAGCCGGGCATCTTCACCCCGCGCTCGCGGGCGATGGCGTAGACCATGAAGTTGGGGGCGTTGCCGATATAGGTGTTGGCGCCCATGAACACCGCGCCGGCCGAGATCGCCACCAGCGTCGATGCGAAGGTCGTCATCAGCGCCTGCGGATCGCCGCCGGCGAGTTCGAAGAAGACGAGATAGGTCGGCGCGTTGTCGAGGAAGGACGACAGCGCCCCGGTCAGCCAGAAGTAGGCGAGGTCGTTGGGCGCGCCGGAGGCCGACGTCACCATAGCCACCAGCGGGCCGAAGGCGCCGTCGAGGCCGGCACGCAGGATGGCGATGACCGGCACGATGCAGACGAAGATACCGGCGAACAGCTTGCCCACCTCGAGGATCGGCCCCCAGGAGAAGCCGTTGGCGGCGCGGTATTCTTTCCGCGTGACCCACAGCGAGACGAAGGCGAGCATCAGGATGAGGGCGTCGCGCACCAGGTTCTGCCATTCGAGTTCGACGCCCTGGATGGTGAGGGCGACGCCCGGCTTCCACGACGCCGACAACAGGATCGCCCCGATCACCCCGGCGAGCAGGATGAAATTGGCCCGGCCGCGGATGCGCACCCTGGAGTCCGGCGTCGGGTCCTTGATCTTCGGCTGGCCCTTCTCGCGGATGTGCAGCACCCAGTCCAGCGCCAGGAAGGCGGCAAGCACGATGCCGCCGACAAGCAGCGTCTCGCGCCACAGGTTGGCAGTCGTCCAGAAGAAGTCGACGCCGCGCAGGAAACCGACGAAGAGCGGCGGATCGCCGAGCGGGGTCAGCGAGCCGCCGATGTTGGAGACGAGGAAAATGAAGAAAACGACGACATGGGCGTTGAACGGCCGGTTGTCGTTGGCGCGGATCATCGGCCTGATCAGGATCATCGAGGCGCCGGTGGTGCCGACCACCGAGGCGAGCAGCGCGCCGATCAGCAGCAGTGCCGCATTGACCAGCGGCGTGCCGTGGATGTTGCCGGCCACCAATATGCCGCCGGCGATGGTGAACAGCGCAAACAAGAGGATGATGAAGGACATGTATTCGAGCAAAAGCGTGTGCAGCACCGCCTCGGCCGAGATGCCAACGCCGAAGGACGCCATCAGCGGCAGGATGACCAGTGCCGCCCAGGCGGCGGTGATCTTGCCGTAGTGGTGTTCCCAGAAATGGGCGTAGAGCAGCGGGCCGGTGGCGATGGAGATGAGCAGCCCGACGAAGGGCAACGCCCACCATAGCGACATGGCCGCACCCGGCAGTCCGTCCTCCGCCGCCAGCGCCGGGCCGGCGCCCAGATAGAGGCCGGCCGCACCAATGGCAGCCAATCGCAGGAATTTCATGAATGTCCCCTCAGTCCCGGCGCGGACGCCGCTTGCCCCACAAAAGCGGTTGGTTCAAATCAGCGTGACGCCGGCGTCGCGCATCTTGCCGATCATTGTGTCCAGCGAGCCGTTGAGATTGATCGCCCGGCAGGCGTCGAGCCGGACGGTGGTGGCAAGGCCCTGCTTCACCGCGTCGAGCGCCGAATAGGCGACGCAGAAGTCGGTCGCCAGGCCGACCAGCGTGACCGCGCCGATGCCGCGCTCGCGCAGGTAGCCGGCGAGGCCGGTCGGGGTCAGGCGATCGTTCTCGAAGAAGGCGGAATAGCTGTCGATGCCGGGGCGAAAGCCCTTGCGGATGACGAGTTCCGCCTTGCTCCAGGCCAGTCCGGTGTGGAAGTCGGCGCCCTTGCTGCCCTGGATGCAATGGTCGGGCCACAGCGTCTGTGGGCCGTAGGGCATGTCGATGCTCTCGAACGCCTGCCGCCCGGGATGGCTGGAGGCGAAGCTCGAATGGCCGGCCGGATGCCAGTCCTGCGTCAGGAGCACGTGCTCGGTATGGCGGATCAGGTCGTTGACCAGCGGCACGATCTCGTCGCCGCCGGCGACCGCGAGCGCGCCGCCCGGGCAAAAGTCGTTCTGCAGGTCGACGACGATGAGTGCGTCCGCTGCCATGGAGCCTCCTCGGAATTCGCTATGGTCGGGGCGCCGAAACTGGGTCAGATGCCGCCGCCCGTCAACCCTCCGCCTTCGCCATGGCCGCCGCCAAGCCTTGCCGCGAAAGGCTGCTTTGACAAAAGGTCGCGGCGGATTATCATTTGCATGCGAATGAATTGACCGGCCCGGGCCGGGAGGCATTGCGTGACCCGCTACGCGAGACCCACGACGCTCGACGAAGCACTCGCCCTGCTGGGCGAGGGGGCCTGGCGGGTCGTGGCCGGCGCCACCGATTTCTATCCCGCGCTAGGAAGTTCCCCCATCCGGCAGGACATGCTCGACATCAACTCGATCGCCGAGCTGCGCGGCATCGCCGAGACCGAAACGCATGTCGTCATCGGCGCCCGCACCAGCTGGACGGAGGTTCGGCAGGCAGCGTTGCCGCCGGCCTTCGACGCGCTGAAGCAGGCCGCGCGCGAGGTTGGATCGGTGCAGATCCAGAACGTCGCCTCGGTCGCCGGCAATTTGTGCAACGCCTCGCCGGCGGCGGACGGCGTTCCGGCGCTGATGGTGCTCGAAGCCGAAGTGGAGCTGCGCTCGTCTCTGGCGACGCGCCATCTCGCATTGCCGGACTTCATCCTGGGCAACCGCCGCACCGCGCTGCGGCCCGGCGAGATGATGACGGCCATCCGCGTGCCCAGGGCCGCCGCCGGCGGCCGCTCGGCCTTCCTCAAGCTCGGCGCGCGGCGCTATCTCGTCATTTCCATCGCCATGGCGGCGGCAAGGGTGACGCTTGATCGTGACGGCGGGATCGAGGCCGCGGCGGTCGCGGTTGGCGCCTGCTCGGCGGTGGCCCAGCGCCTGCGGGTCCTGGAGGCGGAACTGGCCGGTCAGGCGCCGGACGCCATCGAGTACATCGTCGCCAGGGCGCCCCTCGATGAATTTTCGCCGATCGACGACGTGCGCGGCAGCGCCCACTACCGGCGGTCCGCCGCGCGCGAGATCGTCGCCCGCGCCCTGCTGGCGGCCGCAGCCGATCCGCAAAGGCGGGCCGCCGCATGAAACCCGACCGCGCGCCGATCAGCTTCATGGTCAACGGCGCGCCGGCGTCGGTCTCGGCCGCCCCGATGCGGCGGCTGTCGTCCATCCTGCGCGAGGAGCTCGGCCTGACAGGCACCAAGGTCGGCTGCGATGCCGGCGATTGCGGCGCCTGCACCGTGCTGCTCGACGGCTCCCCCGTCTGCGCCTGCCTTGCGCCCCTGGCTTCGGCCCAAGGCTGCTCGATCCGCACGGTCGAAGGGCTCGGCGGCGACGGCCTGTCGGCGCTGCAGGCCTCGTTCCTTGCGCATGGCGCCGCTCAATGCGGCATCTGCACGCCGGGCATGCTGATGGCGGCAACGGCGCTGCTGGAAAATAGGCCGCAACCGAGCGAGGACGAGGTGCAGGAGGCGCTCGGCGGCGTGCTGTGCCGCTGCACCGGCTATCGCAAGATCATCGAGGCGGTGGTGGAGGCGCATCGTTTCCTCCCACCCCCCTCTGGCCTGCCGGCCATCTCCCCCTCAAGGGGGGAGATCGGCAGTTTGAACGCTGCGCCCACCTCGCGGCCCCGGCGATTGGCGAAGGCGACGCCACAGCTAATCTCCTCCCTTGAGGGGGAGATGGCCGGCAGGCCAGAGGGGGGTGCATTATCCAAATGGTGCGACTTCACCCTTCCTCCCGCCGGTGCTGCGGTGGGCGCATCGCCGGTCAGGCTCGACGGCGTGCCCAAGGTGACGGGCGCGGACCGCTTCGGCGCCGATGCGTTCCCGACGGATGCGCTGTCGGTGCTGGTCGTGCGTTCGCCGCACCATCGCGCGGCCTTCAGCTTCGGCGATCTCGGCGCCTATGTGGCGCAGAACGCCGGCGTCGGCGGCGTATTCACGGCGGCGGATATCCCGGGCGTCAACCGGTTCGGCGTCATCCCCGCCTTCGCCGACCAGCCGGCGCTGGCCGAGGCCGAGACGCGGTTCCGCGGCGAGGCGGTGGCGCTGGTGGCCTGCGAGGGCTGGGCCGCGCGCGATATCGACCTGGCGGATTTCCCCGTGCGCTGGCAGGAGCTGCCGGCGCTCTTTGCGCCGGAGCAGGCCGAGCAAGACGGAGCGACGCTTGTCCATGCCGGGCGCGCCGGCAACATACTGGTGCGCGGCCATGTCGAGCGCGGCGACCCGGAGGCGGCGCTCGCCCACGCTGCCGCCGTCGTCTCGGGCGAGATCGAGACGTCGTTCGTCGAGCACGCCTATGTCGAGCCGGAGGCCGGCCACGCCGTTTTCGACGGCGACACGCTGACCGTCGTTGCCTGCACCCAGGCGCCCTACATGGACCGCGACGACACCGCGCGGGTTCTCGGCCTGCCGCCGGAGAAGGTGCGCATCGTGCCGACCGCCACCGGCGGCGGCTTCGGATCCAAGCTCGATCTCTCGGTGCAGCCGCTGATCGGCCTGGTGGCGCTGAAGACGGGGCGGGCGGCGGCACTTGCCTACAGCCGCCGCGACTCGATGACGTCGACCACCAAGCGGCACCCCGCGCGGATGCGCGCGACGCTGGGGGCCGATGCGGACGGCGCCATCGCCGGCATGGTCTTCGACGGCGCGTTCGACACCGGCGCCTATGCCAGCTGGGGACCGACGGTCGCGAACCGCGTGCCGGTCCATGCCAGCGGGCCCTATTCCACGCCGAACTACCGGGCGACGAGCCGCGCCGTCCATACCAACGGCCCGGTTTCCGGCGCCTTCCGCGGCTTCGGCGTGCCGCAGGCCGCGATCATGCAGGAGACGCTCTACGACGAGCTGGCCGACAAGCTCGCCATGGATCGCCTGCAGTTCCGCTTGAACAATGCGCTTCGGAACGGGGGCGAAACGGTCACGGGCCAGCGGCTCGAGGCCGGCGTCGGCATCGTCGACTGCCTCGAGGCTCTCGAACAACATTGGAAACGCGCCCTGGCGGAGGCCGCGTCGTTCAACGCCGGCAACGTCGCGCGGAAACGCGGCGTCGGCATCGCGTCCTGCTGGTACGGTTGCGGCAACACCTCGCTTCCCAACCCCTCGACCATCAGGCTCGGCATCGCGCCCGCCGGCAAGGTGGTCCTGTACCAGGGGGCGGTGGACATCGGGCAGGGCTCGAACACGGTGATCGCGCAGATCGTCGCCGACGCTCTGGGATTGGCGCTTGCGGATATCGAGCTGAGAAGCGCCGACACCGCATCCACCCCCGACGCCGGCAAGACCTCGGCCTCGCGCCAGACCTATGTCTCGGGCAGGGCGGCGGAAAAGGCGGCGCACACGCTGCGCGACGAGATCCTGCGCGTCGCCAATGTCTCGCCCGCCGCCCGGCTGCATCTCGAAGCCGGCGTGCTGACGGTGTGGGAGGGCGACCTGCGCCGCCACATCGACCTCGAGAGCCTGCAGCCGGATGGCCACGGCCTCGTGTTCACGGCCGAGGCGACCTACGATCCGCCGACCACGCCGCTCGATGCGAAAGGCCAGGGCCGGCCCTATGCGGTCTACGGCTTCGGCGCCCAGATCGCCGAGCTCGAGGTCGACCTGGCCATCGGCACGGTGCAGCTCACCAGGATCACTGCCGCCCATGACGTCGGCAAGGCGATCAATCCGCTGCTGGCCGAAGGGCAGATCCAGGGCGGCATCGCCCAGGGCATCGGCATGGCGCTGATGGAGGAATACATCCCCGGCCGCACCGAGAACCTGCACGACTACCTGATCCCGACCATAGGCGACGTGCCGCCCATCGAGACCATCCTGGTGGAAGTTCCGGATCCGGAAGGACCCTTCGGTGCCAAGGGTCTGGGCGAGCACGTGCTGATCCCGACCGCGCCGGCGATCCTCAATGCCATCCGCCACGCCACCGGCGCCTCGGTGCGCAGGCTGCCGGCGACGCCGTCGCGCATCCTCGCCGCCATCCGCGGGAAGAGCCGATGAGCGAGCTGTCCGAACGCTTCGAGACCCATGATCCCGGCGACAAGCAGGCCGGCGAGAAGCTGCGCTGCGACGCCTGCCCGGTGATGTGCTACATCGCCGAGGGCCGCACCGGCGCCTGCGACCGCTACGGCAATTTCGGCGGCCGCATCGTGCGCTGCGATCCCGTCAGGGTATTGGACTATGCGGTCGAGAGCGGCGCGGCCGTCGTGCCTTTTTCGGCCGAGCCCTGGGACGGCGAACTCGTCAACACCGGCCGCCGCTTCGTCACCGCCATCGGCGCCGGCACCACCTATCCCGACTACAAGCCGGCGCCGTTCATCGTCAGCCAGGAGGTCGAGGGCGTCGACCTGGTGACCGTCGTCACCGAGGGCATCTTCTCCTATTGCGGCGTCAAGGTGAAGATCGACACCGACCGCCACATCGGCCCGGAAACGGCGACGGTGCGCGCCGGGGGCGAAGCCGTCGGCCACGTGACGACGGGCGAGTACGGCTCGCAGATGCTGTCGCTCGGCGGCGTCAACCATCTCACCGGCGGCTCCAAGCCGGAAGGCCGCGTCACCTGCGAAACGCTGATGGACCTGTGCAACAAGAAGCCGGTGGAACTGGCCATCGACGGCGGCGCGACCGTGGTGGTCGAGGCCGGCAAGCCGCCGGTGATCGACGGCACGGTCGAGCACAGGATGCGCGTCGGCTGCGGCTCGGCGACCATCGGCATGTTCGCCAGCCAGTGGCGCGGGCTGGTCGACGAAGTGGTGGTGGTCGACGACCACATCACCGGCGTCGTCTCCGAGCACCAGGCCGGCAAGGTGCTGGGCTGGCAAGATACGGGGATAAAAATCCTCGGCCGGCGCTCGACGCCGGGGCGCTATTTCAAGGTGTCGGAACCGGGGCTGGGCTGGGGTGGGACGACCATTTCCGATCCGCTGGCGATCCTGGGCGACTGGAACCCGAAGAAGGGCGCGCGGCCGGGCCTGTCGCTGCTGATGGTGTCGACCACAGGCGAACAGTTCGCCTATTACGAGCTCGACGGCGACCTGCGCCCGGTCGAAATGCCGTTCCCCGACAGGCTCAGGAAATCGGTCGGGCTGATCGAGGACAATTGCGAGCCGGCGCTGTGCACGGTGCTCTTCGTCGGCGGCGCCGGCGGCAGCCTCAGGGCCGGCGTGACCGAGAACCCGGTCAACCTGACGCGTTCGGTGCATCGGCTCGAGACCTATGTCACGGTCGGCGGCGCGCCGGTCTATGTCTGGCCGGGCGGCGGCATCACGCTGATGGTCGATGTCACGCGCGTGCCCGACGGCGCCTTCGGCTATGTGCCGACGCCGGCGCTGGTCGCGCCCATCGAGTTCACCCTGCGCAAGGACCATTATCTGGCGCTGGGCGGCTACGGGGCCGAGATCAGGACCGTCGCGGACGTGCTCGGGCGCGGCGGCGAATATTTCAACGACCGCGCCACCGGTCCGGCGCCTTCCCCCAATCCCTGGCCGCCGCTGGCTCAGCTCAGGCGGGGACCGGGACAATGACCGGCCCGCAAGCCAACTGGCTGCCCGACGGGCGGCGGCTGCATCTCAACCACGGGCCGATCGACCTGGTCGTCGAGGCATTCGGCGATGCCGTCGAGGTGCAGGCCGCCTACCGGCAATGCGCGGCGCGCTTCGAGACGATCCTGCCGGAACTGGTCGAGGAATTGCCCGAACTCCGCCGCCCGACCGGCAAGCAGCCGCGGCCGTTCGCCGGCCCGACGGCACGGCGCATGGAGGCCGCGGTGGCGCCGCTGGCGGAACGCTTCATCACGCCGATGGCGGCGGTAGCCGGATCGGTAGCCGACGAAATGCTCGAGGCGACGGTTCTGGGTCGCGCGCTCTGCCGCGCCTATGTCAACGACGGCGGCGACATCGCGCTGTACATCGCGCCGGGCGAGCGGATCGACGCGGCGATCGCCGGCACCGGCCGAGCCGACCGGCTGACGATCCGCGCCGAAGACCGGGTGCGTGGCATTGCCACCAGCGGCTGGCGCGGCCGCAGCTTCTCGCTCGGCATCGCCGATGCGGTCACCGTGCTTGCCGTGAGCGCGGCTGCGGCCGACGCCGCGGCGACGCTGATCGCCAATGCGGTCGACCTGCCCGGCCACCCGGCAATCGCGCGCCGGCCGGCGCGGCAGCTCGCGCCCGACAGCGATCTCGGCGAACGGCCGGTGACGACGGCGGTCGGCCCGCTGAGTGCGCCCGAGGTTGCGGCGGCGCTGGATGCAGGGCTGCAGGTCGTGGAAGATTTCCGCCGGCGCGGCCTGATCGAAGCGGCCGCATTGTTCCTGGGTCGCGATGCGCGCTTCTCGGGGCTGTTGCCATCTCATCCGGCCGCTGCATGGCCATCCTCTCTCCGCCTGGGAGAAGAGGCGAGCGCCGTCGCTTCCACGCTCCTCCCCAGCCACGACATCGATCCCGGTACCGAGGCAGCGCAGCGGGGGCCGGGTGTCGGGAAAAAGACCGTATCGATGCCAACCAAGGAATTTGACCATGCCTGAATTTCCGGTCCGCAAGATCGCGGTGACGGTCGAGGAGATCTTTCACGACGGCGGTTTGCCGGCAAAGGAGCCGCGCCGGCGGGCCGCTGCGCTCGCGGTGGTGAAGAACCCCTTCGCCGGGCGCTATGTCGAGGTGCTGCAGGCGGCGATGGAGGACCTGAAGCCGCTCGGGCTGATGCTCAGCGACCGGCTGATCGCCGCGCTCGGCGGCGACGTCAAGGCCATCGACGGCTACGGCAAGGGCGCGATCGTCGGCTCCGCCGGCGAGCTGGAGCATGGCGCCCTTTGGCACGTGCCCGGCGGCTACGCCATGCGCGAGCGGCTGGGCGAGGCCAAGGCGATCGTGCCGTCGGCCAAGAAGCTGGGCGGCTTCGGCGCGCGCATGGATGTGCCGATCGGCCATGTGAATGCCGCCTATGTGCGCAGCCATTTCGACGCCATGGAGGTCGGCGTGCCCGACGGGCCGCGGCCCGACGAGATCGTCTTCGCGCTGGTCATGACCTGTGGCCCGCGCATCCACAACCGCATGGGCGGGCTGAAAGCCGAGGACATCAAGGCATGGGACGGGTTGCGATGAGCCCGGACGATCCCGGCCACGACGTCGGCTACCGGCTGCAGGACCAGATAGGCTTCATCCTGCGCAAGGCGCACCAGCGCCATGTGGCGATCTTCGCCGCGCATATCGCCGACCTCACCCCGCCGCAGTTCGCCGCGCTCGCCAAGCTGCGCGACGTCGGCGAGACCTCGCAGAACCAGCTCGGGGCGCTGATCGCCATGGACGCGGCGACGGTGAAGGGGGTGATCGACCGGCTCGCGGCGCGCGGGCTGGTGCGGCTCGGCAAACACGAGGTCGACAAGCGCCGGCTGCTGGTCGGCCTGACGGAGGAGGGGCAGCGGACGGTCGAGGAACTGGTGCCGCTGGCCCGGACGATCACCGAGGAGACGCTGGCGCCGCTGTCGGCGCGCGAGGCGACGACCTTGCTGCAGCTGCTGGCGAAGATTTCCTGAGGGGGGAGGGGAATAGGGCAGTAGGGGAATAGGGGAGTATGTTTCCCTTACTCCCTTACTCCCTTACTCCCTTACTTTCTCAGTCCCCGTACGGGACCCAGACGTTCTTGACCTCGGTGGCGCGGCGCAGGAACGCCTCGCCCTGGGCGGTCTGCCAGTCGAGGCTGCGGCCGTGGCCGGTCCAGACGCGCTTGAGGTTGCCGACGGATTCGGCATCCGCCTTGGCGCAGATGTCGGCCTCGGCGACGACCCAGAGGCCGTCGACGTCGTCGTGCCTGGCGAGCACGGCGGCAAGTTCCGCCGTGTGGCCGGTGACGATGTTGACCGCGCCCGCCGGAACGTCGGAATATTCGAGCACCTGGTAGAGGTCGGTGGCG
>NZ_JARKMU010000020.1:0-23372 GCF_037625995.1 Aminobacter sp. Piv2-1
GGCGGCGGCGGTGGCGGCGGCGGCGGCGGCGGCGGCGGCGGTGGCGGCGGCGGTGGTGGCGGCGGCGGCGGTGGCGGCGGCGGCGGCCATCACCCCAACTCGGGCGCCGGTAACGGCGGCGAAGGTGCCGACGGCGAACACGGCGACTCCGACCCCGGAAACTCGGGCGCACACAACAATGCCCCCGACTCGCCTCCCGGACAGAACAAGGATTAGTCGCAACTCGACAACTGCCGCTCCGGGCCTATGCAATGCAGGACGCTCGGAGGCCAAGCCTCCGAGCGCGCAGGCGGGCCATGCCTGAGCCTGGAGTCGCAGTGGCTGGGTGAATCCGAAACACCGGGGCGCCGGTCTGACCGCCGGCGCCCCGACGCCGTTCATATCCCGACAACCGATGGCGCACCTTCGCACGCGACGGTTGTTTCCGCGGCAGCGTTCCCGGGCTAGTGGCCTCTCCTATTGCCCAGTCGATATGCCGGATTTCGACCAACATTCGCATTGAAATCAGGGACGCACCTGCATCTGTAACGGGTTCGCTGCTATTTTGGCGCCGACGTCCATGCAATCGATACTTGTCCCTCAAAATTTTCCTTTCATTGAGTTTTGAACTTTCTTGCGCGACCAATCGGCGCCGATGACCTCACAGCCGGCCTTTACACAAAAATCTCAAAATATACGCAAACAACGCAGGACAATATTTTCCTGAATGCTGCAACCATCTGCATTACAACTACGATGTATGAGACCGAAATTTTGCAAACCCACACCAATTAATAGGAAATTAACCATAGAGGAGCACCGTCACTCCAGAGAATGCGGACTCTGAGCCTCTAGGGGGTGGCGAATGAGATACTGCTGGCAAGCTGTCGGCCTCGTTGCATTGGCCGGCATGACGCAAGCATCCGTTGCGGCGACGCAGGGCGTCATCTTCAACGGCAACGTCACGGCCACCTGCACGCTCGTCATCAACAGCAACGGCACGATGACCGTCAGCGCCGGGCTTCAGTCGATGAGCTCGCACAACGCCGGCGGGTCACCCGGATCGGTGGCGCTCGCGACCACCGGGGGCGTGACGCTGAGTGTGGACGCGGTCGCCTCGCCGACCGTGCCTGCGGGCGATACGACGCCGACGACCTGGACCCCCACCTATTCGTCGGCAGGCGCCCACGCGATCAGCGAGACCGGCTCGTCGACCCCCCTCACGATACCGGGGCTGTCCACCGTTTCGGTGCATCTGACCGGCACCAAGAGCGGGGCGAATAGCTTCACCAGCGGGGCCTACCAGGCCACCGTGGTCCTGCGTTGCGAATAGGCCACGACGGGAGGGACGGCATGAGATCCATATTCCTTCTTCCCCTGGTCGCCGCGGCACTGGCGAGCCCTGTAGCGCAAGGACAGTCGATGTCGCCGATGCGCGGCGAAGTGAGCAGCTTCACCGACGCCTTCGCCGTCCGCGTCTATCCATCCAATCCCTACGGCCACAAGATCCGGATCGACGTCCGCGTCTACGACCAGGACTTCCAGCCGGTGAAGGCCGAAGTCGCGCCAAACAGCTTCATGCTGGGATCCGAAGCATCGAGACCCGTCCTCGTCGTCATCCCGTTCGACGGCGCCTCCGAGCGTAAAGTGCGTATCTGTACCGAAAGCGTCCCATTCCCCGGCGAGCAAACGCAGATAAGGGCACAGATATGCGGGAAATTCCTCGGACAGCGACGCTCCTGACCCTTGCCCTCTTCGCCCTGCCCGGCACGGCACTGGCCGAGGAAACCTACAACTTCAACCAGAACCAGACCGGCTTCACGCTGCCGGGCGTGACCCTGCCGCAGGGCCAGGACGAGGTCCGCGCCGCCGACGGCACCACCTGCCGCTCGGCCGTCTCGGGATCGGGTGCGTATCTCGACGTCGGCGTGATCCAGGGCAACAACCGGTCCAACAACGACCTCGCCACCTACGGACGCGTCGTCATACCGATCGGCCGCACGCCCAAGCGCCTGGATTGCGCGAAGCTCTATGAACTCGAGGTGGCCCGGCTGCAGCTGGAACTCAAGCTGCTGAAGATGGGGCTGAGCGGACAAGGCGAGACGACCGGCGCGATCGCCGCAAAATCCGGCTGGGCCGATACCGGCTGGACCGACGGCAGCAAGCAGAAATAGGCGGCCGGACCATGCGGCAGCGCCCGATGATGTCGTTCCGGCTTGCGGCGCTCGCCGCCGCGGCGCTGCTCGGAACCGGCCTGCGGGCCTCAGCGGCCATCATCGGCACCTGCACCATCGTGGTGCAACAGCCCGGCACGATCATAGCCAACCCGGCGATCTCCACGCTCGCCTCGACCCAGTCGGGCGGCTCGGCGGCGTCGGTCAGCGTCACCACCAGCTCGCTCCTGTGCACGATCCTCAACCTGCTCGATTGCTACGGCCTTTCGGCGCCGGCGCCGGCCAGCTTCCTCTCCGCTCCGAGCGGCGGCGACGCCAATGTCAGCTTCAGCAGCACCTACACCGTCGACGGCGTGACCCGCGCCGGCGGCATCGTCACCCGCCTGCCGAACGGGACCAAGACCGTGACCGTGGACCTTGCGGCGACGAAGTCGACCGGCATCTTCCCCGCCGGTGCCTACCAGGCCGAGGTGACGGTGCGCTGCGAATGAGCCACACCATCTGGAAAAGCCCGCAGGAGGCGCTATAGCTTCCGCTGTCCAGCAGGAGAGCGCCGTGATCACCGTCGTCGGGTCCATCAATCTCGATCTCATCGCCACAGTCAACCGGCTGCCGGGTCCCGGCGAAACCGTCCCCGGATCCGAATTCAAGTCTGCCCCCGGCGGCAAGGGCGCCAACCAGGCGCTCGCCGCCGCGCGCGCGGGCGCCCAGGTGCGCATGGTGGGTGCCGTGGGCAAGGATGCGTTCGCGGGCGAGGCGATCGCCTATCTCAGGGATGGCGGCGTCGACCTGTCGGGCGTGGCCGAGATGCACGCGGCCACCGGCATCGCGCTGATCCTCGTCGGCGCCGACGGCGAGAACATGATCGCGGTGGTCCCGGGGGCCAACGGCACGGTCGTGCCGGGAGACCTCGCCAAGGCGCAGTTCAGGAAGGGCGACGTCGTGCTGCTCCAGCACGAGATCCCTCTGTCGACGGTGGACGCGGCGCTCGACACCGCGCGCCAGGCCGGTGCGGTGACCCTGCTCAACACCGCCCCCTTCCGTGCCGAGGCGGCAGGCTTCGTCGGCAAGGCCAACTATGTCATCGCCAACGAGACCGAATTCGACCTCTATGCCGAAGCCCTCGGCCTGCCCGCCGGCGAAAGGCAGGAGCGCATGCGCGCGTTCGCCCGCCGCACCGGGGCGACCGTGATCGTCACGCTCGGCGGCGACGGCGTGCTGGCTACCACCGGCGACGACCTCGTCCATGTCGATGCGCTCAATATCAAGCCGGTCGACACGGTGGGCGCCGGCGACACTTTCTGCGGCTATCTCGCCGCGGGCCTGGCCGCCAAGCTCGATCTCAAGGAGGCGCTGCGGCGTGCCGCGGCGGCGGGCTCGCTCGCCTGCCTCAAGCCCGGCGCCCAGCCGTCGATTCCGCTGGCCGCCGAGGTGGACGACGCAATCAAGGATTGAGCCAGGCGGCGTCTGGACACGCGGCGGCGCGGCGTGCTTAGTCATGGCGACCCATCGGAGGAGTGGCCATGTCGCTGGAACTCTACGTCGCCTATGTCCTTGCCTGCATCGTCATCGTGCTGGTGCCAGGCCCGACGGTCACCCTGATCATCGCCTCCAGTATGCGCCACGGCACCCGCGCCGGGCTGGCCAACGTGCTGGGCACGCAGGCCGGCCTCGCCATCATGATCGCCATCGTCGGCATCGGCCTGACCTCGGCAATCGAGACGATGGGCCACTGGTTCGAATGGGTACGCCTGCTGGGCGCCGCCTATCTGATCTGGCTCGGCATCCAGATGTTCCGCTCCAGCGGAAAGCTGGCCGCAGACGGGTCCGCCAGGAAACCCCGCGGCGGCTTCTTCCTGCAGGGCCTCCTGGTTGCCATCAGCAATCCGAAGACGCTGATCTTCTTCGGCGCCTTCTTCCCGCAGTTCATCGACGCCCAGGGCGACTACGCGTTGCAGATCGTGGTGATGGGCGCCACCGCGATGCTGTTCGCGGCGGCCTCGGATTCGGCCTACGCGCTCGTCGCCGGCCGCGCCGGCAAGCTGCTGTCCGCGCGTCGCGTCCAGCTGATGTCGCGTATCAGCGGCAGCTTCCTCATCGGCGGCGGCATCTGGCTCGCCTTCTCGCGGGCCAAATAGTCCAAAAGCAAAAGGGCGGCTCGCGCCGCCCTCTTCGTTTCCGCATCCGGCGCCGCTGCGCCGGTCCGTCTCACAGACGGCCGAGGCGCTCGACCAGCAACGCGAAGAAGCCATCGTGGTCGATGTCGCGCATGACGGTGGCGTTCTTCGCGCGCTTGGTGACGCCCCACCAGTCGACCACCGTCATGCCCATCGTCAGCTCCGAGGCGACCTCGACGGTGACGTTGCAGAGGCGGCCCTGGAAGAGCTCCGGCTTGAGAAGGTAAGCAATGACGCACGGATCATGCAGCGGGCCGCCGTCGGTGCCGTACTTGCCCTCGTCGTAGCGCTCGAAGAACTCGAGCATCTGGGCCGTTGCGGTGCCGACGCGGGTGCCGAGCGCGCGAAACGCATCGATACGCCTGGTGGTGGTCAGCGCCTTGTGGGTGACGTCGAGCGGCATCATCACGATCGGCACGCCCGAGCGGAGGACCACGTCGGCGGCCTGCGGGTCGACATAGATGTTGAACTCGGCCGAGGGTGTGACGTTGCCGCCTTCGAAGAAGCCGCCGCCCATCAGCACGATTTCCTTGATGCGCGGCGCGATCCTGGGCTCTCGGATCAAAGCGAGCGCGACGTTGGTCAGCGGGCCGAGCGGGCAGAGCGTGACGGTGCCCGCCTCCTCGCGCATCAGCGTCTCGACCAGGAAGTCGACCGCGTGCTGCTCCTGGAGCTTCATCGTCGGCTCGGGCAGTTCGGGGCCGTTGAGGCCGGTCTTGCCGTGCACTTCCTCGGCGGTGACCAGTTCACGCACCATCGGGCGGATGGCGCCTGAGAAGACCTTGATGTCGGGACGGCCGGCCAGTTCGCAGATCTTGCGGGCGTTCTTTTCAGTCAACTTCAGCGGAACGTTTCCGGCTACGGCAGTAATGCCGAGAATTTCGAGCTCGGGGCTTCCGAGCGCCAGCAAAATGGCGACGGCATCGTCCTGACCGGGGTCGGTGTCGATGATGATCTTGCGCGGTTCGGGCATTTTCTTTCCTTGTTGGGCAGTTTTTTGCAGTCTTGAAGTTGCCGAAGCGGCGGACCATATCAGCAACAGGCGGAGAAATGCCACTTGGGTTTTTCCGCATTATGTCGCTCTTGGAGGACAAGCTGTAACATGAGCCGCATGACGCCCTTTTCGAGCCCGCTGCTGCTGGGCTTCGATACGATGGAAAAGACGCTGGAGCGCCTGGCCAAGACGGGCGACAGCTACCCTCCCTACAACATCGAACGCATCAGGGATGCCGAGGGCCGTGGCGAGAAGCTGCGGATCGTGCTGGCCGTCGCCGGTTTCGCCGAGATCGACCTCGACGTCACCGTCGAGGAGAACCAGCTCATCGTGCGGGGCCGCCAGAGCGACGACAGGGAACGCGAATACCTGCACCGCGGCATCGCATCGCGGCAGTTCCAGCGCTGCTTCGTGCTTGCCGACGGCATGCGGGTGACGGCGGCGGAACTGAAGAACGGTCTGCTTTCGATCGATCTCGACCGACCGGAAGCCGAACGGCTGGTACGGAAAATAAACATATCGGTAGCAGACTAAAGGTTGCCGAAGCTCTGATGCAGGGCGGCCATCATGGCGTCCTGGCTAGAAGGAGGCTGAAAATGCCCAATGCTGTCCACAAGCAGATCCTCACCGCGGGCGAACTCGCCCATCTCGGCGAAGGTTCGGTCGCCTATCTCCGGAAAGTGACCAGCGACGAATTGCGCGGCCGCTTCCCCGGCATGGCGGAGATCGCTCCCGGCCTCGAGTTGTGGGCGCTGTTTGCCGCCACCGGCGAACCGATCCTGCTGTCGGATGCGCGCGACCGCGCGCTTGCGGGGGCGATGGAAAACGACCTGACCACGGTCGCGATCCACTGACCTTGCTGCCGACGAAATGAAAAGGGCCGCACTGGGCGGCCCCTCCGAACTTTTTTCCCGACAATCCGATCAGGCCGCGTGCGACGCCGGCGCTTCCGACAACAGCGCGTGGATGGCGGCCGCGTCGCGCGTGCCGCGGACCTTGGCGACGGTGTCCGCGTCGCGCAGCACGCGGGCGATGCGCGACAGCGCCTTGAGATGATCGGCGCCCGCCCCTTCGGGCGCCAGGAGCAGGAAGACGAGGTCGACCGGCTGGTCGTCCAGCGCCTCGAAATCGACCGGAGTTTCGAGTCTCGCGAAGACGCCGGTGATGCGCTTCACGCCGGCGATCTTTCCATGCGGGATGGCGATGCCGTTGCCGACACCGGTCGACCCCAGCCGTTCGCGCTGGAGTATGGTGTCGAACACCTCCCGCTCGGGGATGCCGGAGATCGATGCGGCCCGTTCGGCGAGAAGTTGCAAGAGCTGCTTCTTCGAGTTCGCCTTCAAGGCCGGCATGATCGCCGGTACCTCGATCAGATCACTCAGATCCATTCTGAAATATCCCTTGCTCTGCACACCGCCGCATTGCCCGTTTGCCCCGCATGCGGACGGTGGCGACTATCCCTGGGCGACCTTTGCGGTCGAGGGATCTATCCAGCCGATGTTTCCGTCCGGCCGGCGATAGACGATGTTGAGATGCTCGTTGCGAGCATTGCGGAACACCACGACAGGGCTGTCCTTGGTGTCGAGCTCGATGACCGCGGAAGCCACCGACATCGTCTTCAGGACCATCGTCGATTCGGCGACGATGGCAGGCGCGAAATCGCTGGGCACTTCCTCGTCGTCGTCGGCGAGGGGCGCCACCACCGAATAGGCAACGTCGGTCAGGGCGCCGTTGCCGCTGCCGGAAGCGTGCGACTTCAGGCGGCGCTTGTAGCGCCGCAAGCGGGTCTCGAGCTTGTCGGCGGCCGCGTCGAACGCGGCTACCGGTTCCTGTGCGTCTCCGGTCGCCTGCAGCGACATGCCGGAATCGAGCCTCACCATGCAGTCAGCGGTGTAGCGCGACCCGGACTTCATCACGTTCACGTGTCCGGAGAAGCCGCGATCGAAATACTTGCCGATCGCTTCGCCGATGCGGTCCTGGATGCGTGTGCGAAACGCATCGCCGATGTCCATGTGTTTTCCCGAAATGCGCAGGCTCATCTGAAAACTGACCTTTTCTGTTCAGACTTCAAACTCATCCGAGTTTATACCCGTGGTCGATGCAAACAAGCGTTGGCTCGCATGGCACACCGTTTTTAAGTCCGAACGCCCGGCTGCCCACCAACTGCCAAAACGGCCCACAACCTGCCCGTTCCTGCAAGGCCTGGCGGCGCCGCAATCTTGCTGGCGGGCCGGCCCCGCCTCATGCGGGCGGGCTTCTAGACACTTCATTAGGGATTGTCAATCAAGGCCCCGACAAGCCAGCGGAACCGGCACGGGGAGCTCACTTGCCGGCGCTTGCCATCGCCCGCTTCTCGCGCCGCCGCTGCACCGACGAGGCGATGTTCATGCCCTCGCGATACTTGGCCACGGTGCGCCGCGCGATATCGACGCCGTCCTTCTTCAGGATGTCGACGATGGCGTCATCGGAGAGAACCAGGGCGGGATCCTCGTCCTCGATCATCTTGCGGATGCGGTCGCGCACGGCTTCGGAGGAGTGCGCATCGCCGCCTTCGGCCGAGGCGATCGCCGCAGTGAAGAAATAGCGCAGTTCGAACACGCCGCGTGGGGTCAGCATGTATTTGTTGGCGGTGACGCGGCTGACGGTCGATTCGTGCATGCCGATGGCGTCCGCCACGGCGCGCAGGTTGAGCGGCCTGAGGTGGCGCACGCCGTGCACCAGGAAGGCGTCCTGCTGGCGAACGATCTCGGAGGCCACCTTGAGGATGGTCCTGGCGCGCTGGTCGAGGCTGCGGGTGAGCCAGTTGGCGCTCTGCAGGCATTCGGCGAGGAAGCTGCGTTCGGCCGCATCCTTGGTGCGCGCGGTCACCTGCGCGAAGTAGACCTGGTCGACCAGGACGCGCGGCAGCGTTTCGGGATTGAGTTCCACCATCCAGCTGCCGTCGGCCGCCTGGCGCACCTCGACGTCCGGCACGATCGTGTCTGCCGCCCCGCCGGCAAAAGCGCCGCCCGGCCGCGGATCGAGCGCGCGAATCTCGCCCAGCATGGCCAGGAGATCCTCCTCGTCGACCCCGCAGAGGCGCTTCAGGCTCTGGAAGTCGCGCCGGGCCAGAAGCTCCAGATTGTCGACCAGCGCGGCCATGGCCGGATCGAGCCGGTCGCGGCGGGCGAGTTGGATGCGCAGGCACTCGGCGAGATCGCGGGCGAACAGGCCAGCCGGGTCCAGCCCCTGGCAGGCGGCCAGCACCTTGAGCACCAGGGCATCCTCGACGCCGAGTCTCACGGCGATCTCCGACGGCTCGCCGCGAAAATAGCCCGTATCGTCAAGCCAGTCGGCCAGTTCGGCGGCCACCAGCCGTTCGACAGGGTCGGAAAAGCCGAAGGCGATCTGCTCGCCGACATGATCCCTGAGCGTCACGGCGGCCGCCGCCATGTCCTCCATGTCGAAGCCCTGGGACCCGACGCCTAAGCCGCCGGTCGCAGCCGATTTCCACTGCATGGCGAGATCCGGCCCGACGCGCTCGACCGCACCCGGATCATCCGGAAACAGGTTTTCGAGCGAGGTGTCGAGCTTCTCGGAGATGGCCTCGGAGGTCCATCCGGCTTCCGCCTCGAACCAGTCGTCCCCTTGGGACGAAGCGGCCTCGGCGGCGGTCTCGATCTTCGGGAACTGCTCGCCTGCCGAATCGTCGGGCACCTCCGCCCGTTCCAGCAGCGGATTGCGCTCGATCTCCTCGTCGATGAAGCGCTCGAGTTCGGTGTGGGTGAACTGAAGCAGCCTGATCGACTGCATCAGTTGCGGCGTCATCACCAGGGACTGCGACTGCCTAAGCTGCAATTTCGCCGACAGCGCCATCCCGAGGTCTCTGCTCACCCTTCACGCAGCGGTCGCGGAACCGCGCGACCATCGCCGGGATTCAAACTGGCCCGGCTTTTGCTTGTCAAGCAGATTGGCCTTTCGGCGGGCCGAACGCGCGCTTTTCACCGCAGGGTCGCAAAGCTGGCGCGGCTCCACCACAGGGCGAAGCCACGTTTTGAGATCAGAGCGTGAAGCCTTCGCCGAGATAGAGGCGGCGCACGTCAGGGTTGGCCACCACTTCGTCGGCGCGGCCATGCGTCAGCACCTCGCCGGCATGGATGATGTAGGCGCGGTCGATCAGGCCAAGCGTCTCTCGCACGTTGTGGTCGGTGATGAGCACGCCGATGCCGCGCTGGGTCAGGTGGCGCACAAGCTGCTGGATGTCGGCCACCGCGATCGGGTCGATACCGGCGAAAGGTTCGTCGAGCAGCATGTAGTTCGGCCGGCTGGCAAGCGCGCGGGCGATCTCGAGGCGCCGCCGCTCGCCGCCGGACAGCGCGATCGCCGGCGACTTGCGCAAGTGGCTGATGTGGAATTCCTCGAGCAGCGAATCGAGAGCCATCTCGCGCTCCTTGCGGCTCTTCTCGACCACTTCGAGGATGGCCCGGATGTTGTTCTCGACGGTCAGGCCACGGAAGATCGACGCCTCCTGCGGCAGGTAGCCGATGCCGAGGCGGGCGCGGCGATACATCGGCATCGCGGTCACGTCGAAGCCGTCGATCTCGATCGTGCCGTGGTCGACCGGCACCAGGCCGGTGACCATGTAGAAGCAGGTCGTCTTGCCGGCGCCGTTGGGGCCGAGCAGCCCGACGGCCTCGCCGGCGCGCACCCCCAGCGTCACGCCGCTGACCACCTGCCTGCCCTTGTAGCTCTTGGTAAGCCCCTTGGCGATCAGCGTGCCCTTGAACCTGCCGTTCTTGGCGCTGCTCGAAATCGCCGGCGCGGCCGGCTGCTTGCGCGCCAGGCCAGGCGTCAGACGCGACAACAGCGAGGATGCGTCAGCCATTACTTCTTCTGCGAACCCGGCGTGATCGACATCATGACGCGACCATTGCTCTTGGTGCCCTTGTTGCAGCCGTCGACCTGGGCAAGTCCCGACTTCATCTGCACCGTCAGCTTGCAGCCGACCAGCACGTTGTCGCCTTCGGACAGGACAACTTCGCTGCCCGACAGCACCAGCACCTCGGTCTTCATGTCGAAGGTGCCGCGGTCGCCGGTGGCGACCTGCTTGTCGGACTTGACGTAGACCTTGTTGTCGACCTCGAGGCGGTCGATGTTGGCCGAGCCGGTTGCCGCCGAGCCCTTGCCGTCCTTGACGTAGTAGACGATCATCTTGCCCGACTTCATCACCGTCGGGCCCTGGGTCACGCTCACATTGCCGGTGAAGATCGCAAGGTTCTCCGATTCGCGGACCTCGAGCTTGTCGCTCTCGATCTGAATCGGCTGGTCCCCGGACAGCTTCAGCCCGGAGAGCCTGCTCTGGCTATCCTGGGCGAAAGCACCGCTGGCGCCCAGCGCCAGGCCGATGCCCGCCAGCGCGGCCAAGGGCCGCCAGTTATCAATTCGCCGCACTCCCGCCTCCGCTGCCATTCTGCGCCGCCTTCATCCGCGCCGGATCGATGTCCACGCGCACCCGCTTCTCGAAGACGACGACCTTGCCGTTGTCGAGCATCGACATCGAATCGGACGTGATCCGCGAACCGTCAAGACTGATCTCCACAGGTTCGGTCGTCCTCATCTGGCCGCTGCCCATGTCCAGATACGCCGATTTGAGCCTGGCTACCATCCCGTCGCTGGTAGCCACCGTCACCTTTTCCGACAGGTTGAGCGTGTTGCCGTCCCTGTCGTAGACGCCGCGCCCCGCATCGACCTTGGCGATGTTGTCGGCCGTGATCGGCAGGCTCGCGTCGATCCCCAGGAGCTCGACCACGTTCTGGTTGGCCGGATCCTGAACCGCGCGGTCAGCCGTCATCGAATAGGGCAGGTTGGCCTTGGTGAAGCCGCTCAACTGGGGCTTGGCCATCACCAGCTTGCCTTCCGAGAAGGCGGCGCCCTCGGCCTTTACCTGCAGCGACGGCGGCGCCATCAGATAGGCATAGCCGCCGAATGCCGCCGCGAGCAGGAGTCCGGCCAGCGGCAGCGCGCGCTTGAGGAACCTCACGCGCCGGGAATGGCGGGCGGCACGGTCGAACGCATCGGAACGCGAAGCCGCCAGCGCGACCGCGGTCTGCGCAGCAACGCTGCTCCCGCCGCCGCTCGTCTCGATTGGTCGCGCCAACGTCAATGTCCTTCTTCGAACAGCCCGTGCCTTGGTGCGGCACCGTCAAGCGGATGAAAGCCACGAAAATATGACCATTCGGTCAAGGAGTTACGGCCGTGCGCACGCCTCCCGCGCAGCGCCAGCCGAATTACACCCCCGAATATGGCTATTTAGCTGAAAAAACCAAGCTCCCGCAACGGCACCTGCGTCAGGAAAGCGGTGGCTCTCGCACGAGCCTTGCTTTAAAAGCGCAGGCCTGCAAGCACGCGAGGCGTTTCATGACCACGAGAGCCGACGATCTGATCGACCGCCGCCGGATGCGGCGCAAGCTGACCTTCTGGCGCGTCGCCACCCTCGCCATCGCTGCGCTGGCCATCGTCGGCATTTCGACCTGGTTGGCGGGAGAGACGATTCCGGGCGTCGCTACGCCCCACATCGCCAAGGTCAAGATCGAAGGCACCATCACCGAGGACGAGGACCTGCTCGAACGCCTCGACAAGATCCGCCAGTCCGCGTCGGTCAAGGGCGTCATCCTGTCCATCGATTCGCCCGGCGGCACCACCGCCGGCGGCGAGGCGATCTTCGACGCCGTGCGCAAGCTCGCCGCCGAGAAGCCGGTCGTGGCGCAGGTCGGCACGCTGGCGGCATCCGCCGGCTACATGATCGCGTCTGGCGCCGACCACATCGTGGCGCGCAAGTCCTCGATCGTCGGCTCGATCGGCGTGCTCGTGCAGTTTCCCGACCTCACCGGCATGATGGACAAGCTCGGCGTCAAGCTCGAGGAGATCAAGTCCTCGCCGCTGAAGGCCGAGCCTTCCCCGTTCAACCCGACGACCGAGCCCGAGCGGGCGATGATGCGCAGCATGATCCTCGACAGCTACGACTGGTTCGTCGGCATCGTCGCCGAGCGCCGCGCCATGTCCAAGGCCGAGGCCACCGCGCTCGCCGACGGCTCCGTCTTCACCGGCCGCCAGGCGCTTGCCAGGAAGCTGATCGACGAGGTGGGCGGCGAAGACCAGGCCGTCGCCTGGCTAGGCACCAAGGGCGTCGACGCCAAGCTCGAGGTGGTGGAATGGAAGCCGAAGGACACCAGCAGCTTCTTCCTGCCGACCTCGCTGGCCAAAGCCCTCGGCCGCGCGTTGGGCATGGGCGACTTCTCGGCCGAGCTGTTTAGGGAGATGGGCGCCGACCGCTTGTTCCTTGACGGTATGCTGTCCCTCTGGCAGGCTGAAAAAGCTGCCTTAGGCAACTGAAAAACAAATAAAATCATCGGCATTACGGGGACCGCGCACATGATCAAGTCCGAACTGGTGCAAATCATCGCCACCCGCAACCCGCACCTGTTCCTGCGGGACGTGGAGAACATCGTCAGCGCCATATTCGACGAGATCACCGATGCCCTGGCCGAGGGCAATCGCGTCGAGCTGCGCGGCTTCGGCGCGTTTTCGGTCAAGAACCGCCCGGCCCGCACCGGGCGCAACCCGCGCACCGGCGAATCCGTCGAGGTCGAGGAGAAGTGGGTGCCGTTCTTCAAGACCGGCAAGGAACTGCGCGAGCGGCTCAACGACAGCAAGTGACCCTTCGGGGTGGGCGGCGCGGGTTTCAAACGGGAAGATAAATGTTCAACCGCTTCATGCTCATCGTGGTCCTGGTGCCACTGGCGATCGTGCTGATCGCGCTCGCCGTCGCCAACCGGATGGCCACGCCCTTCACGCTCGATCCGTTCAACCCGGGCAATCCGGCCCTCACCATCCAGGCGCCGCTGTTCGTGCTGCTCTTCCTGGCGCTTGCCGCGGGTATCGTCATCGGCAGCGCCGTCACCTGGTTCAAGCAGGGCCGCTACCGCAAGGTCGCCCGCCAGCGCGGCCTCGAGGCCGAGAGCCTGCGCCAGGCCGCCCAGCGTCCCGCCCCGGCACCGCAAGGCCCGGCCCTGCCGCGCCCCAACTGACCGGTCCGGCGCCGCATCTCTCAGGGAGGATCTCATGCTGCAGTTTTCGGCCGGCGACATCGACCGGGCGCTGAGCTTTTCCGGCCTGGTCGAGACCCTGCGCAAGGCCTTCCGCGAGGGCGCGGTGCAGCCGGTGCGCCACCACCACACGATCGAGCGGGCGCAGGGCACGGATTCGACGCTGCTGCTGATGCCGGCCTGGACCGACTTCAAGGCGCCCGCCGCGGCCGGTGGCCATATCGGCGTCAAGATCGTTACCGTCTCGCCCGACAACAACACCATCGCCAAGCCGGCGGTGGTCGGCCTCTATCTTCTGCTCGACGGCGTCACCGGCGAACCGCAGGCGCTGATGGACGGGCCGCGCCTGACCCAGTGGCGCACGGCCTGCGCCTCGGCGCTCGCCGCCAGCTATCTCGCCCGCGACGACGCCTCGAAGCTGCTGGTCATCGGCGCCGGCGCACAGTGCCAGTTCCTGGCGCGGGCGCATGCCGCGGTGCGGCCGATCAAGGAAATCCGTATATGGAACCGGACGGCTGCCAATGCCGAGACGCTGGCCGCGTCGCTCAGGAGCGAAGGCTTCGACGCCAAGGCAGTGTCTGATCTCGACGCCGAACTCGCCTGGGCCGACATCGTCACCGCCGGCACGATCTCCACCGTGCCGCTGGTCAAGGGCGCCAGGCTCAGGCCCGGCGCCCATGTCGATCTCGTCGGCGGCTTCACGCCCGGCATGCGCGAGGCCGACGACGACGCCATTTCCAAGGCCCGCGTCTATGTCGACACCCGCGCCGGCGCCACCAAGGAGGCCGGCGACATCGTCCAGCCGATCGCGTCCGGCGTGCTCGAGGCCGACGCCATCGTCGCCGACCTGCACGAGCTCGCCCGGAACCAGAAGTCCGGCCGCCAGTCGGCGGACGAGATCACCCTGTTCAAGTCGGTGGGTGCCGCCCTCGAGGACCTCGCCGCCGGCATTGCCGTCTATGGCGCCCTCAAGCCGAAAGCCTGAGATCGACTTCGGCGCCCATGGCCTCCGCGACCAGCCGGAAGTCGCGCTCGCCGAGCGGACAGAGCCCGAAGCGCAGCTGGTAGCCCCAGTTGGGAACGGCGGTGAAGTCGAGCTGGCCGGCGAGCGCACCAACGGGCACTTCCCGCGCCACGGCCCAGTCGACATCCCTGCGAAACGGTACGAAGCCGCCGCCCATGTCGAAGCGGTAGGGATCGCCCGCGCGCACCCGGCCGATTGCCGTGAAGGACTTCAGCCCGTCCTTCACGCCGAAGCCGTTTGACGGCGAGTAATAGACCACGCCGTCGCCGGCGCCGATCCGGCGCAGCGGGCCGGCCTTGCCGTGGCAGACCTGCATGAAGCCGGCGGAACGGCCGACGCGGACATGCTCGGCCGAGGCAACGGCCAGCCAGTAGCCGCTGATCATCGATGTGCTCATGACGACACCACCGCTTCGTCGAGGCAATAGACGCGCAGCCGATGGCCGTCGGGGTCGAGCGCGACGAAGGTGCGGCCGAAATCCATGTCGGCCGGCGCCTGCGCCATCTCGATGCCGCGCCCGGCCCAGTCGGAATGGGTTGCGTCGACCTGACCGGACGTCTCCAGTGCCAGGACGATCTCGGCCCCGCCGCCTCCCGCCGCAGCCGCCGGCTGGACGGTATGGCGCGACCACAGGCCGAGCTTGAAGCCGCCGTCGAGCACGAACAGAACGAAGGTCGGCGAGGATTCGACCGGCTGGCGGCCGAGCAGCTTGGCGTAGAACGCGCTGCTCGCCTCGGGGCTGTCGACATAGAGGATGATGAAATTGGGGCTGCGCATCGCTGTTCTCCTTGCTTGGGACGAGGAGAACCGTAGACGAGACCACTGTCAGATTCTGGCAGCGGCGTTCAAAGCTTCCTCGAGGTGTCGAGCGTCGCCCGCCACTCCTTCAGCATCGCGGCGCGCCGGCGCGGGTAGCGCTGCTCGGTGGCGGCGAGGTCAGAGATGCGGTCGGCACGGAAGTGGCGGAAATCCTGCCGCATCTCGCACCACGCCGCCATCACCCGGACCTTGTCGAAGAATCCGAGTGCAAAGGGCCAGACGGTGCGCCACGAACGCGCGCCTGAGGCATCCTCATAGGTCATCTCCAGCTTGCGTTCGGCCCGGATCGCCTTGCGGATGACGCCGAGGTCGACGCTTTCGCGGCTCGCCGCCTCGCTCGGCCCGACCAGCAGCGCCGTCGCGTCGAGTTCGTCGCGCAGGTCGTCCGGCAGCACGGCGGCGATCTTCGCCAACGCGTCGGTCGCGGCGGCCGAAAGCCGCGCGTCGGGCTGCTTGGCGACCCAGCGCGAGCCGAGCACGATCGCCTCGATCTCCTCGTCGGTGAACATCAGCGGCGGCAGCATGAAGCCGGGCTTGAGAACGTAGCCGAGCCCGGGTTCGCCCTCGATCGGCGCGCCCTGCCCCTGCAAGGTGGCGATGTCGCGATAGAGCGTGCGGATCGACACGTCCAGCTCGCCTGCGAGCACAAGTCCGCTCACCGGCCGGCGGTGGCGGCGCAGGATCTGGATGAGGTCGAGCAGGCGTTCGGAGCGCGACATGATTCTCGGACGGGTTTGTCGGGGCACGATAGGCCGGAGCGGCTGCGGCCGGAAGGTCTACCGCCCCTCTCACCGCTGTGCGGCTGGTCACATGTCATTGTTTGAAGGTTTGGGCGGTCCCATACCCCCACCCCTGACCCCTCCCCACTGTTTGGACCGGGGACATCGCGAACAGGTGTGCGAAGACATCGCGAACAGTTCTGCGCCTATGGCGATTGGGGCACGCGGCTGTGCAGCAACGTCCTCCTCCCCCTGTGGGGAGGGGTCAGGGGTGGGGGTGCTACGCTAGCACCGGGCCGTTGAGACTCCGGCGCCGCGATCCCGCCGCCTCCCCCGCGACGGCCCGTCCGGTTGCGGCGGACTGTGGCCTGTGCCAAAAGCGGCCAACCGCCCGGAGACAGCGTTCCTTGAAACACCCGCGTGACAAACGCCGCGACAGCCGCCCGCAACCGCCCCGCAAGGGCGGCGCAGCGCCCGCGCCGGCGCGCGGTCACGGCGAACGCCAGCCGGAGCGCAAGCCCGAACAGCGCCCTGCCCCGCGCCAGGAACAGCCTGTCGAGGCAAGGAGCGAACCGCGCAAGCTTACGCGCCGCGACGGCGCGCTGCCGGCCGAACGCCTGCCGCTGATCCTCGAGGTCGCGCCCAACGACGACTACGCCCTGCTCGACAGCGGCGACGGCCAGAAGCTCGAGCAATACGGCCCCTACCGCATCGTCCGCCCCGAGGGCCAGGCGATCTGGCAGCGCGCGCTGCCCGCAAAGGAGTGGGAACGCGTCGACGCCGTCTTCACCGGCGACACCGACGAGGAAGGCATGGGCCGCTGGCGCTTTCCGAAGGCGCCGCTCGGCGAGACCTGGCCGATGCGCCATGACGGGCTCTCCTACCAGGGCCGCTTCACCTCGTTCCGCCATGTCGGCGTCTTCCCCGAGCAGGCGACGCACTGGGACCACATGGCCGGCCTGATCGAGAACGCCAGGCGCCCGGTCAAGGTGCTCAACCTGTTCGGCTACACCGGCCTCGCCTCGCTGGTCGCCGCCCGCGCCGGCGCCGAGGTCACCCATGTCGACGCCTCGAAAAAGGCCATCGGCTGGGCCCGCGAGAACCAGGAAATGGCCGGCCTCGCCAACAAGCCGATCCGCTGGATCTGCGAGGACGCGATGAAGTTCGTCGAGCGCGAGGAGCGCCGCGGCAGCCGCTACGACATCATCCTGTTCGACCCGCCGGCCTATGGCCGCGGCCCCAAGGGCGAGGTCTGGCAGCTGTTCGAGAGCCTGCCGGCCATGACCGACATCTGCCGCTCGATCCTGACGCCGAAGCCGCTGGCCGTGGTGCTGACCGCCTATTCGATCCGCGCCTCGTTCTTCGCCATCCATGCCCTGATGCGCGACACCTTCGCCGGCATGGGCGGCACGATCGAATCGGGCGAGCTCGTCATCCGCGAGAAATCGGCCGGACGGGCGCTTTCGACATCCCTCTTCTCGCGCTGGGTGGCCAAATGAGCGAACACCGCACCGGGGCGCCCGGCCGTGTCAAGGAAGTCACCAGCCTCGCCAACCCGCTGGTCAAGGACATCAAGGCGCTGGCGCTGAAGAAATTCCGCGACCAGCAGAATGCCTTCATCGCCGAGGGGCTGAAGCTCGTCATCGACGCGCTCGATCTCGGCTGGACGATCAAGACGCTGATCTTCGCCAAGTCGGCTCTCGGCAATCCGGCGGTGGAGAAGATCGCCGCCCGCACCGTCGCCGCCGGCGGCGACGTTCTCGAGGTTTCGGAGAAGGTGCTGACCGCCATCACCCGCCGCGACAACCCGCAGGCGGTGGTGGGCGTGTTCGGCCAGCGCTTCGTGCCGCTCAAGGACATCCGCCCGAAGGACGGCGACGTCTGGGTGGCGCTCGACCGGGTGCGCGACCCCGGCAATCTCGGCACCGTCATCCGCACCGTCGATGCAGTCGGGGCCAAGGGCGTCATCCTCGTCGGCGACACCACCGATCCGTTCTCGCTCGAGACCGTGCGCGCCACGATGGGCTCGATCTTCGCCGTGCCGGTCGCCAGGACCCATCCGGACGCCTTCCTCGAATGGCGCAAGGGCTTTGCCGGCATCGTCGCCGGTACCCATCTCCAGGGCGCCGTCGACTATCGCTCGGTCGATTTCGGCACCCGGCCCGTGCTGCTCATGATGGGCAACGAACAGCAGGGCCTGCCCGACAACCTGGCCGGCGCCTGCGACAGGCTGCTGCGCATTCCCCAGGCCGGCCGCGCCGATTCGCTCAACCTGGCGGTCGCCACCGCCGTCATGCTGTACGAAATCCGGCGCGCCGCGCTGAAGCTTTAGGAGTCCTCCGCGTGAAGTCAGCCGCGACTTACGGATTGGTGACGGTTCTGGCGATCGCGCTCGACCAGTGGATCAAGGTCCTCGTCGAGGCCAACCTGATCATGCAGGAGAAGGTCGACGTGCTGCCTTTCCTGGCGCTCTTCCGCACCTACAACACCGGCATCGCCTTCTCGATGTTCTCCAATGTCGGCGACACCGGCCTCATCGTGCTGACCGCCGCCGTGGTCGCCTTCGTCGCCTTCCTGGCCAGCCGGACGACGCCGGCACAGGCGCTGTCGCGCCTCGGCTTCGCGCTGATCGTCGGCGGGGCGCTGGGCAATCTCATCGACCGCACCGTCTACGGCCACGTCATCGACTACATCCTTTTCCACACGCCGGTGTGGTCCTTCGCGGTTTTCAACCTTGCCGACGTCTTCATTTCCGTCGGCGCGGCTTGCATCGTGCTCGACGAATTCCTGGCCTGGCGGCGTGGGCGCGGCGAAGAGGCGGCCTCCGGCGATTGACGCCGGCCGGCATTTTCGGGCAAGGTCCGGCCTCCGATTGTCATTGCAAACAGATTCAGCTCGGCATTTAACAAAAAATTCAGGAAGGTAGCCCCCGAGCCCAAGGTCTGCCACAATCGGTGACCATGATGCTTCAAGCGGCAGCCTCAGGCGTCGCTGAACTGTCTCTCGCCCACGCAGCGAAGACTTGCGGGATGAGATGGCGGTGGGGGAGCTCGAAGTTCGAGCACGGGGCCTAAGTGGAGAGTTGCTTGTGAAAATGCCCTTCAGGTTGGGCGCCGCGAATCAGCCGCGCTCCGCATTGATGTTCACCAAGCCCGAGCCGGTTTCCTGGCGCGAGAATTGCCCGAACAGGGGCCTCATCCTCGGCGTGATCGCCATGACGGTGCTGATGAGCGCGACCGCCGTTTCCGCGCTCTTCCTTCTGCCCCGCATGGGCCAGTCCGCAGCCGATGCCGCGCAGGAGGCGCAGCAGGTCGCCGCCAGCCAGGTCAAGGAAAAGATCACCGCCATCGTCGCCGAACCGACCGGCCGCAAGGGCCGACTGGCGTCGCAGTCGCTGCTCGTCTCCGACGCGGCCGCCGCCGAAGCCACCGACATGCCGCTGGCCGCCGATCCACGCTGGGCGGCAGTCGTCGCGGCGGGCGCAACGCAGCCGCTCGAGGCCATGCCGGAGATCCCGGGCGCCGACAAGATCATCGCCAAGGACCCCTCCGGAACCGGCGCGCTTGCGCTGGCCGACACCAAAGCGACAACCAACCCGGCGAGCAATGCCGCCGTCAAGGCGATCGAGGCAGAGGTGAAGACCGACGCCGATGCCGCGCAAGGCCCGCGGCAGGCTACGATCAAGCGTTCCGTGAACATGCGCGCAAAGCCGGAGAAGGGCGGCGCCGTGATGCGCGTCATCCCGGCGAAGAGTGCCGTCGAGCTGGTCTCCTGCACGCAATGGTGCGAGGTGGTCTTCGAGGGCCAGCGTGGCTACATCTTCAAGAGCTACGTGCAGTAGCGGTCGCCTCGGGCCGAATCGCAGCGACCGTTAAAATGCGACCGATCGGTCCAAACCTTCCCTAAACTCTCAACGTTAGGCTTCCGTCGTGATGGCGGATTCCGGGTTGAACGACGGCAAGACGGTACAGGGCGCGGCAGGACAACCAGCCGATGCGCCCGTGCGCCGGCATTTCCTCACGCCGCCGCCGCTGGCGCCCGATCTTCCCAAGGAGCCCCCGCGCGGCCTCTACTTCACCACGCTGGTGGCGATCCTGGTGCTCGCGGGCCTCGCCCATCTGACCGGCGCACCGGGCTTCGTCAGCATCGGCCTCCTGCTTGCAGGCGTCGCCGGTCTGGTGCTGCTGGCGCGCGGGCTCAGCGAGCGCGAGCAAACCGCCAACGCGATCAGCGAAAGCACCTCCCGCAACCGCGCGCAGATGGAGACCCTCGCCGACCGCATGTGGGAACTGCAGGAAAGCGAAGAACGCTTCCGCGGTCTCATCGACGCGCTCGGCGATCTCGTCGTGCATCGCGACAGGGATGGCCGCATCACCTATGCCAACAAGGTCTTCGCGGACCTCATCGGCGAGGATCAGCGCGACCTTTCCGGCCGCACGCTGTCGGAACTGGGCGTCGACGTCGGCGTCGTCCCGGACGCGGCCTTCGCCGCCGGCGAGTGCCTGAGTTCCACTGACGTCGGCATACGCTCCAACGGCATCGTCCGGTGGTTCTCCTGGATCGAGTTGTCGGTGCGCGACAAGGACACCGACGCGGTGTCGCATCGGGCGATCGCGCGCGACATCACCGCCCGCAAGCGCGCCGAAACCGCTCTCATCAATGCGCGCGAGCGGGCGGAATATGCGAGCCAGGCCAAGTCGCGCTTCCTGGCCACGGTCAGCCACGAAATCCGCACGCCGATGAACGGCATCATGGGCATGGCCAAGCTCCTGCTCGACACCGAACTGTCGCCCGAACAGCGCACCTATGTCGGCGCGGTCTCGACCTCGGCCAGCGCGCTTCTGGCCCTGATCGAGGACCTGCTCGACTATTCCAAGATCGAGGCCGGGCGGTTCGACCCCGAACCGCAGCCGATGTCGCCGCGCGAGATCGCCGACAACGTGATCGAGCTTCTGGCCTCCCGCGCCTTTGCCAAGAACATCGGCCTCGGCTGCCATGTCGCGCCTTCCGTGCCGCAGATGATCACCGCCGACCCTGGACGCGTGCGCCAGGTGCTGCTCAACCTGATCGGCAATGCCATCAAGTTCACCGATGCCGGCGGCGTCATGCTGCGGGTCGAGCGCGTCGGCGACGCCCACCCGGGCCATGTCCGCTTCACCGTGATCGACTCGGGTCCCGGCCTGCGTGCCGAGGACATGGAGCGGGTCTTCGAGGAATTCGAACAGGCCGACGGCACCTCGACCCGCTCGCATGGCGGCGCCGGCCTCGGCCTCGCCATCTCGAAACGGCTGGTGACCTCGATGGGCGGGACGATCACTGTCGAAAGCGACCTCGGGGAAGGGTCGCGCTTTGCTTTCGAACTGCCCGCCTACGGCGCCACGGATTCCATGTCGGCCAACGAGGCCACGCTTGCCGGGCATCGCGCCGTCATCCTGTCGCGGAACGCGACCGAGGCGGCCGCGATCGCCGAAACGATCCGCGCCCATGGCGGCCGCGCCGACGTCGCCGGAACTCCGGAACAGGCGGCCAGCTTCGCCGAGGGCTGCGATGCGCTGCTGGTCGACGCCGCCATCGAGGAGAAGGACGGGCGGGTGCTCAGGCAGTTGCGGGAGGCCGGTTTCGCCGCCAGCGAAGCCGTGACGCTGATCGCCCCCACGGATCGCGGCCTGCTCGGGGAACTGCGCGCCAGCGGCTACTCCACCTTCCTGGCGCGCCCGGTGCGCGGCGAGACGCTGCTGCGCGTGCTCCTTGCGAACAGCGGCAGCGTAACGAGCCAGCCGCCAGCCGCCAGCCGTCGCTCGGCTGCGCGGTCGCGCACGGACCGGCCGCAGGGGTTGTCGGTGCTCATCGCCGAGGACAACGACATCAATGCCATGCTCGCCCGCGCCGCGCTCGCCAAGGCCGGGCACCGAATCGATGTCGTCAACAACGGCAGGGCAGCGGTCGAGGCGGTCACGGGGGCTGGGCGCAGCCGCCGCTACGACGTGGTGCTGATGGATATGCACATGCCGGTGATGGACGGGCTGGACGCGATTTCGGCAATCCGCCGCTACGAGGAACAGCATGGCCTCGGCGCCGTTCCCATCCTGGTGCTGTCGGCCGACAGCCAGGAAAAGACCCGCCACGCCGTGCTGGCGCACGGTGCCAGCGGCTTCGTCACCAAGCCGCTCGACCCCGAGACGCTGATCGATCTGGTCGAACAGCGCGCCGCCGCATAGCAGCCATCCCACTGATTTTCCTAGCCGGCTAGGCGATGATCCTAGACCGCAAGTCTTGCCCGCGCCGATCGATCACGATACTGTCACAATCCTGTAGCACCGACACCGTATCCCCGCGCCAGGAGGGATGGCTCGAAGGAGAATCACCCGTGCATACAGCTTTGCCGGACAGTGACGCCCAGAAAGCCAACGGCACCAAGGTGGTGGCCGCACCGATTGTGCCGGGCATGCCGCTCGGCCGAATCGGTACGCTCGAGGTTCGCCTCGCCCGGGACGAATCGGAGATCGCCGCGGCCCAGGAAGTGCGCTACCGCGTGTTCTTCGACGAACTCGGCGCCAGGAAGCAGGCGCTGCATTCGATCGACCGGCGCGACGCCGACCGTTTCGACGACATCTGCGACCATCTGCTGGTGTTCGACACCGCGCTTGCCGGTCCGGACCACCGCCGCATAGTCGGCACCTACCGCCTGCTGCGGCAGGAGCGTGCCACCAAAGCCGGCGGCTTCTATTCCGACGACGAATTCGAGCTCAACAAGCTCATCGCCCGCCATCCCGGCCAGCGCTTCCTCGAGCTCGGCCGCTCCTGCGTCCTGCCCGAGTACCGCTCCAAGCGCACCATCGAGGCGCTGTGGCAGGGGATCTGGACCTATCTCAACCGCTACGACATCGACGTCATGACCGGCTGTGCCTCGTTCCATGGCACGGTGCCGGCGGCGCATGCCGAGGCGCTCACCTATCTCGCCCATCACTGCCGCACCAGCGCCGACTGGGACGTCCGCGCCGTGGCCGGGCGCTATTGCCCGATGGACCTGATGCCGATCGAGGCGGTCAACGCCAAGTCGGCCATCGCCGCCATGCCGCCGCTGGTCAAGGGCTATCTCCGTGTTGGCGCCAAGATCGGCGACGGCTGCGTCATCGACCACGATTTCGGCACGACCGACATCTTCGTCGTCATGCCGGTCAAGGAAATCGGCGCCCGCTACATCAACTACTACGGTGGGGAAGCGCAGAGCTTCGCGGCGTAGGCCTGCGCCTCGAGGCAGTCGCATCAATCAGGAAAGTCTAGAGCGACGGACTTTCATATGAGTCCATATCCAGCGGCGTTGAAGTAGTTTCTGCATTCTGTTGGCGAGAAGAGATTGCAGATGTCACCGATGGCCTTCCACAGGGCATCGATGGTTCTG
>NZ_JARKMU010000021.1:0-21091 GCF_037625995.1 Aminobacter sp. Piv2-1
GGCCTTGAACTCGCCGAAATACTTCGTGATCGCCGCCGTCAGCGACGTCTTGCCGTGGTCGACGTGACCAATCGTGCCAATGTTCACATGAGGCTTCGTACGCTCGAATTTACCTTTTGCCATGTGAGGTCTCCATTCCTGCTAGCCCGATAAGGGCGTTGAATTAACGAACCGCTGCAATTCCTTGGAATTACGCGTATTTCTTTTGAACTTCCTGAGCGACCGCGGTCGGCACCGGCTCATAGTGGTCGAACTGCATCGTGTACTGTGCACGGCCCTGCGACATCGAGCGCAGGCTGTCCACGTACTTGAACATGTTCGCCAGCGGAACCATGGCGTTGACGACGACGGCGATACCGCGGGTCTCCTGACCCTGGATCTGGCCGCGGCGGCTGTTGAGGTCGCCGATGACGTTGCCGACGTAGTCTTCCGGCGTCACGACCTCGACCTTCATGACCGGCTCGAGCAGCTGGACACCCAGCTTCGGAGCGGCCTCGCGCAGAGCTGCACGGGAGGCGATTTCGAAGGCCAGAACCGACGAGTCGACGTCGTGGTAGGCACCGTCGATGAGCGTCGCCTTGACGCCGATCATCGGGAAGCCCGCGAACGGACCCGACGACAGAACGCTGCGGATGCCCTTCTCGACGCCCGGGACGTATTCCTTCGGAACCGAACCGCCGATGACCTTGGATTCGAACGCGAACTCTTCGCTCTCGGTGTTGGGTTCGAAGACCAGCTTGACGCGGGCGAACTGACCCGTACCACCCGTCTGCTTCTTGTGGGTGTAGTCCTGCTCGAACGAACGCGTGATCGTCTCGCGATAGGCGACCTGCGGGGCGCCGACGTTGGCCTCGACCTTGAACTCGCGCTTCATGCGGTCGACGATGATGTCGAGGTGAAGCTCGCCCATGCCGGCGATGATGGTCTGGCCCGACTCTTCGTCCGACTTGACGCGGAAGGACGGATCCTCGGCGGCGAGACGATTGAGCGCGAGGCCCATCTTTTCCTGGTCGCCCTTGGTCTTCGGCTCGATGGCGATCTGGATGACCGGCTCGGGGAATTCCATGCGCTCGAGGATGACCGGGTGCAGCGGATCGCAGAGCGTATCGCCGGTGGTCGTTTCCTTGAGGCCGGCCAGAGCGACGATGTCGCCGGCGAAAGCCTCTTCGATGTCGGCGCGGGAGTTCGAGTGCATCTGCAGCATGCGGCCGAGACGCTCTTTCTTGCCCTTGACGGTGTTTTCGAGCGAAGCGCCCTTGGTCACCTTGCCGGAGTAGATGCGGCAGAACGTGAGCGAGCCGACGAACGGATCGTTCATGATCTTGAAGGCCAGCATCGACAGCGGCTCGTTGTCGTCAGCGTGACGCTCGATCTCTGCTTCGTTCTTGGCGTCGATGCCCTTGATCGCCGGAACGTCGATCGGCGACGGCAGGAACTCGACGACGCCGTCGAGCAGCGGCTGAACGCCCTTGTTCTTGAAGGCCGAGCCGCAGAACATCGGGAAGAACTTGACGGCGATGGTGCCCTTGCGGATGAGCGCACGGAGTTCGTCGTTCGACGGCATCTTGCCTTCGAGGTAGTTCTCGAGAGCCTGCTCGTCCATTTCGACGGCGGTCTCGATCATCTTCTCGCGGAACTCTTCGGCCTTTGCCTGCAGGTCGGCCGGGATCTCGACGACATCCCAGGCAGCGCCGAGCGACTCGTCGCGCCACACCAAGGCCTTCATCTCGATCAGGTCGACGACACCCTTGAACTCGGACTCGGCGCCGATCGGCAGCTGAACGGCAACGGCCGTGGCGCCCAGACGGCTCTTGATCATCTCGTAGGAACGGAAGAAGTCCGCGCCGATCTTGTCCATCTTGTTGCAGAAGATCATGCGCGGGACGTTGTACTTGTCGGCCTGGCGCCACACGGTCTCGGTCTGCGGCTCGACACCGGCGTTGGCGTCGAGCAGCGCGATGGCGCCGTCGAGAACGCGCAGCGAACGCTCGACCTCGATGGTGAAGTCGACGTGGCCGGGGGTGTCGATGATGTTGAAGCGACGCTGCTTGCCGTCACGGCCCTTCCAGAAGGTCGTGGTGGCAGCCGACGTGATGGTGATGCCGCGCTCCTGCTCCTGCTCCATCCAGTCCATGGTGGCAGCGCCGTCGTGGACTTCGCCGATCTTGTGCGACTTGCCCGTGTAATACAGGATGCGCTCGGTCGTCGTGGTCTTGCCGGCGTCGATGTGCGCCATGATACCGAAATTGCGGTAGTCTTCGATCTTATATTCGCGGGCCATGGGAGGTGCCTCTCAGTCGTTCGTTCGCGCTTACCAGCGGTAGTGCGCGAAGGCGCGGTTGGCTTCCGCCATCTTGTGGGTGTCTTCACGCTTCTTCACGGCGGTGCCGCGGTTGTTGGCCGCGTCAAGGAGCTCGCCGGAGAGGCGGTCGACCATGGTGGTCTCGTTGCGGTTGCGAGCGGCAGTGATCAGCCAGCGAATGGCGAGGGCCTGACGGCGCTCGGGGCGCACATCGACCGGAACCTGGTAGGTTGCACCGCCGACGCGACGCGAACGCACTTCCACGTGCGGCGCGACGTTGTCGAGCGCCTGGTGGAAGACGGTAACTGGCTCCTGCTTGGTCTTGGCCTGCACCTGGTCGAGCGCACCGTAGACGATCGTCTCGGCGACCGACTTCTTGCCGTCGTACATGACGGCGTTCATGAACTTGGTGATGACCAGATCGCCGAACTTGGGATCCGGGTTGATTTCGCGCTTATCTGCACTGTGACGACGGGACATAGCTCTTGTCTCTCAAACTTTGACTGGCGCTCTATTACGCGGAGAACCTCGCGCAGCGCCCAAACTGCAGAACCCGAATTACTTCGGACGCTTCGCACCATACTTCGAACGGCGCTGCTTGCGGTTCTTCACGCCCTGCGTGTCGAGCACGCCGCGGATGATGTGATAGCGCACGCCCGGAAGATCCTTCACGCGGCCGCCGCGGATCATGACCACGGAGTGCTCCTGGAGGTTGTGACCTTCGCCAGGGATGTAGCCGATCACTTCAAAGCCGTTGGTCAGGCGAATCTTCGCGACCTTGCGCAGAGCGGAGTTCGGCTTCTTCGGCGTCGTCGTGTAGACGCGCGTGCAAACGCCACGCTTCTGCGGGTTGGCCTGCATGGCCGGAACCTTATTGCGCTTCACCGGCGCAATGCGCGGCTTGCGGATCAGCTGGTTGACGGTAGGCATTAAACCCTCTTGTCTCTCAAATTCCGTGTCTCAAGCCCGTTCGGGGCGGCTGCTAGCGACATTTCTGGGCATTTCCATACGCAAATTCGGGCCGTAAACCGCAAAGCGCGGTCCTGCCCGAACAAACCGCAGAGGAAGCGAGACCGCTTCATGCACGACAGAAATGTCATTTCGCTCGTAAAACGAACCCTGTTTGAGGAAAACTCCAAGGCGCGTCGCCTCGGAAAAGCCAACCTCACATCGGCTCAGACGTCGCGGCTTCTACTCGCATGACCGCCTAGCGTCAACCCCGAAGCGCCAAAATCCTTAAGGAATAAGGGCTCTGCCGCGCCGCAGGCGGCCCAGCGCAACTTTATTGCGCTGCGACAAGGGTTAATGCTTCGTTTGTAACGCGCTTTAGCCTGTCTTGCACCCGACCTTCGTGCGAAAGTCGGGGAAACAGGGGCGAATCCCCTCGCCCACCTACCTGGACCAAGGAATCAGTCATGAACGACAACGAAGAACGCCCGGTAACGATCATCACGGGGCGAGTCTGGCGGCGCAAGGGCGGCCAGCCCGAAGGCGTGCACATCATGCTGGTCGCCCCCGACGATGATTCCGCGGTGCGCTCGGCGCTCGAGGCGCTCGCCAAGGAAGGTTATGCCGAAGCCGAACTCGACCAGATCGGCGACATGCAGGGCGAGCCCGACGACGAACCCCACATCTCTGCCTATCAGGGCGCCCTCGAAGGCGAAGTCTCCATCGTCACCTTCAACGAGCCCAACTGAAGGCGCTCAGCCGACCTGCCCCTGCCGCCGATGTCCTCACCTGCGGCAGGGGGCTCAGTTGGTTGCGTCGTCCAGCTGGAAGACCACGAACTGGGTGAACTGCTTGGGATTGAAATTGTTGTCCGACACAATGACCAGCGTCCTGCGCCCGCCAACTTCGGGGCCCCAGCTGATCGCTTCGATGTTGTCGATGTCGAGACCGAAATCACCCTCGTCCAGCTTCAGCACCTGCTCCTTGGCAAGCGGCGTCACGGTGGCGCCGGCAATCGACGCCGCGTCCCTTACATCCGCTGCTCCGGCGAGCGAGGCGCGGAAAAGGTTGATCTGGTTGCCGACGCCGAGAGCGAAGGAGCGCTCGACCGTCACCAGCTCGCCGTCGCCCAGGCCGATGAACTCAGACAAGCCATTGTCGTTCCAGAACGGATCCTGGGTCGCCTTGGCGAAGATGGGACCGGTTTCATAGGCGTATTCGCCCATGACCTCGCCGTTGGTGATGTCCAGCGCAAGGATCCTGGAGCGACTGCCGGCCTGAAGCGTCGCCTTGTCGCCATCCTGGACCAGCGCATTTTCGGTGCCGACCAGCAGCGTCTTGCCGTCTGCCGAGATCGTCATGGCCTCGAACGCCAGGTTGTTGCGCACGCCGCGGGTCTTGTCGGCATTCGGCAAATAGGCCTCGGGGAGCGAAAATTCGCGTACGAGCGTGCCGTCGGTGCGGCTTTCGCGGACAGCCGGCTTGCCGCCAAGATCGCCCTCGCTCGACCAGTAGAAGGTGCCGGTGGCCGCGTTGAAGCGGATCGCCTCCGGGTCGACGTCCTTGGTGGCGAAGGGCTTGCCTGCGGCATCGAGCAGAGGCGTGCTCGAAACGACATCCAGGCCATGCACGCCCTTGTCGTCGATCGCGAGCTTCAGCACGTAGAACCGCGCCGGCGCCTTCTCCGACCGGTCGTCGGAAATGGCATAGAAAAGCTCGTTCGCCGCGTCGTAGTCCAATCCCGAAATACCGCCAAACTCGATGCCGCCAAGCTTCAGCCCGGTGGGCAGCACGATCTCGCCGAGCAGGTCCGGCTTGCCGAGACCTCCGGCGGAGGCCTGCGGAACCGGGGCAAGAATGGCAAGTGCAGCGGCGGCGGAGGCAAACAGGGTCTTCATGGTCGTCACCTTCAGTTTCCAGTTGGGGTGCTGGTAGCCTGCGCAGTTGACAGCCGGATGAAGAGGACGGGGGAGAAAAAGAAAAGGGGCCGCGAGGGCCCCTTTTCTATTTCGTGATCGCGACACCCGTTACTGGGCGGCGTTGACCATATCGGTCAGGATCGGCTCGGCCACTTCCGCGCCCGAGAGCTTGCGGCGCTCGTCGAGGATCAGCTCGTCGCGCGAGGTGGCGATGCGCCGGATCTGGCTCATCATGCCGCCCGTGCCGGCCGGGATCAGGCGACCGACGATGACGTTTTCCTTCAGGCCCTGCAGCATGTCGGTCTTGCCGGCGACAGCAGCTTCGGTCAGCACCCTGGTCGTTTCCTGGAAGGAAGCGGCCGAGATGAAGGACGGCGTCTGCAGCGATGCCTTGGTGATGCCGAGCAGGACCGGCTGACCTTCGGCAGGCTTCTTGCCTTCCTCGATCAGGCGATCGTTGATCTCGTCGAACTCGATGACATCGACGTGATCGCCCGGGATGTAGACCGAGTCACCCTGTGCGGTGATTTCGATCTTCTGCAGCATCTGACGAACGATGACCTCGATGTGCTTGTCGTTGATCGACACGCCCTGCAGTCGGTAGACTTCCTGGATTTCGTTCACGAGGTAGGAAGCGAGAGCTTCCACGCCCTTGATCGCCAGGATGTCGTGCGGCGCGGGGTTGCCGTCGAGGATGTAGTCGCCCTTCTCGATCGCGTCGCCGTCCTGGAGATGGAACGGCTTGCCCTTCGGGATCAGGTATTCGACCGGCTCAAGCGTCGAGTCATGCGGCTCGATGATGATGCGACGCTTGTTCTTGTAGTCGCGGCCGAAGCGGACCGTACCGTCGATCTCGGCGATGATGGCGTGATCCTTCGGACGACGCGCCTCGAAGAGTTCGGCAACACGCGGCAGACCGCCGGTGATGTCCTTCGTCTTCGCGCTTTCCATCGGGATACGCGCCAGCACGTCGCCGGGCTTCACATGCGCGCCCGGCTCGACCGAAAGAATGGCCTCGACCGAGAGCAGGAAGCGGGCGTCGCCGCCCTTCGACAGCTTGCCGACCTTGCCCTTGGCGTCCTGAACCACGATCGCCGGCTTGAGGTCCGAACCGCGCGGCGTCGACCGCCAGTCGATGACCTCGCGCTTGGTGATGCCGGTCGACTCGTCGGCCGTTTCCTGAACCGAGATGCCGTCGACCAGATCCTCGAACGCCGCGCGACCCTCGATTTCGGTGAGGATCGGACGGGTGTACGGGTCCCACTCGGCGATACGCTGGCCGCGCTTCACCTTGTCGCCGTCGTCCACGAAGATACGCGAACCATAGGTGACGCGGTGCGTGGCGCGCTCCTTGCCGGCCTCGTCGAGGATCAGGATCGCCATGTTGCGGCCCATGACCACGAGGTTGCCGTCGGAGTTGCGGACCACGTTGCGGTTGCGGACCTGCACGGTGCCTTCATACGAGGCTTCGAGGAACGACGAGTCCACCACCTGCGCGGTACCGCCCATGTGGAAGGTACGCATGGTGAGCTGCGTGCCCGGCTCGCCGATCGACTGCGCGGCGATGACGCCGACAGCCTCGCCCTGGTTGACCGGAGTACCGCGGGCCAGGTCGCGACCGTAGCAGACCGCGCAGACGCCGACCTTGACTTCGCAGGTGAGCGCCGAGCGGATGCGGACGGACTGAACGCCGGCCTTCTCGATGACCTCGATGTCGCGCTCGTCCATCAGCTTGCCGCCCTGCACCAGCAGATCGCCGGTCACCGGGTGGTTGATGTCCTCGAGCGCCGTGCGGCCGAGGATACGCTGGCCGAGCGAAGCGACGATCTGGCCCGCATCGACGATCGGCTGCATGGTGAGGCCCTTGTCGGTGCCGCAGTCGACGGAGTTGACGATGCAGTCCTGCGCCACGTCGACGAGACGACGGGTCAGGTAACCCGAGTTCGCCGTCTTGAGCGCGGTGTCGGCCAGGCCCTTGCGGGCGCCGTGGGTCGAGTTGAAGTACTCGAGAACGGTGAGGCCTTCCTTGAAGTTCGAGATGATCGGCGTCTCGATGATCTCGCCCGACGGCTTGGCCATGAGGCCGCGCATGCCGGCAAGCTGGCGCATCTGGGTGGGCGAACCGCGGGCACCCGAGTGCGACATCATGTAGATCGAGTTCATCGGCTTCTGGCGGCCGTTGTCCTCGAACTCCACCGCCTTGATGCGCGCCATCATCTCGTCGGCGACCTTTTCCGAGCACTTGGCCCAGGCGTCGACGACCTTGTTGTACTTCTCGCCCTGCGTGATCAGGCCGTCGTTGTACTGCTGCTCGTATTCCTTCGCGAGCGCCTCGGTCTGCTCGACCAGGCCCTGCTTGGTGTCAGGGATGACCATGTCGTCCTTGCCGAACGAAATGCCGGCGCGGCAGGCATGCGCAAAGCCGAGCGCCATGATGCGATCGCAGAAGATGACCGTCTCTTTCTGGCCGCAGTGGCGGTAGACGGTGTCGATCATCTTGGAGATGTTCTTCTTGGTCATCTCCTGGTTGGCGGTCTCGTAAGGCACGTTGACGTTCTTCGGCAGCAGTTCGCCGAGGATCATGCGGCCAGGCGTCGTGTCATAGATCTTCGACACTTCCTTGCCTTCAGCGTCGACCGTACGGAAGCGTCCCTTGATCTTGGCGTGCAACGTCACGGCCTTGGTCTCGAGCGCGTGCTGGAGCTCGCCCATGTCGGCGAACACCATGCCCTCGCCCGGCTCGTTCTGGTTGACGATCGAGAGATAGTAGAGACCGAGGACCATGTCCTGCGACGGCACGATGATCGGCGCGCCGGAGGCCGGGTGCAGGATGTTGTTGGTCGACATCATCAGCACGCGGGCTTCGAGCTGCGCTTCGAGCGACAGCGGCACGTGGACGGCCATCTGGTCGCCGTCGAAGTCGGCGTTGAAGGCCGTGCAGACGAGCGGGTGCAACTGGATTGCCTTGCCTTCGATCAGCGTGGGCTCGAAGGCCTGGATGCCCAGGCGGTGCAGCGTCGGCGCGCGGTTCAGCAGCACCGGATGCTCGCGGATGACCTCGTCGAGGATATCCCAGACTTCCGGCTTTTCCTTCTCGACCAGCTTCTTGGCCTGCTTGACGGTCGAGGAGTAACCCTTGGCGTCGAGACGCGCGTAGATGAACGGCTTGAACAGTTCGAGCGCCATCTTCTTGGGCAGGCCGCACTGGTGCAGCTTGAGCTCCGGACCGGTCACGATGACCGAACGGCCCGAGTAGTCGACGCGCTTGCCGAGCAAGTTCTGGCGGAAGCGGCCCTGCTTGCCCTTGAGCATGTCGGACAGCGACTTCAGCGGACGCTTGTTGGCACCGGTGATGACGCGACCGCGGCGGCCGTTGTCGAACAGAGCGTCGACGGCCTCCTGCAGCATGCGCTTCTCGTTGCGGATGATGATCCCCGGCGCACGGAGCTCGATCAGGCGCTTCAGACGGTTGTTGCGGTTGATGACGCGACGATAGAGGTCGTTCAGGTCGGAGGTCGCGAAGCGGCCGCCGTCGAGCGGGACCAGCGGGCGCAGATCCGGCGGGATCACCGGCACGACCTTCATGATCATCCACTCGGGACGGTTGCCCGACTCCATGAAGTTCTCAACCACCTTGAGGCGCTTGAGGTACTTCTTCTGCTTGAGCTCCGACGTCGTCGAAGCGAGCTCCGAACGCAGGTCGCCGGCGATCTTCTCGAGATCCATCGAGGCGAGCAGGTCATGGATGGCCTCGGCGCCGATCATGGCGGTGAACGAGTCCTCGCCATACTCGTCGACGGCGAGCATGTACTCTTCCTCGCTGAGGAGTTGGTGCTCCTTCAGCGCGGTCAGGCCCGGCTCGGTGACGATGTAGTTCTCGAAGTAGAGAACGCGCTCGATGTCCTTGAGGGTCATGTCGAGCAGCGTGCCGATGCGGCTCGGCAGCGACTTCAGGAACCAGATGTGGGCGACGGGCGCGGCCAGTTCGATATGGCCCATGCGCTCGCGACGGACGCGCGACAGCGTGACTTCGACGCCGCACTTCTCGCAGATGACGCCCTTGTACTTCATGCGCTTGTACTTGCCGCACAAGCATTCGTAGTCCTTGATCGGGCCGAAGATGCGGGCGCAGAATAGGCCGTCGCGCTCCGGCTTGAAGGTACGATAGTTGATCGTCTCCGGCTTCTTGATCTCGCCGAACGACCAGGACAGAATCTTCTCGGGGCTGGCGAGCGAAATCCGGATGGAATCGAACACCTGCGCAGGCGCCTGCGGGTTGAAGAGATTCATGACCTCTTGGTTCATGCCGTTCTCCTTTTCGGGGCCCTCGAAAGCCCCTTTGCATCGGGTGCGGGCCTAGGCGCCCGCCATACGTGTCGGCTCTGGGCCGAGGAATTCTCATCGCCGGGCATGATCGGACCGAAGCTCGCTTCGGGATCATGTCCTGCGGCTACGCCGCGGGCAAAACCCGCGGCGCGCCTCTAGTGCTTACTCGGCCGCGTCGGGCAACCGGTGCTGAGTCTCGTCGACCTTGGTGTTCTCCAATTCGACGTTGAGGCCCAGCGAACGCATTTCCTTGACGAGAACGTTGAAGCTCTCGGGGATGCCTGCCTCGAAGGTGTCGTCGCCACGGACGATCGCCTCGTAGACCTTGGTGCGGCCGGCGACATCGTCCGACTTCACCGTCAGCATCTCCTGCAGCGTGTAGGCCGCGCCGTAGGCTTCGAGCGCCCAGACCTCCATCTCGCCGAAGCGCTGACCGCCGAACTGCGCCTTGCCGCCCAGCGGCTGCTGGGTGACGAGCGAGTACGGGCCGATCGAACGGGCGTGGATCTTGTCGTCGACCAGATGGTGAAGCTTGAGCATGTAGATGTAGCCCATGGTCACCTTGCGGTCGAACGGCTCGCCCGTACGTCCGTCGTACAGCTGCGACTGGCCCGAGGTGTGCAGGCCCGCCTGGGTCAGCATCTCGTTGATGTTGGCCTCGTGCGCACCGTCGAACACCGGGGTCGCGATGGAGACGCCGCGCTTCATCTGATCGCCGAGGCGAACGATGGACTCGTCGTCGTAGTCGCGGACCGGCTCGTTGCGGTCGTTGTCGGGGATGATGCTTTCGATCGTCTGGCGCAGCGGCTTGATGTCGCCGCTCTGCTTGTACGCTTCGATGAGCTCACCGATCTTCCTGCCCATGCCGGCGCAAGCCCAGCCGAGATGGGTTTCGAGGATCTGACCGACGTTCATGCGCGAAGGCACGCCCAGCGGGTTGAGCACGATGTCGGCATGCGTGCCGTCTTCGAGGAACGGCATGTCCTCGACCGGAACGATGCGCGACACGACACCCTTGTTGCCGTGACGGCCGGCCATCTTGTCGCCGGGCTGCATCTTGCGCTTCACCGCGACGAAGACCTTGACCATCTTCATGACGCCGGGCGGCATCTCGTCGCCGCGCTGCACCTTCTCGACCTTGTCCATGAAGCGCTGCTCGAGCTGCTTCTTGGAGTCGTCGTACTGGCCGCGCAGAGCTTCAAGCTCACCCTGCATCTTCTCGTCTTCGACGGCGAACTGCCACCACTGCGAACGCGGATAGTCGTCCAGCGTCTCCTTGGCGAGCGTCGAGCCCTTCTTGAAGCCCTTCGGTCCGGCAATCGCGTCCTTGCCGATGAGCATGTCGCTCAGACGGCTGTAGACGTTGCGGTCGAGGATGGCCTGCTCGTCGTCGCGGTCCTTGGCGAGACGCTCGATCTCCTCGCGCTCGATCGCCATCGCGCGCTCGTCCTTCTCCACGCCGTGGCGGTTGAAGACGCGCACTTCGACGACCGTACCGTAGGTTCCGGGCGGCATGCGCATGGAGGTGTCACGGACGTCGGACGCCTTCTCGCCGAAGATGGCGCGCAGAAGCTTCTCTTCCGGCGTCATCGGGCTTTCGCCCTTCGGCGTGATCTTGCCGACCAGGATGTCGCCCGGCTGCACTTCCGCACCGATGTAGACGATGCCGGCTTCGTCGAGGTTCTTCAGCGCTTCTTCCGAAACGTTCGGAATGTCGCGCGTGATTTCCTCCGGCCCGAGCTTGGTGTCGCGGGCCATGACCTCGAACTCCTCGATGTGGATCGAGGTGAAGACGTCGTCGGCCACGATACGCTCGGAGAGCAGGATCGAGTCCTCGTAGTTGTAGCCGTTCCACGGCATGAACGCGACGAGCACGTTGCGGCCGAGGGCCAGATCGCCGAGATCGGTGGACGGACCGTCAGCGATGATGTCGCCCTTGTTGACCCGATCACCCATGCGCACCAGCGGACGCTGATTGATGCAGGTGTTCTGGTTCGAACGCTGGAACTTCATCAGGCGGTAGATGTCGACGCCAGACTTGCCCGCTTCGAGATCTTCCGTCGCACGGATAACGATACGCGTCGCGTCGACCTGATCGACGATACCGCCGCGGCGTGCGCCGATCGCAGCGCCCGAGTCACGGGCGACGATCGGTTCCATGCCGGTGCCGACGAACGGAGCCTCGGCGCGCACCAGCGGCACGGCCTGACGCTGCATGTTCGAGCCCATCAGAGCGCGGTTGGCGTCGTCGTTTTCCAGGAACGGGATCAGCGCGGCCGCGACAGACACCATCTGCTTCGGCGAAACGTCCATGAGATCGACGTTTTCGCGCGGCGCCATCATCACTTCGCCGGCGTTACGGCAAATGACGAATTCGTCGACGAAGTGGCCATTGGCGTCGAGCTCGGCGTTGGCCTGGGCAACGAAGTGCTTGGCCTCTTCCATGGCCGAGAGATAGACGACTTCGTTGGTCAGCTTGCCGCCCACGATCTTGCGGTACGGGCTCTCGATGAAGCCGTACTTGTTGACGCGCGCGAAGGTGGCCAGCGAGTTGATCAGACCGATGTTCGGGCCTTCCGGCGTCTCGATCGGGCAGATACGGCCGTAGTGCGTCGGATGAACGTCGCGGACTTCGAAGCCAGCGCGCTCGCGGGTCAGACCGCCAGGTCCAAGCGCCGAGAGACGACGCTTGTGGGTGATCTCCGACAGTGGGTTGGTCTGGTCCATGAACTGCGACAGCTGCGAGGAACCGAAGAACTCGCGCACCGCGGCAGCCGCGGGCTTGGCGTTGATCAGGTCCTGCGGCATGACCGTGTCGATTTCGATCGAGGACATGCGTTCCTTGATCGCGCGCTCCATGCGGAGCAGGCCGACGCGGTACTGGTTTTCCATCAGCTCGCCGACCGAACGGACGCGGCGGTTGCCGAGGTTGTCGATGTCGTCGATCTCGCCCTTGCCGTCGCGCAGCTCGACCAGCGTCCTGACCACGGCCAGGATGTCGTCCTTGCGCAGCACACGCACGGTGTCGGCGGCGTCGAGTTCTAGACGCATGTTCATCTTGACGCGACCGACGGCCGACAGGTCGTAGCGTTCGGCGTCGAAGAACAGCGAATTGAACATCGCCTCGGCGGTTTCGAGCGTGGGCGGCTCGCCCGGACGCATGACGCGGTAGATGTCGAACAGCGCGTCCTGACGGCTTTCGTTCTTGTCGACCGTCAGCGTGTTGCGGATGTAGCCGCCAACGTTGATGTGGTCGATGTCGAGGATGTTGATCTCTTCCTCGCCGGCCGAGAGCAGAACCTTCAGCGTCTTCTCGTCGATCTCGTCGCCGGCCTCGAGATAGATCTCGCCGGTGGCGTAGTTGACGATGTCCTCGGCGAGGTAGCTGCCGAAGAGATCGTCTTCGGTCGCCTTGATGGCCTTGAGGCCCTTCTCGGCAAGCTGCTTGGCCTGGCGGGCGGTGATCTTCTTGCCGGCTTCGACGACGATCTCGCCGGTGTCGGCGTCAACGAGGTCGCCAACGGCCTTAAGACCGCGGAAGCGATCGACCGAGAACGGGATGCGCCAGTGGTCGCCCGACTTCTTGTAGGTGATCTTGTTGTAGAAGGTCGACAGGATCTCTTCGCCGTCCATGCCGAGCGCCATCAGCAGCGACGACACCGGGATCTTGCGGCGACGGTCGATACGAGCGTGGACGATGTCCTTCGAGTCGAACTCGATGTCGAGCCAGGAACCGCGATAGGGGATGACGCGCGCGGCAAACAGCAGCTTGCCCGACGAGTGCGACTTGCCCTTGTCGTGGTCGAAGAAGACGCCCGGCGAACGGTGCATCTGGGAAACGATGACACGCTCGGTGCCGTTGACGATGAAGGTGCCGTTCGACGTCATGAGCGGCATGTCGCCCATGTAGACGTCCTGCTCCTTGATGTCCTTGATCGACTTCGAACCGGTGTCCTCGTCGATATCGAACACGATCAGGCGCAGCGTCACCTTCAGCGGCGCGGCGAAGGTGAGATCGCGCTGACGGCACTCGTCGACGTCGAACTTCGGTGCCTCGAATTCATACTTCACGAATTCCAGCATCGACGCGCCGGAGAAATCGGAAATCGGGAAGACCGACTTGAAAACGGCCTGCAGTCCTTCGTCCGGACGACCGCCCTTGGGCTCGTCCACCATCAGGAACTGGTCATAGGATGCCTTCTGAACCTCGATCAGGTTCGGCATCTCCGCAACTTCCGGGATCTTTCCGAAGAACTTGCGTACGCGTCTGCGGCCATTGAAAGTCTGGGTCTGGGCCATCGTCGCTCCTTGCTGCCTTCTTGGGGTGAGCTTCGCTACTGCTCACCTTGCATACGAGCCGCCTCGGCGGCCTATCCAAAACGGGCGAAAACCCGTTTCCTGAAAGCCGCAACCCGGCCCTCAGGAAATAGGTTCCCTCTCATCCCCCGAACACGGGAGCCGGTGGGCGGCGACGAGGCCGCCCACCGAAACCGTGCTTACTTCAGCTCGATCTTGGCGCCAGCTGCTTCCAGCTGAGCCTTGAGCTTCTCGGCGTCAGCCTTCGAGACGCCTTCCTTGACCGGCTTCGGAGCGCCTTCGACGAGGTCCTTGGCTTCCTTGAGGCCCAGGCCGGTGATGGCGCGGACTTCCTTGATGACTTCGATCTTCTTGTCGCCGGCAGCAGCCAGGATGACATCGAACTCGGTCTTCTCTTCAGCCGGAGCAGCAGCAGCCGCACCGCCGGCAGCGGCGGCGACAGCCACCGGAGCAGCAGCGGAAACGCCCCACTTCTCTTCGAGCAGCTTCGACAGCTCAGCCGCCTCGAGGACGGTCAGGGCCGACAGGTCGTCAACGATCTTTGCGAGATCAGCCATTTTACTATTCCTTCAATCAGTTCGAACGTGTGTTGATGATAGCGAGGAACGGCCTCATGCCGCCTCGTCCTTCCGGGCGTAAGCGCCAAAGACGCGGGCAAGCTGACCTGCCGGCGCGTTGACGACCTGGGCGATCCGGGTTGCCGGCGTGGAAATCATTCCAACCAGCCTTGCACGCAGCTCGTCGAGCGACGGCAGTGTGGCGAGTGCCTTAACACCGTCGGCGTCGAGCGCGGTCTTGCCCATCGAACCACCAAGAATGACGAGCTTGTCATTGGTCTTGGCGAAGTCGGACGCGACCTTCGGCGCTGCAATCGGATCCTCCGAATAGGCAACCAGCGTCTGTCCCTTGAACAGATCGATGATGCTTTCGGATTCCGTGCCCTGAAGAGCGATTTTGGCGAGACGGTTCTTCGCGACTTTGACGGTGCCGCCGGCCTGACGCATCTTCACACGAAGATCGTTCATCTGCGCGACGGTGATACCGGCATAGTGGGCCACGACGACTGAACCTGCGTTCGAGAACGCGTCATTCAGGCCCGTGACGAGTTCGCGTTTTTCCGCTCTGTCCACTGCCTATCTCCAGTTGACCGCCTCCCATTTGCGGGGCTGGCGGTCGGGTTGCCTTTTGCCGGGCGAGCAATCCAGAAGTTCCGGATCACCCGAACGGCGCTCGAGGATCCTGTCCCCTTTTCGCCCGCGACAGCTGGCAAAAGGCAAACACGGTTCGAACCTTTCATTGGAGCCGACGGCTCCGTTGTCTGGTCTTCACCCGTCTCATGCAGGCCCATTCGAATTAAGGACCAAGGGTCGCTTGGACCGCCTGCAATCTCGGACAGGATTTCGGAAGCTGTCTCCAACTTCCGATATCCGGGCCCGGAGGCCCGGAATTCTTTTCTGGATCAGGTCGTTGGCGACCGATCCAAATTCAACTTATCAGGACGCAGCGAGCGTCGTGAGGTCGAGCTTGAGGCCCGGGCCCATCGTCGAGGTGACCGACACCTTCTTGACGAACACGCCCTTGGCGCCCGACGGCTTGGCCTTGTTGACCGCGTCGGTGAAAGCGCGGACGTTCTCTTCCAGCGCCTTGACGTCGAACGAGACCTTGCCGACGCCGGCGTGGATGATACCGGCCTTCTCGACGCGGAACTCGACGGCGCCGCCCTTCGAAGCCTTGACCGCGGCCGCGACGTCGGTGGTCACGGTGCCGACCTTCGGGTTCGGCATCATGCCGCGCGGGCCGAGCACCTTACCGAGACGGCCGACCAGCGGCATCATGTCCGGGGTGGCGATGCAGCGATCGAAATCGATCTGGCCCTTCTGGACGATCTCGACCAGGTCTTCCGCACCGACGATGTCGGCGCCGGCTGCGCGGGCTTCGTCAGCCTTGGCATCCTTGGCGAACACGGCGACGCGGACGGTACGACCGGTGCCGTTCGGCAGGTTGACCACTCCGCGGACCATCTGGTCGGCATGGCGCGGGTCGACGCCGAGGTTCATGGCGACTTCGACGGTCTCGTCGAACTTGACGGTCGAACGGGCCTTCAGCAGCCCGAGCGCTTCGGACAGGCCGTAGGCCTTGTTCGGGTCGATGCCCTCGCGGGACTTGGCAACACGCTTTGCAATCTTAGCCATGATCTCAGCCCACCACTTCCAGACCCATCGAACGGGCGGAGCCCTCGACCATCTTGATGGCCGCTTCGACGTCGTTGGCGTTCAGGTCCTTCATCTTGGCCTGGGCGATTTCGCGAACCTTGTCGCGGCTGATCTGGCCAGCCTTGACCTTGCCCGGCTCCTTCGAGCCCGACTTCAGGTTGGCGGCCTTCTTCAGGAAGTAGCTCACCGGCGGCGTCTTCATGACGAAGGTGAACGACTTGTCCTGGTAATAGGTGATCACGACCGGGATCGGCGAACCCTTCTCGAGTTCCTGGGTCTGCGCGTTGAACGCCTTGCAGAATTCCATGATGTTGATGCCACGCTGACCAAGCGCAGGACCGATCGGGGGCGACGGCGTCGCCGAACCCGCGGAAACCTGGAGCTTGAGCTGGCCTGCTATCTTCTTAGCCATCTCTTACCTGCCTTTGTTGTGCCGATATGTTTTCGGCGGTTGCAGTTCGGTGGTGCGATATCGGCGACCGGCTAAGCCGCTTCCTCTCCCACCATGCTTGCGCCAGGCATGCGCCCGGCGCGCCCGTCACCCCAGGAGGCGACGGACACTTCGATCAGCCCTTTTCGACCTGACCGAATTCGAGATCGACGGGCACCGCGCGCCCGAAGATCGAAACTTCCACCTTGAGGCGGGCCCGCTCCTCGTCCACTTCCTGGACGAAGCCGTTGAACGACGCGAACGGACCGTCGGAAACACGCACCTGCTCGCCGATCTCGAAAGTGACCGAGGGCTTGGGACGCTCGACGCCCTCCTGGACCTGATTGAGGATCCGCTGCGCCTCGCTCTCGGTGATCGGCACGGGCTTGGAATCACCAAGGAAACCAGTGACCTTCGGCGTGTTCTTCACGAGGCTGAAGACCGCGTCGGTCAGGTTGGCCTTGAGCAGCACATAGCCCGGGAAGAACTTGCGCTCGGCATCTACCTTGCGGCCGCGACGGACCTCGACGACCTTCTCGGTCGGCACCACGATCTGCTCGATCTGGTCGCTCAGGCCCTTCTGCTTGGCCTTGTGCTCGATGTCCTCGGCGACCTTCTTTTCGAAGTTCGAGTAAGCGTGGACGATGTACCAGCGCGCAGTCATCTCAGAAGTTCTCCGTATTCGCGGTCTTAGCGACCCATGCCCAGGAGCTGCTCGACGGCGAACGCCATCAGCTGATCCGCGGCAAAGAAGAAGATCATCGCTACAGCGGCGAAGCCGAGCACCATGACCGTGGAGATCATCGTCTCGCGCCGCGAGGGCCAAGTAACCTTCGCCGTTTCCGACCTCACCTGCTGCAGGAAGGTGAAGGGGTTGGTTTTCGCCATGAGCCGCTCTGCTTTCAACGTCCGTAAACCGGACTTCTGGATGATCCCGTGACCGGGAGATGTAACAGGATCGAAATTTTCGCACCGAATCGGCGCAAACATTTCGCCCATGCATATCGGGCGCGTAAAGCCGGATTCCCAGCCCCACGCGCCGCGTGTCTGTTTCGCCTACATAGAGACGATTCTCTTTCCACGCAAGTGGCAGGAATCTCCTCTACGATTGAACGCTGCATCGGGACCATCCAGTCGTCCCGTCCCAGCTATAGAAAGTCTCTTATGCCTGAACCAGCGAATTCTGGCAAGACTGGCACGGGCAGCAGGGCTCGAACCTACGACCTGCGGTTTTGGAGACCGCCGCTCTACCAACTGAGCTATGCCCGTGCATTGCGCCGCGCATCAATTGCGCAGCACCGGCTTCCTAAGGATTTCCACGGCGTCTGTAAAGAGCGCTTTGCGGCATGTTGCGAACATTCACAGGGCAAGACTGCGCAGCGGGCCCTGCCCCTGCCCGCTCATGTGCCTTGTGTGCCTGCACAAATTTCAGTGACATATCACATGCCGCGTCCGAGAGGCTTGCGCTGTCTGAAATCTCTCGCAGCAATTGTTGCCGCCATAGTGCAGATGGCTATCTCCAGCGCAAAGGTCCAATGCAGAACGAAACTGAGGACCCAGTGCGGATAGGCAGCCGGGACGGGTACGAGTTCCACCGCCCGCTCGTCGAACGGCATCAGCCAATGCATCGGCGCCGTCACTGAATCGAGAATCATGTGGGACAGAACGGCAAGGAAGAAGACTGTTGCCGCAGCCTTCCAGCGCGGCGCCGACAGCGCAATGAGCGGCACGACGACGGCCGCGACCAAAGCCCAAAACAGCGGCCAGTGCGTCGGGTAGCCGCGATGGTGGGCGCCGCCATTGTCGACGAACAAGAACCACGCAATGTCGAAATCGGGTGCCACGCTGCCGACCAGCGCCGATAGCATTGCGCCGCGCGCCTGCGGCGCCTTGTTTCGAAAGAACGATCCGATGATGTAGCCCGCCGGCAGATGCGCGATCAGCATGGCGTCCCTCCTCCTGCCCTGCACCCTGCAATTCGATTGCGGCGTGACGACGCCTGAAATTCGACGCGCTTCGGGCATGGACGGCGATGGAGCCTGAACGTCAGGTCGGCGGGGTGTAGCACAAGTTGGGCGCCGGCTGACCTTTGCATTCCCGGCCCTCGACGACGGCCTCGACCCCGAGTGTCGCGGTGAGAAGATTCATTCTGAACAGTCGCCACTGCCCGCGCTCGTCCAGAAGCTCCCACGGCCCTTCCGAGAGGAACCTCGGATTGACACCCATCTCCTTGAAGTGAGTTTCGATCTGCTCAGCCGTCGGAGCCCCCTTCCAGCCGATGGCAGAAAATTGCCCTGCAAGGCGCTGAATGCCACTTGCAAGGAGGATCGTGCATTCCGCCGTGCAGACGGCGCTGCGCGAACTCGCCCCACCCCGGTAGCGGGCGTTTCCGGCGGGCTTGCTCGCGCAGCCTCGTCCATCCGATCCGCAATCGACAACATCCGTCCGACCGACAACGACGACCAAACCGCTCATGCGTATCGCTCGACCGAGCCGGAGCGCGGCATCCAAATTGCCGCCAGTTGAAGAGACCACCAGCGGCAACTTCCGTCCGCCGAGACTCTTCAATGTCTCGTCGAGCAGCGCAGGAGTCTTGTCGTCGACCCTACCTTCCGCTGATATCCATGCTGGGCAACGGGCATCGCATCCGGATTTGTCCGCTTGAACGACGATGAAACGCATTGGCTCGGACGTCTGGCCAGTTGCTGGTCGCGGCAAAAATGAAACAGCCTCGGCGGCGCCGCCTCTGCCCGAAATATCTACGCAGTTGCCTGCCAGCGGGAGCGCATCGCACAGGCCCCCGCGCGCGAGCTCGCCGACGGAAGCATCGCCGGTGACCAGGTTCATGCCAAGCATTTCCGACTGATCAAGCTTTCGCATGTCGGCAGCCGGTGTCCCCTGGGCTGTTGCCAGATAAGATCGGGCAATTCCCATCTCCTTGAGATAGGCCTGCACCTTTCTCTCCGTCGCCTTGGGAAGCTTTGTCGACTGGTAGCTGCCAAGGGTCTTGCGACCAACGATCCTCTTCTCCGTCACACGCTTCTTGCCGCGGACGATCTTGTACTTCTCACGATAGAATATTCGCTCCCTCGTGTACGTGGTCGTAATTTGATGAACGCCAACATAAGCCCAGCCGCTGGCGAAGCGCCGGACTCCGCCCGCGAGAACCAACGGGCAAGCCGAATTGCAATACACATTGTTTGCAATGATGACGCCGAAATAGACCCCAGCCTGTTTCTGCTTTGCAAAGCAATCCCGTTCGCCGGCGGGACAGCCGGTGAGATATGCGGTGCCGACACCGGTATCCAGATTTCGCTCACGGATCATGCGGCCCATAGCAAGAGCTGCGTCGATGTCGCCACCGGGCGAACTGAGCACCACCGGCAGCTTCAACTTTCCAACCTTCTTCAGAAAGCGCTTGAATACGGCCGGCGTACCGGGCTCGATCGCCCCGCGCGCCCATATCCATTGCGGGCAGATAGGCTCGCAACCGGAATTGTTGCTTCGCACGATGGCAAATTGCATCGGCTGATCGATGTCGCCGATCACCGGCTCAGCCTTCTTTGCGGCTGCCGCCATCCCAGTCATGAATTGCACAAGAAGAAGCGTGGCCAGAGCCAGCAGCCGGTGCCGTCCGGTGGACGAGCAAAGTAGCTTTGCCAATTGCATCGCCCCCCAACGATACATGTAATTACAGCCTATATTAGCGACGGCCTGACTTCTGGCAATCTAACCACGCGACTTTTCGACTTGCCTGCCCAAAACAAAAAAGTGCGGGCTGCGCTTGACGCGTGCCACAGTTCAAATGGCTCGGCCATCGAAGCAGTCGTCGCCGCCTGCCGCGCGCAGCGGCGCGGCTCGCCCGTCAGGCGCCGGCCGGCGGCTCGTAGGGACCTCCCGGCACACCCCAGCCCCATCGCGGCATCGGCTCGTCGAGTTGCGGACTGGTGCCGGGCTGCGAGTTCAACTTGGCCAGCCGGGTTCCCCATTCGATGTAGGCCACGAATGCGGAGCGGAATTCCGGATCGTCCGGCAGCCCCACCTCGTCAGCCGCGTCGAGCAAGAGTGAAATCCAGCGCCGGCGCTGTTCCTCGGTCAGGTGCCTGTCGAGATGATGGCTGATCATGGCAGGATGACCGCCATGCTTTTCGCTGTAGCTCTTCGGACCGCCGAACACCTCACCGATGAAAGCCGCCACATGCGCCGGGTGCTGCGTGGACATGCCGCGAAAGACCGGCTCAAGCACCGGATCGCTGCGTACCTTGTCGTAAAACACGCTTGTCAGGCGGTTGAGCGCATCGGCACCACCCGCCCATTCATACAAACTCGGAACCTCTCTGCTCATCCGCGGCCTCCACCGGTGTTCGAACCAATGGGATATGGGGGCGTCAGTCCTGGGCACAAACAAAAAAAGGGCGGCCCGAAGGCCGCCCTCTTGTAGTCCGCTAGCGTCGATTACTCGACGATCGAGGCGACGATGCCGGCGCCGACGGTGCGGCCGCCTTCACGGATGGCGAAGCGGAGCTTCTCTTCCATGGCGATCGGCACGATCAGTTCGACGTCGACCGTGATGTTGTCGCCCGGCATCACCATCTCGGTGCCTTCCGGCAGCGTCACGATGCCGGTCACGTCCGTC
>NZ_JARKMU010000022.1:0-7764 GCF_037625995.1 Aminobacter sp. Piv2-1
CGGCTTAGGTTACGTGCTCGGAAGTGTCCTTTAGCGGGGGCGTTTGTAAGCTTGGCACACAGACGTCCGGGTCAAGCGTTCCCGCAGCGTAGCGAGGACAACGCTTGACGCGGCGGCGGCACCTCAAGCTTTTCCATGGGGTGCAGGACAAGTCCTGCACCCCTGCCACGTGGCGAACGGGAGAGCGCGAGGGGAACCCCTCGCATTAAAAGGAAGACTCGCGCCGTAGGCGCTCCGTTTATTTTTGGAGGTGCTGTCATTTGTCCGTTTCATCGACGGTGTAAGCACCTGGACAATGTCTATGTCCTTTTGCGCCTCCGGGTGCCTTGCCTCCGGAGAGCGGGATGGTTTCGATCGTGCGGGCAATCGCCGGTGTTGACGGGATTCCGGTCGGATTTCCCATTTTGCTCGATGCACAGATGTCAATCGTCGAGCCGGCCTTCAGTTATCTGCTTGAGCTTTCCACGATCCCCGGCCGCTCTCATGCAACGGAGACGGTGCGGACCTACAGCGAGCATCTTCATGACTGGTTCGACACGCTGGAGCAGAGCGAGCTGGATTGGCGTGTCGCCGATGAGGGGACGATCGCCGCTTACCGCAACAGGATGCTGTCGGCGCCAAGTCCGCATACGGGCCGTCCCTATGCCCGTTCGACGATCAACGATCGCGTCCGGACGGTCTGCCGCTTTTATTCATGGGCGCATCGGCGCGGGCTGATTGACGCCCTGCCGTTCGACTATGTCGACGTTTCGCTGCGATCGGCGCGCCGGCATGGCATGCTGGCGCATCTGGATAATCGTCCGCCTGTTGTGAGGGCGAACGTCCTGACGGTCTCGGAAGCCGAGCGGCTGCCCAGGCCACTTCGCGTCGATCAGCTCCAATGCCTGTTTCGGCATCTCGACCCCCCCTATGGCCTGATCGCCGAGTGGGCATTGGCAACCGGTATGCGCCGCAAGGAACTTTGCGGCCTGCAGCTTCATCAGGTGCCGGAGGTTGCTCATCTCGATATCGAGCAGGATCCGCTCGTTGGCATTCCACTGACCATCACCAAGGGCGACCGGCCGCGATCGGTATATCCGCCCTTGCGCCTGATCGACCGTACCCACTGTTACGTCGGAGAGGAGCGCGCAGCCCTCGTCAAGCGGCTGCGCAAGGCCCGGCCCGGCTGCCGAGCGCCGGCGGTGCTTTTCCTCAACAGCAAGGGCGATCCCGTAACACGAGCGAGACTCTCTGCAGCGTTCGGCGCGGCATTCCGGGCAGCAGGGCTTTCGGGATCGGGGCATTGGCTGCGCCATACCTTTGCGATGACGATGCTGGTGCGCCTGCAGAAGCAGGCGGCGACAGCGCCCGACCTCAATCCGCTGAAGATCGTGCAGGTCCTCCTCGGTCACGCCTCGATCCAGTCGACGGCCATCTATTTGCGCTGTGTCGAGCTTCATGCCGACACGCTCGCCGAGAGCCTCGCCTATCTCTATGGCGAACTGGTGCCCCATGGCCGACCGTAGAAGGAGTTCGATAGACCGCCGGCTTCCGGTTGCGTCGATGCAGCCGGAGACCTCGGCATCTGCCCTGCCCATCGACGCGATCATTTTCACCGACGCGTGGGGCAATGCCGCTCAGCGGTTCGATCCCAATCAGCTATCCGGCCTGCCTGCCGATCTGCGCCGGCTTCTCGTCGACGCCTTCCGCGCTTGTGGCGCAGGCCAGAGACCGACCACGCGCCGAACGACCTGGGGAGCGATCCGCCGCTTTGCCCGCTACATTGCAGACGACGGGATGATCGAGATGGCCGGCGATCTCGATACAGCGGCCATCGGCCGGTATGTGCTCTGGCTGAAGAAGGAAGGGGCATCTCGCGCACCCCGTGGCGCGCACGCCATCGCCTTCGATGTCCTTCGACCCCTGCTCACATGGTGCCAGCGCAATCGACCGGGTGCGCTCGCGCCCAACCTGGAGATTCCCTGGAACCCGTTTCCCGGCAGGAGGACCCACCAACAACCGCGACGTCGGCTTCCTCCGGATCAGATCAAGGCGATCCTGCGCGCCAGCTATGGGGAGATCGACGAGATCTGGGCGAGGTTTCAACACGGGCAGGAGGTCATCCGGCATTCCGAGCTCCCGCCCAAGACGCTGCGCGGCCAAGGGCTCGACCGATGGATATGGCGGATCAGCCGGATCGAAGGCGGCCTCATGCCCGACAGGGCCGCTCTCGAAGAACACGGGATCAAGTCCAGCACGCTCGTCAGGTTCTGGGGCGGCTACCGCACCATGGCGCAGTATTTCCACATCACCACCGACACGCTCGTTCCGTTCTTCCTGGCGATCGCCATCCAGACCGCCGCCAATCCGGAACCGCTGCGCCACATCCGCCGCAACTGCCTCGTTCCGCACCCGCTCGACGAACATCGCACGATTGTCGAATGGACCAAGGCCAAGACCGGCGGCCGGCTTCAGAAGGCGCAGCGACGGTCGTTCGATCGGCGCCGACGGTACGCCGCGCCGAACCTGATCGAGATGATGCTGGCCTTGACCGAACCGATCGTGGCCACGGCGCCGCCCAGCGAGCAGGATCGGCTCTTCCTGACCCGCAGCGTCTATAAGGAACCCGTCAGCCGCTCGCTGCGCAGCCGCACCGAGGTCATTGAACATTCCGTCCTCAGGCGGGCCATCCTGAGATTCACGGAGCGCGCCAACCGCCGCATCGAAGAGTGGAACGCGGCCCATCCCGGCAAGCCGCGTGAGCCGATCGCCAGCTTTGCTCCCGCGCTGTTTCGTGGAACCGTCGCGACCGAGCATTACCGTGCGTCCGGCGGCGACATTCTTGCGGCACAATCGATCCTGAATCACGCCAGTGCCGCAACGACCGAGACCTATCTCAGGAGCGAGGAGACGACGCGCCTCCAGCGCCAGGCGATTGCCCGCCTGCAAGACCTGATGATCGCCTGGGTGCGCGGACCTGACCGGAACACGCCGGCGCCAGTATCCCCCGAGACCCGTGCCACCGTTCCCTTCGGCCACGATTGTCTTGCCCCCGTCGCTCCCGGCCGTGACGGTACAGAGCGCCTGTGCCCGCGTTTCGGCGGATGCCTTGCGTGCCCCGGCCTGGTCATCCCCCTCGACACGGAGCACCTGGCCCGCATTCTTGCCGCCATCGATCGGTTCGAACATGCCCGCGACCGGCTCGATCCGCGGCGCTGGAACCTCCTCTACGCGCCGTCATGGCGCATTCTCACCCAGGACATCCTGCCGGATTTCCCCACGGATATGCATGAGGCGGCGCGCGTCCTTGCCGCCGGCATGCCAGCCCTGCCGGAACTGGAATGATCATGCCAGCACGCACCAGGAACCTCAGCCGACCCGATCTCCCGCAACGCGTGTCCTCGCGGTCGCTTTGGACCGACCCTCAATGGTATTTCGACAGTGCGAGACCGGATCTGCGATCCCATCAACTTCTCATCGACTGGGCTTTCGAACTCCCGGATGGCAGCCGTTTCACCGATCAGCGATGGGACCGGTGGCTGCACGATGCCCGCGCCTTCATATGGTCGCTACACGTCGATCCGCCGCCGGGCCGTCGGCAAGCGCGGCCACGGTCGCTCGTCACGACGGCGCTCAAGCTTCGCGTCCTGATCCGATGGATGACCGAACAGACCATGCACGGTTTCGACGAACTGGATCGTGATGCTGCCGAGCGTTTCATGCATCACGTCGCCGGTCGACGAACGCATGCGGGCGCGCCGATCAGGCCGAGGACCAGACATGACTATGCCAATCTTCTGCTCGCCCTCTTTCAGCAGAGGTCCAAGCTCGCGTTCCCGCCGCCCGAGCATCCCTTCGGCGATGAGCGTGCCAGCCGGTTTTCCGGATTCAGCGGCCACACCGTTCGGCGCTTGCCCTTCACGCCGGACGCCATCGCCGTTCCACTCGTCTCGGCGGCAATCCGGTTGATCGGTCAGCCGGCCGATGACGTCATTGCGTTGCGCGACCAGGCTGTTCCGTTCCGTATGGATGATCAGGGGCGCTCCTTCTTCACCCACCGGCAGGCCGTTCGTAATCTCGTCGCATCGTTCCGCTTTTCCACCATCGATGGCGAGGAGGCCCCCTGGCATCCACCGCTGACACGGACGAAGGATCTGCGTCTGCTGATCAACCGGATCCAGGAAGCTTGCTTCATCACCATCGCCTATCTGGTTGGCGCGCGGGTCTCGGAGATCCTGACGCTCGAGGCGAACTGCATCGAAGAGCACTCGTCCGCAGATGGCAGCGAAGCGTTTGCCTATCTCCGCGGACGGATATTCAAGACCGCCGCCAATGAAGCCGGAACCCCGCATCTGTGGCCAGCGCCGCCGCCCGTCCTGCGCGCCATCGAGATTCTGCATCGGCTGTCGGAGCATTTTCGCGCCGAGACAGGGCGATCGGAACTCTGGCTCTCCCTTGCCGGCAGCGGCATCGTCGACCGTCGTGCCCCGGAGGTCATCACCGCCAGTTCCCTCGTCATCCGCCTGAACGAGCGGTTTGCCCCCTTCATCGATCTGCCTCGCAAGGAGGACGGCTCGCCCTGGCACCTGACCACGCATCAGGGCCGTAAGACCTTCGCCCGCTTTGTCGGCAAACGTGACCGCACCGGCCTTCATGCCCTCCAGCATCATTTCGGGCATGTGACCCGCATCATGACCGACAGCGCCTATGTCGGCACGGATTTCGATCTCGGCGAGCTCGTGGACGCCCAAACCCTCGAAGAGACGCGATCCGCTCTCGAGGAGCTGCTCACCGCCTCGCGCCTCGGCGGCAAGGCCGGCCGTCTGCTGTCATCGCGATCGCGCTTCCGGGGCCGCACCCGTGACGGTGAGCTTGCCGCCCATGTCGACTTCCTCATCGAGGATAGCGGTATGCGGCTCGGCGTCTGCGATTGGGGCTACTGCGTCTATCGCGCCGAGACCGCCGCCTGCATGGGTGACGACCGCGGCCCCAACCCGCTATGGCGCACCGAGAGCACCTGCATGAGCTGCGCGAACTTCGCTGTTACCGAGCGTCACCGGCCCGTCTGGCAGGCTCGCCTCGATCGCAATCTCGCCCTGATTGCCGACCAACGGCTCGACGAGGCAAGCCTCGTTCTAGCCAAAACTCGCATCGCCGAGTGCGAGCGCATCCTGTCCGATCTTTCCGCCACGGAGGTTTCTCATAACCAAGTCGCCAGCCGCAAACCCGCATGACCGGCGTATGGAGGCGACGGCCGAGAAGCTGCGCGCCGCACTGGATCGATTGACCGGAGGAGCCGGGGAGCCCTCTGACGCCTCGACGCAGCGTTTGACCGTCGCGGCTCTCGCACGCGAGGCAGGCGTCGGCCGTAACGCCATCTACGCCAATCACCGCGGTATCCTCGACGAGCTCATTCGAACTCGCCAGCAGCAGCGCGTGCCTGACCAAGTCACCACCATTGAAGACAAGATCACCGAACAGCGCAACGTGATCGAAGATATGCAGCAGCAGATTCGACAGCTTGCGACCGAGAATGCCGGACTCATGCGGCGCGCCATCGAGGCGGAACGTCGCGCCGATCGGGCCGAACGCCGCAGCGCGCAGTTGACGAAGGAGGTCGACACTCTGCGCCGCCCGAGGCTGCTGCGATCACCAGAGGGTGATACGGCGCGACGCTGAACAGTGACACTCCCCGCCCATACCACGCGGCCCATCGCGATGCGCCGGTAAGCTGATCCCCTAAGAGCAAAGTCGCGAGGCTCGCCTTCCTTATCACCGCAGTGAGCGGCCGGACGTGATGCGAGGTGGTGCCTGATCTCGGCATGTCGTCATCGTGGGGATTTCGGCGTCATGAGCCAAGGCCTTCTCCTCCATCGGGCTCCATGAGGTGCGCCCATTGCGGCCTTTCTTTCTGGCGTATCTCACACCGGGTTCGGCTGCTGCTCAGCCCGACCTCGATCCCGCAACAGCGCAATGCCGACCTTCTTCCCCGCCGTGCTCGGCTGTCGCCTGCGCGCGGCTTCCTCGCGAGGCAAGAAGCTCGGCTCCGCGCCGCCCTCCATTCCATTTCGGCCCTTCGGGTGCGGGTCGGTCGCCCGGTGTTCTCCGATCGCCATCAAGGCCGCGATGGTCGCGACCTGATACAGCAGACGGAGAAGACAAAATGACTCAGATCGGCACTTTCAACCGCAACGAAGACGGCTCGTTCGCCGGAGTGATCAAGACCCTCAACCTCAACATCAAGGCCCGCCTTGTCGTTTCCGAGAAGGAAAGCGAGAAGTCGCCCGACCTCCGCGCCCTCGCGGGCACCATCGAGATCGGCGCCGGCTGGAAGAAGACCGCCAAGGAGACCGGCCGGGAGTACCACTCGGTCAAGCTCGACGATCCGAGCTTCCCCGCTCCGATCTACGCCAGCCTCGTCGAGAATGAGGACGGATACGCCCTTGTGTGGTCGAGACCTGCTAGGCAGCGTGACTGAACACTGATGGGGGGCGCCCGCGAATGGGCGCCCCCATCGCACGATGGGCGGACATGTCAATGTTAGCGCGACTATCAAGCTGCGTGCACGCCCTAATCGGGGACGGGGATTTCGACGCGATACCGCGAGCCTCGAAGAAGATCAGGGTCGCCACCGGACTACGGGCGAACAAAGGAACAGAATCGCCTGCCGAGAGTTCTTTCGCAAAGGGAGGACGGGAATGGGCAACGGTGTCTCTCGCCAGCGAGTGGCCGATGGCTGCTAAGATCACCCCCCAGCATGAAGCTCGTGCGAATCCGCGCGTGGTGCTTTTGGCGGAGGACGAACCTCTTATCCGCTTCGACATCGCCGATGAGCTTAGGCGTTTGGGATACCAGGTGATTGAGGCCGGGAACGCCGATGAGGCAATCGAAGTCCTCCAATCCACTGCTCGCCTAGACCTCGTCCTAACTGACGTCCGAATGCCCGGCAGCCGTGATGGCCTCGATGTGGCGCGCGCCGTGAGAGAGAAACGGCCGGGGGTAGGAATCATTGTTATGTCGGGCCACCTCGTGCCGAAGGAGAAACATGAAGATATCATGGATCTCTTCGTTTCGAAGCCGGTGCCGGGCGATCAACTCGCGAAGGCGATTGTGGAGTTCATGAATAGCGACGCTGCAAAGCGGGGCCAATGATGACGCAAGAAGCCGCAGCCGAGACGATTCTCGTCGTCGACGGAGACGTGATAACCCGCACCGTAATAGCCGAGTACCTGCGCCATTGTGGCTTTCGCGTGCTCGAGGCTGGGACCGGAGCGGAAGCAATGCAAGCTCTGCAGCACCCGGAGTTCAGTATTGATGTAGTTCTATCCGACGTCGAGCTGCCTGGTGATATGAGCGGTTTTGACCTGTCGCATTGGGTTCGCAAGTCCATGCCACAGGTGAAGGTTCTGCTCGCCGGTGCCGTAGAGCGGATTGCCGATACGGCTGGGGATCTTTGCGAAGATGGCCCTCACCTCGCAAAGCCCTATGATCACAGGCTGATCCTGGATCACATTAAGCGACTGCGTGCGAGGTGAGCGCCGGCATCGGCCTCGCTGCCAGCCAGCCTTGGGGCGGTGCTGCCCGCTAAGCACTTTCCTTCGTCCGGTCAGTGACCCAGAAACACAGTAACTCATTTAAGTCGCGCTGAGCCGACCTCCCTCCGCACACTGTGCTTTATCCAGTGGCGCCGCAGCTCGGCAAAAGGACACTCAGAAGTGTCCTTCAGAGAATCTCGAAGTCAGATCAACAGCTTCCGCGCAAAGATACAGTTGACGGCTGCCCTAA
>NZ_JARKMU010000023.1:0-2999 GCF_037625995.1 Aminobacter sp. Piv2-1
CCAACAGAAAGGGCCGCCCAATCCTTGCGAGACTGGCGGCCCGTTGGTCCCTTTGGCGGGCCATTTATCGTATTGAGAAGATTTTACATGCCCTTGGCAGACCTGGCAGCGACTTACTCTCCCGCGTCTTGAGACGAAGTACCATCAGCGCTGGAGCGTTTCACGGCCGAGTTCGGAATGGGATCGGGTGCAGCCGCTCCGCCATAACCACCAGGTCGGCAAAAGGCATGTAATCGAGAAGCTGTTTTTGTGCCTTGGCGACGTTTGCGATCGGCTTCCGGGCAAGGCCCGCAAGCGCGACTGCGCGTCGCCGGTCGTCCGGCGCCCTCGCGGAGCATAGGCCCTGTAAGGGCCGCTCATGCGTGAGCGCTGGTGATGAACATAAGGAATGAGAACGATCAAGCCTATCGAACTATTAGTACCGGTAAGCTTCATGCGTTGCCGCACTTCCACACCCGGCCTATCAACGTGGTCGTCTTCCACGGTTCTCAGGGAATACTCGTTTTAAGGTGGGTTTCCCGCTTAGATGCCTTCAGCGGTTATCCCGTCCGGATATAGCTACCCTGCTATGCGGCTGGCGCCACAACAGGTCCACCAGAGATCCGTCCATCCCGGTCCTCTCGTACTAGGGACAGATCCTTTCAATATTCCTACACCCACGGCAGATAGGGACCGAACTGTCTCACGACGTTCTGAACCCAACTCACGTACCGCTTTAAATGGCGAACAGCCATACCCTTGGGACCTGCTCCAGCCCCAGGATGCGATGAGTCGACATCGAGGTGCCAAACAACCCCGTCGATATGGACTCTTGGGGGTCATCAGCCTGTTATCCCCGGCGTACCTTTTATCCGTTGAGCGATGGCCCTTCCACACGGGACCACCGGATCACTATGACCGACTTTCGTCTCTGCTCGACTTGTCAGTCTCGCAGTCAGGCAGGCTTATGCCATTGCACTCAGCGAACGATTTCCGACCGTTCTGAGCCCACCATCGCGCGCCTCCGTTACTCTTTAGGAGGCGACCGCCCCAGTCAAACTACCCACCATACATTGTCCCGGACCCGGATAACGGGCCGCGGTTAGACATCCATAGAGATAAGGGTGGTATTTCAAGGGTGGCTCCACCAAGGCTGGCGCCCTGGCTTCAAAGCCTACCACCTATCCTACACATGCCACTACGAATGCCAATGTAAAGCTATAGTAAAGGTGCACGGGGTCTTTCCGTCTAACCGCAGGAACCCCGCATCTTCACGGGGAATTCAATTTCACTGAGTCTATGCTGGAGACAGCGGGGAAGTCGTTACGCCATTCGTGCAGGTCGGAACTTACCCGACAAGGAATTTCGCTACCTTAGGACCGTTATAGTTACGGCCGCCGTTTACTGGGGCTTCGATTCAAAGCTTGCACCTCTCCTCTTAACCTTCCAGCACCGGGCAGGCGTCAGACCCTATACGTCGCCTTGCGGCTTCGCAGAGCCCTGTGTTTTTGATAAACAGTCGCTACCCCCTGGTCTGTGCCACCCTCCTACGGTTGCCCGCAAAAGGGTCACGCTTCTTCCGAAGTTACGCGTGCAATTTGCCGAGTTCCTTCAGCATAGTTCTCTCAAGCGCCTTGGTATACTCTACCAGTCCACCAGTGTCGGTTTCGGGTACGGTCTATAAGTGGGAGCTATTTCCTGGAACCGCTCCGCTGCCGGGATCAATCCGATAAGACCCGACAACTTGTGCGATCCGTCACTACCCACAGGCCCACGAATATTAACGTGGTTCCCATCGTCTACGCATTTCTGCCTCGACTTAGGGGCCGGCTAACCCTGCTCAGATTAACTTTAAGCAGGAACCCTTGGACTTTCGGCGGGGGAGTCTCTCACTCCCCTTACGTTACTCATGTCAGCATTCGCACTTCTGATACCTCCACCGCCCCTCGCAGGTACGGCTTCACTGGCTTACAGAACGCTCCGCTACCGCTTGCAGCAAGCTGCAAACCCTAAGCTTCGGTGTATGGCTTGAGCCCCGGTACATTTTCGGCGCAAAGACCCTTATTTAGACCAGTGAGCTGTTACGCTTTCTTTAAATGATGGCTGCTTCTAAGCCAACATCCTGGTTGTTTTGGGATCCTCACATCCTTTCCCACTTAGCCATAACTTGGGGACCTTAGCTGTAGGTCAGGGTTGTTTCCCTTTTCACGACGGACGTTAGCACCCGCCGTGTGTCTGCCGACTAGTACTCCCAGGTATTCGGAGTTTGGTTAGGTTTGGTAATCCGGTGAGGACCCCTAGCCCATCCAGTGCTCTACCCCCTGGGGTATTCGGTCGACGCTCTACCTAAATAGATTTCGCGGAGAACCAGCTATTTCCGAGTTTGATTGGCCTTTCACCCCTAGCCACAAGTCATCCCGAACTATTGCAACAGTTATGGGTTCGGTCCTCCAGTAAGTGTTACCTTACCTTCAACCTGCTCATGGCTAGATCACTCGGTTTCGGGTCTAATGCGTCGAACTGAACGCCCTGTTCAGACTCGCTTTCGCTGCGCCTACACCTACCGGCTTAAGCTTGCTCGACACACTAAGTCGCTGACCCATTATACAAAAGGTACGATGTCACCATTTCAGGCTCCATCTGTTTGTAGGCAACCGGTTTCAGGTACTCTTTCACTCCCCTTGTCGGGGTGCTTTTCACCTTTCCCTCACGGTACTAGTTCGCTATCGGTCATGCACGAGTACTTAGGCTTGGAGAGTGGTCTCCCCATGTTCAGACAGGATTTCACGTGTCCCGCCTTACTCAAGGACCTGCAGTCGCATTACGCGTACGGGGCTATCACCCACTATGGCCGACCTTTCCAGGTCGTTCCGCTTGTCTCCTGCAGGCCACTGGCCTGGTCCGCGTTCGCTCGCCACTACTTGCGGAGTCTCGGTTGATGTCCTTTCCTACGGGTACTTAGATGTTTCAGTTCCCCGCGTTCGCCACTTTACCCCTATGTATTCAGGGTAAGTTACCTA
>NZ_JARKMU010000024.1:0-2798 GCF_037625995.1 Aminobacter sp. Piv2-1
AGGCCGTCGACGTCGTCGTGCCTGGCGAGCACGGCGGCAAGTTCCGCCGTGTGGCCGGTGACGATGTTGACCGCGCCCGCCGGAACGTCGGAATATTCGAGCACCTGGTAGAGGTCGGTGGCGACCAGCGGCGCGGTGGTCGAGGGCACCACGACCGTGGTGTTGCCCATGGCGAGTGCCGGGGCGACGAGCGAGACGAGCCCGAGCAGCGGCGCCTCGTCGGGGGCGACGATGCCGATGACGCCGACGGGCTCGTTGAGCGCCAGCGTGACTGCGCATGCCGGCGGCTGGTGCACCCGGCCTTCGAACTTGTCGGCCATGCCGGCGTAGAAGAACAGCCGCTCGATCGACTGCTCGACCTCGGCTTTTGCCGCCTTGTGGCTGGCACCCGTCAGCTCCGAGATGCGGGCGCAAAACTCTTCCACGCGGCCCGAGAGGTTTTCGGCGAGGTAATAGAGCACCTGGCTGCGGTTGTAGGCGGTCGCCTCGGGCCAGGCCTTGCAGGCACGGGCGGCCGAGACCGCGTCGCGGATGTCCTTGCGGCTGCCGAGGCCGACCTCGCCGACGAGCTTGCCCTTGGGTGTCAGAACAGGCAGCGAGTAGTTGCCGTCGGGGCGCACCTGCTTGCCGCCGATGAACAGCTTTGCCGTGCGGTCGATGCCGTTTGTCTCGCCATTGTCGCGTGCGGCCTGTTTTGGCGCCGACGCCGGCTTGATCACCGGGCCATGCGGCTCGCTGGGCGCCAGGTACTCCTCCAGCCCTTCCCTGCCGCCCTCGCGGCCGAAACCGCTCTCGCGATAGCCGCCGAAGCCGCAAGATGCATCGAACATGTTGGTGCCGTTGACCCAGACCACGCCGGCCTTGAGCTGCGGGGCGACATGCAAGGCGAGGTTGACGTTTTCGCTCCACACCGAGGCGGCAAGGCCGTAGCGGGTGTTGTTGGCGAGCTCGACCGCCTCCTCGGTGGTGCGGAAGCTCATGGTGGCGAGCACCGGGCCGAACACCTCCTCCTGGGCGAGGATGTTGGCAGGCGCCACGCCCGTCGCCAGCGTCGGCAGGTGGTAGTAGCCGGTCGAGGGCACCTCCTGGTCGGGCTGCCAGCAGACCGCACCTTGCCTGGCGCCCTCCTCGACCAGGCGCCTGACCCGGTCGAGCTGGGTCCTGTCGACCAGCGGGCCGATGTCGGTGTTCTTGTCCAAGGGCGCGCCGAGGCGCAGCCGGCTCATGCGTGTCTTGACCTTGGCGATGAAGGCCTCGGCCACGCTCTCCTGCACCAGGAGCCGCGAGCCGGCGCAGCAGACCTGGCCCTGGTTGAACCAGATGCCGTCGACAAGTCCTTCCACGGCGCTGTCGAGATCGGCGTCCTCGAAGACGATGAAGGCCGACTTGCCGCCGAGCTCCAGGGACAGCTTCTTGCCTGAGCCCGCGGTCGCCTTGCGGATGATTTTTCCCACCTCGGACGAGCCGGTGAAGGCGATCTTGTCGATGCCGGGATGGTTGACGATCGCCGCCCCCGCCTCGGGTCCGCCCTGGACGATGTTGACGACCCCTTTCGGAACGCCGGCGCGCTCGCAGATCTCGGCGAAGAGGATCGCCGTCAGCGGCGTGAACTCGGCCGGCTTCAAGACCACCGTGCAGCCGGTGGCGAGCGCGGGTGCGATCTTCCAGGCCAGCATCAACAGCGGAAAGTTCCACGGGATGATCTGGCCGACGACGCCGGCAGCCTTGCGGCCAGGGAACTCCTTGTCCAGCGCCTGGGCCCAGCCGGCATGGTGGATGAAGTGGCGGATCGCCAGCGGCACGTCGATGTCGCGGCTCTCGCGGATCGGCTTGCCGTTGTCGAGGCTTTCGAGCACCGCAAACAGGCGCTGGTGGCGCTGCATGGCGCGGCCGATGGCGTAGAGCACCTTGGCGCGCTCGTAGCCCGAGGCGGCGCTCCATTTGGGCAGCGCCTTGCGGGCGGCGGCGACGGCGGCCTCGATGTCGGCGGCACCCGCCTCGGCGATCCTGGCCAGCGTCTTGCCCGTCGAGGGATCGGCGGTCTCGAAGCTCTTGCCGTCCAGTGAGGCGCGCCAGTCGCCGGCGATGAACAGCGCCTTCGCGAAGTCGCGGCCCGAGAGCCAGGCATCGGCTTCCGTGCGGGCCTCGGGTGCGGGGGCATAGTCCATGGCGTGGTATCGTTCGAGGATGTTCATCGGGCTGTTCCCAGCAATTCGTTGCGAGGTCGGCGATCCTTCCCACCCCCCTCTGGCCTGCCGGCCATCTCCCCCACAAGGGGGGAGATCAGCCTGCGCTGACGTCGCCGCCAATCGCCGAGGTTGGAGGAAAGGCGTGGGGAACGAAGCTGCCGATCTCCCCCCTTGTGGGGGAGATGGCCGGCAGGCCAGAGGGGGGTGCGAAGAAGCTCCACGGCTGTTGCTTTCGCGCCCATCGCCTCACGCCATGGCGTGGCGGTGGTTGGCCGAGTAGCGGCCGCTGACGTGGTGCTCGAGCTGGCGTTCGATGTCGGTCAGAAGGCTGGACGCGCCGAAGCGGAACAGCTCGGGCTCGAGCCAGGGCCGGCCGAGCTCTTCCTTCATCAGGATAAGCCAGTCGAGCGACACTTTTGCGGTCGATATGCCGCCGGCCGGCTTGAAGCCGATGAGGGTGCCGGTCTGCTCGTGATAGGCGCGGATGGCGCGGACCATGGCGAGGCCGACCGGCAGCGTGGCGTTGACGCTTTCCTTGCCGGTCGAGGTCTTGATGAAGTCGGCCCCCGCCATCATCGCCACCATCGAGGCGAGCGTGACGTTGCGCAA
>NZ_JARKMU010000025.1:0-1396 GCF_037625995.1 Aminobacter sp. Piv2-1
CATCATGGGCGGGCACGTCGAGGCCTGCACCGACTGCGGGCACTGGCGGATCGCCTATAACTCGTGCCGCAACCGGCACTGCCCGCGGTGCCAGGGTGCCGCCGCGCGCACGTGGCTCGCCGAGCGCGAGGCCGACCTGCTGCCGGTTGGCTATTTCCACGTCGTCTTCACGCTGCCAGCCGAGGTCGCCGATATCGCGCTCCAGAACAAGGCGGCGGTTTACGGCCTGCTGTTCCAGGCGGCGTCGGAGACGATGACGACTATCGCCGCGGACCCGAAGCATCTGGGCGTACGCATCGGCATCACCGCGGTCCTGCACACCTGGGGCTCGGCGATGACCCATCATCCGCACATCCACATGATTGTCCCGGGCGGCGGATTGTCGCCAGACGGCAGCCGCTGGATCTCGTCACGCCCGGCGTTTCTGCTACCTGTCCGCGTGCTCGGCAAGCTGTTCCGCCGCCTGTTCCTGACCCGGCTGATGGGGCTGTACGACGCCGGGCGGCTTGGCTTCCATGGCAGCCTCGCGCACCTTGCCGACCGGCGCACCTTCCTGCGGCACCTGGCCCCGGTCAGGAAGAAGCGCTGGGTCGTCTATGCCAAGCCGCCGTTCGCAGGCCCCGAGACGGTGCTCGCCTATCTGTCGCGCTATACCCACCGCGTCGCCATCTCGAACAGCCGGCTCCTGCGCCTCGACCAGACCGGCGTCACCTTCCGCTACAAGGATTACCGTCGCGGCGGTGTCGACCGCCAGCAGGTCATGACGCTCAGCCCCGACGAGTTCATCCGCCGCTTCCTGCTCCACATCCTGCCCAAGGGCTTCCACCGCATCCGCCACTATGGCCTGCTCGCCGGTGCCACCCGCAAGGCACAACTCGACCACGTCCGCCGGCTGCTCGGGGTCGCGCCGCCCGCAACGACCGACGTGCAACCCGAGCCCCCGGATGCCCGTCCGCCATGCCCATGCTGCGGCGGCCACATGGTCGTCATCGAAACCTTCGAACGCTGGTGCCGGCCTCGCGCCCCGCCGCACAGCGGCACTTCGACCGGGACCATCACGCCATGACCCCGCACGGCTCGACCCACCCCCGCCACGCGGTCACCCCGCTTCCGGCGTTCGTGCCGCTCGTACCGGGAACATCGCCAGCCACATCAACGCTCGCCCAGACCGCCAGTCCTACCCGACATCCATGCCGCGGGCTCTTCCCGAGTATCGCGCCGCGGCCTCAAACGGCCCATTCCGCCCAACATCGCACCGACCCGCCAGCCTTCGCGAAACCGCTTTCCCCATAGGCCACCGCTCGCGGCCCGCGGCTTCCTGCTTTGGAGGATATCGTACACCTGCCGGTGCCCGATTTCCTTCACAAAAGGCGACATTCGAAGGTGCCAGACCGCT